>PHAA01000072.1 GCA_002840245.1 Firmicutes bacterium HGW-Firmicutes-15
GCTGCTAAAGATTTAGCTGCTAAATAGTTTACTCAAAGGGGCTGTAACGAAATAGATAGTTAAATTCAACTATTTATGGAGCTACAGCTCTTTTTTTTGACTTTTTGCGACCTGAGTATATAAAAAGAGGTGAATCATGATCAGAAAGGTGCTGAAATTGATCTTGTATATATTTTTGCGTACACAAAAAGAACTTTTCAATGGATGAAGATTTTTACGGTGTTTAGTTCAGGATGCGATGCTTCTTTGCATGATATTTTCTAACATTGTATCCGATTAGAACCAAGCAAATCTCTGTGCTTACACCCTTGAATCCCCGCCGTTGTATCCGTGTATACTCACAGTTCGCTTTTATATCGCCAAAGGCACCTTCGACTTCAATGGAACGCCGGATTCTCAATTGGATTCCTTCTTCGCTTTTCAAGAGTTGCTTGGCATGGTCTTGCATTTGTAATAAGACAATGTCGCGACTGATTTTTTGTGGAATCCCTTTTTCTTTGAAAGATTCTTCCCAAGCTTGATGGACATACACCTGTTTGATGTTGGGGTAAACGCCCGTGTTCTTTTGGTATTCATGAGAGTATCGGTATACTTGGCCGTCTTCACTGATCAATCGGTCCTCTTCCAGTCTCATGTTTTTGATATTATACAAATTCTTTTGAAAGGATTTCTCTTCTTCCTTGGAAAAGGTATTGTACTTCATCGATAATTCCATGCCACAAGACAGATTGTACATGTAGTTGTCATAGCTTCCATACCCCGCATCGGCGACCGGTGTTTTGGGATACATCCGATATCTTTTGTAAAATTCATCAAAAAAGGGTATCCAGGTCTTGGTGTCCGTCGGGTTGGAATAGATACCATAGTGCAGGATGTACTCATTACTGACACCGATTTGGACATTGTAATAGGGTTTAAAAATCCCTGTTTTACTATAATAGTCTTCCTTGCCGTGCATAAACGTTGCGTCATGATCGCTCTTGGAATAACTGTTTCTGTCTCCGCAGATCAACAGATGATTTTGATACTCTTTCAACTTATCCTGAAACTCGGTGACTCGTTCAAAAGCTCGTTGGATCCTGGGTTTATGGTTGCCTTTTCCATAAACGAACGCAATCCCATCCTTTTCAACCGCTTGTTCTAACATCATTCGCAGCGGTTCGAGGTGTTGAGGCTCATACGCTTCTCTTATCTCAACGTCAACATCAAACTCAATCGCGGCTTCCTTGAGTAATTTGCTTATTTTCAGATACAGTTTGGCCTGATGATTCAATACCGCTTTCTTCCAAACAAAGGAGAACTTGTGGGCATTGGCTTCAATTTTGGTTCCATCCACATGAAGCACGCGGATATCTACCTCTTGTTTGGCAATGAAGAACTGATTGATGGCATAGAAGATGTCGTCAATCGATTCGGTTAGTTTCTCATCAATGAAACGCTGGAACGCCATAAAACTCGGCGTGATTCCTCTTCCAAGATACATAAAGCGAATATCTACCTGGCATGCTTTCTCCAATTGCCTCAGACTTCGGATATTCTCCATAAATCCAAAGAGGATCAATTGAAGCATGGCTTCTGGATGGTAATCGTGTCGGCCTTTTCGAGAAGTCTTGATATATCTGCTTAAATTTAGACCTCCGATCACTTCTCGAAAACTTACCACAGGATCACTTTCATCAATCATGTGCTCAACATTTACTGGCAAAAATAGTTGAGTTGGTTTATACTCTATTTGTAATTTGTGGGTTAACATATGCAAATTATAACAAAAAGAGTCGAGTTTTCTCCCTTGAGAATTCTCGACTTTTTTCTATTCATAGGGTTCTTTATTCGTTACAGCCCCTTTTTTTGTCGGATTTTGTCGGATAAAAGTGAAGAAGCATTCATGAAAATATTCACAAAATGTCAAAAATCATGTGAACAAAATATCATGCTGTGCTATAATGGTTAGGTCAGGTAAATACTGACATCAAAAAGGTGAAAAATG
>PHAA01000073.1 GCA_002840245.1 Firmicutes bacterium HGW-Firmicutes-15
AAATCATCAACTGCCGGTTTTCTCTCCGGTCTGATGAAATCCATCCCTCCAATGCAGGAAATGTTTGATATGGCCGGTATGGACTTACCAAGCTACCTTGGAACCAAACAAGGCGATTCTCCCGTAGATGTGGATGAACCTGAAGTACGTACAACGTCAATCGACGAAGCGTAAAATAGCAAATATTTAGGTAAAGCAAAGCAAAAGGGGCCGTCGGAAAATAGCCCTTATCGAAAATAGTATGGCGCTGTGTGTCATACTATTTTTTTGCAAAGAAAAAGATGGCAAAAAAGAACCATCTTCTCTCCGTTATATTATATAATATAACTACCAATGAATACTTATTATAACGAATTTTTCGAAAAAGAACAACAGAAAATACACTTTGATCTTTATCAAATAGGATTACCGTCTGACGATCCAGTCTATACCCTTAATAAAGTTTTGGAGGAATTAGATTATTCTAGCTTAGTTGCTAGATATAATACCAAGGGAAGAAAAGGCTATAATCCTATTATGATGTTTGCAGTTCTAACCTATGCTAATATGCGGGGTGTTAAGGCCATTGATAGAATTGTAGAACTCTGTGAAAGAGACATTGCTTTTATCTGGCTTACAAAAGGACAAAAACCTAAGCGGGATGCATTTTACGACTACATAAAAATCAAGCTCACAGATGAGATTTTAGATGACCTGCATTACCAGTTTATACGCCGTCTTTGGAAAGAAGAGTTCATAACGTTAGAGGCTTTATTTATCGACGGCACCAAGATTGAAGCCAATGCCAATCGATATACATTCGTTTGGCGAGGAAGTGTCAACTATCATCTTGCCGGATTATTAGAGAGCATTGACAGCCTTTATAACAGATATAATGACTTCATCAAATCTGGCGACTATCACACAAAATATAAATTACCCAAAGAACAAATGTTTATTATTGAAGGTATGGACCGTGTAAGAGAAATTATCGAAAAAAACCGAGAGCGAAAGTTAACTAAGCATAAAAAAATCTCCAATAACAGCATCATTGAGATTGATCACTGCTCGCCTCTTGAGCTATTAAATTTACAGGTTCAACTGATGAAAATTGCTAAAGGTGAAGAAATCCTTTTTGTTTATGAAAAAGGTCATAAGAAATCCGAACTTCAAAAACTATATGAAGAGATTGATGACTGCGGCCAGAGACTGATGAACTATAAAAACTGTTTTGAAATCATGGGAACGGATAGAAACAGTTATTCAAAGACCGATATCGAGGCCACCTTTATGCGAATGAAAGATGACCATATGCAAAATGGCCAACTAAAACCGGCATATAATCTACAGATCGCCGTTGAAAACTACTTTATTATCCACAGTTACATTAGCAACGATCGAACCGACTATAATACATTAATACCTGTGTTAGATAAACATAAATTGGCACTTGGAACTTATCCAAAAGAAGTAACCGCTGACAGTGGTTATAGTAGTGAAAAAAACCTAATTTTTCTAAAAGAAAAACAAATCAAAAGCTATATAAAACTACAAACCCATGAAACGATGAAAACAAGAGCTTATCAAGAAGATATCGGCAAATACTATAACATGTCTACTGTAATTAATGAAGACGAACATTATTATCAATGTCATGATGGTAGGCAATTAGAGCATATAAGAACAGAAGTAAGCACTAAAGGTGGTTTTGAAAGAACCTTTGAAGTCTATGGATGTAACGATTGTAGCGGATGTGAACATAAAGCACAGTGCTTATATAAATATGATGAAAACAAAGATTTTGATAAGAATAAATTGATGAAAATTAATGAACATTGGGAATCTCTAAAAGCCGAATCAAATGAAAATATTCAAAGTGAACAAGGCATAATAAACAGGCAGATTAGGTCAATTCAGACAGAAGGTCACTTTGGTGATATAAAAGAGAATGATAAATTT
>PHAA01000010.1 GCA_002840245.1 Firmicutes bacterium HGW-Firmicutes-15
TTGATATGCTCCCCTTAAAATAGACAGTTGAAATAACAAAATTTTGACTGTGAACCGAGAGGGGAGTATTTTTTATGCCACATAAGAGTAAGCTGCCACCTGAACTGAAGATTAAGATAGTAGAGGACTATCTTGCCGGAAAAATTGGAAAAGCTGAAGCTGCACGAAAATACGATATAGCCAATAGCACAATACGTGATTGGGTATATCTGTACCAAAGCCAAGGCCCACAAGGACTTACCCCGAGGTCAAGATGTGCATCTTATTCAGCAGAACTAAAGCAGCAGGTGGTAGAGGAATATTTAGCAGGCAAAGGATCATTAGTGGATCTATGCAAAAAGTATATTGTTAGCGATTCAAAGGTAATTAGGAATTGGATAAAGAAGTATTATGGTCATGAAGATTTGAAAGCTAGTAGCGGCGGAGGAAGTGAAATCTACATGACTAGGGGACGGACAACTAATTTAGAAGCGCGTATTGAGGCTGTACAGTTTTGCATATCCCACGGTAGGGATTATAAAGCAACAATCGATAAATACGGCATTTCCTATCAGCAAATCTATGCCTGGGTACGTAAATATGAAGAGCAAGGAGTAAACGGCCTGCAGGATCGCCGTGGTAAACGTAAAGATGCGGCTTCAATGACTGAGGTTGAAAGGCTTCAAGCAGAACTCAAGCTCAAGGAAGCAGAGAACAGACGGCTTCAGATAGAGAATGAACTGCTAAAAAAATTGGACGAGGTAGAAAGGCGGCGGTACTTAGCAGAGTTCGGCAAGAAAGCAAATACATCACGATTCAAGAAATGAATTCTGAAAAGGGTTATTCAATTCATCTGCTCTGCGACATTATGAAAATGAACCGTTCCTCTTATTACAAGTGGCTTGCCAGACCCAAGAGTAAGCTTGAACGGGAGAATGAGGAACTGGTTGGGATGATTCAAGTTCTTTATGCGAAATACAATGGGATCTTTGGTTACCGCAGAATGACAATGTACATAAACCGGGGACCGGAGAATCCATACAACCACAAAAGAATACATCGACTAATGGGCATAATGGGTCTAAAATCGGTTATTCGGAAAAAGAGGCCTAGCTATGTTAAATCCACGCCTCAGATCACTGCAGAGAATGTTCTCAACCGAGACTTCGCTGCAAATGGCATCAATGAGAAATGGCTGACCGATGTCACGGAATTCAAGTACGGTAGCCAGAAGGCGTATCTAAGCGCGATTCTGGATCTTAAGGACAGGCGTATCGTTTCCTATGTTATCGGACACAGCAACAACAACCAACTTGTTTTTGAAACTTTTGATCAAGCTATACTAGACAATCCTGGCGCTACACCACTATTTCACAGCGACAGAGGGTTTCAGTATACTAGCAAGGTCTTTAAGACCAAGCTGGACGAGGCAAAGATGGCACAGAGCATGTCACGGGTTAACCGCTGCATCGACAATGGCCCGATTGAAGGCTTCTGGGGCATCCTGAAAGCCGAGATGTATTATCTGCGCAAGTTCCAATCTTTCGTTGAACTTAAAGCTGCTATTGAAGACTACATCTATTTTTACAACTATGAGCGCTTGCAAGCCAAGTTGGGATCCAGGGCACCCTATGAGTACCACGACCATCTATTGGCTAAACAAGCGTCATAAAAAGTATGGACCCCAAAAACGGAGTCCATCCCAGAAACTTTTGTTTTTCTCACTGTCTACTTGACAGGGTGCAGTTCAGTCTATTGGGAGAGAAATTATTTTAATTGGAATTAAACTTTTGGACAGCCTTTTATGTCCTATCGTCACTAGGTCTAGGGTTCCTTTAACTCCTCCAACAGCTTATCAACCAGTTCTTTTCTGAAGTCTTCTATTCTGGCGAAATCCATGGCAGGCACATAATTAGTTTCTAGTTCATCGTGGAGTTTTTTTGCAGTTTGTATAAAAGCGATAGCCTCCTGCAGACCATTTTGAAAGCGGTCTTTAGTAGCAGTCAGTTTTTCCTCATAAGGGTTTATGGCGGAACTGTCCAGGAATTGGTCAAAGTCCAACATACGCTTATATTTGCGAGTTGGTAAATTTATTTCGTAATCAGCGATATGACCGCTTATGTCCAGCATTGCTACCTTATTTTCGGGGAGGATAATTAAGTCAATGTTAGTCGGGTCAAACGGGCAATGATATATCTCGGTATAGATGCCATTAAGACCTGATATATCTTCTATGTGTTTAAAAAGACCCTTAACACCTGCCCCCGGCCTTCCTTTAACTGCAAAGATGGCCCATTTATCTTCCAGCAGGCTATCTACTTTATTTACTATGCCCATCGGTGTCAAGGCAGCTGCGAAGAGATGGCGGGCTGCTTGGCCAGACTTCGGAGCATGCTGGAGAAAATCATCCGCAAGAGCCAGGATATTTCGGTTTACGGCTGTGGTATCCATTGCCTCCCGGTAGTAGGAACTCAACTCCCACCAGGTCGAGTGAGCTTCCTTTAGGCGGTTATATGCCCGCTCAAAATGTAACCCTATCTGTTTAGTAAGCCTGATAACATTATTCTTATTGCACGCAATCTTTTCGGCGTCCCAGTAGTCCCCCATATTAATAATCCAGTCAACAGCCCCAGGGTAGCGCGGATCGACCACATGGGGAGCAGTACCATCCAACAGACACAGATGCCGGTCGCCAGCTACCAGCCCATCCAGTGAATTATTGTCGGACGAACACCAGTGATATTCAAGGTCAATTCCGGCTTCGCTTAAGTCTTTGCCAATCATTTTCATGAATGTAGATTTACCTACCCCAGGACCTCCTTTTATTACAATTTTATTGTGGGCATCATGAGGGACGATATGGTCATAAAATGAATAAAAACCGTAACAGGTATTAGCTCCGGGATACATGTGCCTGATTCTTGCCAAACTACCCACCTCCAAAATATTTGATCAACTTAATCAATTCTATAATCTATATGTCGAAAGCTTAGAAAATCCCACAGGATTATTATGGAAAAACGGGGGGGACAGGTCCTGATATTAACATTAACCCTTGATATTACTTGGTTAATGTTAATGTCAGGGTCTGTCCCCCCATGCGGAAAATAACCAGGTGAAGTTCTGATTCTTCGCCTGGTAAAAAAGCATTGTTATTTATTAAGCTAATTATTGTTTGGGTTTGCAGCCATCGTTATCCAGAGCAGTTTTTACCTGCATCTTCATTTCATCTATAAATATCCGGTAGAGTTTAGCTTGCTCCTCTTGTTCCTCTGCGCTGAGACCTTCGGTCTTCTTCTTTTTTGCCAGTTCATTTATACGAAGTTGAAATTCTTCCTTCATTTAATCATCTCCCAACATACTAGTATGAACTTATTATTGCATTTTAAACGAAGAAAAGTAAGCAGTGGTTTAGTTAAAGATTATTACTTTTATTAAGAGATAGAGAATGATAATCTATCGCCTCAAGGTTGGTAAATAGGAATTCACCGGAGAACTGTTGGAATAAGTGTTAGTGAATGATATTATGGGAAAAGTATGAAATCACCTTACTGGGGAGGATAAACCGTATTGGATAAAATATGGGAGATGCAAGATTATAGTGAAGCGGTGGCCAAGGAGATTCATCGGCATCTGGGAGTTTCTATGGTAGTATCTCGTTTGCTGGCCCAAAGGGGGATGGATGGGGCGGACGAAGCCCAGAATTTTCTGGATGCGGGTTTGGATCAATTAACTGATCCTATGGAAATGCAAGGGATGGCCGCAGCTGTTGATAGGATAAGAAGGGCCATTGAAAGCCAGGAGAAGGTATTCATTTATGGGGATTATGATGTGGATGGGGTTTGCAGTATTGTTCTCCTGAAAGACTGCCTTAATCGTCTGGGCTGCCAGGCTGATTATTATGTGCCAGATCGATTTAGCGAAGGCTATGGTTTAAATAAGAAGGCAATAGAAATATTGGCACGGGACGGATGTCAGCTTCTGATAACCGTAGATTGCGGCATTAATGCGGTTGAGGAGACAAAATGGGCTATGAGCTTAGGGATGGATATGATTATTACTGATCATCATACCCCTCAGCCGGAGCAGCCTTCTGCCTGGGCCGTTATTAACCCTAAAAATGATGATATTAAAGCGATTGCTAATCTGGCTGGAGTAGGAGTAGCTTTTAAGCTGGCCTGTGCGTTGGGGACAGGCAGGATAGCTGAAGAAGAAATATATGAATGGCTGGATCTAGTAGCGTTGGCAACTGTGGCAGATATAGTACCCTTATTAGATGAAAACCGAATTCTGGTTAAATATGGGCTTAAAGCTCTGGGAAAAACAAAGCGGCCCGGGCTCAGGGCACTAATACGAGAAGCCGGACTGGAAGGCAAGCTAATCCAGAGCTGGCAGGTAGGGTTTGTGCTGGGGCCTCGTTTGAATTCAGCCGGTCGTTTGGGGTCGGCCCGTACCAGTATCGAATTATTGGATACACATGATGAGAAGGAAGCATGTGCGAAGGCAATTTTGCTGTGCAACATGAATAATGAGCGCAGACTTATTGAGGAAGGCATTTTTCAAGAAGCTGTGGCTCAGGTGGATAGAGATATTAAGCTGGAAGAGGATCCGATTCTGGTAGTTGGCGGCGAGGGCTGGCATCAGGGGGTCATAGGAATAGTAGCTTCCCGTTTGGCAGATTTATACAATCGCCCCGCGATAGTAATATCCTGGGAGGGCAATACCGGTAGAGGCTCGGCACGAAGTGTCAGTGGTTTTGATCTTTATGGGGCGTTGAAATATGCCAGTGCCTCTTTATTGCAGTTTGGCGGTCACAAAATGGCGGCCGGTTTAAGTATTGGCCTGGATCAACTAAATGACCTTAAAGAAGCACTCAGGCAGTATGTGGGAGAGAGTCTGATTGAGTTAAAGCGACCCAAAAGCTACCGGGTAGATATGGATATAGATGAAGAAGATATACGTGAGCAGCTTATGGAAGAGATCGAACTATTGCGGCCTTTCGGCGAGGGCAATCCGGCCCCCCGCTTTGTCCTGCGGGCTAGTGCGATTAGCACTCCGGTATGGGTGGGCAATAACCGGGCCCATTTGAAATTCAGAACTGGGTTAAACAATATTGAGGCGATTGCTTTCAATCGGTCGGATATGATTGATTATCCCCTGCAAAAATCTAGTCAAGATTTACTTTTCGAACTGGACGTTAACGAGTTTCGGGGAAAGAGGAGCCTACAGCTCAAGATTAAGGATTTGAAATCTTCAATTACATGGGACACTTTAAGCGGGGAGGATAGCGATTCTAATCGCCTGCTACGGGCTTTTAGGCGAACAGTTGATGAACTAAGAGAAAAGCGCCCGGTTCTTTTCGTATATCCAGCATATCGTAGTTTGGTAAAACACCAGGCAGTATTAGAATACTATTTTGATAAACAGAATCTACAACTCTTGCATGGGCATCTCAGCAGAGAGGAAAGGGTTTGGGGTCAGAATCAACTAACAGAGGGAGCTAGTAAGGTGTTCCTCACCACTCGGTCATTTTTACAGTATTATGAAAGTAGCTTTGGTCTTCCCACTGGCCTGCGTTATATGGTGCGCTTGTGGCCGCTGGCCACGCCAGATCAGGACACATCGAATTGCTGGCAGCGCGAGATAGAGACTATAGAGCAGAGAGATAAGTTTACTCTTTATCGCAGCAGTAATAGGCCGGTGAATAGCGGGAGAGCCTTAGTGTATGCCAACCTGGGCAGGACTGTAAATAGTTTGCGAGACGAATATCCCGAGCTCAAGGTGGAAGCCGGGCTCACGGATATGAGGCAGCGGCGGGCGGTGCGCCGGGAGTTTATGGGGGTTCATAGCGGTATCTTGGTGAGTGATGGTACTCACACGTCTGGATGGCCTAATGTCGGCAGTATCAATGAGGTGACTCTTGCGGACTCTCCTTTGGGGCGTTATGAGTTGGCGCCACTTATTGATAACCTGAGAGTTGATAATGAAATAAAGGTTGGGGTTGCCTTCGATAGAAACAGTGTGGAACGCAATCATATCTTTTTAAATAGTTTATACCCGGAGATAGATGCCGTTCAAGCGGTGCTGAGGTTCTATGTGCAAAACAGACGCAGGCTGAATTCAGTAAACATTGACAGCCTAGCCAGCCAGATAAGTGCAGAACTTCACCAAGAGTATTCGAGAATGGAATTGCAGTCAATAATGCGAATCCTAGCGGATTTAGGCTTGTGCCGGGTTGAGAAAAGCGGTAGTATTATGGGAATAAACTCCATGGATGTGGATAATGCGATAAGTAGTATATGCAATTCTCCCTATTATCTGGAGGGTTTGGCTGAAAAGCAGGTTCTGGCAGAATGGGAGAAGGATCTAAATAAATATTTGGTATGGTGATATATATGGGGCCCCAAACGATATTGGATCGGGTAAAGGAATATGATCCGAAAGCTGATTTTAATTTAATTGCTAAGGCATATAATTATGCCGTGATAGCTCATGGGGATCAAAAAAGGATATCAGGTGAACCGTATATCATTCACCCGGTTGAAGTAGCCTTGATTTTGACCCGAATTGAAATGGATAGCGCTTCCATCTGTGCGGCTCTTTTGCATGATGTAATCGAAGACACCAATTTTGACTATCAAAATTTGGAGGATGAGTTTGGATCAGAAATAGCTCTGCTGGTAGATGGGGTTACCAAGCTTAGTAGAATAGATTTTCAATCCCGCGAAGAAGCTCAGGCAGAAAATTTGCGCAAGATGTTCCTGGCTATGGCAAAGGACATAAGAGTGGTTTTGATCAAACTGGCGGATCGCCTGCACAACATGCGTACCCTTAATTTTCAATCCGAAAATAAACAGAGGGAAATCGCCCGAGAAACCATGGATATTTTTGCGCCACTGGCCCATCGTCTAGGCGTATTTAAGTTTAAGTGGGAACTGGAAGATTTATCCTTTTTATATCTTGAGCCAGAAATGTACTACGAAGTAGCTAAGAGACTCAAGACCAAACGTAAACAAAGGGAAGAATATGTACATGCTCTAATCCAGCAAATACAAGACGGACTTGAGCAGATAGGGATCAAGGGCGATATTGCTGGACGTCCTAAAAACATTTATAGTATCTATAAAAAAATGCTTAAGCAAAATAAACCTATTGATGAAATATACGACAAGATAGCCATTCGAGTGGTGGTCGATAATGTACCCGCCTGTTATGGAGTTTTAGGTATCATTCACACCATTTGGAAACCACTTCCTGGCCGCTTCAAAGACTATATTGCTACCCCGAAACCCAATATGTATCAGTCCCTGCATACCACTCTGATTGGGCAGGGTGGCGAGCCTTTCGAGGTTCAAATCCGAACCTGGGAGATGCATGCCATAGCGGAATCAGGTATAGCTGCTCATTGGCACTATAAAGAAGCAGGCAACCCCAAAGATCGCGACAAAAAGTTTGATGAGAAGCTCGCCTGGTTGCGGCGAATTCTGGAATGGCAGCAGGATGTAAATGATAATTCGGAATTTATGGAATCGCTGAAAACTGATCTTTTTGACGATACAGTTTTTATTTTCACGCCTAAGGGAGCCGTTATTGAGCTTCCTAAAGGTTCCTGCCCGGTAGATTTTGCTTATCGGGTGCATACCGAGGTAGGGCATAAATGCACAGGGGCCAGGGTTAACGGGCGTATTGTCCCGCTCGATTCTCAACTCAGCAATGGCGATATTGTGGAAATTATAACTTCCAAGAATTCCAGTGGGCCTACTCGCGGGTGGTTGAACTTTGTGAAGACCTCATCGGCTCGCAGTCGGATAAAGCAATGGTTTAAGCGGGGCCAGCGCCAGGACAATATTATTAAAGGACACGATTTACTGGAAAGCGAATTAAAAAAGAGGCATCTGGATCCCAAGGAATTGTTGAAAGAAGCCAAATTGGTCGAGATTTTGGGCCGCTTTTCGTTGATGGTGGTGGATGATTTATATGCTGCTGTTGGGGATGGCAGCCTGACTGTGAACCAGGTTATTAATAAAATAAAGGAAATCTATTTCCAGGATACTCAAGTGGAAGATCTCATTAATGTTCCAGCTAATAATTATACGGGGCCAACCCGGGAAAGAGAGGCCACTGCCCTTAAGATAAAAGGGGTTGATGATGTGGTCATCAGGCTGGCGCACTGTTGCAACCCCTTGCCAGGCGATGCGGTTCTGGGCTATATTACCAGGGGGCGAGGTGTATCCGTTCATAGGCAGGATTGTCCCAACCTGCAAAATTATTTGCGTAATGAAAATGGCAGAGTGATGGAAGTAGAGTGGGCGGCTGAGAGAGGGATATATATAGTGGAACTAGAGGTTGACGCTATGGATAGACCCAGGTTGACCTCTGATGTTATGACAGTATTAGCCGATATGAGAATACCAGTAAATTCAGTATTTTCGCGGGTTACTAAAAATGGCCTGGCGGTAATGAATTTAAAAATAGAAATCATGGATATAGGTCATTTGAATGCAGTGAAGCAAAGAATACAAAAGGTGAAAGGTATAATGGAAGTAAGGAGGGTATTACCCGGAGAAACTAGAAGCGAATAGTCAGTAGGCGGTAATCATCAGGTACGCAAAATGTATTAGGAGGGTATTGGCGTGATTTTAAAGGGAATAGAGATAAGCAGCATGGGAGAAAACTGTTATATCGTAGGTTGTGAGGAAACTCTGGAGGTTGCAGTCATCGATCCGGGAGGAGATGCGCGAGCCATTGTCAATCTTTTGAAAGAGAACGATCTAAAGGCCATCTATATTATTAATACCCATGGGCATATTGACCATATAGGAGGTAACCGTGGTGTAAAAGAAGCGACCGGAGCACAGATACTCATTCATCAACAAGATGCGAAAATGTTGGTTAATCCTGCTTCCAATTTCTCCTTTTTAATGGGCTCCAAAGTAACCAGTCCCGCTGCAGACAGATTTGTTGATCAAGGTGATATTATTAAAATTGGCAACACGGTGGAATTAGAGGTAATTCACACCCCCGGTCACAGCCAGGGAGGGATATGCCTAAAAACCGGTGATATAATTTTTGTGGGTGATACCTTGTTCCAAGGCTCCATTGGCAGAACCGATTTTCCAGGAGGATCGTATAAAGATCTGATCCAAAATATAAAACAAAAGCTCCTGTGTTATGACGACGAGGTAGTTGCATATCCAGGTCACGGCCCGGCTACTACTATTGGTTTTGAAAGAAAGCACAATCCTTTTTTACAGCAATAGCTTTCAATTTTTAAGATGCTTGACAAGCTTCTCACCTCTTTGAGGAATGGGAAGCTTTTTATTTTATAAGACAGGGGAATAAATTAAACCGATATTTCCTTGTTTTATTGTTTATTCACAACAATTAGTGACCATTTTCACAAATGATGCGAAAAGCCATACTGGCAAAAATTTACCTTGGTATATATAATTAGGCAGTATATATCCAACAGGATAAGTACGTGATTAGGGGGGCGACCATGTTTATAAAAATGAAATTGCAAAACCGCATGTTGGTTATGATTCTATCGGCAGTATTACTCGTTTTCTGTGTCGTAATGGCCATTGTTATAACCCAAACACACAATTCTGCGATGACCAATGCCTATAAATCAACCGAGTTTCAAGCTCAAGATAATGCTAACCTGATTAAAGGAGAATTGGATACAGCATTAGGAGTCGCTAAGACTCTGGCTGAAAATTTTCAGGGATATGAGCAATTTCCGATTGAGAATCGAAGGGCAGTTTTTAGCATGATGCTGGAAAATACCTTGAAAGGAAATCCCAACTTTCTTTGTGTGTGGACTATATGGGAACCGAATGCTGTGGATGGAAATGATAGATCAAATAGCAGATCTCTTAATTCTGATACCTCGGGGCGATTCATGCCTAGTTATTATCGCAGCGATGGAGTTATTAAGCCTGACGTGTCCACAATGGATGAAACATCTCCAGACTCTGGTTATTATACGATTCCCAAGAAAACCAAAAAGGAAACCTTCACAGAACCATATAAATACGCATATGAGCCAGGGGGTAAAGAATACTGGGAAACTACAGTAAGTGTACCAATATTAAAAAATGGCGAATTCCTGGGGGCAGTTGGAATTGATATAAATTTGGAACGAATTCAAAACCTTACTGCCGAGGTTAAGGCGTATGATACTGGTTATGGGATGGTTACCTCTAATGAAGGTGTCTATGTAGCCCATCCCCGAACAGATGCCGTGGGTCAAACTCTAATTCAAATATCTGAGAAAAACAAAGCACAGCAGGAGGCCATCAAGGCGGGAAAAGTGTTTAGTCAAACTGATTACTCCATAGCTCTTAACACAGATGTTTTACGGGTTTTTGTACCAATTAGGATTAGTTCGACTTCAACTCCTTGGTCGTTTGGCCTGGCTGTTCCTGTTAAAGAGATACTGACAGATACATATAAGATGATATACTTGTTCATTGGTATTGGCTTGTTGGCATTTGCTGTTTTCTTTTTAGTGGTATGGTATATAGCTCGCAGCATTTCTAAACCTATCGGTTTGGCTGCGTCTCAACTTAAGCAAATTGCCCAATACAATTTATCATACGACGTGCCGGAGAAGTGGTTAGCCTATGGAGGTGAGATAGGTTTATTAGCGAAATCTATTAATACTACCACAATGAACATGCGAGCCATGGTATCGGAATTGGCATTGGCAGCCCAGGATATGGCTGCTTCCAGTCAGCAATTGTCGGCTACAGCAGAAAACGTATCTGCCGATATGGAAGAAGTTTCCGCAGCAACCGAAGAAATATCCGCTGGTTTAGAGACCGTTTCCGCTTCTGCCCAAGAAGTAAACGCATCCGGTGAAGATATGACCTTGGCGCTTTCTAACTTAGTTGCGGAAGCAGCAGACGGTTCCGAGACTGCTAAGAATATTGGAGCAAGAGCTAAGATGGTTGAGCTAGAATCAAAAGAAGCTGCCGATATGACAGAACGTTTATACAAGGAAATTAAAGCTAGAGTAGACCAGTCTATTGAAGAAGCTAATGTGGTGAATGAGATTTCTACCATGGCGGATACTATAGCTGGTATTGCTGGGCAAACTAACCTCTTGGCTCTCAATGCAGCGATTGAAGCTGCCAGGGCAGGTGAACAGGGTCGAGGTTTTGCAGTAGTTGCTGATGAAGTGCGTAAATTAGCTGAGGATTCTTCAAATACGGTTCATAACATTAAAGGTTTAACCGGTGATGTACAAAAATCGATAAACAATTTGATTGCACATACCAATGAATTACTGGAATTTGTTAATGAGAAGGTATTTAAAGATTATGTAACCATGGTAAAGGTGGGTGGACGTTACGCTGCTGATGCCAATTCCTTTTTAATGCTGACCGACAAAGTCAGTAACATGAGCCAACAGGTAATGTCATCCGTAAATGATGTTAGTAAGGCGATAGGTTCAGTGGCAACTACTGTAAATCAGAGTGCCAGGGGAGCTCAGGAAATAGCGTCCAGCGCTGAACATACAAGCTTGTCGCTTGCAGAAGTAGTTGAATTTACCAGCCAGTTGGCCCAGAATGCTGAGAAGTTAAATATGCTGGTAATGAAATTTAAGGTGTAAGGCTGTCTGAAAACCAAGTTATTTTAAGGCCGGCAGGAAATAATAATGCTGGTCTTTTCTTTGTGTGACAAAGAGACAGGGTCCTTGCACATAATACCTGCATTAGATCTGTTCATTAATTACGGATTCATCTTCTAATGACAACAATTGTGTTTTAGCAGTTTCGTATGCTTCTTTTGCTTCCATTTGCTCGAATGACAGCCCATCTTTGGATGCTTCCTTAACTTGAGCTGCTTTCATTTTGGCTTCCTCTTGTGCATCAATCACGCCATTTCCGTCCAAATCATATTCTGCGATTTCGGCAGCCGTATACTCTGAAGTGGATGTTACAGTTGCGATAGCACTCTTGGTTGTCTCAGTGCTTACATCACTTATAACGCCTGCATTCGCAGCAGTAACTTCAGTATTTGAATTAGCGGATACTGTCGGTTTTTCTATGGGCAGTTTGGCAGTTGCAAGCTTAGAATCCGAAGATGTGTTGTCCGTTGCTCCTTGTGGGTTTGTTTTTGAAGATGCAAAAACATCCAGAGATGTATTTGATAGTGTGCTTTCGTCTCGTTTGCTGATCGCATCCGTAACAGAACTTTTAATAAATGAATCAGCGATGACTTCTTTTGTTTTGCTGACATTCACTTCTTGCTGTTCCGTTGCTGACGCTTGTTTCACAGATTCTGATTTGGCCGGAGTGTTATTGTAATTCATACCAATACTAGTTATTTCCATAAAATAATCCTCCTTATGAACGAATGATAAGATAAGCGTAGCACCTGAAACTGAAAATATCCTGAAAATTTCATGAATTATCCAAATTTTCTTACTCGTCTTAGTGATTAAGGAATAATGCACGTGTATTATCCAGGTCACGGCCCGGCTGCTACTATTGGTTTTGAAAGAAAGTACAATCCTTTTTTACAGTAAGAAGTTCCAACCCATAAGATGAATTGACAAGTCCCTCACCTCTCTGAGGAAATGGAAAGCTTTTTTGCATTCAGCTTTCTCGGGCATTGCAATAATTTTGAAATATATTGCCAGATAACAAGGATTCCTGGTAGATCTGTCGAAACATGAAAATAATGACATTGCTGGATTATGATGTTTGCGAGGAAGTAAAAATCAGGTGAGGTGATTTTAATTAATTTTACATTAAGAGAATGGGAACTTGGAGATGCCGAAAGCCTTGTAAAGTATGCCAATAATCAAAATATTGCTCAAAACTTGCGAAACATATTTCCGCATCCGTATACCATTGAAGATGCAAAATCGTTTATAAATGACTGTATAAATGGTGATAAAACACGTCAATGCATAAAAGCAATTGTGGTTGATGGCGAGGCTGCTGGCAGTATTGGCGTGCTTTTGAAAAATGATGTTTACTGCAAAAGTGCAGAGATAGGCTATTGGTTGGGTGAGTATTTTTGGAGCAAAGGAATTATGAGTGCCGCAGTTAAGCAGATTTTTAAAGTTGCTTTTAATGAATATGATATTGTAAGAATATTTGCTGAGACATATGCATACAATATAGGTTCCAGAAAAGTACTTGAAAAGGCCGGGTTTGAATTAGAAGGTGTTTTGAAAAAGAGTATATGCAAAAATGGTCAGATTTTTGATTCTTGTATATACGCGTTTATAAAGTAACTTTTTACTATACTCCTGATGAGTATGTAATGGCATGTGAATTAGTTCCGAATGCATTGAATGGAATATAGGAATAACTGATTGTTGTTAAATCTAATGGCATTGGAATTCGTAAAACTAGGTAATAAATAGAGCATACATATATTGCTTCCAACTAACCGTCAGAAATGCAGATCAATAAAATAATATAGGGGGAATTATAAATGAGTACTAATCATATCATCACAGAAACTCGCGGTCACGTCTTGCTGATGGGTTTCAATCGACCGGAAAAACGCAATGCATTTACCCTTGACATGTATTATGACCTAGCTAGGGCTTACGGGGAACTCAACCAGAACAAGAACCTTCGCTGTGGGTTGCTGTACGCGGTCGGTGATCACTTTTCTGCGGGATTAGACCTTCCCCAATGGGGACCAATTTTTGAATCAGGCAAATGGGTGCCATTGGAAGATGGTATGATCGATCCCTTTGGGGTAGATGAGGATAAGCGGTGCATGAAGCCTATGGTTATGGCATGCCAGGGGATATGCTACACTATTGGCTTCGAGTTGATGCTTGCGGCTGATGTTAGGATTGCAACCAAAGACCTGCGGCTGGCCCAACTAGAAGTAAAACGGGCCATATTTCCATTGGCAGGAGGAACCGTGCGCATGTATCAGGAGATTGGCTGGGGCAATGCCATGCGGTACATTTTGACCGGTGATGAGATGAGCGGACCAGAAGCT
The DNA here is from genome assembly GCA_002840245.1 of Firmicutes bacterium HGW-Firmicutes-15. Taxonomy (GTDB): domain Bacteria; phylum Bacillota; class Syntrophomonadia; order Syntrophomonadales; family Syntrophomonadaceae; genus PHAA01. Next base: position 13,963 of record PHAA01000010.1, read on the forward strand.
TACCGCCTTGGTCTGGTTCAGGAACTGGTGGAACCCGGACAGCAATTTGACCGAGCATTAGAAATGGCTGAAAAAATTGCTAAGGCTGCTCCGATGGCCGTTCAGGCTGCCTTAGCTTCCGCGCGCAGAGCCCGTGTTCATGGTGCCAAAGCTGCTTTGAGCAGTCTAAACGAGGAAATTCTACCTTTGATGATAAGCAAGGATGCACAGGAAGGTCTGCAGGCCTTTTTAGAACGACGCGAGCCAAATTTCACCGGCGAATAAGCTATAAAACATTTTTCGGAGCATCCCGGAGAGGCCGTCCCTTTTGGGATAGCCTCTTCACGCATATTACAGTAAAAGGATTAAGGTTTATATTGAGGTGAAGGACTTGAGATTAGCAGAAAGAAAATCAAAATTGGCCAGGCATAAGAAGCCGCTTATATACTTATCTCTTGTGCTAGTGATCTTGTTGAGCTTGATATTTGGGCTCACAAATTACTATGTAGAGCAGGCCGGCGAGAAATACATATTCAGTGCTGACCAGGTACCTGACGCCGAGGTGGTTTTGGTGCTGGGAGCCTATGTTCTTCCGGATGGAAAGGTATCGGACATGCTCAATGACCGGCTGACGGTGGGTTATGAGCTTTATGAGCAGGGCAAGGCTCCTAGAATACTGGTCAGTGGGGACCATGGGCGTACTAATTATGACGAAGTGAATACTATGAAGAGTTTCCTGAAGGGTAAAGGGGTTCCCAGTCAGGGCATTTTCATGGACCATGCCGGCTTCAGTACTTATGAAAGTATGTATAGAGCCCGCGATATTTTCCAGGTAAAGAAGCTAATTATAGTTACCCAGCACTATCACCTGCAGCGGGCGCTTTTCATTGCTCGATCGCTGGGTCTGGAAGCTTATGGAGTTGCTTCTGACCTCCATGATTATGGGCCGGTTATGGGTCAATATCAGTTGAGGGAAATGGCGGCTCGGAATAAGGATTTCTGGCTGGCTAAAATCATAAAACCTCAACCAACATTTTTAGGAGAGGTTATACCGGTATTCGGTGATGGGGGAGAAACTGATGACAAATAGGAACAGCGACAACTAATTGTTTGCCGTTCCTAATTTCTAAGGAGGCAGCCCATGTTGCTTAAGATTGATATTCAACCACCCAAATTATTTAATAGCCTGCACGATTTAATAAGGATGGCCTTTCCAGGCTATGAGTTGCGGGAGGGACGATATAGGGCAGAAGACGATTACCTTGCATTAACCTTATCGGAACTGGGAGAGCAAGTGCTTTTTTCTGGATATATAAGTATAAAGGGCAAAGTTACCGAGGAGCGGGAGAGTTATCCTTTAAGTCTTGATGGATTTGACTTGAGTCCTCAAATGAAGAGCCGGGCGCGAATATTTATCTTCCGTTTGCTTTGTAAGCATCTGGATAGAAATTTCAATGCATATGGCATTCTTACGGGGGTTCGGCCGGTGAAGATAGTGCATCGGCTTCTGGATGAGGGTTGGGATGTTGACTCTATCGTGGCTAAGTTGGTAAAGGTATATCTGTTGACCCCTGAAAAAGCTGATCTGCTTATTGGTGTAGCCAATGCCAATCGTCCCTTTTTACTGTCTGCTGCTAAGGCGCAAAAGCAAGTAAGTATTTACATAGGCATACCTTTTTGCCCCAGCCGCTGTTATTATTGTTCATTTCCAGGGGCTGTCTTAAGGGATTATAAAAGGGATATAAGTCCTTTTTTAGAGGCCCTATTAAAAGAGATGAATGTAATAGGAGATTATATCGAGCGCAGCGGCTTATCTGTGCAAACGGTTTATCTGGGGGGAGGCACCCCTACTGTTTTGAATAAAACCGATCTGGCTAGGATTTTCGACGTATTGCACTGTAAGTATATATCTGGAGCAACCGTTGAGGTAACAGTAGAAGCAGGCAGGCCAGATACCTTATCACTGTCCAAGCTGGAGCTGCTGAAACAGGCCGGTGTGGACCGGGTGTGTATTAATCCTCAGACGATGAATGATGATACCCTTCGTTTAATAGGCCGCAACCATGACAGCCGATCAGTTGACCAAGCAGTGGGATGGGCGCGTTCGGCCGGAATTAAGCATATAAATATGGATCTGATTGTAGGCTTGCCGGGTGAAAATGCTGGGCACTTGGAGTCGACCGCTGCAAGAGTGTTGGATTTGAAGCCGGATAATGTAACGGTGCATACTCTGGCAGTGAAAAGGGGATCAACCATGGCAGAGACAGAAGGAAGATCGAATATTCTGGATAGAGTTGCCGAAGTCGAACAGGGAGTTAGCTTTTTAGCCCAGATTTTCACTCAGCATGGCTACAGTCCGTATTATCTTTATCGGCAGAAGTATATGCAAGCCAGCATGGAGAATCTTGGTTATGCGCAGGATGACGGTTTTTGCATTTATAATATTCAGATGATAGAGGAGCGGCAGACCATTATTGCTTTGGGGGGAGGGGCTAGCAGTAAGTTTGTGAATGCTGCTGACTGGTCTTTGACGTCTTTCCATAACCCTAAAGACCCAAATAGCTACATCCAAACACTGGACAGGCTGATCGCCCGTAAAGTTGACAAGCTTAGAGCCTTAAATTAGAATTATCCAGAGAATACATGAATTCGGAGGATTTTAAGATGCAGGTAAAAGCCCCCCGGGGTACTTATGATGTTTTACCGCCTGATTCTCAAAAGTGGCAGTACATTGAGCAAGTAATCCAGGAAACTGCACGCTTGTTCGGCTACAGTGAAATAAGGACGCCCATTTTCGAGCATACTGAGTTGTTTGAGCGTGGCGTAGGTGAAACTACTGATATTGTTACCAAGGAAATGTATACCTTCCAGGATAAATCCAACCGCAGCCTTACCCTAAGACCGGAGGGAACCGCTTCTTGTGTGCGGGCTCTGATTGAACACAGTGTGTATGGAGGGCTTATGCCGGTAAAATGGTACTATAGCGGCCCCATGTTTCGTTATGACCGGCCTCAGACCGGTAGATTCAGGCAGTTTCACCAATCTGGGGCAGAGGTTTTTGGCAGCAACAGCCCTTACCTGGATGCAGAGGTCATAATGTTCCTGGTGCAAATCCTGAGCAATCTAGGTTTGCGTGATTATGAACTGCATCTTAATTCAGTAGGATGTCCGCTCTGCCGGGAAAGCTATCGGCAAAAACTAATAGATCACATCAGCCCAGTGAAGGAAAAACTATGTATTGACTGCCAGTCTCGCTATGAGAAGAACCCGCTGCGAGTATTGGATTGCAAGGTTGAGTCTTGTCACCAGGCTATTGCCGGATTTCCTTACATATATGACAGCCTCTGCGATGATTGTCAGGAACACTATATTCTAGTTAAGGCGACACTGGAGGACAGCGGCATTAATTATCTGCATGACAATAATCTGGTGCGGGGCCTGGATTATTATACCAACACCGCCTTTGAGATACATATTCCAAGTATAGGAGCTCAGAGTGCAGTGGGTGGCGGGGGCCGGTATAATGGGCTTGTAAAAGCATGTGGGGGTCCGGATATACCCGGAATTGGTTTTGCACTGGGTATGGAGCGCCTGCTTCTGGCTTTAGACAGCTTGCCTGATCGCGAAGAGCCCAATAGCAAGTTGGATGTTTTCCTGGCTGTCCTGGATGAAAAATATGATAACCAGGCCATGCAGGTGTTGGATAGGCTCAGAAAAGCGAAAATAATGGTGGATAGAGATTATACCGGGCGGAGCATGAAGGCGCAGATGAAATATGCTGACAAGCTGGGCGCACGCATCGTGATTCTAATGGGAGAGGATGAAGTGAACCGGGGTTGTTTTACAGTCAGGAATATGAGCTCGCGGGAGCAGCTTGAAGTGCAAACAGAACAACTAATCCCAGCAATAATAGATATATTGACATAGATGGGGAGGACAATAGAGTAATGAAGAGGACACACAACGCTACTGATATTGATATGGGGCAGGTAGGGGAGCAAGTAACTCTAAATGGTTGGGTGGATGCCAGACGGGATCATGGAGGTCTTATTTTTATTGATCTGCGGGATCGTTCCGGCCTTATTCAGGTGGTCTTCAACCCGGAGCTGGACGAAGAATCCTTTCACCTGGCAGAGAGTGTGCGCGGCGAATATGTGGTTGCAGTAAAGGGTAAAGTCCAAGCTCGCCCGCAAGATACCGAAAACCCGAATCTTAAGACGGGTAAGGTGGAAGTATATGTGGAAAAAATGGAGGTCTTAAATACGGCTAAAACACCTCCCTTTTATATAGAAAATGGTATTGATGTTGATGAACTACTGCGGCTGCGGTACCGCTACCTGGATTTACGCAGGCCTGAAATGAAGGATAATCTTCTCCTGCGCCATCGGGTTGTCAAGTCCATTCGGGATTATCTGGACGAGCGGGGATTTATGGAGATAGAAACTCCTATTCTAGGCAGAAGCACCCCCGAAGGTGCTCGAGATTACCTGGTTCCCAGCAGGGTTCATCCCGGAGAGTTTTTTGCTCTGCCCCAGTCGCCCCAACAGTATAAACAAATGCTGATGGTTGCAGGAATGGAGAAGTATTTTCAAATTGCCAGGTGTTTCCGGGATGAGGATTTACGAGCCGACCGGCAACCGGAGTTCACCCAGTTGGATATGGAGATGTCCTTTATTGATGAAGAGGATATTATCAGCCTGATCGAGGGGATGATGCCCCGTCTATTTAAAGAAGGATGTCAGATAGATATTCCCACTCCATTTCCCCGTATATCATACGATGAGGCTATGCTAAAGTATGGCAGCGATCAGCCAGATTTGCGTTTTGACTGGGAAATAGTTGATATAACTGAACTAGTAAAAGATGTTGATTTTAAAGTTTTTGCCAGTGCTATTGCTGGGGGTGGAGTGGTTAGAGCGTTGAATGCCAGAACCTGTGGTTCATTTACCCGTAAGGAGATTGACGACTTGGGCAGAATGGCAGTCGAATTTGGCGCTAAAGGCTTAGCTTGGATAAATGTTACGGAAACCGAACTTAAGTCACCTATAACTAAGTTTTTCAGTGAAGATAAGATGCAGACCATTTTAGAGGCTTTGGATGCTAAACCCGGTGATCTGCTGCTCTTCGGTGCCGACCAAGCAGACATTGTTGCTCGTGTTTTGGGGGTTTTACGCCTGAACCTGGGCCGGCGCTTGAATCTCTGTGATCCCAATCAGCTTGCTTTTGCCTGGGTCTTAGGCTTCCCCCTCCTGGAATATGATGCTGAGGAAAAACGTTATGTGGCCGTACATCATATGTTCACTTCACCCCGCCTGGAGGATATTCCTTTACTGGATACCGACCCGGCTAAAGTGAAAGCTCGGGCTTATGATCTGATATTAAATGGGGTGGAAGTCGGTGGAGGCAGCATAAGGATTCATCGGCGGGACTGGCAGGAAAAGATGTTTTCCCTTTTGGGGTTAAGCCAAGAAGAGGCTGTAGAAAAATTTGGATACATGATGGAAGCATTCGAGTATGGCGCTCCACCGCATGGGGGAGTTGCATTTGGCATTGATCGTCTGATAATGCTAATGGCGGGCAGAGATAGTATCCGTGAAGTTATTGCTTTTCCTAAAACCCAGAGCGCAGCCTGTCCAATGACTAATGCTCCATCAGCAGTCAGTCCTAAACAGCTGAGAGAGTTATCTTTGAAACTCAAAGAAAAATAATCTGATTAGATGGAAATAAGCACAGATATTGACAGCCGTCTTTTATTGAAGCAGAGGATATTCTGTGGTATTATCTGATTAAGGAATTTTATTAGATAACAGAATATCCCTGCTGTTCACGTGAATAGTCGTTTAGTTTTTGCCAACACAAAAACTATGGGAGTTCGGTCTTCATATATGACTTGTAAGCCCATATTACTGGGACACATAAAGTATATGAGAGAACACCCACCTGCTTTGCAGGTTAAAACTCGCGGCGCCACGGATCAGTGGGGTTTTTTTGTGGGCTATAACGGCGTAAAGCAGTAAATTTCCTTGAAAACTCTGTGAAAATAAAGGATAATTTGGATATGCTATTAGGGAGTATTATTGTGTTCATTCCCTAGTCGGCTATAATTTATATGCAAATTATGAATTATTGTAGGAAAACATTGAGGGGAGTAGGATGGATGTTATATTGGGATAAGGAAAAGGAGTGTATGCCCAGAGAGCACCTTCTGGAGCTGCAGTTAAGAAGGCTTAAGGAGGCTGCCTATCGGGTATATGCCTTTGTGCCAGCCTATAAGGCTAAATTTGATGCGGCGGGGATTAAGCCCGACGACATCAATACCCTGGATGACTTGAAGAGAATGCCCTTTACCACCAAACAGGATTTGCGTGATAACTATCCGTTTAGCCTGTTTGCCGTGCCCATGTCAGAAGTGGTTCGAATCCATTCTTCTTCCGGCACGACAGGTAAGCCTACTGTAGTGGGTTATACCCGAAAGGATTTAGAAATATGGACTGAGTTAATGGCGAGAGCCCTTACCAGTGCGGGTGGTACGAAGAGGTCAGTAATCCAAAACGCATATGGTTATGGCCTTTTCACTGGCGGTCTGGGGGTTCATTACGGAGCAGAACGGATAGGAGCCTCGGTTATTCCGAGTTCCGGAGGAAATACCAAACGCCAGATTATGTTGATGCAGGATTTTGGTACTACACTGCTTACCTGTACCCCATCCTATGCACTCTTTATGGCAGAAGTGATGAGTGAGATGGGTGTAAAACCGTCCGATCTGAAGGTTCAATCAGGTATTTTCGGAGCCGAGCCCTGGTCGGAAAATATGCGCCGGGAGATAGAAAATAAACTGAGTATCAATGCTTTTGATATATACGGCCTTAGTGAAATCATTGGACCTGGGGTGGCGATAGAATGCCCTTATAAGTGCGGTCTGCATATTGCTGAAGACCACTTCTTGGTTGAAATTATTGATCCTGTGACTGAAGAGGTTTTACCTGATGGCTCACAAGGTGAACTAGTAATTACATCTATGACCAAAGAAGCGCTGCCGCTCATAAGATATAGAACCAGAGACCTCACTACTTTAAATCGTGAGCAGTGTGAGTGCGGTAGAACCCATGTGCGCATGCAGAAGGTTATGGGGCGTTCGGATGACATGGTAATAATCCGCGGAGTTAATGTGTTCCCGTCAATGGTAGAAAGCGTACTGCTCAATGTTCCAGGGGTAGAGCCGCATTATCTTTTGGTAGTGGAGCGTTTTGGCAATCTGGATCAATTGGAGGTTCAGGTGGAGGTATCGGAGAGTATCTTTAGTGACGAGGTCAGGAAACTGGAAGACTTAGGTCGACGTATATCCAAAGACTTGGAGAGTGCTCTGGGGGTTGCGGTCAAGGTTCGCTTGGTAGAGCCTAAAACTATAGCACGCAGTGAAGGTAAAGCTCAAAGGGTAATAGATAAAAGAAATATATAAGGGGGAAATGATATGGCCAAACAGATTTCAGTGTTTTTAGAGAACAAAACCGGTCGATTGGCTCATGTTACCAAGGTGTTGGGAGATGCCCAGATTAACATTCGGGCTCTTTCCATAGCGGATACTTCCGATTTTGGTATACTCCGCTTAATCGTAAATGATCCAGTTAAAGCCTACAAAATACTCAAAGAAGCAGGTTTCACTGTAAGCGAAACAGAAGTGATTGCTGTGCGTATGCCTGATTCCCCAGGGGGTTTGGCCTATGTCCTTGATCAGATGTCTGAAGAAAACCTTAATATTGAATATTTATATGCATTCTTGGGAATGACCGGAAATGATGCCCTGGTAATTTTTAAAGTAGAAGATTTCAAGAAAGCCAAGATCGCCTTTAAAGCCAAAGGCATTAACTTCCTAGATGAGGACGAACTTTATCAGCTTTAATTAAAACCGGCGACTCCTCTGGCAGGCGCTGTATGTTAGGTTTTACCGATTGGATATTTAGGACAGATTATGCTTATGATTTAGGTAATAAGGTAATACGCGAAAGCGTATGACCTTATTATACAAAGGGATGAATGCCGATTATGGACTATATTGCGGTGGCGTGCGCACCGACAAAAGGTGGGTCGACCTACCTCTACTTGCGATAAGCAGAGGTGAGGTCGACTCACCTTCTTTTTAGGAACGGCGAAATAATAACTTGCGATTTTTAGCGAGGGATTTTTCGTAAGACGAGGCGGTCGTTCCTTGCCATCCTTGGCATCACGACACTAGGCCATCCATGGCCGTCGGAGGAATTGGAATACTCGATATATTCCAATTTACGACAACATAGTATTGCGAAAAAATTCGCTTATAAGCGATAAATTATGGTTTTGCCGTTCCTCAGCTATGAGGGTGGTTGGTGGTAGTTAAGTTAGCAGAGAAATTAGGTCTTTTACATAGGTCGTAAATGCACGATTATTGTGGAAAAAATAGGTCTAAAGTAACATTTTTGGAGTGCCCTATTTCAAGACCTTTTTACTAAATGTAAGCTCCTAGGGGGGTTAGCAAGGAATATTTGACGGTTTTTGTAGCAAAAATTAAAACTAAAAACTTAGTTACATTTTTCACAAAGCAGGGATATGCTTTTTGCAACTAGAATATGGTGGAGAGATGTGGAGCGAAGTGGAGTGACATCCCAAAAATAATCCGCAAGGGGCAGAATGCATGTTCTTGGGTGAATATCAACATTCCCTGGATTCGAAGGGGAGGATAATAGTGCCGTCCAAGTTTCGCGAGGAACTTGGTGCTAGCTTTGTTGCTACCAAGGGCTTAGATAATTGTTTATTTCTCTATCCAATGGATGAATGGAAGACAATCGAAGAAAAACTGAGGTCGCTTCCTTTCACTAGGGCAGATGTCAGATCTTTCGCGCGTTTTTTCTTTTCCGGGGCTTCGGAACTGGAAATTGACAAACAGGGTAGAATACTCCTGCCATCCAATTTAAGAGATTATGCCATGATTGAGAAAGAACTAGTTATTATTGGAGTGGGTTCACGGGTAGAGATTTGGGCTAACGAAAAGTGGGCACAATATAATAAGACGGCGGAATCGTCCTATGAAGAGATCGCCGAGAATTTAGTGGGTTTGGGCCTGTAGGAGTGGAAAATATTTTGCATGAACCCGTATTGTTGCAGGAAACCATAGCGAATCTTATTTGTGATCCTCATGGAATTTATGTTGATTGCACACTGGGGGGCGGAGGTCACTTACGATACCTAATAGAGAATTTGGAGCCCGATGCCAGGGTAATAGGAATTGATAAGGATCTTGATATACTGAACCAAACCCGTTTATGTTTTAATGATCCCAGGCTTACCTTTATTCAGTCAGATTTCAGAGATCTTACGCAGGTCTTACAGGAATTAAATGTTGAATTAGTTGACGGTATAATGATGGATCTGGGGGTATCTTCTTTTCAGCTTGATGAGGCGGATCGGGGCTTTAGTTTTCATGAGGATGCACCACTGGACATGCGTATGAACCGGGAACAGTTTCTTACCGCCAGGGAGATTGTGAACGGCTATGGGGAAGCTGAAATCAGAGAAATTCTTTTTAAGTATGGCGAGGAAACTTATGCTCGCAATATTGCTAAAGCCATAGTCAGTTATCGTGCTGAAAAAGACATAGAAAGCACCCTGGAACTGGTAGATATAATTAAAAAAGCCGTGCCAGGAAAGTATTGCCGCGAAAAGCATCCAGCTCGCAAGAGTTTTCAGGCCTTAAGAATAGTAGTAAATGGAGAGTTAGAGGCTCTTCAGGCTGTATTGCCACAGGCAGTAAAGATGTTGAAGCCCAAGGGGAGATTATGTGTTATAAGCTTTCACTCCCTGGAAGACCGTATTGTGAAACAGTTTATGCAGGAAAAGTCGCGTAACTGTATTTGTCCGCCGGACTTTCCCATGTGTATATGCGAGCATCGGGCGCAATTGAAGTTAATAAGTCGTAAGCCATTTATCGCCAGCTCGGAGGAATCCACCTCTAATCCACGCTCCAGAAGTGCTAAGCTGAGAGTGGCAGCCAGAATATAGTTCTAAATTCTAGGGGGGTTTAATAATATGCTACAAGCAGAGTCTAGTTGTGCTAGGGATTGGGATGCCTCCAAATTACCCGTAGCAGCAGCCAGTGTTAGAAGGATTAAAAGAACCACTACAAAGGTTAATCATAAGAGAAAAATATATATTAAAAGCAGTATTTTTATTTTTGGATATGCTTTAATCCTTGTTTTTCTTTGCATGAGTAGTTCCTCATTAGGATACAAAATTGGAAATCTGGAAAAGGATATACAAAACCTGGAGACTGCCAATAATAGAATGGAATACCAGATAGCCCAAAAAACTTCGCTGGATAGAGTGGCACAGGTGGCGGTTGCGGATCTTGGAATGTATAAGCCGGATTTAAATAAATCGATAGCCATGGAAGTTAAAGCAGAACCGATTAATATAGCTAAGACCGTAACGAGTACAACAGATGATAAAAGTATAAGCCAAAAATTGTTGCTTAAGGTTTATAGTAGTCTGTCACGCTTGGCCCAGAATACTTATTAAATATTATTAAATGAGGTGGCATATATATGCAAACTACCGGTTTGCTAGTTAGAAAGCGTATAGCAACGCTTTTTTTCTTATTTACCATCGGTTTTTGCCTTTTGGGAGTTAGAATTTTCTGGGTTCAATTTGTGCAAGGGGCGGAACTATCAGCAAAAGCCACTCAGAATCGAATGCGTGATGTACCGGTGGAATCAAAGCGGGGTATTATCTATGACCGTAATGGACATGAACTGGCGATCTCCATCAGCGCTGATTCTGTTTATGCCATACCAGCAGAAATCCGTCGCTCCAAACGTGAGCAGGAAGTTGCCCAGAAGCTCGCTCAGGTTCTGGGCATGGATCAAGGGAGTTTATTTAAACGAGTAACTGCGACCAGTTCTTTCGAATGGATTAAGCGTCAAATTACCCCCGAACAGGCCAAACAAATTCGGGATATGAAGCTGCCGGGAATCGATTTAACCGAAGAGAGCCGTCGTTTTTATCCTAAAGGAACCCTGGCTAGTCACATCCTGGGCGTTTCGGGTATCGATAACACAGGGTTAGAGGGAATCGATAATTTCTATAACAACCTGGTAGGGGGGACCAAAGGGCGAATTATTGTCGAACATGATGCAGCCGGTCGTGATATTCCCGAGGCTACTCATAAATACATTCCACCTGTTGATGGTGGGAATCTGGTTCTTACTATCGATGAAACAATTCAATACATTACTGAACGGGAATTAGATAAAATTTTCAAGGAGCGGCAGGCGAAAAATGCGGCAGCTATCGTTATGGATCCTAAAACCGGAGAAATATTGGCGATGGCGTCTCGGCCAACATTTAATCCTAATAGTTATGGTGATTCCCCGGCTATAAACCGCAGGAACTTTGCCATAAATGATGCTTATGAGCCGGGATCAACAATGAAGATTACCACCTCTGCCATGGCCTTGGAAGAAGGCATAGTAAACCGCAATACCCAGTTCTATTGTCCGGGTTATATTAAGGTGGGAGTAGAGACTATAGGCTGTCCTGATCGCAAGGCACATGGGGATCAGACTTTTGCTCAAATTGTTGAGAACTCTTGTAATGTAAGTTTTGTAAAAGTGGGCCTGGAATTAGGTCTGGAAAAATACTATCAATATCTCAATGCTTTTGGCTTTGGGCAATTGACAGGTATAGACCTCCCCGGGGAAGCCAAAGGGATTTTGGTGCCCAAGGCCAGCGCTAAACAGATAGATCTGGCTGTTATGGCGATGGGGCAGGCCAATGCGGTAACCCCTATACAGTTGATTAGTGCGGTATCGGCAGTTTCAAATAACGGCAAATTGATGAAACCTCATTTGTTGAAACAGGTCTTGGATCGCGATGGCAAGGTTATTAAAACGAACGAACCGGTAATGGTAAGACAGGTGATTGCTGAAAATACGGCCAAGGAATTGTGCGTAATCCTGGAAGGGGAAGTAACCAACGGGACCGGCTGGAAGGCCTATATAGAGGGATACCATGTGGGTGGTAAGACCGGCACCGCGCAAAAAATTGCCCCTGGTGGAGGTTACCTGGCGAATGAATATGTGTCTTCATTTATAGGTCTCGCTCCTTCTGATGATCCTCGTTTGGTATGCCTAGTGGTGGTTGATGCTCCGAAGGGTTATCCTTACTATGGTGGCTGGGTAGCAGCTCCGGCAGCCCGGGAAATTATTAATGATTCTTTGAGATACTTAGAAGTACCACTGCGACAGAAGGAAGGCCAACAGGTTCAGGTGCCAGAAGAAAAAGTGGTGGTCCCGGATGTGGTAAACCTACCTTTGGCTGATGCGCTGGCTAGTATAAGTGGCAGGGGTTTAAATGCTAAGGTCAACGGAACAGGAAATATTGTATGGCAGCAGACCCCGAAAGGGCAGACTAAATTAAGCAAGGGCTCTCAGGTTATAATTTACTTGTCGCCGTTTAAAAAGGATAACAAGGATGGGGAGATAACTGTTCCGGATTTACAAGGGAAATCAATGAAGGAAGTAGCTAGGATTTTGGCTGATCTGGGCTTGCACCTGCTGCCTGAAGGATATGGTATTTCTTATAAACAATCTCCAGAAGCGGGTAAAGTGATAACCAGTGGATCAACTGTAAAGGTTCAATTCCAACCGTTGGGAGAATAATAATGAAAAATGAGAGGGACAGACAGAAAGGAGGCATGGGTATGCAATTGAAGGAAGTTATGCAGGGCATTGACTATAGATTGCTGTCAGGTCAACTGAACCAGGATATTAGCGGTATTAGTTATGATTCCAGAAAGGTTAAAGAGGGTGACTTATTTATCTGTATAGCGGGTCTCAAGGTGGACGGACATGATTTTGTAGAACAGGCGATTCACAGAGGGGCAAAAGCTCTCTTAGTAGAAAAGGAAGTTCTGTCGCACCCTGCAATAACAATTCTACACACTACTCAGTGTAGAATGGCAATGGCTATTGTCGCTTCTAATTTTTTCTGCCAACCTTCCCATGAAATAAAGACAATTGGTGTTACTGGAACTAATGGTAAAACCACGAGCACCCATTTAATAAAAGCGATCCTTGAAGAGCAGGGCAATGGGGTTGGTATCATGGGCACTCTTTATGCCCGCATGGGCGATAATCAGAGGATTTTGGGCAATACTACTCCTGAGTCGCTAGATATTGAAGAATTTATAAGTCTGGTCAGGGAGGAAAAAGGTAATTATTTAGTTATGGAAGTATCTTCCCATGCGCTCAATATGAGCAGGGTGGATAAAATAAAATTTCATGCAGCCGTATTTACTAACTTGACCCAGGATCACTTAGATTATCATTTGACTATGGATAATTATAAGGAGTCCAAATTGAAGCTATTTAAAAAACTATCTGAGCCAGATGGTCAGTTTGCGATTATCAATGCTGACGACCCAGCCTCACAAGATTTCATGCAGGCCAGCGGCAATAATTATTATAGTTATGGCATTAATAATGAAGCTGACGTAAGAGCCATTAATCTGAAGAACAGGCTCAAAGGAACAGAGTTTACAGTAGTATATCGGGATGGCAGTTTTAACATTGGAATGAAGTTGATCGGTTTGTTCAACGTATATAATGCCCTAGCTTCAATTGCTTTTGCTTTGAAGGAAGGAATTGAACCAGCTGTCATTAAGACTGCTTTAGAAAATGTTTCGGGAGTGGCAGGCAGGTTTGAACAGGTAGATTGTGGTCAGGATTTTACAGTAATAGTTGATTATGCTCACACCCCCGATGGATTGGAAAATATTCTGAAAACAGGTCGGGAAATATTAGAAAACCGGATGATTACGGTTTTTGGCTGTGGAGGCGACCGGGATCGAAAGAAAAGACCCTTGATGGGTAGGATAGCGGCCCAGTATAGTGATTTCTGTATTGTTACATCGGATAATCCCCGCAGCGAAGAGCCGGAAGCGATTCTTGACGACATTATTCCCGGTCTGAAGGAAATAGAGAATTCACATTACGCTAAAATAGTGGATAGACGGGAGGCCATTCATCAAGCGATTTGCTTGGCGAAAAAAGGCGACCTGGTAATTATCGCTGGTAAAGGTCATGAAACCTATCAACTGGTTAAGGATCAGGTGTTGGAATTTGATGATAGAAAAGTAGCTCTAGAGTTCTTGAGAGGAAAAGCTTTACAATGAGGCTGGATTTAGATTTTGTAGTCGATAGCGTGAACGGAATTGTTATGGCAGGCAACCAACAGGGCTGGGTGGAGGGAATCAACACTGATTCCCGTAAAGTAAAGCCCGGAGGGTTGTTTTTTGCATTGCAGGGTGAGAACTTTGATGGTCATGATTTTATCGCTAATGTTTGGGAGGCTGGAGCGGCTGCTGTGGTAGTATCCAGGCCGGTTGAGATGCCCACAGGTGGCAAGCCGGGAGCGGTAATTATGGTCACGGATACACTGGAAGCTTTACAGAACTTAGCGGGACGATATCGACGGTTATTTGCTGTTCCGGTAGTAGCAGTAACCGGAAGTGTAGGTAAAACAACCACCAAGGATATGCTAGCTGATTGCCTGGCTCCGGTTTATAAAACATTAAAAACCCCAGGGAATTTTAACAATGAGATTGGTTTGCCGATAACCTTACTGAGCATGGATGGAGAGCACCAGGCCGCAGTAGTGGAGTTGGCCATGCGTGCTTCTGGTGAGATTTCTAACTTGGCCAGGATTGTCAGACCTACTTATGCTATTATCACCAATATTGAGCCGGTTCACCTTGAAACAATGAAGAGTATGGAGAATATCGCTCACGCCAAATGTGAGATACTGGAATTTATTGCCGAGGACAAATTTGCTCTTATTAACGGCGACAACGAATTGCTGCTCAAGACTGCCTCAAGATACCCAAACCCTAAATATACATTTGGGTATAGAAATGACTGTGATTTTCAGGTTGTTCAGGTCGAGAATGATAGAGCTGGTATAAATGTTGGATTAAGAATAGAGGGTAATATTGAAAATATTTATTGTCCGGTTCCGGCCAGGCGTTTAGCGGTGAACCTGGCAGCGGCAGTTGGAATGGCCTATATGATGGGAGTAAGCCTTGAAGACATTAAAAAAGGGCTGGCCCTATACGAACCCAGTGGCAATCGCTTGAATATTATCAATCTCCCGACAGGGGGCTCAGTCATTGATGATACCTACAATGCTAATCCATTATCAATGATGGCGGCACTGGAAGTCTGTAAAGATATTAGTAGAGGGAGAAAGACTGTAGCCGTTTTAGGGGATATGCTGGAATTGGGGAATTATGAAATGGATGGACATATTCAGGTTGGCAAGAGGGTGGCGGAACTGGAAATGGATATATTGGTAACGATTGGACATCGAGCAGAATATATTGGGCAAGGCGCTCTTCTTAATGGTATGCCTAAGGATAGGATTAAACACTATCAAAGCCGGGAGGAAAGTTTGCCCTGGTTAAAAAAACATATTGGACAGCACGAAGTTGTCTTATTTAAGGGATCACGAGGGATGCAACTGGAGAAACTGGTGCAGAACTGGTTATCCTGAGATCATTGGAGGTACATTTAGATGCACGAATACATAATAAACGCCTGGTTGGCAGCCGGAGTGGCAATATTAGTTTCCTTAGCAATGGGGCCTTTTATGATTCCTTTTCTTACTCGTCTCAAGGTGGGGCAGAGTATACGTGAAGATGGACCTCAGAGGCATTATGTCAAAGCAGGTACCCCCACTATGGGCGGAATTATCATTATTACTGCAATTATGGTAGCCAGTTTTTTATTCGCTGGTAATAGTAAAGAGGTACTGAGCGCGGTCCTGGTAATGTTGGCATTTGGGGGGATCGGCTTCTGGGATGATTATATTAAAGTGGTACTCAAAAGGTCTCTGGGTCTGCGGGCGAGGGAAAAGTTGATTTTACAACTGCTGATTAGTGTGATTTTTGGTCTGCTTTTGGTTTATTATCTGGGGAGGGGTACGGAAATCATTATTCCTTTTTCTGGAATGGTGATAGACTTGGGCTATTTATATTTCCCGTTTGTTGTGGTGGTATTATTGTCGACAGCTAACGGGGCTAATTTAACCGACGGACTGGACGGCCTGGCGGCAGGAGTTACCTTTTTTGTGGCCATTGCTTTAGGAGTGATTTGTATCATGACTAGCCATGGTAATTTACTAATATTTAGTGGGGCTTTGGCTGGAGCCTGTTTGGGCTTTTTGGTTTTTAACCGCCATCCCGCCAGGGTATTCATGGGTGATACTGGTTCAATGGCGATAGGAGGAGCAGTTGCAGCTCTGGCTGCGATCAGCAAGTCTGAAATCGCACTAGTGATAATAGGCGGGGTATATGTCATTGAAACTCTCAGTGTCATTCTTCAGGTGATTTCTTTCCAGACCACCAGAAAAAGAATATTTCTAATGGCCCCATTGCATCATCATTTTGAGTTAAGGGGTTGGAAGGAAACCAAGGTGGTAAAACGCTTCTGCTTATTATCCCTGGGTTTTGTTATTCTAGGCTTATTAGGGATGAAAAATATTGGATAGGTGGTATACAATAATGTATTTTTCAGGCAAGAGAATTCTGGTTGTTGGTTTAGCCAGGAGCGGCATGGCAGCGATAAATGCTTTGCATAAAAGAGGTGCCATTTTAACTGCTTATGATGCCAAAGCTAGCAAACTACTAGAGAATGGGATTGAAATATTGAAAGATATGGGTGTTGCCGTTTATGTAGGTGTGAGCCCGCCTCTTTCAGGCGAAGGTCTTGATATGGTAGTTGTCAGCCCGGGTGTACCGCTGGGGATTACTCTTATCCAAGAAGCTTATGCTCTGGGAATACCGGTTATTGGAGAACTAGAACTAGCTTACCGGATTAAGTCAGATCAGGTTGAAATGTTTGCAATCACTGGAACCAATGGTAAAACGACAACCACTGCTTTGTTGCAGGAGATTATGGCAAGAGATGGCAGGAAGGCGGCTGCTGGCGGAAATATCGGTGTTGCCTTGTGCAGCCTGGTTGATGAGATGGATAATGGGCTTATTGTAGCAGAAGTATCCAGCTTCCAACTTGAAACAGCAGTGACGTTTAAACCCCATATTTGTGGCATTCTGAACATTACCCCCGATCATATTGATCGCCATAAAACCATCGAAGAATATATACGTATTAAATCTAAGATATTTGACCAGCAAGATGCAGGGGATTTTCTTATTCTTAACTATGAAGATGAAAGGGTACGCGGGTATGAATGTCTGGCTAAATCACAGCTAGTCTTTTATTCTACGGAACGCTCACTTACAGAAGGGGTATTTATCGAAAACAGCCATATTTTCATAGCCAGGAAAGGTAAAACAGAGGCGATAGCTTCCCTGGAGGGTGTTCTCCTGCGTGGTAAACACAACCTGGAAAACATTCTGTGTGCAGTGGCTATGGCATGTGTGGCTGGAGTGAACGGGGAAGTCATTCAAGGGTCTCTGCGCAGTTTCAAAGGGGTGAGACACAGACTGGAAGAGGTTGCCCTGCACCGAGGAGTACTTTATGTCAACGATTCAAAAGGCACTAATCCTGATTCCACGATAAAGGCATTGGAAGCCTTTGAACAGCCGATCATATTGATAGCGGGAGGCAGAGCCAAAGGTGGAAGCTATGCTGACGTCGCCCGGCTTATGGCAGCCAAGATAAAAGGGCTAGTTCTGCTTGGGGAAGCGAAAGAACTGCTAAAAAGTGCAGTAATGGATTATGGCTTTAAGAATATATATGAGGTAGATGATTTTCCATCAGCTGTATTTAAGGCCAGTGAGCTGGCTGATGCCGGCGACGTGGTATTATTGTCGCCAGCCTGTGCTAGTTGGGATATGTTCCCCAGCTATGAACATCGCGGTGACTTATTCTGTGAGTTGGTAGGGATGATAATTGCGAGAGATTCCACGTCCTAAGCCGGAAGACCGGGAAAGGGGGGGAGCAAATTGAGGCTGAAGAAGGGACCGCCTGACTTTATATTATTTATTACAAGCATTACCTTAATGGGAATTGGTTTGGTGATGGTATTTAGTTCCAGCGCCGTGACCGCCAATGTGAACTATGGTGATGCTTACTATTTTTTTAAAAAGCAGCTAATGTGGGCGATTATTAGTATAGTTGCTCTGATTGTAGTTATGAAACTGAACTTCTTACGGTTAAAAGATTTTGCCATTCCTCTAATGGTTATTGCAGTGGTTTGCTTAATCCTGGTAATTCCTCTGGGGATAGAGGTAAAAGGCGCTGTCCGTTCGTTTGCAGTGGGACCGGTTCGTTTTTCACCTTCAGAACTCTCCAAGATAGCCATGGTTATGTTCCTGGCTCGTAGCCTGGATATTAAATCGGATAATATTTCTTCATTCACCAAGGGCGTATTACCATTTTTAGTAATGCTAGTGCTTATCTGCGGCTTAATTATGCTACAGCCCGATCTGGGGACCTCCTTTACTATCGCAGCGACAGTTTTCTTTATGCTGATGATTGCTGGGGCCCAATGGATACACTTGGGATTAATAACTCTGTCTGGTGTAGTCGCTGTAGGAGCAGCTATTATCTTGGAACCCTATCGAATGGAGCGGGTTGTTGCTTTTATGAATCCATGGAAATATGCCAGTGATGAAGGTTTTCAGACCATTCAATCTTTATATGCTCTTGGGTCGGGGGGGCTGTTCGGTATGGGTTTGGGTAGAAGTCGGCAGAAGTTTTTCTACCTTCCTGAGCAGCATACGGATTTCATTTTCGCAATATTGGGTGAAGAACTAGGTTTTATTGGCGCCTTCCTGGTAGTAACACTGTTTTTGCTTTTTGCTTGGCGAGGGTTTAAAATTGCTATTAATGCTCCGGATAACTTTTCCCGGCTTCTAGCAGCCGGAGTTACTATTATAATAACTTTCCAGGCGGCCATCAACATTGGGGTAGTAGCCGGTGCTTTGCCAGTAACGGGTATAACTCTTCCATTTATAAGTTATGGTGGCACATCATTACTTTTCACCATGGTAGGCGTGGGATTGTTATTAAATATTTCGCGATATAGTTCGCAGAGCTGAGGTGTCGTACTATGAAAATCATACTTACTGGGGGTGGAACGGGAGGTCACATATATCCTGCCCTGGCGATTGCCAGCGAAATAAAACGGAGAGATCCTGCCGTAGAGTTATTATACGTGGGAACAGAGAAGGGTCTGGAGAGCAAAATCGTTCCCCCCAGTGGGATTCCTTTTAAAACCATTGATATTAGCGGCATAGACCGCTCTTCTATGTTAAAGGCAGGTAAAGCTCTAATCAAATTTCCTTTTAGTTTCTTTCAAGCACGTGACATTATTAAGGATTTTAGACCGGACATAATCGTAGGAACAGGAGGATATGTTTCTTATCCTATCGTATTAGCCGGTACTTTTATGGATGTAAAAACGCTTATTCACGAACAAAACGCTATTCCCGGACTGGCCAACCGTAATCTAGCTCGGAGGGTGGATTGTGTATTATTGACATTTGAAGAGGCTCGCAAATATTTAGATGCTAAATGTATCAAGCTTACCGGCCTTCCGGTGCGACAGGAAATCCTAACTATAGACCGGAAAAAGGCCAACTTTGGAGATAAGGGAAACAAGTTTATTCTTCTGGCCTTTGGAGGTAGCCTGGGGGCGGCGAGTATTAACCAGGCCATGTTACAATTGGTGGAACGTTATAAAAATGAGGATATGGGGATAATATGGATTGCAGGTCAGGCTGGGTACGAGGATATGAAAGAAGCTTTGGAGAAGATAGTCGACACCAAATCTTTGGTCTGTACTGTAAATATGTTGCCTTATATGTATAATATTGAAGAGGCTTTAGCAGTTGCCGATTTGGCTATATGTCGGGCCGGGGCAAGCACTGTATGTGAATTGGAAGTGCTAGGCTTGCCTGCCATATTAGTACCTTATCCTTACGCAGCTGAAAATCACCAGGAGAAGAACGCTCGAGCTTTAGTAGATAAAAACGCAGCTCTGATGATTATTGATGAATTCCTTGATGGGGATACCTTATATAAAAAAATAGAAGAATTGCGAAAAAAGAAACAGATACTACAGGAAATGGGACAGAATATGATTAAGGAAGCTAGAACGAATGCGCTAAGAGATATTGTCGATGAAATCCTTGCGGTTTAGAAATCCGTGTGGCTGGGTACGGTCCATTTACGCACATATTTTAACAGGTATTAGTAGGACATGCTTCTATACGTAATGTAACCACTTTTGTTAATTATGCATACTATACAATGTGGTAAGGACTTAAAAGTAGCAAAGGAGATGATGAAATGACCACGACGTCAGCACAATGGGTTCATATGGTCGGAATTGCAGGAGCGGGGATGAGCGGAATTGCCAAAGTGCTTCGTGAAAAGGGTGTCAGGGTCAGTGGATCCGACCTGCAAATCAATGGCATAACTAGCAACCTTGAAAAAATAGGTGTGCAGGTGTATGAAGGTCATTCATCCTCTAACCTCAAGGAAGGGGTTGATTTACTAGTCATTTCTTCAGCAATTCCAACGGATAATGTTGAAGTGCAGGTAGCCAAAGCCCAGAATATCCCGGTGCTAAAAAGAGGCCAGATGCTTGCTGCTATGGCAAACGCTCATAAGGGCTTAGCGGTAGCAGGCGCACATGGAAAAACAACAACTACGTCCATGCTATACACGGTTTTAGCAGGATGTGGGTTGGACCCTACACTGATCGTGGGAGGAGAGATTCAAGGGACTCAACTTAATGCTCGGTTAGGCAAAAACGAGTATTTCGTAGTTGAAGCAGATGAAAGCGATGCATCCTTTTTGGAACTCAGACCCTATGTAGCAATAGTAACCAACATTGAAAATGATCACCTTGATTTTTACAAATCTCTGGAGCGAATTCAAGATGCTTTTTGTCAGTTTCTCAACCAGGTTAGCCCCGACGGTTTCGTTCTCCTTTATGGGGGAGATAACTCTATTCAAACTATAAAGGGCGACTTATCAAGCAGGATTTTGTTTTATGGGGAAGACAGCAGCTTTGATTATTACCTGGAAAATTGGAAGCCCTGCGGAATGGGCTGCACTTTTGATGTTTATCATCAGAAAGAGTACCTCGGGCAAATTGGATTGTCTATCCCTGGTAAACACAATGCGTTGAATGCGCTGGCTGCTATGGCTGTAGCCATAGAATTGGGGCAGGATTTCAATCATTTAAAAAGTGCTCTAAAAGGCTTTCCAGGTGCCAAACGGCGCTTTCAAGTAATGGCTACTGTTGCTGGAATGACTATTGTAGATGATTATGCACATCATCCTACTGAAATTAAGGCCACAATCGAAGCGACTCGACAATTTCACCGGGGGCGGTTGATGGTAGTTTTTCAACCTCATCGTTATTCACGTACCAGCCTTTTGGCGGATGAGTTTGGTGAATCCTTCAGGGAAGCTGATCTGGTAATAATTACGGACATTTACGCCGCCGGAGAAAAGCCTCTGGTCGGTGTGAGCGGCGAATTAGTATACAAAGCAGCACACAATGCAGGAGCTAATGTTTTATATATTCCAACCGTAGATAGAATTGAAGATTATCTACTTGGGGAGTTGCGAGAGAATGATCTGTTGATAACAATGGGAGCTGGAGACATATGGAAATTAGGAGTTAGGTTGGCTGAAAGACTTTCCGCATTGAACCCAACGGCTTAATCCTAGCGGAGGTGTTATATTGGATAAATTACTGGTAAGGGGAGGCAGAGCACTTAAGGGGCATGTAGAAATAAGTGGCTCTAAGAATGCTATTCTTCCCATCATGGCTGCCAGTTTAATGTGTTCTGGTGAAGTAATATTAAGTGGTGTACCTGATCTGGAGGACATCAATGTTATGTCCGAAGCTCTTACTATACTTGGAGCAGTTGTAAAACGCGAAGGAGATATACTGGTGATTGACGGGAGCTCAGTTAACAACTGTGAACTTCCAGAATGTGTATCCCGGCGAATGAGAGCATCCAATCTGGTGATGGGGGCATTACTGGGCCGCTTCAAACAAGCCCGGGTGGCTTACCCTGGGGGGTGTGCTATCGGGTCCCGGCCTATGGATCTTCACATTAAAGGCTTTAAAAGTATGGGTTACGAAATAACGGAAGAACATGGTTTAATGGCCGGGAGGGCTGTATCTATTGCTGGAAAAGAAACCATGCTGGATGTTCCGAGCGTGGGGGCCACTGAGAATATTATGATGGCCGCATCTATGACCCCCGGTACTACTATCATTCGGAATGCGGCTCGGGAACCTGAAATCGTCGATCTGCAAAATTTTTTAAACCGAATGGGAGCCCGAATTAAAGGTGCCGGTTTGGATGCTATTCGTATAGAAGGCGTGGATAGATTAGGGAGAGTCGAGCATACTGTAATACCTGATCGCATAGAAGCTGGCACATTTATGGTGGCTGCTGCTATCACCCGGGGAGATATTTGGATAGAGAATGTGGTCACAGAACATTTACAACCGGTGATAGCCAAACTTGGCGAGATAGGGGTTGAAGTTTTACCCTGGGGGGGTGGGATCAGGGTGGTGGGCAATCCATATTATCATCCCACTGATGTAAAGACTATGCCATATCCCGGTTTCCCCACGGATATGCAGGCTCAGATGATGACACTGCTTTCTACTGTGGACGGAACCAGCGTTGTGGTTGAGACCATCTTTGAGAATCGTTACATGCATGTCCCCGAACTTCGCCGCATGGGAGCGGATATTAAGGTTGAGGGAAGGGTGGCAATTATAAAAGGTAACCAGAGATGGGAGGGAGCCTGCGTGGAAGCTAGCGATTTAAGAGCCGGAGCCGCGCTAATCCTTGCTGGCCTGTATGCCAATGGAGAGACGCAAATTTTTCAATTAGAACATATAGATAGGGGCTATGAAAGAATCCATGAAAAGCTGAAAAATATTGGGGCGGATATAGAAAGAATGTCGGTGTCTTAGACATCGACATTCTTTTTTGTATGCTTCATTATATTTTAATAATCTGCTATAATTTGCACTATGATTTCAGCTGTAAATGTATTGAGCGGAAAGCTTTGTGAGCTGGAAAATAAGTGGTTATAGTTAGGTAATTCAGATGGAAATCAAATTGTAAAAGCAACCCAAGGATGTACTTTAATATATTGATATGCGTTTTAAAGGCGAGCCAGTTAAAAAACAAGGATTTAGAAGGTGATTTAATGCAAAATACTAGTGGAAAAATAACGATTATGGCCGTCTGTCTGATTGTAGGGATTATGCTCTCCATTCAGTTTAAAACCTCGGAGAATTATGGTACGAACTTGAGGGGAGCAAGAGTTGATGAATTAGCTGTTAAGAATAGTACCTTAACCCAGGAAAAGGAAGCGCTTTCTAAAGAGGTTATCTCTTTGCGAGAGAAAATGACCAATATAAGCAGTGAAAGCCAATTGAATGCCGATTTACAGGAAGAATTGAGGAAATCCAACATGGCCGCGGGTCTGATTCCGGTACAGGGTCCGGGGATCATTGTTACCTTAAATGACAGCCTGCGTAGTGTGCAACCTGGGGATGACCCGAATGCCTTGCTGGTGCTGGATATCGATATTTTAAAGATTGTCAACGAGATGAGAGCTTCTGGGGCTGAGGCAATATGCGTCAACAACGAGCGTATTACCGCCATGTCGGAAATCAGGCTTGCAGGGACCACAATTCTAGTTAACTGGAATAAAATTGCGCCGCCATTCGTCATTAAAGCCATAGGAAATCCCCAGCTATTGGAAAGCGGCTTATCTATTAGAGGTGGACAGCTGGAAGATTTAAAATCTTTCGGTTTGCAGACTCAGTTGGTAAGAAATGATAAGATTGACATACCAGCATTTACGGGAGCTTTGAAGTTCCAGTACACTTCTCCGACCCAATCCAATAAAAAGGCGGGATTATAATAATGTGGATACTAACTCTATTCTGTTTAATAATTGGCCTATTTATTGGATTTCAGCTGCCTATTTTACTGCCAGTGGCCATGGTTAAGTACATGTCCATAGGGGTCTTAGCCGCCCTGGATTCAGTCTTCGGCGGTATCCGCGCCTATATGGAAGATTCCTTTGACAATACCATATTCATCAGTGGTTTTATTGTCAATAGTTTACTGGCGGCTGGATTTGCTTATTTGGGAGACAGGCTGGGATTGGAACTATACTTGGCGGCAGTTGTGGTATTTGGAGTAAGATTATTTCAAAATTTAGGAATAATACGTCGATATCTATTGAAAAAGTACTGATAAAAACCTCATTATATTTTAATAATCTGCTATAATTTGCACTATGATCTCAGCTATAAATGGATAGAGGGGGAAGCTTTTGAGCCGGAAAATATCTGGTCATAGATTCAGAATATCGTTATTAATTTTCACCCTGATTTTGTCCGCTTATCTCTTCATGCATAGTTCCATTTTCAAAGTGGAGCGCATTGAAGTGCAAGGAAATGACAAGGTATCTCGGGAAGAGGCATTGGCCCTATCGGGTTTGGATCAGGGAATCAATATATTTGAGTTAGACGGAGATCTTTCTTCCAAGGCTATAGAAAACCATCCGATGGTTAAGAAGGCAGAAATAGTACGCCAGCTACCACGAACATTGGTCATAAAGATTACTGAAAGGCAAATCTGGGCGGTTATTCCGTACAGGGGTGTGTTTTTGTGCATTGATGACACTGGAGTTTGTTTTGACAAGTTAAATAATACCCTAATTAATAACTACCCCATTATCACGATGGATTTAATGCCCGAATATGTTAACTTAGGACAAGCTGTTAATAACCAGGCGACAGACATGGTGAGACAAGTCTGGCAGGCCATTCCTGACGGCGATCGTCAAAAATTATCTGAGTTTCATTATGTGAATAAAGAAAACACGCTAAAAATATATACGATTAATGGCACGGAGATTAGATTTGGGAACCTGGAGAGACTGGAAGAAAAAGGAAAAACCTTGACTCAGGTGATTCAGATCGAAGACAATTTTAAAAAGCAAGGCAAGGATGTACTTGAATATATTGATATGCGTTTTAAAGGCGAACCAGTCGTCAAAACCAGGATTTAGAAGGTGATATAGTGAGAAATACCAGTGGGAAAATAACTATTATGGCCGTCTGTCTAATTGTAGGCATAATGCTCTCCATTCAGTTTAGAACATCGGAGAGTTATAGTACGAACTTCAGGGGAGTTAGGGTTGATGAACTGGCCGTTAAAAATAGTACCTTAACCCAGGAAAAGGAAGCTCTTTCCAAAGAACTTATTTCTTTGCGGGAGAAACTGACCAATGTAAGCAGTGATAGCCAAATGAATGCCGATTTACAGGAAGAATTGAGGAAATCCAATATGGCCGCGGGTCTAATTCCGGTACATGGCCCGGGGATCATAGTTACTTTAAATGACAGCCCTCGTAGTGTGCAACCTGGGGATGACCCGAATGCCGGGCTGGTGCATGATCTCGATATTTTAAATATTGTCAACGATATGAGAGCTTCTGGGGCTGAGGCGATATGTGTTAACAATGAGCGTATTACTGCCATGTCGGAAATCAGATGTGCAGGAACCACTATTCTGGTTAACTGGAACAAAATTGCGCCTCCTTTCGTCATTAAAGCCATAGGAAATCAGCAACTGTTGGAAAGTGGTTTATCCATTCGAGGTGGTTTTCTGGAAGGATTAAAATCTGCCGGTTTGCAGACTCAGTTGGTAAGAAATGATAAGATCGATATACCAGCATTTACGGGTGCTTTGAAGTTTCAGTTCACTTCCCCGATCCAATCCAATAAAAAGGCGGGAGTATAATATGTGGCTATTAACGCTATTCTGTTTGATAATTGGTTTGTTTATTGGTTTTCAGCTGCCTATTTTACTGCCAGTAGCCATGGTAAAGTACATGTCCATAGGGGTCTTAGCTGCCCTGGATTCCGTCTTCGGCGGTATCCGTGCCTATATGGAAGATTCCTTTGATAATACTATATTTATTAGTGGTTTTATTGTTAACAGCTTACTGGCGGCGGGGTTTGCTTATTTGGGGGACAGGCTGGGATTAGAACTATACCTGGCGGCAGTTGTGGTATTTGGAGTAAGATTATTTCAAAATTTGGGTATAATACGTCGATATTTATTGAAAAAGTACTGATAAAAATCTTCCTCTAAAAGAGGATAATAAATACGTTTGTGGTATTTTTAGAGTAAGATATCTATTAAGGGGTGCTTTAAAATTAGCAAACGTAATATTGTGGTTGGTTTGGATGTGGGTACTAGTTCCATCAAGGCCGTCCTAGGGGAGATTAATCATATAAACGGCATCAATGTACTGGGTTTGGCTCAGGTTCCATCTTCAGGTTTGAGAAAAGGCAACATTGTAGATATTGAAAGCACAGCTCGTTCAATAGATGCTTGCTTAAACGAACTTGAAAGATTAACCGGGGTGGAGATTATGAGTGCCCTAACCGGTTTTTCAGGTATTAGTATTTCAGCGGTGAGTAATCATGCGGTTGTTGCTGTCGGCAATCCTAATTATGAAATAACCCGAGAAGATAAAGAGAGAGTTTTGCATTCTGCTCAGAATATAGCGTTACCTCCTGATAAGACCATCGTACAAGTGATAGAAAGGCAGTATATTATTGATGGGTATGACGGGGTTACAGATCCGGTGGGAATGGTAGGAAGTCGCCTGGAAGTGGAAATTGTAGTCATTATTGCGGCTACGGCTGCGATTCAGAACCTGCAACGAAGTGCCCAGCGCATAAACCTTCATTGTGATAAAATTGCCTATAACCAGTTGTTGGTAGCCGAATCAGTCTTGACTTCCTCTGAAAAGGAAATGGGAGTGGCTATCGTTGATATGGGGGGAGGCACTACTGAAATTAGTGTTTTTAGTCAGGGATCCATCTTATCTACTTCAGTATTACCTATTGGTGGTGATTATATAAGCAAAGATCTGGCTATTGTACTGAGAACATCTATTGAGGATGCAGTTCGGATCAAAGAAGACTGCGGGGTGGCAGCGCCAGAAATGGCCAGGGATGATGTAATTATTAATGCGCGCAATATTCAGGGTAATGATGTTAGACAGGTTTCCCAACAGTTGGTGGCGGATATTATATCCGCGCGGGTCATTGAAATGGTTGAAATGATCTATACTGAACTTCAACAGTTGACATACCTGGACAAGTTAGCCGGGGGATTAGTCCTTACCGGCGGCGGGGCTCAATTGGCTGGAATTGTAGAGGTAATGGAAGGTTATATGGACATACCTGTACGATTGGGATTACCTGAGAACATAAAGGGCTTAGTTGGTGATATCAACATTCCCCGAAATTCTGTTGCCTTGGGAGCTTTAATCTATGGCTTCAAGCATATGGAGCCTGCAATTGTTGATACCAGGGCGGGAGTATCAAGTGTTTTTCATAAAGTAAACTATTGGCTTAAGGATTTGTTTTCGTAATAATATGGAGGAGGGTAAGGGATGCCGTTAGATTTTGATGTGGAAATGCAACAGTTCGCAAACATAAAAGTCATAGGTGTTGGCGGTGGAGGCAGTAATGCCATAAACAGGATGATTGAGGCAAGTTTAAAGGGAGTCGAATTTATTGCCGTAAATACGGATTCACAGGCTCTATACCAATCCAAGGCGGAAAAGAAAATTCAGGTGGGCGGAAAACTGACCAAAGGACTGGGG
Organism: Firmicutes bacterium HGW-Firmicutes-15; assembly: GCA_002840245.1. Lineage (GTDB taxonomy): Bacteria > Bacillota > Syntrophomonadia > Syntrophomonadales > Syntrophomonadaceae > PHAA01. Next base: position 41,688 of record PHAA01000010.1, read on the forward strand.
GCAGGTGCTGATCCGGAGGTTGGCATGAAAGCGGCCATGGAAACTGAAGATGAAATAATAAAAGCGTTGCAGGGTGCTGATATGGTATTCATAACAGCTGGTATGGGCGGTGGAACAGGTACCGGTGGGGCTCCCATAATTGCCAGAATAGCCAAACAACTGGGCGCCCTTACAGTTGGAGTGGTAACCAAACCTTTTCTATTCGAAGGACGCAAGAGGAATATGCAGGCTGAAAAGGGCATTCAAGCCTTGAAGGAAGAAGTAGACAGCCTAATAACCATTCCCAATGATCGTTTACTGCAGGTGGTACAGAAGAATACCGCTGTGAATGATGCTTTTAGAATTGCTGATGACATACTTAGGCAAGGCGTACAGGGAATATCTGACCTTATAGCCATACCTGGACTTATTAATTGTGATTTTGCAGATGTGCAAACGGTTATGAAAAATACTGGCTCCGCGTTAATGGGAATAGGTCAGGCCAAGGGTGAAAATCGTGCTGCCGAAGCAGCGCGCATGGCAATTTCCAGTCCTTTGCTGGAAACCTCTATTGAAGGAGCCAAAGGGGTCTTGTTTAATATTACCGGAGGAAGTGACCTGACCCTGTTTGAGATACAGGAAGCGGCAGCTATTATACATGAGTCGGCTGATGCTGAGGCCAACATTATATTCGGCGCTAACATTGATGAAAGCCTGGGAGAAGAGGTTAGGGTTACCGTCATTGCGACAGGATTTGATAGTCCTAGATTAGCGTCCACGGAACCTACGCAACGTTCTCGAGGCGCAAGACCGCCGCATTCCTTCTTGGACAGAACTGACTTAGAAATACCTCCATTCATCTTAAAACATAAATAGGCTTAAACAGGCAAGGGAACGATTCTCTTGCCTGTTTTCATTTCTCTATGCCGACAAGCTGCCAGGCTGATGGGCTGGACCGGGAATAAAATCCCGGTTTTTTTGTGTTTATGGGAAAAGATGCCCGGTTCTTGTCCCTTCAAACTACAAATTAATAGCTTGGCATCTAGTATAATTTGGCACACATACTTGTAAATTACAGTCATATTAGTTGAGAGACGTGATTTTTCACCAGAGGATAAGGTGATTATGTGAACCAGCCGAAAGTATATGCTGACATAACATTTCTAGTTAATTTTACAATGGATTTTATGATTCTCTGGGCAACTGCGAAACTAAGCGGAAGACCTATCGTTTATGGGCGATGTATCATCGCCTCCCTCTTGGGAGGGATTTATGGGGTGGCTTATCTATTCCCGGAAATGAGCACTTGGTATAGCCTGCCGGCTAAAATAATCTTTTCCTGCATTATAATTGTAGCAGCCTTTGGGCATCGAGGTTGGAAGGATTTGAAGAAAACCCTGATATGCTTTTATGGAGTAAGTTTTATCATGGCAGGTGCGACGATTGCTGTTTCTTATCTTTCAAACAATAGCCAGGGTCTGTCTTTTTCGTATTGGTGGTTGCTGGTAGGGATCATTTGCGCCTTTTTACTGGGCAGTTATGGTGGGAAATATATTTCTGCAAAAATTATTCCGGCTCTGCTTAAATACCGGGTGGAATTGCATTTTGGCGATGCGATTTGTCGAGGGGAAGGTTTTCTGGATACTGGTAATGGACTGCGCGATCCCCTTACCCAACGACCAGTCGTGGTAGCTGAATATGAGCTTTTGAAAGAATGTTTTCCAGATGATTGTAGGGCTGTTATGGATAATTTTAGCGATGACAATGATATTCTACAGGGCTTAAGCATGAGCAGTTGGGCCAATCGGATAAGGGTTATTCCGTTCTCATCTATTGGTAAAAAAAACGGTTTAATGGTAGGTCTGCGTTGTGATGAAATCGTTGTTGACCCAGATAAAATCAATTTACTCCATAAAAACTTAGTGGTCGGTATATATCTGGATAAGCTTAGTACCAAAGAAAATTATCAGTTGCTGATTCCATCTGAAATTCTACAGAAAATATAGGGGGAATGATCGGTGAAGTTAATGGAAAAGTTAAGTTCCTGGAAACTAATTTTTATCAAGTGGTATATTAGAAAAAAACTCCCTGACTATGTGCATTATATAGGTTCAGCCGAGATTTTGCCGCCCCCACTGAAGGAGCAGGAGGAAATGTCCTTGATTTCCCAGCTGGATAATGGGGATACTGGCGGTGTTAAGGGGACATTGATAGAGCATAACCTGAGACTGGTGGTCTATATAGCCAAAAAATTTGAGAATACGGGTATAAACATTGAAGACCTGGTTTCTATCGGCACCATAGGTTTAATTAAGGCAGTAAATACCTTTGATCCCAAGAAAAACATCAAACTAGCTACTTATGCTTCACGTTGTATTGAGAATGAAATATTAATGTATTTGCGTAGAAATCTAAAAAACAGGGCCGAAGTATCACTTGATGAACCCTTGAATATTGATTGGGATGGAAACGAGCTCTTGCTGTCTGATATTTTGGGGACTGAAGGGGACATGATTTTTAAAGTAATCGAGGGCGAAGTAGAAAAATCTTTGCTGTGGCAGGCCATGCACAAACTTAATCCTAGGGAGAATACGATAATTCAATTGCGATTTGGCTTAAATGATGGAACCGAGAAGACCCAGAAGGAAGTCGCAGATATATTAGGAATATCTCAATCGTATATTAGCCGTTTGGAAAAGAGGATATTAAAGCGCCTGCAGCGAGAGATACGTAAAATTGAGTAAATAACTGATAAAATAGTGCTGAACTACGAGCCTTTAGCAGGCTCTATTTTTTTGTCGTCATAAGCGCTAGGCATTTGCTGGGTGAACAGGAATAATAATTGACATATTAGTAAATAATTAAAAAAACATTGTCATGCCATTAGGGAAGGGGTGAGTTCTTGATTAATAAAGTAGAAATCTGCGGAGTCAATACGTCAAAATTACCAGTACTAAAAAATGAAGAAATGCGGAACCTCTTCACCGCTATGCAAAAGGGTCAGGTGGAGGCTAGAGACAAGCTTATTCAGGGGAATCTAAGACTGGTGTTAAGTGTAATACAGCGTTTTAATAATAGGGGAGAATTTGTGGATGACCTTTTTCAAGTAGGTTGTATAGGATTAATTAAAGCCATTGATAATTTTGATCTTGGCCAGAATGTTAGGTTCTCAACTTACGCAGTTCCCATGATTATCGGGGAAATACGTCGTTATTTACGAGACAATAATGCAGTAAGGGTTTCCCGGTCCCTAAGGGACATTGCCTACAAAGCATTACAGGTGCGGGAGCGGCTTATATCGGATAATTCTGCTGAACCAACCATTGCTCAGTTGGCAGAACAATTAGAAGTAACGCGTGAAGAGGTGGTCTTTGCCCTGGACGCTATTCAGGAACCGGTTTCGCTTTTTGAGCCTATATATAATGATGGCGGAGATCCTATTTTGGTAATGGATCAAATCAGTGATGATAAGAACACAGACACCTCGTGGTTAGAAACAATTACCATTAATGAAGCATTAAAAAAGTTGAATGAACGGGAAAAGCATATTGTATCATTAAGGTTTTTCAACGGCAAAACTCAGATGGAAGTAGCTGACGAGATAGGAATATCTCAGGCACAAGTATCAAGGCTGGAGAAGGCAGCTCTTAAGCAGTTGAAAAAATATGTTTAGAAAAATTGCAGGAAAATAAAATTTTGGTTTTGTGTTTTAAGGGGGCTATTGGATGAAAAAAAGTTTGTGGATAATTATTCTAATGGCACTAATATTAGCTATGACTGTACCGATTACGCTCTATTTATATCAAAGCCAACAGGCATTTACACCGGATAATTTAATCATTATCCATACCGCTGCTAGCAGCCAATAAACTGCAACACTAGGTGTTGTCATAGCATATTACGGATGTCTATTTATTTGTCCTGTGTCGACAGGACTTTTTTTATGTTAATATTTGCAGAAGGGGCTATCGGGTACTATGATTGATAACCCTAAAATTGGCAGGAGAATGTTGAATGGAAAATAATAGGCCCTCAGCTCACCTGAAATGGAATAATAGAAATGAGGAAATAAAGAGTCAGGCAGGAAATAGTATCCGAGAAATTGAAAGGATTATAGTAAATCCGATATTTGATAACCAGTCATTTTTTAAACAAATGGGGGAACCTGTTTCCATCGATGGGGAGATTAAAAACCGTTATTATTATGGGGACAATTATAATCTGCTTCAAGTTCTGGCCAAAAGTAAAAATGAGAGGAAAATTGATCTCATTTATATAGACCCGCCATATATGACAGAGCTTGACTATCATTCTAGGATAAGCGTAGGAACTTATTCGGATATACGGCATATCAACCGGAAAGCATTTCAAGATACATGGGAAGGCGGACTGGATTCGTACCTGGACATGCTATATTCTCGTTTGCGATTAATGCGGCAGGTTTTGGCTGAAAATGGAAGTATATTTGTGCATGTGGATTGGCATAGCAGTCATTATGTTAAAGTATTGTTAGATGAAGTATTTGGCCGAGATAATTTCATTAATGAGATTGTATGGTGTTTTGGAGGGGGGGGGAGTTCCCGTAAGCATTTTCAGCGTAAGCATGATCTAATTTTCTGGTATTCTCGTAGCTCTGAATACACTTTTAACCCGCAGTATCGTCCTTATACCTCAGGTACGGTACAGCGCGGGCTGACTAATGTTAAGGGCGATCGTTACAAACTTAATGAAGAAGGAGCAATAATGCAGGATTGGTGGGTGGACATCAATAAAATCCTCAGTCCTACAGCCCGGGAAAACCTTAAGTTTCCTACTCAAAAACCAAAAGAATTAATAAAAAGAATGATTATATCAGCTTCCCATTCAGGAAGCCTGATTGCAGATTTTTTTGCTGGTTCCGGTACCACGGCTGAAGTCTGTAATGAACTGGGTAGAGACTGGATTTTGAGCGATAGTAGTAAACTAGCCTTGCAAACCAGTTTATATCGACTTTTGAAGTCGGGCTCGCCCCCTTTTACGATTGTTACAGGTGAAAAATGTCCTGAAAATTATGGTCAGGGAGAACTAGTACTTAAAAAACCTGTTTTTAGGAAAAGCGATAAAAGTGGGTGGCTTATGGAACTTGGAATAGAATCTTATTGTCCTATAAAGGAAAATAAGCGACCGTTTTCCCAAGATTTTTCCTCAGATATTGAGTTCTGGGAGCTTGACTTAGATTATAATGGGGAAATATTTAATTCACATTACCAGGTGATGAGAGAGAAGCAAAGGTTTAAAGACCCGATTGCTCTGAACTTACTGGTCCATGTTCCAGAGAAAGAAAGCTATAAAATTGCTGTAAAGGTTTATGATGTTTTTGCAACCCACACCATGGCGGTGGTAACATTTGAACCATAACCAAACTTTAGTCCCTAAACCTCAAAGCATCAGCTTTAAGGCCAGATCTTTGATCCTAAAATAATAATTAGTAAGGTAAGGAACGGAGTGATTTAACCACTACCGTTCCTTACTTTTGGAAATGGTATTGAACGACATCCTCCTAATTAATTCTACTTAAAATCTTTTGCGCATTTTATTGCCCAACAGATACACCCCAGCTATTGCTGTGGCATGCAGAGCCCACCAACCCGGCTCCATAATACTGAATGTTCCTGGATCAATCTTGTCATCATGGGATAGTTTTCTTGCCATGGCATCTTTATAGTCCATCATATTTGAAAACACCAGCCAGCCCTCCTTAATAATATTTTTTGAATGCATATATATTTTCCCCTTCGTATTGCTTTTTAAAGAAAGTAAATTGTCCCACTTTTGAAAACATTTTAAGGTATTGTATCTTGCATAGTGATGGTTTTTATGTTATCAATTGCTTTAGAGGTTTTTAGCCCTTGTATAAATTTTACAAAAATTTTTATGTAACCGAGGTTGTGAGGGAATGGATATAACTGAACTGGCTATATTATATTTTTTTCATACCCTAAAAGGCATAGGTAATAAAACTTTATGGATAATTAAAGATGAATGGGGAAGTTTTCAGAACTGCTTTGAGGCTGATAGCCGATCTTTATACCGGTCTTCATTATCAGTTCCGATCATTGATGCGATTGTTGATGGTAGAAGGAGAACTAATCCATCGGGGCTGTTAGAAAAGCTTCGAGATGAGGATATCAAAATATGTTGTGTGGGAGATGATGATTATCCCCAGCTCCTTGGAAGTATCTTTGATCCGCCCTACATATTCTATTATCATGGCAACATAGAAATACTTAAGGATTTTTGCATTGCTATTGTAGGTTCTAGAGCTGCAAGCACCTATGGTAAAGGGCAGGCTAGGCGTTTTGGGAATGAACTTGCCAATCATGGTATGGTAGTGGTCAGTGGTATGGCTAGGGGAATAGATACAGAAGCGCATCGAGGAGCCTTGGAAGCGAGAGGAAGAACTGTAGCCGTTTTAGGTAGCGGGGTTGATGTAGTATACCCGCCGGAAAGTGTAAAACTATATACCAGTATATGTGAAAGCGGGCTAGTTTTGAGTGAGTTTCCTCCGCATGCGCACCCGGAACCAGGTAATTTTCCGGTAAGGAACCGAACTATATCAGGTCTGTGCAGAGGAGTATTGGTGGTGGAGGCTCAAAAAAAGAGCGGAGCCTTGATCACAGCTGATTTTGCCTTAGAACAGGGACGAGAAGTCTTTGCTGTTCCAGGCCCTATTAACAGTAAAAACAGCGTAGGGACCAATTTTCTAATAAAGCAAGGAGCTTGTCTGGTAAGTGGAATAGAGGACATTTTGGCAGAGTATGGTTTAAATAATCAAAATGATTTGCGACAGGTAAGTCAAGGAGAACTTCTCTTTGGTCTGGAGGTTGAAGAATTATCGGTGGTAGAAGCCTTAGGACATGAAGCGGAGCATTTTGATATTTTGATGGGCAGTACGGGATTAAGTACCGGGGCATTAAGCGCAGTACTTCTGAAACTGGAATTAAAGGGCATAATTAAGGCGTTGCCCGGCAATTACTATGTAAAGATTTAGAAAGCATAAAAAACAGGAAGAGAGAGGTGATATTTTGGCGGAAAGCACACTGGTTATTGTTGAATCAGCTGCTAAGGCAAAAACCATAGCTAAGTTCCTAGGTAAAAATTATCGCGTTAAAGCTTGTGTGGGTCATATTAAAGACCTGCCCAGGAGCAAGCTGGGTATCGATATAGAAAACGATTTTGAGCCACAATATATTACAATACGAGGCAAAGGTGACCTACTCAAAGAAATAAAAAGCGAATCACAGAAGGCCGCACGGATACTGCTGGCTACTGACCCGGATCGGGAAGGGGAAGCCATTGCTTGGCATCTACAGAATGCTATGAAACTTCCGGAAAATTCTAATTGCCGAATTGAATTTAATGAGATTACCAGTGATGCAATCAAGCAGGCCATCAAGAAATCCCGACCAGTTGATATAAACCGAGTGAATGCTCAACAGGCTCGTCGGGTATTGGATCGCTTGGTTGGATATAACTTGAGCCCCCTGCTGTGGAGCAAGGTGCGCAAGGGATTAAGCGCAGGGCGGGTTCAATCGGTTGTGGTTAGAATAATATGTGAGCGGGAAAAAGAAATTGATGCTTTCGTACAAGAGGAGTACTGGACGATAGAAGCAATATTGAGCGGGAAAAAAAAGGATAGCTTTGTTTCTAAATTAAATTCTTATAAAGGCGAAAAACTGGAGATAAGGAGTGAAGCGGAGCAAGAACACATTTCCTCATATCTGCAGGGGGCAAGCTTTTTACTTAAAAACATCGAAAAAAAGGAGAAACGCAAAAAACCCAACCCACCTTTTATTACCAGTACTATGCAACAGGAGGCATCTAAAAGGCTGGGCTTTTATTCCAGCCGCACTATGCGGGTCGCTCAGGAATTATATGAAGGATTGGAATTGGGCAAAAAGGGTACTGTAGGTTTAATTACCTACCTCAGAACCGATTCCACCCGTATATCGAAAATCGCCCAGGCAGAAGCCATGGAATATATAAATTCAGAATATGGCCACGATTATGCACCCGCCTCAGCTAATGAGTACAAGAGTCGAAAATCAGCCCAGGATGCCCATGAGGCGATCAGACCTTCTTCGATTGAACGTACCCCGGAGAGTGTGAAAAATTATCTGGGTAGGGATCAGTATCGTTTATATAAACTGATCTGGGAGCGTTTTGTTGCCAGCCAGATGACGCCGGCAGTTTATGATACGGTTGTGGTTGATATTGATGCTGGTGACTATGGCCTGCGTGCTAATTCCTCACAAATCAAGTTTTTGGGTTACAAAAAGATCTATAATGACAGCGAAGAAGAAGATGTAAAAAACCCGATTCCGGATATGAAACCGGGTCAGGTTCTGAATCTAAAGGAAATAAAACCGGAGCAACACTTTACCCAGCCACCGCCTCGCTATACTGAAGCCAGCTTGGTTAAACTGCTGGAAGAGAAAAATATTGGTAGACCTAGTACGTATGCCCCCATAATTGAAACAATTTTAAAACGTCATTACGTGGAACGTCAGAATAAGCAGTTCGTTCCTGCTGAATTGGGTTTTATTGTGGTGGATTTGTTAACCCAACATTTTGGAAATATATTAGACACCCAGTTTACTGCCAAGATGGAAGAAGATCTGGATCTCATAGAAGAGGGACAGTTAAACTGGAAGGGGGTTGTCCGCGATTTCTATGGTCCGTTTAATTCCGATATGGAGAAGGCCCAGGATTTAATTGAGAAGGTAGAGATCAAGGATGAAGAAGCCGGGAAGGACTGTCCCCAGTGCGGCAAGCCCATGTTCATTAAATATGGTCGCTTCGGGAAATTTATCGCCTGTTCTGGTTTTCCCGAGTGCAGGCACACTGAGTCTTTAAATGAAGAGGTAGGGGTTAATTGCCCGTTCTGCAGCGGTGCGGTAGTTGCTTTGAAGTCCAAAAAGGGCAGGAAATACTTTGGCTGCAAGAACTATCCGGAATGCAACTTTAGATCATGGAACAAACCTACTGGTGAAAAATGCCCTGCATGTGGTGATGCCATGGTAGAAAAACTGAATAAAAATAAAGAAGTGAATGCGGTTTGCCAGAACTCAGAATGTACGCACTTCCAGGAAATGAGGAAATAGATTGCCATTAGTTCACGTAATTGGAGGTGGGTTGGCCGGATGTGAGGCAGCCTATCATATTGCTCAGGCTGGAACCAAGGTGAAACTGTGGGAGATGAGACCTGAAAAAATGACCCCGGTACATAAGTCGGGCCAACTAGCGGAGTTGGTATGTAGTAATTCTCTAAAATCAGAACTTGCTGCTACAGCCCAGGGTTTATTAAAAGAGGAAATGCGAGCAATGGGTTCCTTAATACTGCAATGTGCTGATCAAGCTAGGGTTCCGGCTGGGTCCGCATTAGCTGTGGATCGGGAGCTTTTTTCGGCACTAGTTACCGATGCGGTTGAATCGCATCCTGGTATTGAGCTTATTCGCGAGGAAGTGACGATTCTTCCTGAGAAAGAACCAGTAATCATAGCTACTGGACCATTGACGTCGGAAAAACTATATCAGGAACTGCTTTGTATGAGCGGAGAGGAAAATCTGTTTTTTTATGACGCGGTGGCTCCCAGCGTGACCCTGGAAAGTATGGATAAAGAGAAAATTTTTAAGGCGTCCCGCTATGGCAAAGGTACGGATGATTACTATAATTGTCCAATGAGCAAAGAGGAGTATGAAAATTTCTACCATAATTTAGTGGATGCTGATGTAAGTGAAGGCCATAGCGTAGATAAAAAGCTTTTTTTCAATGGTTGTATGCCCATAGAAGTAATGGGCCGCCGGGGTCTGGATACCTTGAGGTTTGGCCCCATGCGCCCCGTGGGCTTATCAGATCCGCGAACCGGACAAAGAGCCTGGGCAGTAGTGCAACTTCGGCAGGAAAATAAAGAGGGAACGGTGTATGGCCTGGTAGGGTTTCAGACCCGTCTGAAATGGGGCGAACAGGATAGGATATTCCGTTTAATTCCCGGTCTGGAGAATGCGGATTTTGTTAGACATGGAGTTATGCACCGGAATACTTACATAAACAGTCCCCGTTTATTGGAGCCAACCTTGCAGTATAAGAAAAATCCGGCGTTATTTTTCGCTGGTCAAATAACGGGGGTCGAGGGTTATATGGAGTCGGCAGCAACTGGGATTCTAGCTGGTATTAATGCAGTGCGTATCCTTCAAAAACAACCCCTGTTGGTATTGAATCATTGTACCATGTTAGGAGCATTGATAAATTTTATTACCGATAACAGTAATAAAGACTTTCAACCAATCAACGCAAACTTTGGAATACTACCTCCTTTAGCAACTATGATTAAGGATAAAAAAGCCAGGTATGAAGAGTATGCCAGACGTTCACGAGAAGCAATGATGATAATCGAAGAATTGTCTTTGATGCAGGTTGTAAAATGATGCTAATTATGCTACATTCCCTTTATAGGAAGAATTTATGTGGAGGTGAACTGCGTGCTCTTTCAGCATGTGGAAGGTTTTTTGACCCAATTGCGCGTCGAAAAGAGCGCCTCCCAATTAACCCTGATCAGCTACAGAACTGATTTGAACCAGTTTTTAAATTTTATGGCCAAGTATTATCAGGTGAGTCGGGATGAAGTATTAATCAGTTGCCTGAATCACCGTGCAGCTAGAGAATATATCGGCAGTATGCAGACTAATGGTTTAAGTAGAGCAACTATGGCAAGAAAATTGGCGGCTTTGCGCTCATTTGTCAAATATCTGTGTCGCGAAAATGTTCTGGAAGGAAACCCAATTGCCAATGTCTCTACCCCCAAGCAGGAAAAAAAACTACCTCGCTTTTTATATCCTATTGAAATCAGCCTTTTAATGGATGCCCCTGATACTGGTAAGGCGGTGGGAATGAGGGACAAAGCTATTCTGGAAACTCTTTATGCCGCGGGGGTGCGGGTCAGTGAACTAGTGGGGATTAATCTGCCTGATCTAGATATGAATGAAGAATGGATAAAAATCAGGGGCAAAGGTAACAAAGAGCGACTAGCCCCTCTGGGAAGGAAAGCTAAAGCAGTTTTAATTAATTATATCGAACATGGAAGACCCTACCTTTCAGCCAAAAGCAGTGTTGACAGTAATGCCTTATTCTTAAATCGATTTGGTACTCGTCTTTCGGTGCGGAGCATAAGGAACATTATTAATAAATACGTTGAACAGTTGGCATTTAACCAGAAGGTGAGCCCCCATACCCTCAGACATTCTTTTGCTACCCATTTATTAAACGGCGGTGCTGATCTACGTTCAGTGCAGGAACTATTGGGACATGTTAAATTATCAACCACTCAGATTTATACCCATCTAACCCGAGATAGGATTAAGGCTATTCACGATGAAAATCATCCGCGGAGGTAATTATATGTTTGAAGCAACCACCATAGTAGCGGTAAAGAAGGGTGAACTAATGGCCATTGCCGGCGATGGACAGGTTACCTTTGGTCAAAATGTAGTGATGAAGAATAATGCTGTTAAAATTAGAAAGCTGTATGAAGGCCGAGTAGTGGCAGGGTTTGCCGGATCAGTTGCCGACGCTTTTACTTTGTTTGCCAAGTTTGAAGAGAAGCTGAAGGAGACCGGCGGCAATTTAACCAGGGCGGCAGTAGAAATCGCCAAAGAGTGGAGGACAGATAGAGTCTTACGCAAATTGGAGGCCCTGTTAATTGTTGCGGATCGCGAGAAAATGTTTATCATATCCGGAAATGGAGAAGTAATTGAACCGGATGATGGTATTACTGCGATTGGGTCCGGGGGGGCCTATGCCTTGGCTGCAGCTCGTGCCTTGGCGCGATTTACCGATATGACCGCTCCGGAGATTGCCAGAGAGTCATTGAAAATAGCGGCGGAAATATGCGTGTTTACCAATGATCGGATTACAGTTGAGGTAGTGGAGTAGAAAAGGAGACGTTGGCTTTGCATAATCTTACACCCAAAGAGATAGTAGAAGAGCTGGATAAATATATAATTGGCCAAAAGGATGCCAAAAAGGCAGTTGCTATTGCTCTCAGAAACCGGTATAGGAGAAAACTACTCCCGATCGAGTTAAGTGAGGAGATTTATCCGAAAAACATTATTATGATAGGCCCCACCGGGGTAGGCAAAACTGAGATTGCTCGTCGTCTAGCTAAATTGGTCAGGGCACCTTTTATAAAGGTCGAGGCCAGTAAATTTACCGAAGTGGGTTATGTAGGCCGGGATGTTGATTCAATGATTCGGGATCTGGTGCAAACCTCTCTCAGAATGGTAAAACAGGAAAAGATGGAGGAGGTAGAGGAAAAGGGTTTAATTCTGGCTGAAGAGAGGATAGTAGAATGCATTATCCCCCTGCCGGCAAAAAAGGAGAAGTCTATTAAGAACCCTTTTGAATTCCTGATGGGCCAATCTCAGGATAATCATGACGGGGATGAAGATTATCCGAGGCGTTTACGCGACGTTGAGCAACAGAGGGAAATCATTCGGCAAAAGCTAGCCCGCAAGGAACTGGAACAAGAAATAATCGAAATTGAAGTGGAAGAAAAAAACAATTCGTTTATGGAAGTAATATCCGGATCGGGTGTTGAAGAGATGGGAATCAACTTGCAGGATGTTCTGGGCGGAATCCTACCAAAAAATAAAAAGAAAAGAAGGTTTACGGTGGAGGAAGCTCGTAAAATATTGGGCCATGAGGAAGCCACTCGGCTTATCGATGCGGATGAGGCCAACCGTGAAGCTATCAGAAGGGTGGAAGAGGACGGTCTGGTATTTTTAGATGAAATAGATAAGATTGCCAGCAAAGAGAGTTCGTATGGCCCGGATGTTTCCCGCGGAGGGGTACAAAGGGATATTTTGCCTATTATTGAAGGTTCAACGGTAGTTACTAAATATGGGCCAGTTAAAACTGACCATATCCTTTTTATCGCCGCCGGGGCTTTTCATGTGTGCAAACCTTCTGACCTAATACCGGAGTTACAGGGCAGATTTCCGATTCGCGTGGAGTTGGAAAGTCTCAAAAAAGATGATTTAAAAAGAATCCTTACTGAGCCTCATAATTCTCTAATAAAACAATATATAGCCTTACTATCAACTGAAAATGTAGAATTAGCTTTTGGTGATGATTCGATAGACTATATTGCCGAAATGGCTTATGAAGTAAATGCAAGAACAGAAAATATTGGAGCTCGGCGCTTACATACCATTATGGAAAAGGTATTGGAGGATTTACTTTTTGATGCGGCTTATATGCGGGGGCAAAAGATTGAAATTGACCGAAATTATGTAGAACAAAGGCTCAAAAAAATAGCGGAAGATGATGATTTGAGTAGATATATCCTGTAGGAGGTTGTGTGGGTGAAGAAAACATTGCTGGAAAAGTCGAGATTGATTAACCGCATTTTGCAAAAGCTTATAGGAAATCCTGTGGATTTTTTTGAGATGGCAAGTGTACTGGCTGAAAATATGGAATGCAGTGTCTTTATCGTGGGAAGAAGAGGTCAAGTAATTGGTTATTCTTTTGCCGAAGGTTTACCGTGTTCTGAAATTGATGGACTAATAAGTCATGCTGAACATTTCCCGGAGAGCTTTAATCAAGAATTCATCAATATTCAAGAGACTAAAGCTAATATAATACTTGAAGAAGGCTGTAAATGCATATTTAATTTTGACCAAATGTCATGCGATTGTTCTAAACATATATGGTCCGTCACTCCAGTTTTCGGAGGAGCTAGGCGTATTGGCACCATAATTTTATGTCGTAATGGGCAGAGTTTTTCCGATGAAGATATTGTCTTGGCAGAATATGGTTCATTAGTGGTAGCCAATGAAGTAATGCGGATGAGGACAGAGCGGATTGAGGAAGATTCGGGAAAGAAGGCCGCCGTTCAAATCGCCGTGGCTACATTATCATATTCAGAAAAAGAAGCCATTGAATACATATTGGCGGAATTAAATGCTGAGGAAGGATTGCTGGTTGCCAGCAGGCTTGCCGACAAAGTGGGCATTACAAGGTCGATTATTGTGAGCGCACTAAGAAAATTTTCCAGTGCAGGAGTAATTGAATCGAGATCTTTGGGAATGAAAGGAACGTACATAAAAATACTCAATGATTATATTCGAGATGAATTGAAGAAATAAATATGTATATTTATATGCTTTTGCTACCTTTCGGAAATGCTCGCCAAATAATTAATGCATTATAACCAGAATATGCTTTTTCCGTTGGAAATTGATCCAATTGCTTCATTGTGTCATAGTTACTATGATCTTATGAGTATATAAACCTATTAAATTAGGGAATAAAGACCCATTTTAGTAAATAATGAAATTGCTACTGGTATCATAAATAAATTAAGGTTATTATTACAAAATAAAAGAAGGAAAAACAATAATGTCAAAGAATATATTCTTTAGTATAAGAATAACATAATAACTGACATAATTTGCTTATTTAAAGCAGATATATACAATTAATTTATTAGTTAATTATATGTATAGCAGGAATTTGCGTGCAGTGCAGCGAAATTACATGAAGAATGGCAAGGATTGTTGTAAGGGGTGATATGTTGCTGGAAAAGATTTTTAATTCAAAAACCCAGATAATATTAAATAAGGCTATGGATTCAGCTAGTGCTAGAACTGACGTAATCGCTAACAATATTGCCAATGTGGATACCCCGGGATTTAAACGCAGTGAGCTCATCTTTGAAGAAAAACTTAACCAGATTCTAGATAGTCAGGCCAATACTGGCAATGACAAACTTCGGACTACAAATAAGCGGCATATTCAGATCGGGCAAGCCCCTATGGATTTAGAGGGCTTTGAACCGGAGATTAGAAAACTAGAAGACTTGAGTTATAGGAACGATGAAAACAATGTTGATATTGATGTGGAAAATGCTAATATGACCAAGAATAAAGTTTTTTATGACTCAATGGCTCAGAGCATGAGTAATGAAATCAAGCTACTCAGAATGGCTATTACCGGGAGGGGGTAACTCAAATGAGTTTTCTTAACAGCATTGATGTTAGTGCATCTGGGCTAACGGCTCAAAGATTAAGGATGGATACCATCGCCAGCAATATGGCCAATGTGGAAACTACGCGCGTAGCCAATGGGCAAGGACCCTACCGCAGGCATGTGGTGGTATTTGAGGCTCAGGACAACCAGCCTAAAGGAAAATTTAAAAGTGCCCTGCAGGATCAATTGCTAGCCTTATCGGGAGTCAAGGTAAAGGAAATTAGGCAATTAGGGGAAGATGAAGCCCCATTTAGAAAGGTATATGAACCATCCAACCCTGATGCTGATGCCCAGGGTTACGTAAATTATCCTAATGTAAATGTGGTTGAAGAAATGATAAATATGATATCAGCTACTCGGGCCTTTGAAGCCAATTCCAAGGTAATTGAAGCCAGCCGGGCTATGGCTATGCGAGCCCTGGATATAGGGAGATAGGAGGAAGTATAGTGGAAATTGGTTCATTAGATACCGGCATGATATCAGCATTTAATCTGGATGACAAAGCGGTCCAGGAAGTAAAGCCTCTTACCAGTGATAAACAGTTAGGATTTATGGATTATTTAAAGAGTGCCCTGGGAGAGGTGGATGGCTTGCAAAAGGAAGCCGCAGCCAGTGCTGATAAGCTTGCCTTGGGGAATGAGGCTTATCTACATAATACCATGATTGCTTATGAAAAGGCCAATTTGGCGCTGCAACTCACGATAGAGGTTAGAAACAGGGTTGTAGAAGCATATCAAGAAATTACCCGCATGCAGATGTAATTTAGGTTGGGAGTTGTACAATGGAAAAGATTTTAGACCAATTGAAGCAAGCGGGAGCAAAAATTCGAGATCTTTGGGCTGAGAGTAATTTAAATAGGAAGTTAATTTTTGCCGGGGCAATTATCTTTATAGTGATTGCTGCCTCGGTTTTATTTGTTGGGAACAATTCTGTTCCCTATGAAGTGCTATATACAGAATTAGGAGAAAAAGACGCATCGGCAATTGTTGCCAAGCTGGATGAATACAAAACCCCATATGAATTGGATAATAACGGTACTACAATATTAGTATCTCCAACTGATAAATACACGACTCGTCTCAAATTAGCTGGAGCCAATTTACCAATGGGAGTAGCGGGTCTTGAATTATTTCAAACGAATAACTTTGGTGAAACCCAGACTGATAAAAAGGTGAAATACCAGATGGCCATGCAGGGTGAACTGGCCCGCACCATTCAGAGTCTAGAAAAAGTGAAAGCAGCCCGGGTACATCTGGTAATTCCCGAAAAGACTCTTTTTTCTGATAAAGAGGAATTGCCAAGCGCATCGGTGGCGATAACCACCAAGGATGAAACCAAGCTGACTCCACAGGAAGTCCAAGGAATTATAAACCTAATTGCTAACTCAGTGGAAGGGTTGGATCCCAAAAAGGTAGTAATTGTTGATCATAACGGAAATTTAATCTCGGACAATCTTCCTCAAAAAGGTACTACGACTGAAACTTTGGCCAGCCAAATGGCGATGAAGAAAGAAATTGAAAAAGAAAAGCAGTTAGCAATTCAGAGCATGCTAGATAGTGCGCTGGGCAAGAACAATTCGGTGGTACGCGTAAGTGCTGAATTAAATTTTAATGATAAAGAGCAAACGAGTGAAACATATACCCATGACCCGGAGGGGTCTTTTACCCGCAGTGAACATATCATAAAAGAGGCAGGGACTGGAACGACACAAAATACCGCTGCGGTTCCTGGTACTGACACCAATATTCAGCAGTATACTCAGGTAAATCCTAATGCCGCTTCAACCTCTACCACAGATAAAAGCGATATAACTAGAAACTATGAGATAAATAAAACCGAATCCGTTATTAAGTATTCCACGGGTGAGACCAAATATGACTATTTGACTGTGGCTATTTTAGTTAATAATGCGGCCGCTACCCAGTCCAAACTGGGTGATACTGAGGACGCAAAGATTACTACGATTAGAAATATTGCTGCTACTGCCTCCGGACTCAAAGAAAATCGGCCTAATGAATCGGTCAGTCTAAAGGATAATATCTCAGTGGCATTCATTGATTTCTATGCAGAACCATTACCAGAGCCTCCGCCTGCCAGTGCTGTTCAGAAGATATTGAATTCACCTCTAACCCCATTTGTATTTGCAGTACTGGCACTACTTATTGTGCTTCTGGTCTGGTTGCTAATTCGCAGGAGGAAACAGCAAGAAATTGAAGAGCAGGAAAGAGAAGAAGCAGAACACGCCTTTGAAACCGTGGCAGATGAAGAAATCAGCATTGGCGATCTTCTAGAAAAGAACCTTAGCCCCGAAGAAAAGGAAAGACAGAAGATCAGGCAGGAGATAGAAAAACTAATCGAAGAAAGTCCGGAAAACGCGGCCCAGGTACTCAAGACCTGGCTAATAGAGGAACAGAGGTGATTTAATTGGCTACCAGTACAGCGACAAAACCCCTCACTGGCAAACAAAAGGCCGCGAATTTCTTAGTTTTTTTGGGGCCGGAAAAGTCCGCCCAGCTATTCAAATATATGAATGATGAGGAAATTGAACAATTAACCTTGGAAATTGCCAATATGCGCAAGGTTTCCACTGATAAAATGGATGATATTTTCCGCGAGTTTTTTGAAATGTGCCTGGCGAGCCAGTTTATAGGGCAGGGAGGCATTGCTTATGCTCGAGAAGTCCTGGAAAAAGCTTATGGGGCAGAAAGAACAGCAGAAATAATAGGGCGAATATCTGCCTCCTTACAGGTTAGGCCCTTTGATTTTGTCCGCAAAACCGATCCTAATCAGTTACTGAATTTTATTCAGTCCGAACACCCGCAGACTATTGCTTTAATTCTGGCCTATCTGGAACCGGAAAAGGCTTCCTTAATTCTGTCTGCGCTGCCGGCTGAAAGACAGGCCGAAATAGCTAAAAGGATAGCTATTATGGACACCACTTCACCGGAAGTAATCAAGGATGTAGAGCGGGTTTTGGAAAGGAAATTATCATCAATTAGTCCGCAGGAAATGAGAACCGCGGGAGGAATCAAGTCAGTAGTAGAGATTATTAATCGTGTAGACCGCTCTACTGAGAAAACCATTATGGAATCTCTGGAGGTTCAGGATCCAGAACTGGCTGAAGAGATTAAGAAACTTATGTTTGTATTCGAAGATATTGTAATGATAGATGATCGTTCTGTTCAGCGGGTCCTGCGCGAAGTGGAATCTCAGGATATGGCCCTCGCTCTAAAAGGTTCCAGCGCAGAAGTATCCAAAAAAATATTTTCCAATATGTCTACTCGAGCCGCCGATATGCTACGTGAGGACACCGAATTCATGGGACCGGTCAGGTTGCGTGATGTGGAGGAAGCTCAACAGCGCATCGTGAATGTTATCCGCAGATTAGAAGAGGCGGGTGAAATTGTTGTAGCACGAGGTGGAGGAGATGAGGTCATTGTCTAAGATTATTAAAAAATCCGACCTGGTCCTCTCTGACCCACGCATTATTCAGTTTCTGGATATCTTGGCCATTGAGCAGGATTTCCCGGAAGTTCAAGAAATACTAATACCTGCCCTGAGTGAACTCGAGCAAGAAAAAATTGACATTGAATCGTTGAAAAAAGAAAGCCAGACGATACTTGCTGAAACTGAGCAACTAGTCATGGGATTACTGGAAAAGGCTAGAAATGAGGCGAGAAGTATTATCAGCGACGCCCAGGAAGAGGCGGAGGTAATTAGAGCCCAGGTTCAAGAAGATGCTCAAAAAATTCAGGAACAGGCAGGTAGTGAAGGCTACAGCGATGGTTTAAAAAGAGCGCATGCAGAAATAGAAGCGGATCGTCAAATGGCTATAGAGCAAAGCAAAAGCTTGATTGAGGAAGCCCGGAGGACTAAGATTGCTATCCTTGATTCGGTGGAAAACGATATTGTACACCTGGCAATGGCGATTGCCAGGAAAGTAATTGTAGCTGAGTTAAGCAGCAATCCTCGGGCCATTGTGGATATTGTCAGACAGGCTATAAGTTTTCTGGACAATCCTTATAATGTGAGGGTTTATGTGAATCCCGCAGATCTGCAGTACTTACTGGATTCCATTGCTAATGAAGGACTAACTGAAATAGGAAGTGCCGATCTGGAGATAGATGTAAAAGCTGATCGCAGAATAAGCAGTGGCGGATGTATAGTAGATAGCAGCACGGGCTCTGTAGACGCCCAGCTGGAGGGTCGTATACTTAAAGTAGAGGATGCTACAATGGAAGTCAGCTATGAGTAATAAGCATGCTTTCAATCTGGAAAAACACCTGACCATTCTAGAGAAATTGAATACCTGCAACCTGAAGGGCAAGATTACTCAGGCAATAGGTTTGACTTTAGAAGCTACCGGCCCAAGGGTTAGTTTGGGAGAGCTGTGCTATGTTAAAACTAACCAGGGAGATCGGGGTATGATACCAGCTGAAGTAGTAGGCTTCAAAAACAACAAAATACTACTAATGCCTTTGGGCAACCTGGAAGGGATTGGACCGGGCAGCGAACTATTTGCAAGCGGTAACACCCTGAGGGTTAATGTGGGTATGGGCCTCATTGGGAGGGTATTGAATGGATTAGGCGAGCCAATTGATGATCGAGAACGAATCAATTATCAAGGTGTTTACCCCGTAATGAACGCGGCACCTAATCCTTTGAAGAGAAAACGGATAAGTGAAATCCTACCGGTGGGTGTGAAAGCTATTGATGGCTTGAACACGCTAGGCAAAGGACAACGGATGGGAATATTTGCTGGCAGCGGAGTTGGCAAAAGTACCCTCATGGGAATGATAGCCAGAAACACCGAGGCTGATATAAACGTTATAGCCCTCATAGGCGAGAGAGGTCGTGAGGTCAGGGAATTTCTTGAGAAGGATCTGGGTGAGGAAGGTTTGGCCCGCTCAGTAGTTGTTGTAGCGACCTCTGATCAACCAGCCCTGGTACGTCTCAAAGGTGCTTTTGTGGCCACAAGTATTGCCGAATATTTTCGGGATCAAGGCAAAGATGTCTTGCTTCTAATGGACTCTTTAACCCGGTTTGCTCTCGCCCAACGTGAGGTAGGCTTGGCTATAGGTGAACCACCCGCGACCAGGGGCTATACGCCGTCTGTCTTTGCGCTGATGCCGAAGCTGTTGGAAAGAGCTGGGACGTCGGAAAATGGAACCATTACCGGTCTTTATACGGTTCTAGTAGAAGGAGACGACATGAATGAGCCAGTCACAGATGCAGTACGAGGCATTGTGGATGGACATATTGTGCTTAGCAGAGCAATGGCAGATATGAATATGTATCCTGCCATAGATGTTCTTAAAAGTATTAGCCGGGTAATGATAGATATTGTTTCCAACCAACATTTGCAGGATGCCAATCGTTTCAGATCTCTCCTGGCAATATATGAAGATGCCAAAGATTTGATCGACATTGGAGCTTATAAAAAGGGATCAAATCCCCGAGTGGATGAAGCCCTTAGGGTGATTGAGAAATGCCAGGCTTTTACTCGCCAGGATATCTATGAGGGGAGTCACCTAACTCAAACTATGCAATTCCTAGAGAGTTCTATTGCATGAGCAGGTACAGATAAATGAAACCCTTTAAGTTTAGATTACAGACTAAATTAAACATAGCCTCACGGGAGGAGCAACTAGCGAAAGAAGAAATGCAGTTGCGGGTTAGGGAGCGCGACCGTATTCAAACCGAACTAGAGGAAATAATCGACAAACAACTGGAGATGGAACAATCCATCAAGCAATTGATGCAGGAAGGTTTTTGTGTAGATAAATATTTGCTTTTTAATGACTATATCCCAGTACTTAAAGAATGCAGAACGATAAAGGAAGAAGACCTGGCTAGAGCCGAACATCATATCGAGTCGGCTCGTATAATATTAATTGAAAAAACCAGGGAAACCCAGACACTAAGTAAACTAAGGGAAAAAGAGTGGTATATATACCTGCAGGAATTGCAAAAAGAAGAACAGAAGGTCATTGATGAAATAGCTATCAATAGCCATTACAGGAAAAACCTAGTTTAATCACGAAAGGTATGAATGGGTGCCACTATGAAAGCAAAAATAAAGAAAATTGGTAAGATACTGGCGTTTATACTATTAGGAATTATCCTGGTAGCAGGTGTAGTCTGGGCTCTGCTGCATTTTAAAGTTGTGAAGCTTCCCACCTCAATCAGCAACCTTTCATCTGTGGTGGAAAAAATACCTATGGCAGATAAAATACCCTTTTTAAAACAGAGTGTTCCCAAGGATTTGCAGGAGACAGAACTACAGAAAGTTAAGCAAGAAAACGATACATTAAAGAGGAGTGCCGCCGAAAAAAAAGCCGAAATAGAAGCTCTGCAAAAGACCATGGAGGATATGGATAAGAAGCAAAAGATTGTGCAGAAAAATGGTGAGGATGCTAAAGCAGAAATTATTAGGCTCAATGAAAAGTTGCTGCTTGCAGCCAAACCTGCTGGCAATTCTACGACCAATCAGCAGATATATAAGAACATGGCCCAGTATTTTGCAGAAATGAATGCTAAAGAAGCTGCCGATTTACTATCAAAGCTCAATGATCAGGATATTATTGGTGTCCTTGGTGCCATGGAAACTGCCCTAGCTGGTGAAATGTTACAGAAAATGCCAAGGGATAAGGCGGCTACTATTGCTAAGAAGATGCTGGTTGCCAGTCCTCAATAGAGGAGGGGCAACTTTCATCCATATATTAGTTGGAGAAGAAAGGAGGTGAATAAATTGGCGATACTTGATGTGCAGACTATGGTGAGGCGTCCTCAGGAGGGATTGGAACAAAAGAACTCAATTGAACAACGGTCTCAAAATTTAACGGAGAAGAAAAATAGTTTTTCCCAGCACTTAAAAAAGGTCAGCTTTAGGGAACTTGATCATGAATCTCGTCCACTCGTTAGAAAAGACTTACCCCCGAAAAACACTGCTTTTGAAAGATCGACCTTTGAACAAAAGGCCGATTCAATTGTGGATGCTAATGGAGAAGCCGGAAAACTGACGCCTGCGCAAGAAAAACCAAATATCCAAGAATCAGGTTCTGAAGATGGAAAGAGTACTGAGGCTAATGAATCGGTGCAAGCTAGTGTGGAAAATGGTTCAACCCAGGAACTAGATAAGCAGTCCGAGGATGCAGGCAATGAACTGACTCCTAATTATTCAGGATTAGTCCAGCCTGAGAGGGATATTTCCATAACACCTGATAGTGAGGAAAGCAAAACTATGCCTGCCGTAGCTGTAGCAACGGCACAGGAAGCCGGTACCCAGATGGTTAGTCAGAATCAGGAACCTCTCGCAGCAATGTTAGAGGCTATCCAGCCCCAGGCAGCAGAGAAACCGGCCCAGGCTTCGGTAGAACTAATTCCCGGTTCAGAACCGGCCCAAGGTTCGAGTCAAGCGGAGGTAAATGAGACCGTCCTGGTTAGCAATACTCACGAGAACGTGCAGGAAGGCCAGGCAAAAGAAAATAGGGCTGATGCCACGGCGAGTGTGATGACCCTCATTACTGAAGAAAACCAGGGAGAATCAACTGCTAGTAGTTCTTCAACCAAGGTAACAGTGAAAACCAATCCTCAGGGAGAAACTCTATCAGTACCTGATAACCAGACTGTGGATACTGAGACTGAGGAAATTGCTGCCAAGCCAACTGTATCAATGCCCAGCAATCCCCTGGCAGTAACGGATAATGCCATACTTACCGAAAAGCCTGAGCAAACGGCAGAAAAGCTTTTAACTGCACCTACCCTGCCAGGAAATACAAGTGCAGCGGCTTTAGAAGCTGAGCAGGCTAAAAAGGCAGGCAAAGACAGCGACAAAGACCGGATGAAACTACAATTTTTGGAAAAGCCTCTAAGTGATCAGGTAAATCAAAAAACCGAGGAACCGGTCGCTAAAGATGTAAAAAAAATCATGGCAATTGAAAACCACCGACTAGCGAACAGTAAAATTACTGCCGATGCTCCGCTCATAGAAGAAGCAGCGCAGGAAACCGGTGTTGAAGAAGGAAAAAACTTGACTCTTCTAGACAAGACCTTAGTAGAGTTAGCCAAGCCAGGCGGCGAAACCGGAAAAGCTCAGTCCACCAATTCGGCTCGGCCAACAGTAAGCCCCGAGGAGCTCATGGAGCAGATCGTAAAAAAGGTGGAACTGGTAACTAAGCTTGCTACTTCGGAAATGAGAATTCAACTGAAACCCGAGTTTCTTGGCAAGATGATGATTCAAATCATAGTTGATGATGGGGTGATAACGGCCCGGTTTACTACTGAAAGCCAGCATGTGAAGCAGGTCCTGGAAGCAAACATGAACTCCCTCAAGCAGACTCTGGAGGCCAACGGACTGCGAGTGGAGAAAACCGAGGTCAATGTACAGCTGGATAACGGCGGAAATTTTAATAACAGCTCAGAGGGGAACCGTCAACAGCTCTGGCAGGAAATGACCTCGCAGGGGCAAAAACCGACGCATTACAATTCGTTTAACAATACCTACTCTACAGAGGTTGAGGATTTTAATCCGTATCAGCGGGAGGCAGATACCGTTAATTTGCTTGATGAAGGTAGAGTCGATTTTACTATTTAGGAGGTGCTAAGATGAGTACAGACGTTACAAATTCAACAAATGCTCCATGGTATACCACATCCACTACTACGGACACAACCAAGACTGACAAAAATGCTCTGGGTAAAGACGATTTTTTAAAACTTCTGGTTACCCAGTTGAAGTACCAGGATCCCCTTGAGCCTATGGATAATTCGGAATTCATTGCCCAAATGGCGACTTTCAGTTCTCTGGAACAGATGAACAACCTGAATACTAATTTCATACAGCTTTCCACAGATTTCAATTACTACATGGTAAACAACTTTGCACTTCAACAGACTACCGGAATGGTAGCCATGATTGGTCAAGAGGTCAGCTATCAGAACCCAGACAGCACAGACGAGAATGGGAATGTAGTCAAGGATATCCTTACAGGTACAATTTCATCAGTGTTAATGAAGGATGGAATACCTTTGTTTATGGTCAATAACCAGGTAGTAGCTCTGAACAATATTACGGAGATTAAGAAAACGGATGAAGACTAATCTAAGAAACAGACTCAGTGGGTAATTAGGCCCGAAAGAAGGTGTACCAATTGAACAATAAAATATATTTTCCTCACCAACCAGTTTTACCAGTAAAGACTGGAAAAAATACTCCGGCAACGAAGAACAGTATAGGACAGAGAAGTGGTTTTGAACAGTTACTGGATAAAAAACTAAATGAAACCTTAAAGTTCTCCAACCATGCTCAGGAACGTATGAAAGCTAGAAATATTGAACTAAGCGATACTGATATGAATAAACTGGTAGAAGCGGTAGGAAAGGCCAGAGAAAAAGGATCGAAAGATTCATTGATTCTAATGAAGGACCTGGCGTTGGTAGTAAGTGTAAAGAACAATACCGTAATCACGGCTGTAGATAGCCAGAATCTTAAAGAAAATATTTTTACCAATATTGACAGTGCCATAGTATTATAGGGCTGGACCTCTTGGAGGAAGCCCCGGGACGCCAAGTGATTGAAGCGCCCCACGGTTCAGTCGAAATTCATTCTTGCATCAATTGTATTCATAAAGCAAGAATCAGATAGACTGGACAGTAAAAACATATGAGGAGGTCATGTAGAAGATGATGCGTTCCCTATATTCCGGTGTTTCCGGACTAAAGAATCATCAAACCAGAATGGATGTAATAGGCAACAACATTGCCAATGTAAATACCAGCGGTTATAAAAAAAGCCGGGTGGTTTTTAAAGATACTCTATATCAATCTATGCGGGGAGGTTCTGCACCTGTAGCAGGGTCTCAGGGTGGAACTAATCCCATGGGAATAGGTTTGGGTATGGCTGTGTCCAGCATTGATCAGATTCATACAGGTGCTCCTGCCGCTGCTACTGGTAAAACAATGGATATGGCTATAGATGGCAACGGTTATTTTGTAGTGAAAAATGGTAATGACACTCTCTATACCCGGGCCGGGGCTTTCGATTTTGACAAACTGGGGCAATTGGTCAACACGTCTAATGGGTATAGAGTCCAGGGATGGATGGCCAGTAAAACTGATACTGATTGGAATTCTGAGAATCAAAAAGTTAGCACTGATACTGCAACCTTGGTTGATATTAATATTCATTCCACGGATGCAAATCAAGAATTTAGCTCAATAGCTGCTAATGCTACTAAAAATATGAGGCTTAGCGGTAATCTGCAATCATCCATGAAAATTCCCGTGACGGCGGCAGGACCACCACCGACGTACATTGATCCGGTGACCGAATTTCCAGGAGCGAATGACGATGTCTTAATAACATCCCAGGATGTTGTCAATTCGTTGGGGGAAAAGACCACTGTATATTTCAGGTTTTTTAAGACCGGGATGGATGCTACCCCTGGTACTTTAACTAATTGGGCTTGTGATATTTCTTTGAATCGACAGTTTGATGATCCAGCGGGTGGCTTTGTTGCAGCTGATTTCGCAGCTCCGGTTGATTTGACAAATGCTGACGCGACAACACCTGCGGAGTTGGAATTATTGAATGTTTCAGGCAACGAAATTGTGCGTGTTTATAACCTGCAATTTAATGAAGCGGGGGCAATACCTGATCCTACCAATAGTCCTTGGTTTTCTAGGGTTAATCTGACCATTGACCCGGTTTCAACTGCTACACCTGCTACAGCTGCCGCAGACCCTATGATAATAATAACTGATTTTAATAAACTTACCCAATACGATTCAAAAACAACGGCTAAGGTAGAATATCAGGATGGTTATGTTGATGGAAAATTGAGCAGTATATCGGTGGGTATCGATGGAACTATAACCGGGGGCTATGATAATGGCGTGTCCAAGGCTCTGGCCCGGGTAGCACTGGCTGGCTTCAACAATCCTGGTGGTTTAATCCAGGTAGGTGGGACTATGTTCAAGGATTCAGTAAATGCAGGTTTGGATGCAGTACCATTAAAACCCAGCGAAGGCAGCTCAGGTAAAATTATTCCCAGCAGTCTGGAAATGTCCAATGTAGATTTATCCGAGGAGTTTACCGATATGATAGTTACTCAGAGAGGCTTCCAAGCCAATTCAAGGATAATCACAACCTCAGATGAGATGTTACAGGAACTGGTTAATCTGAAGCGTTAATAGAAATTGAATGACCTCCAGGGGCTTGCCCCTGGAGGAACTTGATTGAGGTGAACAGATGATAAATCTTACCCGCTTGAATGGAGAAAAATTCATTCTGAATATAGATTTAATTGAAATTATGGAAGAGACTCCGGATACGGTAATTACCCTGACTACGGGCAAGAAGATCCTGGTAAAAGAGTCAACCCGATCAATCCAGGAAGATATTGTCAGATTCAGGAAGATTATATATGTTAATTTAAAAAAGTAGATGAGAAGGGGGAAGGGTTTTGGCCGAGGATACTAGTACAACAGAGGTAAAGCCAAAGTTAGGTCTGGATATTAAAATTATAGTGGTAGGCTTATTAATTTTTCTGGTAGCGATGGGTGCATCCTATTTTCTTATGAAGAGTTTAATGGCCCCTTTGATGCCTAAGGTCGAAACTGCCTCGACAGCCAGTCTGGAAACCGCCACCCTGGTAGCGGTTCCGGAGTTTACCACGAATATTAGCGATGTAGCAGGAAATCGCTATCTAAAGGTCGAAGTATCTGTGGAACTGGGTGACAAAAAGAATGCCGAATCAGTTAAAACTTTTATGCCGATCATCAGGGATAGTATTCTTAGCATACTGACATCGAAAACAGTCGCCGACCTGGACGTAAGAAACCGGGCAAATATCAAACAAGAAATACAAAATGACCTGAACAAGAAGTTGGGTAAAGATTATATAAAGAACATTTATTTTACGAACTTTATCATGCAGTAAGCTACTAATTATAAGCTGGAAGGGGGGGGTATAATGGGTGATGTCCTGTCCCAAAATGAAATAGATGCGCTCCTTTCGGCCCTGAGTACCGGGTCAGTTGATGCCAATGAATTAAAGGAAGAGCAAAGTAAGAAAAAGGTTAAGATTTATGACTTTAGAAGACCCAACAAGTTTTCTAAGGATCAGATTCATACTCTACAGGTTATCTATGAGAATTATGCTCGTTCACTGGGCACATATTTGTCCGGTCAGCTTAGGGCACCAGTTCAAATTGAAGTGTTGTCAGTGGAACAGGTAACCTATGATGAGTTTATAAGGTCAATACCCAGTACTACCATATTGAATATTTTTTCCATGTATCCTCTGGAAGGCAGTGCCATAATGGAAATAAACCCCAACCTGGGATTTGCCTTTCTAGATAGGTTAATGGGCGGGCCTGGAGCCATGCCTGATAAGGTAAGAGGATTGACTGAAATAGAACAGACAGTAATGGAGAAGCTGGGCCAGCGCATGCTGGATTTTCTTTCAGAACCTTGGAGCAGTATTGTAGATTTCGAGCCGGTGGTTGAAAGAGTTGAGACCAATCCCCAGTTTACTCAATTAATATCCCCTACTGAAGTAATGATGATTGTTTCCCTAGAGACGAAAATGAGCGATATGCTAGGGATGATTAATATATGTATACCCTATTTAGTGTTAGAACCTATAGTTGCTAAGCTTAATGTGCATTATTATTATTCCACGTCAGGAAAAAAGTCTACTCCTGAAAACATGGACGCCATACAAAATAAATTGGAATCTACTTTTGTACCAGTTAAAGCAGTCTTAGGAAGAACGGTAATAACGGTGAAAGACCTACTGGAACTGGCGCCAGGTGATGTTATTCCTTTAAAGAGGGATATCAAGGAAGAATTGGAGTTACTTATAGGCCAGCGCACCAAATTTTGGGGCAAGCCAGGAGTTTTTGGTAAAAACCTATCCATTCAGATTACCCGGGTAGTAGAGGAGGTAAATGAAGATGAATGATGGTATTCTGTCCCAGGATGAAATTGATGCCTTGCTAAACGGAGGAACTAGTTCAAGTAGTCCCGCTCCAACTCCAACTCCAACTATGATGGAATTGAGTGATTTTGAGAGGGATGCTGTAGGGGAAATTGGAAATATCAGTATGGGTACTTCGGCGACCACCTTATCCACACTGCTAAAAAGGAGGGTATCCATTACTACTCCTCGCGTTTCTATTACTAATCAAGCACAGCTTCAGCAAGAGTATCCATTACCTTATGTAGTGATAGAAGTCAAATATACTGAGGGAATTTCCGGTACGAATATGCTGGTAATTAAAGAAGCAGACGCCTGTATTATAGCAGATATAATGATGGGTGGGGATGGGAAGAGCCCCGATATGAACTTGGATGAAATTAAACTGAGTGCAGTAAGTGAAGCTATGAATCAGATGATGGGTTCGGCTACTACTAGTTTGTCATCAATGTTTGGCAAGCGAATAGACATTTCGCCGCCTAAGGTCAACGTAGTTGATCTTAGTAGACAGGAGATAGATTCTCTGGAAGACCATAATGAAATCGCGCAGATCAAGTTTAAAATGGAAATAGATGATTTAATAGACAGTGAAATTATGCAGCTTATACCCGTTGATGCAGTTAAGGAAATGGTACAGAACCTTATGGGGGGGAGTGCAAAAGAAGCATCCCTGGATGCAATTATTGAATCACCTTCTGTAAGCAGCCCTCGCCCACCTCAGCCGGAAACTGCGTACACCCGACCCGTGATACAGGAAGCACCTGCTATGCCAATGGCGCCGCCACCTCTACCAACGTGGGGTAATCAGGGCTATGATGATATGCCTTCCGGGGTAAAAAAAGGCGAGCAGTTTGCGGTACAACCCGTTCAATTTGCCCCCTTGCACGAATCTTTAGACGCTAACCTACCGCAAAACATTGGACTGATAATGGATGTTCCCCTGGATGTAACGGTAGAACTAGGAAAAACTCGTAAAACTATTAAAGAAGTCTTGGAAATTACTGCGGGGTCGATCATACAACTTGATAAGATGGCTGGTGAACCAGTTGATCTTATGGTTAATGGTAAATTAATTGCTAAAGGTGAGGTAGTCGTTATAGATGAGAATTATGGTATTAGAATAACCACCATACTGAGCCCCCTGGATAGGATGAACAAACTACAATAGGAGAAGAGGAGGATAAGAATGGGTAAGAGGGTATTAGTCGTTGATGATGCTGCATTTATGAGAATGATGGTTAAGGATATTCTTAGCAAAAACGGTTATGAGGTGGTTGGAGAAGCGGAAAATGGCATGATTGCTATCGAAAAATACAAAGAGTTGCAGCCCGATCTGGTTACCATGGATATAACCATGCCGGAGATGGATGGTATTACTGCTGTTAAAGCAATAACAGCTTTTGATTCCAAGGCCCGAGTGATTATGTGCAGCGCTATGGGCCAGCAGGCTATGGTTATTGATGCCATTCAAGCTGGAGCCAAAGATTTTATAGTTAAACCTTTCCAACCTGAAAGGGTTCTTGAAGCTGTAAGTAAAGCACTTAGTTAATTGCAGTTGGGGATGTGACTTTATATGAACCCTTTCCATAAAAAGTACCTGATGGTTCTTGTAGTATTGTTGTTAGCATTGACTTTATTTCTGACTGGTACTGCCTTGGGGGTAGACAATATTCAGGATTTAAATAATGCTCTTAACCAGGAACAGCCGAAAGTTGAGTCCAATAACCTATGGTTCAGTTTCTTGAAATTAATCTTGGTTTTGATGGTGATAATTGCTGCCGCTTGGTCTATAATCCGCCTATTTGCCAAACAGGTAAGCACTAAAATGCAAGGGTCCTGGCTACACGTGGTGGACGAGGTGATGCTAGGACAGAATCGGGGTTTGGTCCTATGCGAGGTAAGCGGCAAGATATATGCACTGGGAGTAACCGATGGTCAAATTAATTTGTTATTCGAAGTCGATAATCCTAAATTATTGGAGGAAATTAGCACAGGGGATTACACTATTAATGAAAAAAAAGAGCTTCCCCTTATGAATTCAATTAATAGCTGGTTTAACCGCAAGATCAAAATGGAAAAAGGTACAAGCTCCCCCAAAAATTTTCACCTGCTTATGCAGGAACAGAATAAACGAATAAAAGATGTTTCATTCCCGAGCGTTAGGAATCGGGGATCAAATGCAAAGAGAAGTGGTGAAGATGAGTAAATTTGAATTATCGCGCCGCAGCCTGTTATTGGCTACAGGTATTGCCTTTATTATATTCGTGTTTGCTTCGCCGGTATCTGCCGAACCATTCCAGATACCCAATATTAATCTTCAGATAGGGGGAAATGCCGCTAATACTCCCCAGAGTTTATCGAATTCTCTGCAGTTACTTATTCTGCTGACTTCACTGACCCTTGCTCCAGCTCTGCTTATACTTGTAACATCATTTACCAGAATTGTTATTGTTCTGTCATTTATCAGGAGTTCTCTGGCAACCCAGCAAATGCCCCCTAATCAAGTATTAATAGGCCTGGCTCTATTTCTTACCCTATTTATTATGATGCCTACATGGCAACAGGTGAATCAGGATGGTTTGCAGCCCTACATGAAAGGCCAAATAACTCAGGAACAGGCCTTCACCAGTGGCATGGAGCCGATACGCAATTTTATGTTAAAACAGACCCGCGAAAAGGATTTGGCACTTTTTGTGAAAATGTCTAAGCTAGAGAGGCCGAAAAATTTTGGGGATATTCCCAATTATGTTCTTATCCCTAGTTTTGTGATTAGTGAATTAAAGACCGCCTTCCAAATCGGTTTCATTATATTCATACCGTTTTTGGTCATAGACATGGTGGTAGCAAGCGCTTTGATGTCCATGGGCATGATGATGCTACCCCCTATGATGATATCGCTGCCATTTAAAATACTGCTATTTGTACTCGTAGATGGATGGAATTTAGTTATCCAATCATTGATGATGAGCTTTAAGTGAGGGGAGGAATAGGGAAAAATGTATGAGAATATTGTGATGGGCATAGCTAATGAGGCAATCTTTACGGTGCTCCTGGTTTCAGCCCCCGTACTGGGAGCTGCCTTGTTAATCGGCTTATTGATAAGCATTTTTCAGGCAACTACCCAACTACAGGAAATGACCCTGGTTTTCGTGCCCAAAATTGTAGTTGTTTTTATCGTATTACTTATTACAGCTCCGTGGATGTTAAATATTATAACTAGTTTTACGCATAACCTGTATGCCTCTATTCCCCAGTTTATATCGTTATAAGTTAGGATGGTAGGCACCTGTGACTTTTGCTTTTAATAGTTTTTTGCTGATTTTCGGCAGGTTGTCAGGCCTGTTCATTAGTGCTCCTATATTTTCCAGCAGGCAATTGCCGGGTCGAATGAAGATATTGATCATTACTCTCCTAGCTGGGGTCATGACATCCTTTGTCCCGGTTAAATTTGCTGTTTCTCTGGATACCCCGGCCTATTTTATAGCAGCATGGGTATTGGAGGTATTTATCGGCTATTGCATGGGTTTTATAGCTTTTGTAGTTTTTGCTGCCATTCAATTGGCTGGCCAGTTGATGGACATGCAGATGGGCTTTGGGATGGTTAACGTCTTAGATCCTCAATCAGGAACCCAGATACCCTTGATGGGAAATTTCTGCTATCTTCTGGCCTTATTGATATATTTGGTTTTGAATGGCCATCATTATTTACTAAATGCCGTTGTCCAAAGCTATCAGATAATACCTGTAATGGGGGCGAATTTGGGATCTGACTTTATGGATTTGATGGTGCGCATAACTGTTTATATGTTCGTAATTGCGGTTCAAATATCAGCACCCATTGTGGTGGCATTAATGATAACCAATGTGGCTATGGGTTTTATTGCTCGGACAGTACCGCAGATGAACGTTTTTATTGTGGGCATGCCTCTAAACATTATGGTAGGCTTAGTTACCTTATTTGTTTTATTGCCAATTTACATATGGTTCATGGGTACGCTTTTCGCCAAATTCTTGGAATACTTGGATGCACTGCTGTTAACTATGGGGATATAAGAAAGATATGGAATATTTAAAGTGCTTCTCAATAAATTTGCAGTTGTTTGCTGATGATGGGGGCGGCGGAGAGAAGACCGAAAGTGCCACACCTCGTCGCCGGGAAGAAGCTCGTAAAAAAGGTCAGGTATTTAAGAGCACCGATTTGAATTCAGCGGTTATTCTTATAGCTGGGTCAACTGTAGGCATTTTCAGTTTTGCATATATGACCGATAAACTGGAGCAGTTTACTATTCTTTATCTTTTACATCGCACCCAGACCGATTTTGACAATGCATATGCTTTCCAACTGCTTTACGAATCCGTAATGCTCATGGGAAAGATGCTTTTACCCATTTTTTTGACTACCTTTATTGCTGCTTTCTTTATTACCTATTTACAGGTGGGAGGTCTTTTTAGTACAGAATCTCTGACTCCTAAACTGGAAAGATTAGATCCTCTGGAGGGTTTCAAAAAGATTTTCTCCACACGCTCCCTGATGGAACTGGTAAAATCCTTAATGAAGATTGCAGTTACTGGTTATGTAGTTTATACGGTTATAAAAAAATATATGTATGTCTTTCCTCGTTTTGTGGATATGGATATAATGGCTTCTATGGTGATATGTGGCAGCATTATTCTGGAGATGGCCCTAAAAGTAGGAGTTGTTTTTGTCATCATTGGTATCATCGATTATATTTACCAGATGTTTGAACATGAAAAATCGTTAAAGATGAGCAAATATGATATTAAGCAGGAATATAAACAGGTTGAAGGAGATCCCAAGATAAAGTCCAAACAACGACAGATCCAACGTGAGGTTGCGATGCGAAGAATGATGGCGGAAGTTCCCGCGGCAGATGTAGTAATTACCAACCCGACCCATTTTGCAGTAGCTTTAAAATACCAGGCTGAGTTCATGGATGCTCCAACTATTATAGCCAAGGGTCAAGATTTTATGGCTTTAAAGATACGTGAAATTGCTAATTCCAATCATGTTACTATTGTAGAGAATCCACCCCTGGCTCGGATGCTCTATTACACCACGGAAATAGGTGATGTAGTGCCAGAGGAAATGTACCAGGCAGTGGCTGAGGTATTGGCCTTTGTTTACAAACAGAAAAAACGTGCCTTGTAGGAGGAAGTTTCATTGGAGAAAAGATCAGGCTGGCTAGGAAAGATTCTGAATAGCAGTGATGCCATAATGGCCGTCCTGGTAATAACCATTGTTATGATGATGGTAATACCGGTCAAGCCTTTTGTTCTGGATATACTTATAACTTTTAATATAAGTTTTGCTCTGGTTATACTTATGGTATCTATGTTTAATAATGATCCTCTGGATTTTTCAGTATTTCCTACCCTGTTGTTAGTTATGACCCTACTACGGCTATCTTTGAATGTCTCTTCGACCCGTCTAATTCTGCTCAATGCCGAAGCAGGACAGGTGATTCAAGCTTTCGGTTCTTTTGTGGTTGGGGGTAATACGGCAGTAGGAATTGTAATGTTCCTGATTTTAGTGGTAATTCAGTTTATTGTAATAACTAAAGGTGCGGAAAGGGTCTCTGAGGTAGGTGCCCGTTTCACCTTGGATGCTATGCCAGGTAAGCAGATGGCTATAGATGCTGACCTAAATGCTGGTCTTATTAATGAAGAAGGTGCTCGTAAGCGACGCCAGAAGATCCAAGATGAAGCTGATTTTTATGGATCTATGGATGGTGCCAGTAAGTTTGTTAAGGGTGATGCTATTGCTGGTATCATTATTGTCATAATAAATATTGTGGGTGGATTCATAATTGGTATGATGCAAAAAGATATGGCCATGGCAGATGCAGCCAAGATTTATACGATTCTGTCTATTGGTGACGGATTGGTAACCCAAATACCGGCTCTTTTAATTTCGACCGCTACAGGCATAATTGTGACCCGCAGTGCATCTGAAAATAACCTGGGTAAAGATGTAGCTGAGCAGGTTTTCGGTAATCCCAAAGCTTTAGGCATAACCTCTTTGGTATTGCTGGTTCTGGGTACTATTGGACTGCCTAGGGTTCCGATGTATACCCTGGCTGCTTTTTTTGGTCTATTATTTCTAACCTTTAGAACTACCAAAGCAGAAATTACCGAGGATAAGGATATAGAGCAGCAGAGGGAAGCAGAGGATATTAAAAAACCTGAGAACGTGGTGGAATTGTTACAGGTTGAGAAGATGGAAATGGAATTAGGCTATGGATTAATTCCGCTGGTGGATACCGAGCAGGGTGGAGATCTCTTGGATCGTATTGTTATGATCCGCAGGCAGTGTGCTATGGAGCTGGGTTTTATCGTACCTCCAATTCGTATTCGTGATAATATGCAATTAAAGCCCAACGCATATTCAATTAAAATAAAGGCTATGGAGCTAGCATCCGGGGAATTGATACTGGATAATTATCTGGCTATCGGTCCTGATATCGACCAGGACATTGAACTACCGGGTGTTGACACGGTTGAACCAGCCTTTAATCTGCCGGCCCGCTGGATCGATACCAGCGAAAAGGAAAATGCGGAGATGAAAGGATATACGGTTGTTGATCCCCCTTCAGTCGTGGCTACCCATCTTACTGCGGTTATTAAGGCCCATGCTTTTGAGTTGCTGGGAAGGCAGGAGATTCAAAATATAATTGATTTCGTCAAAGAACAGAATTCAGCCGTAGTTAATGAACTATTGCCTGACCTGATGAGTATTGGCGATTTACAGAAGGTATTATCGAATCTGTTAAAAGAGCAGGTCTCCATCCGTGATATGGTAACCATACTGGAGACCTTGGCGGATTACTCCAAGATTACCAAGGATACTGACGTTCTCACAGAATATGTCCGGCAGGGGTTGAAAAGGCATATTAGCAAGCAATTTGCCGGAGACAGCAATAAAATATCGGTTCTGACTATTGATCCGAACTTAGAAGAGAAGTTACGCAATTCAGTGCAGCAATCGGAGTTTGGCTCTTATTTGGCATTGGAACCGGATATAGCTCAATCTATGATAGATAAGCTGGTAGCCCAGTATGAGGGTTTAACCAACTCTGGTAAAATGCCTATAATTCTATGCGCACCGATATTGAGAATATATTTTAAGCGTTTGCTGGAAAGATTTATACCCAATCTGACCGTTCTATCTTATAATGAAATAGAAGCAGGTGTTGAAGTTGAAGTTATCGGGATGGTGTCTATATGAAAATTAAGAAATATGTTGCAGATGATTATCAGTCGGCCTTTAAGCAGGCTAGAAAAGAAATGGGCCGGGATGCCATTATTCTCAGTACGCGTCAGGTAAAGAAGGGTGGTTTTCTGGGCTTCTTTACCAGAACCAAGGTTGAATTGACAGTTGCCGTCGATGATGATATGAGGGTAGAAAGAGATAAATTGCGTATTGTTCCTCAGGAAAGCAACTCGCTTCCATCAGCTTCGGATCCGGCTCTAAATTCAAATTCTAACCCAGTAGGGGAACAGGAGTTACAGTTACTACAAGAGATGTATAAGATGAATGATATTATGGCTGATATTAAGGGCAAAATGTATGAAGTTGAACTTATAAAAGGCATTTCTCAGCCAGTTCAAGAATTTTATAAAACGTTGATTAACAATCATGTTGATCAAGCAATAGCACTGAGAATGGCAAATAGCGTAGAGGGTCAATTACCGGGTGGAAAAGGAGATTATAATTGGGTTAAAGATGTGTGTCTTCACACCTTGCAGGGATTTTTAGAAGAAATTAAACCCATAGAATGTAATGATGGAGATGGAGCTCGGATAGTTGTGATGGTAGGACCGACCGGTGTGGGCAAGACCACTACCATTGCCAAACTGGCCGCCAACCTAACTTTTATTGATTCGCGCCAGGTGGCGTTTATCACCTTGGATACCTATCGGGTCTCAGCCGCAGAGCAATTGAAAACCTTTGCAGATATTATCGGGGTTCCCATCAAAGTTGTCTTCAGTCCTGCTGACCTGGGAGAAGCGATAGAATCTTATCGCGACAAGGATATTATATTTATTGATACCGCCGGGCGTAGTCCCTACAACCACGAACACATGGAAGAACTGCATGAATTTCTGGATATTGCCGAGGCCGATGAGACCATTCTAGTCTTAAGTGTCAATACTGCCAGTTCTGATTTATTAAATATATATCATGAGTTTAATAGAATAGGTGTGGATAAGCTGATTTTTACTAAGCTGGATGAAACCAATTGTTATGGTCAGATTTTGAATATAATTAGTGAAATTAAGAAACCTGTAGCTTACTTTACCAACGGGCAAAATGTTCCGGATGACATAGAGGTTCCAGATCCATTCAAATTTGCTCGGATGGTTATGGGGAAGGGTGAAGCCTTATGAAGGACCAAGCCAATAAGCTCAGGGAAATGGCTTTAAACCTGCGTAATCAAATTGAAGCTGATTTGGGAAAAGAGATAAGACACACCCGCGTAATATCTGTTTCCAGCGGTAAAGGCGGAGTTGGCAAGAGTACACTGGCCCTTAATTTGGCTCTTAAGCTTTGCGCAATGGGCAAGAGAGTATTAATTATGGATGCCGACCTGGGTATGGCGAATATAGATATTATGCTGGGTTTGGTTCCTAAATACAATCTATATCATATGATACGGGATAAAAAACCGTTGAAAGACATAATTATTAATGGGCCTGGAGGCTTAAAGATAATACCCGGAGGCTCCGGTATGAATGAATTGGCCAATTTACAAGAGGAAGAAATGAAACGCATTCTGGTAGAAATGGGTAAATTGGATGGCGATTATGATTACATGGTGGTTGATACAGGAGCGGGCATTTCCAACAACGTAGTGAAATTTCTTCTGGCCGGTGACGATGTCATTGTTCTGACTACTCCTGAACCCACTTCCTTAACGGATGCTTACGGTGTAGTTAAGAGTGTCAATAGATATGGATTTAATGGCAATATTTATCTAGTCGTTAACCGCGTAGCCAGGGAATCAGAGGGTATTCTAGTAGCCCAGAAATTCAAACTGGTCAGTGAAAAGTTTCTGGCTTTGAATATAAACATTCTGGGCTACATCGTGCAGGATAACCATGTGGAACAGGGGATCAGGCGTCAAGAGGCATTTGCAGAGGTATTTCCCAACAGTCTGGCTGCCCAAAACATAACGGATATTGCTGAAAGATTGTTGGAAAACGATGGAGCCCGGACTCCGGTCTTACCTACGAGAAATGGCGGAATTAAAGGTTTTATCAAAAAACTTACCGGATTTTCCCGGCCGTAATCAATCAGAGGGAGGTATTACTATGAACGCGAAGGATTTTAGGATTAATCAGCTTATAGAAATATCAGTCGATGAAGAAGGTACTGATTATAAATATTTGGCCAGCCGAATAGAAGAAGTTACAGCTGAGCATTTACATGTTGCGGTGCCTATGAGGAGAGGGGAACTTTTGCCACTTAGAGTACGTCAGCACCTTGATATAAGTATTTCTTTAAAAGGCAAATCATTTGTGTTTAAAACGATTATTGTGGCTCGCCGCTTGAATCCCTTTCCGGTTCTGGTAGTAGTAAAACCTGATAAATTCACAGAAATACAGCGTCGTCAGTGGGTGCGAGTGCCAACCAAATTGGCTATGCGATTCAGGGATATTAACTCAGAAAAAAAGGAGGAACCCTTCATTGGTGAAACCGTAGATATAAGCGGTGGAGGATTGCTTTTTGTTACACTTGACCCAGTCGAAGAGGGACAGATGGTGGAATTAGAAATAGCTTTGCCGGGTCCAACCCCGCTTTTTTGCAAAGCTAAATTGTTGCGCATTTTGGAGAAGCCTAAGAAAGAGGGAGGTACCAGTAAAATAATACTGGAATTTACGGAAATTAGTGAAGGACAAAGGGATAGAATAATAAGTTACATATTTGAAAAGCAACGGGAATGGATTCGAAAGGGGCTTATATAGACCATGGAACTTATTAAAGTTCTGGTAGTGGATGATTCTGCCTTTATGCGTAAGGTACTAAGCGATATCATTAATAGTGATCCAACTATGACTGTTGTCGCAGCTGCTCGTGACGGTCAGGATGCTTTGCAAAAAATTGACCATTTTAAGCCAGATGTAATTACTCTGGATATAGAGATGCCGATTATGGATGGGATGCAGACCTTGGAAAAGATAATGACAGACAATCCGCTCCCGGTAATTATGGTTAGTAGTCTGACCCAAAGTGGAGCTGAACATACTATCAGAGCATTGAATCTGGGGGCTGTAGACTTTATCGCTAAACCCTCCGGCCAAATATCGCTAGATATTGATAAAATTAGTGGTGATATTTTGAAAAAAATTAAAATTGCAGCAGGTACTAAGAAAAAATTGCCGAATATTAATAATATATCGGACTTTAATCCTATTTCATCAGCTGTATACAAAGAAAATGTCATTGATTCCAAACGTCAGTTAAATAAACTAGTGCTTATTGGCACATCTACTGGCGGACCAAAAGCCCTGCATCAGGTATTGCCGAAACTACCTGCTAACATTAATGCAGGAATACTAGTAGTTCAGCACATGCCACCCGGGTTCACGAAATCTTTGGCGGATAGACTGAACTCTCTTTCGCAGATAAAGGTGAAAGAGGCTGAAAATGGGGAAGAGGTTTTGACTGGGTGTGCATATATTGCGCCAGGTGATTTCCATTTAAATGTTTTGGCTAATAGAGAAAAACAGAAAAAGGAATTGTTTATTAAACTTACCCAAGAATCACCTCAGGGAGGGCACAGACCTTCTGTTAATCAAATGTTGCAATCAGTAGCCGGGCAATTTTGGTCTGATATAGTTTGTGTGATAATGACTGGTATGGGTCAGGACGGAACGGCTGGCCTCAAGTATATAAAAGACAAAGGTGCTAAGGTTATCGCTGAACATCAATCTAGCTGTGTTGTCTACGGTATGCCCAAAGTAGCTATTGAATCAGGGTTAGTTGATAAAGTGGTACCTCTATCGAATATAAGTGAAGAAGTGACAAAAATGCTGCAATAGGGTTATCAACCCTCAGGTCGAATTATTAAGGAGGTGATGGATATTGAAAATGGATATGTCACAGTATCTAGACGTGTTCCTGGAAGAAAGTAAGGAACATTTGGGGAGCCTGAATGCAAAGCTATTGGACCTGGAAAAAGACCCATCTGATTCATCAGGATTAAATGAAATATTCCGTGCGGCCCACACCTTGAAGGGAATGTCATCAACTATGGGTTTTGATGATGTAGCAGATTTAACCCATCATATGGAGAATGTACTGGCGGATATAAAAACAGGAACATTAAGAGTTAATCCTCAGGTAGTTGATACATTATTTCAGTGTTTTGATAGGCTGCAGTTGATGGTCGATAATATTGAAAATTCCGGCAAGGGCATGATGGACAATTCGGATCTAATATCTATTTTGGGAAATATTAAGGCGGGTAATTATGAAGTTGCTGCAGTTGCAGCAGTTGCTGAAAAAGAGTTGGTCGTTGAAGCTAAGCAAAATAGTCCTTCCTTAATAGGGTTGGAAAATGAGGGTCACTCATTCATTTTTAATGATTATGATATGGCGGTATTTAAGGAAGCGATAAGCCAGGAATTTCAGGTTCAATTCATCAAGGTCGAGGTGGAACAGACCTGTATTATGAAAGCGGTCCGTGCGTATATGGTCTTCAAGGCCTTAGAAGAAGAAGGGGAGATAGTAAAATCAATACCTTCGGCTGAGGATTTGGATGAAGGCAAATTTGAAGGAACTTTTGAAATGGTTTACCTGACCAAGAATGATATAAACACAGTTATGGAAACGGTTAACCACATATCTGAGATTAAAGTTGTAGAGATTAAGGAACTGAATCTTGACTCGGCTCCAGCGGAAAAGTCATCTCCAAAACAGGCTCAAAATACTGAGGAAAGCAGGAGTAATTCAGCGGATCCTAATTCTAATAAGGTTCAAGCTCACAAGATAAAGCAGACCGTCCGGGTTGATATTGAGCGTCTGGATCAGCTAATGAACCTGGTAGGAGAGTTGGTAATGCACAAGGGTCGCCTGGAGCAAATTGGAGCAACCCAAAAGGTATCCGACTTAAATGAGACCATTGAACAGATAGATAGAATAAGCACAGATTTACAATCTGTAGTCATGAAAGTTAGAATGGTTCCGATTGAACAGGTTTTCAACCGTTTTCCCCGTATGGTTCGGGATCTTGCCAAAGATCTAGGCAAAGAAGTGGATTTCCTAATTGAGGGTAAAGAAACGGAGTTGGATAGAACCGTTATAGATGAAATTGGAGATCCCTTAGTGCATCTGTTGAGAAATGCTCTGGATCATGGCTTGGAATCTTCCCAGGAAAGAATAAGCAAAGGGAAACCTGTACAAGGTAACGTAGTTCTGCGGGCCAGGCATGAAGGCAATAACATCTATATCGAAGTGGAAGATGATGGCGGCGGCATAGATGTCCATACAATAATTGACAAGGCGGTTGAAAAAGGGATGATTTCCGCCAAAGAAGCGGAACAGCTTAGTAATGAAGAGGCTATTGATCTATTATTTGCCTCTGGTTTTAGCACTGCCCAAAATGTCACGGATGTTTCCGGTAGGGGTGTGGGTTTAGATGTAGTTAAAACCAAGATTGAATCCCTGAGCGGAGAGATTTTTGTTGACTCCAAGCCGGGGTTGGGAACACGTTTCAGGGTTAAGTTGCCTTTGACTTTAGCTATAATACAAGCCTTAATGGTAGCAGTCAAGGATGAGATATATGCTATACCGCTTAGTTCTGTTGATGAAACAACCCTTATTACCAATGAAGAGATAAAAATGATTCAGAAACAAGAGGTAATAGTGCTCCGGGGCAATGTGCTGCCGCTTTACCGCCTTACCCAGCTGATAAATGTGCCGGGTGATTTTGATAGGGATGAGGAAATGTATGTGGTAGTGGTACGAAAAGGCGATAGGCAAATAGGACTGGTGGTAGATACTTTAATTGGTCAACAGGAGATTGTCATTAAGTCTTTGGGACGATTATTGGTTGGAATTTCCGGCATTGCAGGAGCCATTGTGGCTGGAGATGGAAACGTTCGTCTCATTCTAGATTTGAATACGCTTTTCTAAATGGAGGTGAAATAATGGAGAGTGCCATAAATATTAACCAAGATGTAGAGACTAGCGCAGATAATATTCAGGTGGTAGCCTTTCAACTAGGAAATGAAGAATACGTAGTAGATATATTGAAGGTACAGGAAATTAATCGTTTGATGAGGATTACCAGGGTGCCTAGAGCAGGTGAGTTTATTGAAGGAGTGGTAAACCTACGTGGTAATATAATCCCAGTGATTAATCTTCATAAGAAATTTAACCTGGCTCCTTCTGGTGAAGCTGATGACAAACGAATAATTGTATTTCAGTTTGATGAAGTGAAAGCCGGTATTATTGTCGATAAGGTTTCCGAAGTTCTACAAATAAACGCCAGTAATATTGAAGAAACTGCTAAAGTATATACTTCTATAGATGCCGAGATTATTAAAGGGGTTGCCAAAGTAGATGACCGCCTGCTAATACTATTAGATTTGCAAAAACTTCTGGGGCTAGAGGTAATTTAGGGATGAGGTGAGTTGTTGGTGGAAGACTTCGATAAACTATCAATATTGCAGCTCGATGCCCTGATGGAAATTGCCAATATTGGTGCCGGTAATGCTGCTACAGCCCTGGCCAAACTTATCAATGCCAGAATTGATATGAGCGTACCCCGTATTGATATTAAATCTTTTGCGCAAGTCCCGGATTTGATGGGGGGCGCTGATGTTCCCGTGGTAGGACTCTATCTAAAGGTTTCGGGTGATGCGCCAGCTAGTATACTGTTCATTCTAGCCATTGAAAGGGCGGCAGCATTGGTGGATTTACTTATGGGACGGGAGAACGGTACGACTAATCATGAAGGATTTTCCGATATGGACGTCTCTGCCCTTATGGAAGTAGGGAATATTTTGTCTGCTACCTATCTGGGTGCTCTGACAATTTTTACGGATTTGAAGTTTTATCCCTCTGTACCGGCTATTGGAATGGATATGGCCGGAGCTTTGCTTAATGCTATTTTGGCCCAACTTGGAGAAGTTGCTGATCAGGTTTTGGTACTTAAAACTGAACTGAAGAGGGATGGCCAAGGAGTGGTGGGTGACTTCTTTTTGCTCCCCGATCCTGGTTCTTTAGAAATTATTTTGGGAGCTCTGGGGGTGGGTGAGCTTGAGTAGCATTATACAGGTGGGCATGGCAGACCTCAAGGTTGCCAGAGCACCCGATAAATTGATAACCATGGGTCTGGGTTCATGTATTGGTATATGTGTTGTGGATAGGGCTAGAAAAGTAGGCTGTCTGGCCCATATTATGTTGCCTAGCAGTTTGCAGGCCAAGAATAATCAGATTAGAGCTAAATTTGCGGATTCGGCAGTAGAAATGTTGATTGAAGATCTACA
Source organism: Firmicutes bacterium HGW-Firmicutes-15 (assembly GCA_002840245.1). Classification (GTDB taxonomy): domain Bacteria; phylum Bacillota; class Syntrophomonadia; order Syntrophomonadales; family Syntrophomonadaceae; genus PHAA01. The sequence goes on from PHAA01000010.1 coordinate 84,234, forward strand.
AAAAGCAGGTGCGAGTGCGTCAAGTTTGGTAGCTAAGATTGCTGGCGGGGCTCAAATGTTTAAGTTTTCCGGGCAAAGCGATATTTTGAAAATTGGCGAGCGTAATGCTCAGGCTGTCGAAGAATGTTTAGAAAAAAACAGGATAAAACTTCTAGCCAGTGATACCGGTGGAAATTACGGACGCACCATAACCTTTGACATAGAAACGGGTGATTTGTTGGTGAGAACCATAGGGCATGGAGAGCGGGTAATCTAAATGGGTAAAGATATGAGCAGTTTTTGGGTTCAATATAAGGATAAAAACGAAATTGAAGCTCGTGATGAACTAATCTTACATTACGCTCATATAGTTAAGTATGTTGCCAACCGCTTGGCTATTAACCTGTCCTCATTGGTGGAAATAGATGAACTGGTGTCTTATGGTATTGAAGGATTAATGGATGCCATAGAAAAATATGATCATAAACGAAATATTAAGTTTGAAACTTACGCCATTACTAGAATAAGGGGATCCATGATTGATGGGTTGCGTGCTATGGATTGGGTTCCAGTATCATTGCGACAGAAGGGGAAGGAACTTGAAAAGACCTATGCTATCTTAGAGGCTAGGCTGGAAAGGGCCGGGACTGATCATGAGGTAGCCATGGAATTGGGGCTCAGCATTGATGAATTGGCGATACTGGTAAAAGAACTAGCTGCAACGGCGATTATATCGTTGGACGATTTTATTTCCGGTGATGATGTTAACGATAAGAAAAAGAGAATAATTGACTTATTAGAAGATGATAATGCTAATGATGCCGTGGAATTGGTGGAATTGGAGGAGGTAAAAAATCTATTAGCAAAGTCCATCGCTCGTTTACCCGATAAAGAAAAAACAGTAGTTTATCTCTATTACTACGAAGGCTTGACTTTGAAAGAAATAGGGAGTGTCTTAGGATTATCAGAGTCCCGGATATCTCAATTACATACTAAAGCTATTTTGCGCTTACGAGGAAGTCTTAGTAAAAAGAAACATCTTTTAGTCTAAGGAGGGATAGTATTGGATGAAACTACGATTATAACTGAAGACGTTAATGGCACAGTGAAGGTTAATTTGCAGAAAGATAAAATGAAAGCCTACCTTGAGACGACTCCTTCTTGCGGTAATGGAATTCCTTGTAGTCTGGAAGTGGCAAAATCAGTGCTTTTGGAAAAAGGTATAGTTTTTGGTATCGATGAACAGCAGATAATTGAGGCATTATTAGAGAAGAACTGGGGCAAAGAGGTTTTGGTAGCTCAAGGTAAGCCTGCGGTAGATGGAAAGGATGCCATCATCGAGTATAAATTTGTTAGTTCTAAGGATAAATTACTACCCAAGGCAGATGAAGAGGGTAACATTGATTTTCGCGAAATGGGTTTAGTCAATAACATAACAAAGGGGACAATTTTGGCATTGCGAACTCCTCCCGTTGTAGGTGAGAGCGGAATGGATGTATTAGGCCATGAACTCGTCCCGCGTGCTGGAAAAGATTTTGCTTTGCCCAAAGGTAAAAATACGGTTGGCAACGATGAAGGAACCGTGCTTATTGCCATGATTGACGGCCAGATATCTGTTATAGATCGCAAGGTTAGTGTCTTACCTGTTATTCAACTAAATGGAGATGTTGATTTTAGTTCAGGTAATATTGATTTTATTGGCAGCGTTTTGATCAGGGGAAATATTAATAGTGGATTTATTGTAAAAGCTCAAGGTGACATTGAGGTTGGGGGTTTTGTCGAGTCTGCTGAAGTGACAGCAGGCGGTAATATTCTGATCAAAGGTGGTATTAAATCAGGGGCTAAAGGCTTTGTGAAAGCGGGTGAAAATCTAACAGCCCGTTTCATTGAAAATTCTCTGGCGGAAGCCGGGCAGGACATTGTAGTGAAAGAGGGTATAATGCATTCCAATGTGCGTGCCGGAGGCAGTATTAAGGTAACTGATAAAAAGGCCATCATTGTAGGCGGTATAATTCAGGCTGCGCAAATGGTAGAGGCGAAAGTGCTTGGTTCTCATCTGGGGGCCCGAACCATTGTTGAGGTAGGGGTGAATCCTTATTACAGAGAAGAATACCAAAATTTAATTAAGACTAGGACTGAAAGAAAAAAAACCGCAGAGAACCTGAATAGTAATATGCAAGCATTTCAACGGTCCGGAATTTCTCCTCAGAATTTGCCTGAGAATAAACGTTTGGCATTACTGAAAATATTGGATGAATTTAAAAAAATCAAAGAAGAACTAGCAACATATGATGAAAGAATTATTTTCCTGGAAGAAGAATTAAATCGAATTAAATCGGCCCGGGTGAGAGCGCTGGAAGTTGCTTATCCGGGAGTAAGAATAAGCATAGGGTCAGCCATGTATATTATTAATGATATATGTAAATATGCTCAGTTTATTCTTGATGAAGGTGAAGTCAGATTAACGTCGCTTACGTAGTACCTTAAGACTGGAGGGGAATTTAATGAGCATTAGAAGTACTGATATGCAGGTTCTCATTCAAAAGGTAGGCGATGTGGCTAAACTACAGCAAATTCAACAGCATGAGGTGAACATTAAACAGCAGGAGTTTAATAGTCAAATTATGGATCAGACGAGTAAAATCACCCATACGATTAATCAGACCCTAAGGGATGAATCTGCTTTGGTGCATGAGAAACAAGAAAAAGAAGAAAAGGCAAAAAAAAACAAAAATAATAAAGGAAATAGCGACAATAAGGAGAATAGTAAAGAACATACTAAAAACTTGGAACCAGGCCGTGGTGACAAGCTAGACATAATCGTATAGGCAGGTGAAAGTATATTACAACCTTTATTGTTTCGTTAGCAACTGTTTTGATAGTCTTTATATTATTTAGGGTTTTATATAGTAAAACTCGGGTGGCTAATTGTACGGGAGCATTAAACATAACCATCCAAGAGGCAAAAGCGGTACGCCAAGATTTAGAAGGCATGATGGAGGATGCTCTAAGTATATCGAAAATTATGGTTGATGATATTGATGACAAAATCGCCTCAGTTGATGATAAGATTGCAGCAATTGATGATAAGATTGTCGAAGTGGGCAATTTGAGCTTACCGTTAGCAAGCTATGCGGAAGATGCCGAAGAGGAAACTGCGGCTGTCCAAGAGCCGATATTTTTTAATAAAATCAGGATTTACGAACTAGCCAAGGAACTGGGGATATCAAGCAAGAGTTTAGTGAATATAGTACAAGAATTGGGAATCGAAGCATTCAATCATATGAATTGCTTGGATGAAAATCAGGTTTTGCTGATTCGCAAAAGTCTAGATATATCCCATAAAGATACTATCGAGATGATTAAACCGCGCTTATTGAGGAAGAATATTGATGGTGATAGAGATACAATCAAAGTTCGGCGGCCCAATAATAGGCAGTCTGAAATTAGCATTGAAGACCTTAAAAAGGCGCATCCATATTTGGCGGTGCGAACCTTACATGAGAGGGGTTATTCGATTCGAGATATAGCTCAGATGTTGGAACGGGGTCAAGGAGAAGTGAGCTTGATTATGAACCTTTCACAAAAGAAAAAAGCTTGTATTTAAAATAACGAAGTTTGAACTTCGTTATTTTATTGCACAAATATGGAGCTATCCTTGCAAAAGATTATGTATTTATGATATATTATCACTTGATGATTACGCACGCTGACGGATCAATGGGAATGTGCTTTTTAGTCTCCCATAGGAATGAAGCAGCGGAGGATTAAAACAAAATAGGAGGTACTATCATGTCAGTAATTACAATGAAGCAACTTCTGGAAGCAGGTGTTCATTTTGGACATCAGACCAGAAGATGGAATCCCAAAATGGATACCTATATTTATATGGAACGCAATGGTATCTATATTATCGATTTACAGCAGACTGTAAAAAAATTCGACGAAGCCTATGCTTTTATCAAAGAGGTTGTTGCGGGGGGCAAAGGGGTACTCTTTGTAGGAACGAAAAAGCAAGCTCAGGAAACAATTAAGGATGAAGCCAGACGATGTGAGATGTTTTTTGTCAACCAGCGTTGGTTGGGAGGCATGTTGACTAATTACAAAACTATTCGCAAACGCGTTTTTCGTTTAAAGGAATTAGAAAGAATGGAAGCCGAAGGTGCATTCGAGGTGCTCAGTAAAAAAGAAGTAGCTAAGCTTAAAAATGAGGGAGAAAGACTGGAAAGATTTTTAGGCGGGATAAAAGATATGGACAAATTGCCTGGGGCGGTTTTCGTGGTTGATCCGCGTAAGGAAAAGATAGCAGTGGCTGAAGCTAGGAAGCTTGGTATACCAGTAGTTGCTATAGTTGATACCAATTGTGACCCGGATGAGATTGATTATGTGATTCCTGGGAACGACGATGCCATTAGAGCCGTAAGGTTAATTTCAGCTAAAATAGCTGATGCAGTCATAGAAAGCAAACAGGGAGAACAAATTACCGCATAAGACTAAATTAGGGGGTGAATGGGTTTTCCTATACACCCCTTTTTCATGAGAAAAGATAAAAATGCAAAATATCAAGGAGGTTTTAAAATGGAAATTACAGCAGGGATAGTAAAAGAGTTGCGGGAGAGAACGGGCGCAGGCATGATGGACTGCAAAAAAGCGTTGCTAGAGACCTGTGGAGATATTGAAAAGGCTATTGATGAGTTAAGAACTAAAGGACTGGCTAAGGCCGCTAAAAAGGCTGGAAGAGTTGCCAGCGAAGGAGTTGTTGTCTCCTACATTCATGGCAAAGGACGCATTGGAGTGCTAGTGGAGGTAAACTGCGAAACAGATTTTGTAGGTAATACTGATGAATTCAGGCAACTAGCTTATGATATAGCTATGCATGTTGCAGCCACAAATCCAGATTACCTTGCTCGTGAACATGTACCGGTAGAAGACCTTAATAGAGAACGGGAAATAATCAAGGCTCAGGCAATGGAAGAAGGGAAACCGGAAAAGGTTATTGAAAAAATGCTTGAGGGACGTATAGATAAATTCTATAAGGAGCATTGCCTCTTAGAACAGCCTTTTATTAAAGATACGGATAAAACCATTCAACAATTAATTCACGAAAGTGTGTCGAAATTTGGAGAGAACATTGCTATTCGTAGATTTAGTCGTTATGAAGTGGGCGAAGGCATAGAAAAAGAAAAGAATGATTTTGCTGCAGAAGTCATGGCTCAGGTAAACGCATAATAGTAAAGCAGCCTTGTTCAAACTAATGGGTTCCGGGAGGTAATTACTTGCAAAATCCCAAATATAAAAGAATAATATTAAAACTCAGCGGGGAAGCCCTGGCAGGAGATAAGGGTTATGGAATCGAGCATGGAGTCATAAGTTCTATTGCCAGACAGGTTGTAGAGATAGCACGCAAGGGCGTAGAATTAGCTATAGTTGTAGGCGGCGGCAATATTTGGCGAGGTGTATCAGGAAGTGCTACCGGTATGGATCGTGCTACTGCCGATTACATGGGAATGCTGGCCACGGTTATTAATTCTTTAGCTCTGCAGGATGCATTGGAAAATGAAGGTATGGTAACTAGAGTAATGTCAGCTATAGAAATGAAAGAAGTCGCCGAGCCATATATTAGGCGTCGGGCCATACGCCACCTGGAAAAGGGGCGGGTCGTTATTTTTGCTGCTGGCACTGGAAATCCCTACTTTTCTACTGATACTACTGCAGCATTGCGATCAGCTGAAATTGAGGCGGAAGTTATTTTAATGGCCAAGAAAGTTGATGGTGTCTATGATTCCGACCCGGTCATTAATCCGGGAGCAGTGAAATTTGCCCGCTTGGATTACATTGATGTAATTAACCGGGGCTTAGGAGTTATGGATTCCACTGCAGCTTCTCTTTGTATGGACAATAAAATACCTATTATTGTGTTTGATTTAACCACAGATGGTAATATTCTAAGAGTAGTGATGGGTGAGGATATTGGTACCTATGTAGGGAGGTAGAAGGATGATAAACGATATTATCGAAGATGCAGAGGGAAGAATGAACAAGGCAATAGAACATTTAAGTGGCGATTTTGCAAGTCTTAGAGCGGGAAGAGCCAATCCGGCCATGGTGGATAAAATTATGGTTACTTATTATGGTGCATCAACGCCTATGAACCAACTTGCTAACATAAACGTTCCGGAAGCTCGGCTTTTGGTAATAAACCCTTGGGACAAAGGGAGTATAGTTGATATAGAAAAGGCGATATTGAGATCTGATTTAGGAGTTAATCCCAGCAACGATGGCAATGTCATTCGCATTATTATTCCCCAATTGACTGAAGACCGGAGAAAAGATTTGGTCAAGGTAGTAAAGAAAAGAGGCGAGGAAGCTAAAGTCGCTATTCGAAATATCCGAAGAGAAGCCAACGATATGATCAAAGCTGCTGAAAAGGAAAAATTAATTTCCGAAGATGCTAGCAAAACGGGACAGAGCGACATACAAAAGACTACGGATAAATATATTAAAGATATAGACCAGGTAATAATGATTAAAGAAAAAGAGATAATGGAAGTTTAAATCATATTCTTGGCAATATTAGTTGGATTATGATCATGGAAATGGTTATAATAGCAACATACCCCCATTTTGGGGGTTTTGTTAATTGGGGACTGTCAAGGAATAAACAAGGTAGAATACTCCGAGTATTTGACGTCCAAGGATGGACTAATGCAGCGGTGCCATGGATGGCAAAGAGCTGCTTCGTGCTAAACAAGGCGTCACCCTCTGGGCACTACTGGTGCTCCCTGGCGGTTGCCAATAATGTTGCAAAGCGCGGTAATACTGGAGGTATTGTCGTGTTTTGATAACGAAGTATGAGCTAAGAAAAAGACTGGAGTAAATGGTCGCTCCTTGCCATCCATGGCAACGCGACATTAGTCCATCCTTGGACGTCACTAGTTTATTTCTTGATAGTCCCTTAGGCGAGAGAAGAGGAATAATGGCTAAAAATAAGATTGAAGATACAATTGACCGAAGCCGATTACCCCAGCATATCGCTATTATTATGGATGGAAACGGGAGATGGGCTAATAAGAGATTATTGCCCAGAACTATGGGTCATAGAGCAGGTATGGGCGCGTTAAAAAACATTGTACAGGCCTGTGACGAATTGAAAATCCCTTTTTTAACAGTGTTTGCATTCTCCACCGAAAACTGGAAAAGACCAGTAATGGAGGTGGACTTTCTAATGCGCTTACTTATAGAATTTTTGCATAAAGAGCTGGCTGAATTGCATAAAAAAAACGTGCAGATTCATGTTTTAGGCGATTATGAGGCCATTCCAATGGAGTGCCAAATAGAGATAAGAGAAGCTTTGAAACTTACCCAAAATAACAGTGGTCTAGTGTTTAATATTGCTTTAAATTATGGGGCCCGTCAGGAAATTATTGGGGCGGTAAAACAGCTAACCGAGAAAATAATTCAGCAGGAGATAAAATTAGAAGATATTAATGAAGAGATGTTTTCTCAATTACTTTATACCCGAGCTATGCCCGACCCGGATTTATTGATACGTACGGCGGGAGAAATGCGGATTAGTAATTTTATGTTGTGGCAGATTGCTTACGCTGAAATTGTAGTATGTGACATCCTTTGGCCTGATTTTTCTCGAGTGGATTTGATTAAAGCGATAAAGGAATATCAGGGAAGAGATCGTAGATTTGGTGGCTTAAGCCAATGATTGGCGGATTGATATAAATGCTTAGAACACGGATAATTACTGCTGTTGTGGGCACCCCTCTTCTTATAGGAGTCTTGTATCTAGGAGGGGTTTACTGGCAGGGCTTTATGGCTCTTCTGGCTGTAATAGCCCTTTTCGAGTATTTCACCATGATGCGCAATAAGGGGTTTAAACCGCTAGTATTGCCGGCCTATTTAATAACCGGAATATTATTGTTCAGGGGCCAGCTATCTTCATACCTACCAGGATTGTTTTTCATTGGATTATTCCTGATGGTTCTAGTCTTGGTCACCACTTATCCACGTTTTTGCTTCGATGATATAGTCTTCAGTTTCTTTGGTGCTTTTTATATCGGTTATCTTTTTAGTTATGCTCTCGCTTTTGAATCGGAAAGAGTTTTTCCTTACATGTTGTTGGTGTTTATAATGGCTTGGGCCAGCGATGTGGGGGGATATTTATTTGGGAAGCTTTGGGGGAAAAATAAACTTAGTCCCCAATTAAGTCCTGGGAAGACTTGGGAGGGAGCAATTGGGGGAGTGCTGGCGACAGTAGCCTTAGCTCTCATATTTAATAGATTACTATTAATAGGAAATATTAGTATGTTCTATACCGTATTGCTGGGGGTGTTGGCTAGTGTAACGGCACAAGTGGGCGACTTATTGGAGTCGGCTATGAAAAGGTATTTTGATGTAAAAGATTCCGGCCATATCATTCCTGGACACGGGGGCGTTTTGGACCGCTTCGATAGTTTTATGCTGTTATTGCCCGTAGTTTATTATTTCTTGGTGGTATTAGCATGAACCAGGGAATAAATATATAGGGCGAGGTGATAATAATGGATCCTGAACTACTGAAAAGCCTCAAGAAGCTGGTGAAACTGAGTATTTTTGTTATGGCTTTAATTGCCGTATACTTGCTGTTTACTTATGTATTTCCTATATTCGCGAAAATTATGGCCTTTTTTCCAGTTATTTTCATGCCCTTCATTTTCGCGATACTGTTAGCATTACTCATTGAACCAGTTGTTAATCTGTTCGAAGAGCATACCAAACTTAAACGCAGTTGGGCGGTATTTTTTAGCCTGACCTTAGTCATCGGTGGATTTTTCTCTATAATATCTCTATTGGTGACTGTAACAATTCGTGAGATGTCGGCATTGTATCGTCTGGCACTATCCCATTCTGATCAAATTATTGTCCAGGTTATGACTTCCCTAAGCAATTTTAAGTTATCCTATCTGCAATTAAACCTGCCTCCTCAGGTTCAGTCCGCAATACAAGATAATCTGCAAAAGGGGGTGCTGCTTTTACAGCACCTCATGAATACCAGCTTAAATGGCTTGGTTCAGGGATTTGCCAGTTTACCAGGTATATTGGTATTCCTGGGTATATCTACAGTGGCAACTTTTTTTATTATTAAGGATAGGGCTTTAATTAGAACATTTGTAATTGATATATTGCCCTCGCCAGCCCGCTCCAAGAGCAGAGATGTAATAAACGAATTACTGAAGGCGTTGAGCGGCTTTTTTAAAGCATACAGCATACTTATTACTATTACAGCTGTAATAACGTTGGTAGCTTTGAAAATTATTGGTGTAAAGTATGCCTTCACACTGGGTATACTGATAGGGCTTATGGATATTTTGCCGGTGTTGGGACCGGGAGCAATTATGGTGCCTTGGATAATCTGGGAATTGATGTCAGGCAACACGAGTATGGGGGTTAGCCTCCTAGTGGTTTATGGTACAATATCAGTAGTTAGACAGTTTTTGGAACCACAAATTGTGGGAGATAGTATCGGTTTACATCCCTTAGCTACTCTGGTTTCGCTTTATGTGGGTTTGCAGCTGGGCGGATTAGGAGGAATGATCCTGGGGCCAGTGCTGGTGGTCATCTTTATTGCCAGTTACCGGGCTGGTTTACTGGATAGATTTGACTGGAGGGAAAAAAGTGAGTGATAGACCAATTAATCTTATAATACTAGGCTCGACTGGATCGATTGGAGAACAAGCCCTTCAGGTAGTTGATATGCATCCCGATAAATTTAAAGTAGTTGGGTTAGCGGCCCGTGATGAAGTGGATGTTCTGGCCCAGCAGGCAGAAAAATACAAGCCCCGTGCGGTAGCCCTGGGCGAGGATAAGTATTACGGACAATTGAAAAAGAAGCTCTCAGATCAAGTCCGTTTGCTGGTGGGAACGGAGGGAATGTGTGAACTGGCTTCACTGGAAGATGTTGATACCGTTTTGGTTGCAGTAAGCGGAGCAGTTGGTATTCGTCCTACTCTGGCAGCTATCAATAAGTCCAGGCGGATTGCTCTGGCGAACAAAGAGACCCTGGTAGCCGCCGGGGATCTGGTGATGAATCTGGCCCAAAAGATGGGGTCAATGATCATCCCGGTTGATAGTGAACATTCTGCCATTTTCCAGTGTTTGGCCGGGGAAAGCAAATTTTTACGCAATCTGTGGTTAACTGCTTCCGGCGGGCCCTTCCGAGATTTTGATCAAGAACAACTGGAGAATGTAACTGTGGATATGGCTCTCAAACACCCGAATTGGAAGATGGGCCCTAAGATAACAATTGATTCAGCCACGCTGATGAATAAAGGCTTGGAGGTAATTGAGGCCCATCATTTGTTTGCAGTGGACTATGACCATATTCAGGTTTTGGTGCAAAAAGAGAGTGTTATTCATTCCATGGTTGAATTAGTGGATGGTTCTTTTCTAGGGCACCTGGGAGTGGCTGACATGAGAATACCCATTCAATATGCACTGACATACCCGGAAAGATTTAATTCTCCGGCGGCTCAACTTGATTTTAGCCAGCTGGGTTGTATTCATTTTCAAAAGCCGGATACAGGCAAGTTCCCCCTGTTAAGAACCGCATATGAGGCTGGACGAGAGGGTGGGACCATGCCAGCAGTTATGAATGCTGCTAATGAAGTAGCTGTTAAGCATTTCTTAAATCGAAATATTGGTTTTATGGAGATTACCGCATCCGTGACAAAAGTAATGGAAAGACATGATGTTAATTATCATCCCGACCTGGAAGAGATTCTGCTAGCGGATGTTTGGGCTCGGGAGTTTTGCCAGAGCTTGATTGTGAAGGGAGATATATAATGACCATAGTTATAGCATTAATTATCATTGCCATACTAATTCTAGCTCATGAATGGGGTCACTTTATCGTAGCTCGTCGAGTGGGTATTCCGGTTCATGAGTTCAGTCTGGGCTTTGGCTACAAATTATTTTCACTCAAGAAAAACGGGGTGGAATACTCACTGCGAATCATTCCGCTAGGTGGTTTTGTTCGTATGGCTGGGGAGGAACCTGGGGATATGGATAATCCGAACGGCTTCAATACCCGCAAACCGTGGGAAAAGATTGCAGTTGCTTTCGCCGGGCCCTTTATGAATTTTATATTAGCAATATTCATCTTCATTTATACCTTTGCCGTCATAGGAGTAGCTCAACCTATGGACGAAGCAATTGTAGGTGAGGTTTTGAAAGGCAAACCAGCGGAAAGTGCGGGATTACAGACCAATGACCGCATATTGACGGTGAATGGCAAGAATGTAAGCAATTGGAATGATTTTGTTGGTACTATAAAGAGCAACAATGTGGGTGCACTGCTGGAGCTTAAAATTGATCGGGGTGGATCTATTAATAATCTTACCTTGAAATCGATTCAAGACGAAGCTACTGGCAAACCTATAGTAGGAATCTACCCCCAGGTGGAATTTGAAAGACAAGGGGTATTGAACGCCATCAAACTAGGATTTGTTCAGACCTACCAAATGAGTGCACTGCTTTTGGCTAGTCTAGGTATGCTTTTCACCGGGGGTGCATCCGCTTCAGATCTGGCGGGTCCAGTCGGGATCACTAACATGGTTGGAGAAGCAGCCCGAGGAGGGCTGGCAGTTCTATTAAGTTTCGCAGCATTTTTAAGTATAAATCTGGGCATTTTAAACCTTTTGCCGATTCCCGCCCTAGATGGCAGCCGTATGGTTTTTGCAATGGTTGAGGCAGTGCGTAGAAAACCCTTGGATCCGGAAAAAGAAGGGTTTATACACTGGGTGGGCTTTATTTTTTTGATGTCCATTATTGTTTTTGCTACCTATAATGATATAGTTAGACTAATTAAGGGATGATAATATGCGCAGGAAATCAAGAACGGTAATGATAGGTAAGCTGGCTGTGGGAGGGGACAACCCCATAGCTGTTCAGTCTATGACCAGTACCGATACTCGCAATATTTCGGCTACCGTGGGACAAATTATGAGACTGGAGCAAGCTGGCTGTGAATTGGTAAGGGTAGCTGTAGTAGATGAAGACGCGGCATCAGCCATTCAAGGTATAAAAAAGGCGATATCCATTCCTTTGGTGGCCGATATTCATTTTGATTATAAACTGGCCTTAAAAAGCGTAACCGCAGGTGCAGACGGATTACGCATCAATCCGGGCAATATTGGAGATAGAAATAAGGTGAGAGCGGTAGTAACTGCATGCAAAGACATGCAAATACCTATTCGCATTGGGGTCAATTCTGGCTCTTTAGATAAAAGCATGTTGGAGAAATATGAGGGAATTTGCCCGGAAGCCATGGTAGAAAGCGCTATGCAAAATATAAAAATATTAGAGGATATGGATTTTAGAGAGATTAAAATTTCTTTGAAATCTTCCTCCGTGTTATTGAGTTTGGAAGCCTATCGGATGATGGCGGAAAAAGTAGATTATCCTTTGCACATCGGAATAACAGAAGCCGGCACTAAAGATCGGGCTTTAATAAAATCTGCACTGGGTATAGGTATGCTTCTTTATGAAGGCATAGGAGATACAGTACGAGTTTCTTTGACCGCTGACCCAGTAGAGGAAGTCTGGGCTGCTTATGAAATTTTGCGAGGTTTAGGCCTGCGGAATCGGGGCATTGAATTGATTTCCTGTCCTACCTGCGGGCGTTGTGAAATTGATTTAATCAAGCTGGCTGAGGAGATTGACAGGACCATACGTACGATGCCAGAACCTCTTAAAGTGGCGGTGATGGGTTGTGTAGTGAATGGACCGGGTGAAGCCAGGGAAGCCGATGTAGGTATAGCCGGTGGCAGGGGCTTCGGGTTTCTATTCCGCAAAGGAAAAATAATCAAAAAGGTTCCTGAAGGGGAATTGATGAGCGAGCTTTTGCAAGAGATAGAGAAAATTAGACGGACCTAAGGACCTGTTGGTTGAATCTAAGATATCAATTCATAGGAGGTAGGATAATGAAGGCATCACAGTTGTTTTATCCCACATTAAGAGAGGTACCCAGTGAAGCTGAGATTGCCAGCCATCAATTGTTGCTCCGGGCAGGTTTTATAAGAAAAACTTCGGCAGGAGTATATAGTTATCTGCCCTTGGCCAAACGAGTGCTAAGAAAGATTGAGAATATTATTCGGGAAGAGATGGATCGAGCCGGGGGGCAAGAGCTAATGATGCCCATCATCCAGCCCCAGGAATTATGGGAGAAATCAGGGCGCTGGTCTGTATACGGGGATGAAATGTTTCGCTTGTACGACAGACATAACCGGGGTTTTGCCTTAGGGCCTACCCATGAAGAGATTATCACGACCCTGGTAGATGCAGATGTACAGTCTTATCGTGATCTGCCATTACTTCTATATCAAATTCAGAACAAATACCGGGATGAAATCCGGCCCCGCTTTGGTTTGATGCGTGGCCGTGAGTTTATAATGAAGGACCTTTATTCCTTTGACGTCGATTATGAGGGTCTAGATGTTTCCTATAAAAAAATGCATTCAGCATATAGGGCTATTTATGATAGGATGAACCTCAATTATAGGGTGGTAGAGGCTGATAGTGGGGCTATTGGGGGAAATGAAAGCCATGAGTTCATGGTCTTGGCTGATAGTGGGGAATGTACCGTAATATATTGCGAAAGCTGTGATTATGCAGCCAACGTAGAAAAGGCCCAGTGTAAAGCAGCGGATGACATTAAATCCAAATCGGATTTAATGTCAATAGAAAAAATCTCCACCCCTGGCATGAAGACCGTACATGATTTGGTAACGTTAGGTATATCTGAGCAAGAAGTGCTTAAGACCCTTATGTACAGTGCTGATGAGGAAATCATAGCGGTTGTGTTAAGGGGTGACCGGGATTTGAATGAGATTAAACTTAAAAACTTTCTTGGGGCTGAGCAGTTATTTATGGCTGATGAAGCTTCGGTTCGGGAGAGATGCGGAGCTGGCTTTGGGTCTTTAGGGCCAGTGGGCTTAAAGCTTAAAATCTATGCTGATCTGGAACTTACAGGGATGCGGAATTTTAGTTGTGGAGCCAATGAAGATAACTACCACTTCACCCATGTTAATATGGGACGAGATTTTGTTCCGGAAGCAGTTATTGACTTGAGAAATGCAGTGGAAGGTGACCTTTGTCCGGTTTGTAGTGCTAGTCTGAAATCGATTCGGGGTATTGAGGTTGGTCATATATTTAAACTGGGGACGAAATACTCAGATGCAATGGGGGCCAGTTTCATCAATGCCAACGGTGAAGAAAAGGCAATGATTATGGGGTGCTACGGGATTGGTGTGTCACGTACAATGGCGGCAGCTGTCGAACAAAATAATGATGACAATGGGATTATATGGCCTATACCTATAGCCCCTTATCATGTAATCATTGTTCCGGTTAACACCAAAAAAGAAGAGCAAATGCAAGCTGCTAATTCCATATATGAAGAATTGATAGCAGATGGCATAGAAGTTATTCTGGATGATCGTGATGAACGAGCCGGGGTTAAATTTAAGGATGCTGATTTAATAGGTATTCCTATAAAAATTACTATTGGCCCTAAATCTTTGCAGGAAAAGCAGGCAGAAGTGAAGAAAAGGTGGGAAGGGGAAACGGAACTAGTTCCCCTGGATCAAGTGGTGAAGACCATCAAGGGAATCATTGCAGCAGGTATGAAAAAGTAGTTATTCGACCAGTTTTCGCAGTTGACGGATTATGCGCAGTAAAAAGGGGACCGGTTTTATGTCATCCTGAGGATCAGCGAAGGATCTTTCCCCTAAGCGTGGGGAAGATTCTT
>PHAA01000011.1 GCA_002840245.1 Firmicutes bacterium HGW-Firmicutes-15
CAGCGCCGATGGTACTGCAGTTTACTGTGGGAGAGTAGGTCGTTGCCAGGAATTTATTTTGCAAAAAGACAGCTTTGCTTAAGTGCAAGGCTTTTTTTATATCTAACTCCCACAGCTGTGGTCGTCCAGACAGCCTTGCAGGCTTCTATTTGCCGACACTAGGCGCCAAACTGGCGCCGTCGGAGTAGGTCGCTCCCCTTCGGGGACTAATTCCATCGGACTTTCACTTACTCGCTTAGCTCGTAATAAAGTCTCGATGTCATTGAGCCCTTCGGGTACCACCGATGTGCCGTAAACGGCACGAATAATGTTGTTGCCAGGAATTCATTATATTGGCTAGATGCCAGTAAGTATAAAAGCTCAAAGATGAAAATGGATATATTTGAAAGTTGTTAGGTAGCTGCATGGACGGTTATTATAATTACATAATATTATCATTTTCACCCCAAATTTACCTGCTGTTTCTTCGCATTATTTAGTAAATATAGCGTGAGGAGGTAAATTAGTGGGGGAAATAAGAATTATAATTATGGTTATGGAGTTATAATGAAGATAACTGTTAAGGGATTTGTATATGCTTAAGCAATATTTAACAGTTCATTACAATAAACCAGTTACCTGCCTAGAGGCAATTGTTATACTGCTAAACGCACAGGGATTGAATGAAGAGGTTA
This sequence comes from Firmicutes bacterium HGW-Firmicutes-15, assembly GCA_002840245.1. GTDB lineage: Bacteria > Bacillota > Syntrophomonadia > Syntrophomonadales > Syntrophomonadaceae > PHAA01. The sequence continues at coordinate 675 of PHAA01000011.1, forward strand.
AGAATTATCAGTTATCAGAAGAACAACAGGTTTTGTTACAAAAGATACCTGATTGGGGGAGAAACCATATTGCGCTTGCTTTGGAGCGGGGAGTATTGCTGGAAAAAAACATGAAGATATTTAATCCCCATCAGGGAGCGAAAAGATATGAAGTCTTTCAGTATATGACCAGATTACTTGAGGGACAAAGTGGTTCAGATGATGAAAAGCATAAAAGGTTACAAGTGAAGAGGATCTACTTCCAGTCTGGGTTTTGGAACCTATTTGGCTTATGCAAACAGACAGAGTGATAAGTTGCTAGCCAGATGTTCTTATATCAGCCTATGGGAGAGGCAAAACGGATCGCGGTTGCAGTAATGTTGAACCAATTCTACGTAAACTGCATGCAAAGGTTTCCCGACCGAACTGTAGTTGGCGGAATAAAGGGCTGCCGATAGGCAGCTCTAAAGTAAGGGTAGGGGGATAGGGAATGTCATCTCCCGGAGAAAAATTGCTTAATAGTAAAATAACCGAAGCATTGGAGAGATATCAGGCCGGAGATGAACGGGCGCTTGAGGATATCTATGATGATCTATTGCCTTTTTGCCTGCGTGTGGCTTCAAAAACATGTAACAGGTATATCACTATTCAAGATGAAGAATCCAGTATTGCTCAAATATCTATACTGGAAGCTTTCCAAAAATATCAACCTGACAGGGGTTCCTTTTATTCTTTTTTAGGGCAAGTAATTAGAAATCGCATTATCGATTTTAAACGCCGGGAAAATAAGTCTCAGAGTATTCCGTTTTCAGACCTGGGTGACAATAAAGATGCCTACAATGAACCGGTGGATGACGATTATTTTGAAAAAATATTAGATGATTTGGACCGACAGCAGGAAATAGAAAAATTCAAGAATATGCTGAGTGAATATCAAATAAGCTTTGAAGATTTGTACAAAGTATCGCCAAGGCATTCGGGTGCCAGGGAGAAGGCCATGAAAGTTGCCGGGTTAATTGCCCGAAGCAGTGAACTAAGCAAGCATTTATTGGTGAAAAAATCACTCCCCGCCAGGGTTTTGGAGGAAAAGTTTGATATTAATCATAAGCTTTTGGATAGATACCGGAAATATATAATTGCAGGTGTACTGATACTAAAATATGAGTTTTCATATCTTAAACCCTATGTTCTACCTTTGGTAAGGGGGAATGAAATTGAATAGATTAAAAGGTCTGGTTATTGAAGCAGGAGATAATTGGGCGCTTATCTTGAGTGAACAGGGACAGTATAAGAAAATAAAGACTAAGAATCTCTTACAGGTAGGTGAAATCTGGCAGGAGCCTACTGGCTATGCAATAAGATATGCGGTTGCCGCTGCTGTTTTGCTGGTATTTCTAGGAGCAGCGTTTAGCATTCTGCCCGTGGTAGCGTACGCTCAGGTTTCGTCAGGTGTTGAGTTGGGCTTAAACCGATGGGAGTGGGTCGTTTCAGCACGTCCCCTGAATGATGAAGGCAGAATGCTATTGCAGGAAGTAAATTTAAGGGGTAAGACATTGGATCAGGCAGTAGAATTGATAGTGGATAACACCTTAATAAATAGCAATCCAGAGAATAAGGAAATAGTTTTAAACGTCGTAACCACGAAGCCGGGGAATGAACAGAATAGACAGCGCATAATGGAAAAAATGGACACTAAAGTAAAACAGATATTGGATCAAGATAAACTGAAAGCAAATATGGATAAGAAAAAAGGTTATTCCAGCAGTGAAAATAAGAATTCAAATGATGAGGTAGAAACTAATAAAATAATTCCATCAAATAAAAATGACCGGTTTAGCGGCGACCAGTATGCCGATGAAACCAAAGGGATAAAGGCTCAGGAAAGGCAACAAAAGAGTATAAAAGAGAAGGACATTGATGAAGAAAAAAGTCCCAATATATATAACGAGCAAAATATTTATAAAAAGGATTCAACCCGGGAAATGAACACAGAGCAAAATCCTAGGGATATTCAAGGTGATGAGGATAAAACGAAAGATGAGGAGAGGAATAAGCCAGAAAAAGAGACAGGGAAATCATTAGAAAAAAATGTAAATGCTGAAGGATCAGCCGGACAATCCAACGGAAGGGATCGGGTCAAGCAGTAACGAGCAGTTTGGGGTATGGTAAGGGGTCAAACCTTTTGTTGGAGGTTTGACCCCTTGTTTAATACCATTAAAAACCTGGATATCCGACGTTAATATTTTTTAATATTTATAAAAAACATAAAAAAATATATTACTGACATGAAAATCAGGGTGTAAGTACCTACATGATTCAGTGACAGGGTTATTATGTTTGAAAATATAGTTAATGCACCTATATACAAGAAGGTGAGCCAGAAGGCAGTTGCACCAGTTTTGTTTCTAATGAAGATACTTCTTTCGTCAGCTTCGCTTTCAATGTTGCGATACATAGCCGGTTTATTTCGGGCATAAAGCGTTATTAATAAACAGGCAAGACCTGTTGGTATGCAACCAATGGCGACACCACTCATGGCATGGGTTTCAAACTTTAATATATAACCAACAAAGAGTGCAACTAGGCCAATAAGCAGCATTGCAGAATATATTAGGGCCTGTCTTTTAATGTATTTATTAGCATTCATATTAAAACCTCACTTTCAATTGATTAAAATGGTAAAAATCGTTAGGTTTAAGAATTAAAGCCAAAAGGCTTCGTTTACCTTTAGTACCCGGGTGGCAAAGGGTTTACAACTTATAATTGAAATAATAATAGAAGCAGATATAGAGCAATACCAGGATACTCAAACATATACCTAAAAAATTATAAGGGTTTACCAGAATCTGTGGACCCCATATTGATCCTATCAGGACAGTAAAAGCACTACCCAGGGCAAAAGTTAAATAGGTAAAATAAGCAGCTCTACCAGCTATGAACCAGGCTCTTTCGTCATAGGGATTCATGCCGTGTGCCTCCATTTGTCTAATTTTCCTTTGTTTGAAGGTAATAGCGATGAAAACGAAGATGGCTGAGCCCATCAATCCACTGCCAAAAGAGCTGTTGCCACTAAGGGTCTGCCACAGACCAATGCTAAATAGTAAAAATAACATTATATAACGTAGGAATTCACGGTTTTTCCTTTTCATAATAATTACTCCTCTCCCTCTTCAAAAATAAATATTTCTTCAATAGTCAAATGAAATACTTTTGCCAGGCTATAGGCGAGACCGATAGAGGGATTATATTTACCCTTTTCCAAAGAAATAATAGTCTGGCGGGACACCTTTACCTGAGCTGCTAGGTCTTCTTGGGTAATCCCATTCTGCTCCCGTAATTCGCGCAGGCGGTTGTTCAAATAATTCACCTCCCATGTAAAGGTACCTTTACGTAGAGCTTATAGTATAAGAGCAACAATGTCAAGCGTGCTTTACAATAAAATGAGAGGAGATTTAGTTATTAACCTCTCATGGGCACTAGGCACAACCACCCATGAAAATGTTTTCTGGAGTATTTGGAGAAAAGAAGAAGGTAATAAGCAATAAGGGAGAAGGCATATGCCTTCTCCCTTATTGCTTATTTAAAAGTCTATTGATTGTGATTCATTCACATCTTTTTGCTGATATGCTAACCTTCCGGTTTGTTTCAAAGCTTCTCGCAAAAGGTATTCTATATGGGCATTTACACTACGCAATTCGTCTTGTGACCATCTTTCCAAAGCTGCATAGATTTTCGGGTCTATACGGAGCGGAAAACTCTTTTTCTTATCTGCCATAAATCTTATCCACCGCTCAATAAATGCTGCCGGTATTTATTATTGGTTGGGCACCACGCTCCGAAATAATGGCCACTAAGAGGTTATTAATCATGGACACCTTACGCTCTTGATCCAGTTCCAGAATACCATCTTCTTCTAAACGAATCAGGGCCATCTGGACCATGCCTACTGCCCCATCCACAATGATCTGTCGGGCGGCTAGAATAGCGGAAGCTTGTTGCCTCTGCAGCATAGCGCTGGCAATTTCTGTAGCATAAGCCAAATGAGTCAAACGCGCCTCCATTACTTCAACTCCAGCTAAGGCCAAGCGTTCTTGCAACTCGCGAGTCAACTCTGCAGCAACTTCTTCTGCGTTTCCTCGTAACGAAAAACCTTCTTCACCATAATTATCATATGGATATTTGGTTGCCACATGGCGAAGAGCGGTTTCACTTTGGATTTCGACAAATTGTTCGTAATTGGATACATCAAAAATGGCACTGGCTGAATCTACTACTCGGAATACAACAACGGCTGCGATTTCCACAGGGTTTCCTTCCACATCATTTACCTTTAGAGTTTTGCTATTAAAGTTACTTACCCGTAGGGATACCTTGCTGCGGACGGAGAAGGGAACTGTCATCCAGAGGCCATTCTCTCTCATGCTGCCCAAATAGCGCCCGAAAAAGGTGATTACCCGTGCCTGGTTGGGCTGAACTATCGTTATTGAGCTGAAGATAATTATTGCCAGTAATAGACTTAATATTGCCAGCGGGATATTGAGTTGAAAAATAAAATAAATCATAGCACCTGTGCTGAGAAGAGCTGCCAATAGCGCCAGAAAACCGTTGATTTTCCATACCTCTCGTTCTTTCAATGTACTAACCTCCTCATTAATCCAAAACTATATTATAAATGATATAAACATGATATCACTAATATATCAAAAGTCAATATGGATTTACCTGGCAATACTAGCTCCGACCGCTAGCGAGCTTAATAGAGACCATCGTCCGACTTAGAATATCAAAGGGGTTATCGGTTGCCCAGCTGAGCGTGGTTCTCATGCTGCACGGCTTCCATAATCTCCTCTTTAGATTTACCATCCAGCTGCAAATCAAAGGTATAATCCAGTGTTTTGGAGAACGCTGGCCCCGGATGCATCCCCATTTGCACCAGGTCGCGTCCTTTTATGAGAGGCTCAATCTTTTCATCAAGTTTAAGTCCAAGGCTGGAGGCTTTTGCCAAAAACCATTTTCTTATCACGTCGAAGTCCCTTTCAAGAGCTCTACCCTTGAAATCCGCTTCTGAGATTAAGAGCAATTCCTTTAAGTTAACCCGGTTTATTAATTTTCTTATAGCCTTATCGGAAACTCGCTCTCGATCCTTATAAAGCAAAACTGGATGCATGTGTTCTCTGACCAGAACAGATACTGCATTTATTATGGTTCTGTTATTAGTTAACTCCTGCATGAAGGAAAGAGCTAGTTTTTCGCCCAGCACATCATGCCCATAGGCGGTAACCTTATCACCTTTTACTTTAGTTGTCTGGGGCTTGCCTATATCATGCACCAGGGAAGCAAACATCAGAGCTTCAGGGTTTAAAGATTTTGATTTTAAATTGGCAGCCTGATCTACTACCAGGAGGGTATGTTCCCAAACATCACCTTCAGGATGGTTAAGGGGCGATTGTTCACAGGCTATTAGTTTATAAAGCAGGGGGTGCATTCGTTCCAATACGTTGGTTTTCTGCATGTAGCGCAATCCTATTGATGGTTGGGGTGATAGCATTAGGAGTTTTCTTAACTCATCATATATTCTTGTCCAGGCAATATCTTTTAGATTGGTTTTCTTAATAAGTTCTATTGTTCCTGGGTTCAGGGAAAAGTCCAGTCGGGCAGCAAACCGAAAAGCCCGGTAAACTCTTAAGGGGTCCTCTTCAAATACCTTTTTGCTGGTATGCATTGATAATGCGACTTTCTAAATCTTTTCTTCCTCCATAAATATCGATTATATCTCTGCTCAAAATATCCATCATCATAGAGTTGATAGTAAAATCCCTTCTCCCGCAAGCTTCAGCAAAGGAGATGTCGGATTTAGCTGGCACGGTAAAATCCCATTCTGGATGACCGCTGATTTTTATTACCGGGAAGGATTTACCGACTAAGTGGATGGTTCCATAACAGGATAAAATGGATTGCAGTTGCTCGATATTGAGGAAATGGACCTCGATATCGATATCGATATCCTCTTCATTGGGAGTGCCTATTTCCACTAATTGATCCCGCACATATCCTCCTACATAAAAGGCTCTGCCTCCATGTGAAGCTATATCTTCAGCAATTCTTTGTATCATTTAATCACCTCAATCTAATTAATTATAGGTTACCCTCAATAATGAATTCAATTTCGAAAAATCAAATATACTTGCCATTAATACACGAACCGGGAAGGGAAAAAGAGGAAATATAAGTAGTAACCACATGTTAATAATTTTCATATGGTAGGATATATTAAGCCTTCCGTCTGGAAGTATTTCCGCAAGGTATGGAGGGAATAATAAAATAAAAAAGGAAGTTGGCCTATGAATATGCGAAGAGCTTCTGTTCCGACGATAATACCTGAGGTAGCGAAGGCAATTATTTTGCCCCGCTGCCGAATTTGTAGTCAAGTTCCCAAGGAGGGCATAAGGGGTGGCATCAAGTTGAGAAAGGCCTTTATATGCACCCAGTGCGAGCAAGAAATAACGAATATCGATGTGGGGTCTGCAAATTATCAGATTCTATTAGAGAAAATAAAGAGAATTTTAAAATAAGCCCTAAGGGGCTTTTTTATTTTGGTAACTGGCAATTTTAATATACAATAATACAAAGACTTGTTAGATTATGGGGAGCGTTACAAGGGGAAGGGCCTCTTGTCATACTTGGTGCACGGAAAGGGATAAAATAAATTGCCATACCAGACTCCAATATACACAGCACTAAAAAAGTATATGAAAGAGAATAATCTGCGACTGCATGTACCGGGACATATCGGGGGAAAAGGTATGCCTGCGCCGGAACTGGAAGCCTTGGCTTGCATGGATATTACTGAAATCCCAGGATTAGATGACTTACACCTGGCGCAAGGAATTATAGAAGAGGCACAGCAACTGCTAGCTAGAGCCTGCGGAGCAAGGGAGAGCTTGTTTCTGTTAAATGGTGCTACCTCAGGCGTGCATGCATTGTTTATGAGCATAGGTGATGGGGAGAGGGTAATGATACCTAGAAATGCCCATAGGTCATTTTATGGTGGGATGGTCTTGTCAGGTGCTATGCCTGTATATATACCCTGTGAGATAGAACCGGAGCTGGGAATTGCCCTAGCGGTAAAGGCTGCAGATGTAGAAGATTTACTGCACCTAAACAATAATGTGGGAGCTGTTTTTGTTGCCAGTCCTAGCTATTACGGAACCTGTAGTGATATAGCCGGTATTGCGACCGTAGTTAGGCGCTGGGGAAAAATGCTCTTTGTGGATGAGGCACATGGAGCCCATTTTCCCTTTCACCCGATGTATCCCAACTGTGCATTAAAGGATGGAGCTAATGCAGTGGTAAACGGGCTGCATAAAACTTGGCCGGTTTTGACTCAGGGAGCCTGTCTTCATCTAGGAGAGGACTTTAACAATCATGCGCGTTTAATGGTGGCGTATAGCCTCATTACAACTACCAGTCCTTCCTATCCCATTATGGCTTCTATTGATTTGGCCCGAGATTTTATGGAGAAGGAAGGGACAAGCTACCTGGAACGGTCGCTAGAACTATCCCGGGAGTTCAAATCCCGTATGGATAAAATTCAAGGGATTCGGTGTTACGGAGACGAATTGATGCAAATTAGCGGGGTAAAAGCGCTTGACCCATTAAAGGTTTTGATAGGGGTGCAGGGGCTGAGCCTAAATGGTTATCAGGTGGCCCGTGTGTTACGGGAAGAGCATCATATCCAGGTGGAAATGGAAGATCAGAACCTTATCCTGGCTATGTTTTCCTTCTTGCATAAGCGTGAGGACTGGGAGCGATTTTATCTGACATTGAACGAATTAGCTCTCCGTTATCCTTCTCAGGGCGTAGACAGAAGCCCGGGATACCAATTGCCTTTACCCCGGATTATATTGAGCCCCCGCCAAGCATTTTTTGCTGCCTCCAAAAGGGTCAAGCTGGCAGAGTGTCGGGGCCGGGTAGCCGGGGAGATGGTAGCGGCATATCCACCTGGTATACCCTGCCTAGCTCCGGGAGAACTTATTACGGAGGAAGTATGGGATTACCTGAACTACTTGAAAATGAGTGAAGCAAGGATTCAAGGGCCAGAGGTACCAAACTTAGAGTATATTAACGTGATAGAAGAGTAAGGGAGAATTGCCATGCAGAAAAGAGGAACATTTATAAGCTTGGAGGGCATCGATGGTAGTGGAAAAACCACTTTGAAAGAGAATTTATTGGCTCTTATGGCTGGAAACTACCATGTGATAGGGATTCGAGAGCCAGGAGGTACGGTCATTTCGGAAAAAATAAGGGACATGCTCCTGGATGTGCACAATGATGGTATAATAGGTAAAACGGAAGCTTTGCTCTATGCTGCGGCCCGCAGCCAGTTGGTGGAGGAGATAATACGCCCCGCTTTAATACAGGGCAAGATAATAATAGCAGACAGGTACATGGATTCCACCATTGCCTACCAGGGCTATGGTCGGGGATTGGATATAGAATTCCTGGAAGATCTAAATAGACTTTGTACTGGAGGCTTAAAACCCGACCTGACATTATTGCTGGATATTGACCCAGAGGCTGGACAGAGCAGAAGAAACCAGGATATTCCTGACCGACTGGAAAAGGAAGGCTTTGAATTTCAAGCTCGTATACGGGCCGGATATTTAAAGCTATGTGAAAAAGATCCCTCGAGAATCAAGGTGCTGGATGCTAGCCAAACAGCTGAGCAATTAATACGAGAAGCAATGGGAATGATTGAAGCGGCACTTTCCTGATTTACTACTCACGGTTTTATGATATGCACCTATCGTTTTCAATTTTATAATTACAGGCTAAGCCTAAAAGTAGGGATATTGTGAAGATAGAACGTAATAAAAAAGAATTAAGTAAATATCCTTTCGTGAGCAAGATCGATATGCCAGAGGTAAAAAGAGTGACTGAGAGTGCTTTCGAGAATGAACTAGCCTATCGTCAAGAGGCAGCCATGCAGTTCAGAATTAAGGAAATACTGGGGCAAATAGAGCACCTCGGCGAGAGCCTGAGCAGAAATATTAATATCAATGACTTGATGAGATATAAAAAGCTGGTTAGAGACTTTTTGAAAGAAGCTACCTCCGAGGCCTACCAATTAAGCAAAAAACGGGGGCGAAACCGGCGGGGCAGGACGCTTTTAATGACAGTAAATACCATTGATGCAGAAGTCGAGAAGCTAATCAATGATTTCCGAGGGAAAAAAAGCGAACCCATGGAAATACTGGAAACCTTGGACAAAATAAGAGGTATGCTGGTTGATCTTATGATATAAGGATGATTACATGGATTACTTTAGCGAGATAATTGGACAGGAGCGAGCTCTATTGCCGCTTCAGAAGGCTTTGCAAACGGGAAGAATAAACCATGCTTACCTTTTTGTTGGTCCAGCCGGTGTAGGCAAATTAACCACCGCGGAGGCCTTCGCCAGAGCGATAATCATAGAAACCGACCCACAGGGTGTAGCTTATGTACAAGAAAGGGTACATCCAGATTTCATGGTTATAGAAAAAATGGAGAGCAAAACCTTGATTGGTATTGAGCAGATCAACCGGGAAATGGAACCCTGGTTAGCTTTAAAACCATACCGATCCTCCCGGCGGGTGGTCATAATTAAAGATGCCCATCTCTTAAGTATTCCCGCTGCCAATGCGCTTTTGAAGACTTTGGAAGAGCCGCCCGGTCATGCTGTAATTATCTTGGTATCGGATGAACAGAACTTGCTGGATACGATTATATCGCGTTGCCAGGTGATAAGATTTTTTCCATTAACTGAGATGAATATTAGCGAATTTTTACTGGGGAGGGGGGTAGATCCAGACCGAGCTGCCAACCTGGCCCGGCTGGGGCAGGGAAGTATTGCTGCTGCGCTTATTATGGCGGAAGAAGCAGGGTTGGAAGAACTTTGGGATACGGCCCAGAACCTTATTAAAAGCCTTGCCAGTGGGCAGGAAATCGACGTATTAAAATGTGCTGAGCAAATGGAAAAAAAACCGGCTATGATAGCCAGTCTAATGAGTACCCTGTTGAGGGACATTTATATTTACCAGGTGACCGGTCAAAAACAGCTTCTGGTGATGCAGAGCAGTTTGAAGCTATGTGAAGATTTTAATAAACTTATTCCCGCTAGTGTTCAAACGGCATTAGTGAACATAGATAAACTTAGAAAACAATATCGCGGACCGGTAAGTTCCGTGTTAATAAGTATAAACATTTCCTATCAGCTCTGGGATGCATTACAATAAGGAAGAAAATCAAAACTGCGCGCAGCGCATTAGGGGGCTATTTTTTGGCATTTGTAGTAGGAGTTAGATTTAAGTCTGCCGGTAAAATATACTATTTTGATAGTGGTGACCTTGAATTGCAGGCAGGAGAAGCGGTCATTGTTGAAACTGTTCGCGGAGTAGAATACGGTGAAGTAGCTTTAAAAAAGAAAGATGTAAGCGAGGATCAGTTAGTTCTGCCGTTGAAAAAGGTAATTCGTAAGGCGAATGAAGAAGACCGGACTACCTACCAACGGAACAAGGAGAAGGAAGCAGAGGCTTTGGAATTATGTCGGGAGAAGGTTAAAGTACATAACCTTCCCATGCGGCTTATTGATGTAGAATATACGTTTGATATGGGGAAAATCATTTTCTATTTTACCGCCGAAAGTAGGGTTGACTTTCGAGACCTAGTAAAAGACTTGGCTTCTATTTTTAAGACCCGTATTGAGTTGAGACAAATAGGGGTTAGGGATGAGGCTAAAATGTTGGGCGGTATCGGCACCTGTGGGAGGATTCTTTGCTGTAACAATTTTTTGGGGGAATTTGCGCCAGTATCTATCCGCATGGCCAAGGAGCAGCGGCTTTCCCTGAATCCTACTAAGATATCCGGCATTTGCGGGCGTTTAATGTGCTGTCTCAAATATGAGTCGGAAATGTATAGTTCCAAGAGGTCAGAGGGGGTTAAAAATGGAGAAAACGGTACAAGAACTGAAGTTGTTGATCCGGGAGCTGATTCTTGAGATAGGAGACCTCAAAGAACGGGTTGCCAGTTTGGAAAAAGAGGTTAAAGCAGAGCCGCAGTATGAGTCTCGATCGGAGGTGGAGCTGATCAAGCTACAGGGTGAAGGATATGAGCAATTGGGGCACATTTATAAGGAAGGGTACCATGTCTGCCCGGTTGCTTATGGGCAGCGCAGAAGCGACGGGTGCTTGTTTTGCATAGCATTTATGGAGAAGGAGTAATTGCCTAGTGGCAGACAGTCAAGAAATATTTAGTGCAGAAGAAACTCTAGATGACCTGATATTAGGGAATATGAAGATTATTCAGGCGGCACACGGTTATCGCTTTTCCCTGGATGCGGTATTACTGGCGCATTTCCCGGAAATTACGGGGGTGAGGCGGGTCTTTGACCTAGGAACGGGAAGTGGGGTAATTCCTCTCCTGTTGGCAGTGCGTGCCCCCAACCTTCGAATAAGCGGGGTGGAGATTCAGCCTGCTATGGTGGATAGGGCCCGGCGCAGTGTTAGCCTTAATGGGTTAGCCAATAAAATCGAGATAATCCAGAATGACATAAAGGAACTTAAAAAATCTTTGCCGGGGGGATGTGCTGAGCTGGTCTTGAGCAATCCTCCTTTTTGGAGAAAAGGTGAAGGTCATATCAGTATCAATCAAGAGGAAGCGATTGCCCGACATGAGTTGAACCTAAATCTGGAAGAACTAGTAGAACAGGGGGTATACTTGTTGTGCCAAGGGGGCAAAATGGCAATTATTCAGCGCGCCGAACGATTGGCGGAGGTGATGGAGATTTTTCGTTGCCACAAACTATCAGTCAAACGATTGCGGATGGTGCATTCTTTTGTCGATCGGAATGCTGGCTTAGTGCTGCTGGAAGGTCAGAAAAACCGCCCCGGCAGTCTAACCATCCTCCCCCCGCTGGTAATCTACAACAAGCCGGGTGAGTACTGCGATGAAATTAAACATATTTATCAAACACCCCTAAGATCCCCTTCCTCTATAGGTGGGGGATAACCCGATTTTTCCCTCAGTGGTGGGGTGGGTCCCCGATTGAGGGGCGTTTGATAAAACGCTCGCGGCGCGATGCACACAAAATGCGCAATGTAGGCGCTAAAGCGCCCGCATTTTGGCGCACAATTCGCGCAAGCGCTCATTGAAAAGGAGACATAGAAATTGGGAAAATTATATGTATGTGGGACGCCGATCGGTAACCTTGAAGATGTTAGTATCAGACTATTAAAGACCCTGCGAGGGGTCGATATGATTGCTTGTGAAGATACCCGCCATAGTATCAAACTCCTTAACCGCTATAAAATAAAAAATAAGCTAATCAGTTATCACGAGCACAGTGGTCCAGACAAAGAGAGCTACATTTTGGAACAGCTAAGAATAGGAGGCAACATTGCGCTGATATCCGATGCCGGGATGCCTACTATTTCCGATCCTGGGGAGAGTCTGGTGCGCCATGCCATTGAAGCAGGAATAGAGGTGGAAGTCATTCCCGGCCCGTCAGCCTGCACGGCAGCTTTAGCCATTTCCGGGCTGGATAGCAGCAGCTTTATCTTTGTGGGATTCCTACCCCCTAGAGCGGGAAAAAGAAGGGACATGTTGGAAAGTTTAAAAGAGGAGAAGCGAACCGTGATATTATATGAAGCTCCTCACCGACTACTGAAGACCCTGGAGGATATGGAGGCTATTCTGGGAGCAGCACGATCAATAACCGTAGCCCGCGAGCTTACCAAGATCCACCAGGAAGTCAGACAGGGCTCGGTGCGGGATATAAAATTCCATTATACGGAACATCCTCCCCGTGGGGAAATTTGCCTGTTAATTCCTGCGCTTGGGGAAGAGGCTAAAGCAGCTGATTTGGATCAGATTGTGCGGGAGACTATTGAACTGATAGAATCCGGTGCAGATAAAAAAGAGGCCCTCAAGATGAAGGCCATTGAATATAAGGTCCAAAAATCGACAATTTATAAAATGCTAATTGATAAGTAATTATGGCTTAATTTAATCTAGCCGATGTGTTTCGCCAGTTCGGTTAAGCAACTCTTACATAGGTTTTTGCCCTTGTAATTTGCTACATCCTCGGCATTACCACAAAAGATGCAAGCAGGTTCATATTTTTTAAGGATTATCTTTTCAGCGTCAACATAGATTTCCAGCGCATCCTTTTCTTCGATTCCCATAGTGCGTCTTAGCTCAATGGGAATAACAATACGACCCAGCTCGTCCACTCTTCTTACCACACCAGTTGATTTCATCATAGCATTTTCCCTCCTTTGTTACATCAGTATTTGATGTTTATCCACTGCAAACGATACCAGAATTGGTAGAAATAGTCAAGCTATTTTGTGACAAAAAAATACAAGAAATAAGGTAATAGAACACGAATATGGAAATTATCTATTATTACCGGATTAAAAAGGGATATTTGGGCTGCGCAATGGTAGAAAAACCCAGGATTTTTCGCGATAGACAGGCATTTACTCTTTCACACTTCCAACCAAAAATATTGGATTAACATGTATTTATATAGTTTAGATTATTCGTTGGTATGGGAGTAGGGGATAAGAATTGCGTTTTGTGGTAAAATACACAGAATATACCTTGTCTAATTGTTTATTAATGGAGGGACCAACATGCAGGAGAAGAAAAACTATTATATTACTACCCCAATTTATTACCCTAGCGACAATTTACATATTGGGCATGCCTATACGACAGTGGCAGCAGACTGTATGGCCCGGTTCAAGCGGATGCAGGGCTATGATGTGTTTTATCTGACGGGCACAGACGAGCACGGACAAAAAGTCGAACGAGCAGCTCGGGAGAAAGGCAAGGAACCTATTCAACATGTGGATGAAATAGTTGCCAATATTCGCAAACTGTGGGATTTAATGCTCATCTCCAACACCGACTTTATTCGTACCACCGAGGAGCGACATGAAAAACTCGTCCAGAAGATTTTTCAGAAAGTCTATGATCAAGGAGATATATTTATATCGGATTATCAGGGCTGGTACTGTAATCCATGTGAAACCTATTTTACCGAGCGTCAGTTAGTAGATGGCAAGTGCCCGGACTGCGGACGGGAAGTTGAACTCTTAAAGGAAGAGAGTTACTTCTTTAATATGGCTAAATATGCTCCGCGTCTGTTGGAATACATTGAGGCTAACCCGGAGTTTATACAACCTGAATCAAGACGCAATGAAGTAGTTAGTTTTATCAAAGGCGGACTGGAAGATCTCTGTGTATCCAGAACCACCTTCAGTTGGGGAGTACCGGTACCATTTAATAAAAAACATGTTGTATATGTGTGGTTTGATGCGCTGATTAACTACCTAACTGGAATTGGCTATCTGGAAGATGAAGAGCAATTCAACAAATACTGGCCGGCGGATGTACATCTAATGGCTAAAGATATTATCCGCTTTCATGCCATAATTTGGCCCATAATGTTAATGGCGCTGGACCTGCCCCTGCCAAAAAAGGTTTGTGCCCATGGCTGGATTATGCTGGAAGGGGGGAAAATGTCGAAATCCAAAGGCAATGTCGTTGACCCCAACATCCTGGTACAGAAATACGGTGTCGATGCCGTACGCTATTACCTGCTCAAGGAATTGACTTTTGGTCAGGATGGCCTATATTCAGAAGAAATGCTGGCTACCCGTATTAATGCGGACTTGGCGAATGATCTGGGAAATCTAATCAGCCGCACGGTCGCTATGATTATTAAATATTTTGGAGGCGTTATACCCGAGACCCGCGAAGGTGCACCCCTAGACGAGGAAATGCAGGCTAGTGCAGGGCAGGCTTATGCCGAAGCGACAGAAAAGCTAGAAAAACTAGATTTTTCAGCCTATTTGATTGCGACCTCGCGTCTGGTATCGCGGGCTAATAAATATATTGATGAGACTGCCCCCTGGCTGTTAGCGAAAGATGATAGCCAGAAGGGACGGTTAGCAGCGGTTATGTATAATCTGCTCGAGTGTATCCGCATTGCCCTTATTCTGACCGCACCAACCATGCCTACTCTTATGGAGAGGGCTAATAAGCAATTGGGATTATGGGCCCAACCAGAAGAAGTTGAATGGGAAGATGCGGGGATTTGGGGGATGACCAAAAACGGAACCCAGGTGGCTAAGGGCGAATCGCTCTTCCCGCGTATTGATCTAAAAGCCCTGAGGGAGGACGAGCCAATGAAAGAGATAAAAGAGGTTGAAATGCCGGCACCGGAAGATAAAAGTACGCCGGAAAAGCTTGTGGTAGAAGATGAGTATATAAGCATTGAGGATTTTGCCAAGATAGACCTCAGAGTCGCGGAAGTAATCTCCTGTGAGAAGATGGAGAAAGCGGATAAACTGCTGATTCTTAGGGTTAAGTTGGGCGATGAAGAGCGTACCGTGGTATCCGGAATTGCCAAACATTATGCACCGGAAGATCTGGTTGGTAAGAAAGTAGTTCTGGTCGCCAACTTAAAGCCCACCAAACTCAGGGGAGTTATGTCCCATGGTATGATTTTGGCGGCGTCAGACGATCAATATGTGGATGCCTTAACCGTTACAAAAGATATTGCCTCAGGCAATCGCGTAAAATAGCTGAGGGCCTTGGTGCAGTTGTTACGCGATAAGTCATGGAGGGGAGAGAGAACTTGATGATAATTGATACCCATGCACATCTGCAGGACAAGAAGTTGAGGGAAAACCTGGAGAATGTGCTCGGTCGCGCCAAAGAGGTAGGAGTGGAAAAGATAATCTGCGTTGGCTATGATTTGGCATCTTCCCAGGAAGCAGTCTTGCTGGCACGGAAGTACAAGCAGATATATGCAGCGGTAGGGATACATCCCCATGATGCGCAAACGCTGACATCCGAGGTGTTGGGAAAAATCAGGAATTTGGCCAAAGACCCTAGAGTAGTAGCTATCGGAGAAATAGGTCTGGATTATTATCGCGACCTTTCCCCGCGGGATAAGCAGAAAGAGGCCTTTATAGAGCAGATAAAGCTAGCCCACGAGATAGGGAAACCCATTATAGTTCATGACCGAGATGCTAATCAAGATGTAATAGACATTGCAAAAAAACAAAGGGCTGGTAAAAATGGGGGGATAATGCATTGTTTCTCCGGTAACCTGCCCTTGGCAATGGAGGCGATTAAGGAAGGTTTTTATATATCCTTTGCGGGTCCCTTGACTTACAAAAATGCTAAGAAGGCTCAAGAGGTAGCAACCAAAATACCTCAGAATCGGCTCTTGGTTGAAACAGACTGCCCCTACTTGACCCCGGAACCATTGCGAGGCAAACTGAATGAGCCGGCTCATGTTCGCTTTGTAGTACAGAAAATGGCTGAGCTTCGCAATCAGCACCCGGATGAAATTGCGTACCTAACTGGTCGTAATGCCAGGGAAGTATATCGTATAAAAGACTAGAAAAATGTCTTCAAATGAATAAATTTGCATGATTAGGGCGGAATAAGCCCTAATCTTTTTTTGGAAATATATTTCTTTCTACAAACAATTTGTATTTTTAGGAATAAAATTTAAATCAAAGGATAATAATATTAAAAGCTATGTCTACAAAAGCTCGTGGGAAAATAATGAATGTAAGACAAAAAGTACCAATGATTTTGACATTTTTGTACTATTAAGCATAGAATAGAAGTAGTTCAATATTTTCCTTATGGGTGATATTGAGTTAAAGGAGGAATTGCATGAGTATTGTCTGGTCTAAGAAAGGGATTATCCTGATCGCCAGCATACTAACTCTGGGCTTGCTTCTGGGTAGTTTGGTTTATGCCATGCAAAAGCCAGTTGCAATTGAGGTTGATGGAAAGTTGATAAAGAGCAGAGTGTTATTTGCGGGAACCGTGGGTAGCATTCTAGACAAGAACGAAATAAAGCTAGAAGGGAAAGATATAGTAGAGCCATCCCGTGACAGTGCTGTCAAAAAAAATATGGTGATCACGGTTACCAGAGCATTCAATGTAAAGGTGCTGGCAGATGGAATAAGTAAGGAAATCTACACTACCCCTATTACCATCAAAGAGGCGATTGCCTTAGCAGGGTTTAATTTAGGGGATAAAGACATCGTGAAAACCCTGCCGGTTACGACGGTGGTTCCCCAACAGGAAATTGAAGTAATTAGGGTAACTGAAAAAGAAATCAACGAAGATAAAGAAATGCCCTATCAGGTGGAAAGAACCACTGATGCAACCTTAGAGATGGGTTTAAGCAGAACTTTACAAGCAGGGAAGAACGGCATTGCCCGTAACACATTACGGGTAACCTATTACAACGGCCAGGAGGCTAAACGTACTCTGGTCAAGATGGAAACTCTGGTTCAGCCTGAGAAAAAGGTTGTGGCTATGGGCAATATTACCTCCGTATCTCGTGGCGGAGAGCGCCTGGATTTTCGGGAGGCCCGCTACATGCAGGCTACAGCCTATACTTATACTGGTTATCGCACCGCGACTGGTCAGGACCCAGCTGTGGGAATGGTAGCGGTCGATCCGCAGGTGATTCCTCTGGGCAGCAAGTTGTATATTGAAGGTTATGGATACGCTATGGCCGCCGATACCGGCGGTGCAGTCAAGGGCAATGTTATAGACCTCTTCATGGAAGAGTATTCCCAGTGTGTGAATTGGGGACGTCGGAATAATGTGAAGGTCTACATTTTGCCTTAGTAAAATACTTCATGAGTTAATTGCAAAATTACTAAATTGAAAGTAGGGATACATTCTCATATATGTATCCCTACTTTTGTTATTATTTCCACTTATTACTTGGGTTGAAATACCGTTATTCA
This sequence comes from Firmicutes bacterium HGW-Firmicutes-15, assembly GCA_002840245.1. Taxonomy (GTDB): domain Bacteria; phylum Bacillota; class Syntrophomonadia; order Syntrophomonadales; family Syntrophomonadaceae; genus PHAA01. The sequence continues at coordinate 18,488 of PHAA01000011.1, forward strand.
TTAAAGACTATAGTCAGGAGATAATATGGAGGTGAAGTTAATTTGAAAAAAGTATTGGTATTTTTATTGTGTGTTTTATTGTGTGCGAGCCTTTTGGTGAGCGGTTGTGCAAAGACGGCCAAGAAACCGGTAGTACCTGAAAACATACCTGATACCCAGATGAATACTCCTCAGCAGACCAATGATGCTGGTAACAGGGTCATGGCCAACCGCTTTTCCAATCTAGCTATGGGAGTAAATGGGGTTACAAAGGCCACAGTGGTTGTTTCTGCCGTTTCGGAAGTGTCAGGAAAGACAATTACTCCCAGTCCTACTACTAGCACAGATGTAACCGTTCTTAATACAATGGCTGATAAACTAGTGGTTATGGTAGGCTTAAATATTGATCCAAAAATGATGCAAGATAAAACGAAGGAAATGACCATCAAAGATGAAGTGAAATCTAAAATAATGGCGGATAATCAAATGGTAAATGAGGTCTTGGTTACCACCAATCCAGACATGATTAAGAAATTACAGGATGTAGCCGCAGGTATCATCCAAGGCAAACCAATACAGAGCTATGCGCAGGATATTGAGGAGCTAGACAAAAACATACGGTCGCAATAAGTACAGATTAATGAATGGTCCAAAACCCGGGCGTTTATACCCCGGGTTTTTCTGTGGTTGTTTGTAGTATAATGAATTGATTAATTTAAGTGAGGTAAAGTAGATGCTAGATAGAGCTTCCCCGTCTGTAACTAAAAACATAATGAAGAAATATGGACTGTTCCCTAAAAAGAGACTGGGGCAGAATTTTCTATTGGACCGGAATGTACTGTCCAAGATTGCTGATTCCTGTGCTATTACGCCAGAACAATACCTAGTCGAAATTGGACCGGGTCTGGGGGGCTTAACCCAGGAGCTGGCGGCTCGCAGTCGTGGAGTCTTAGCTATAGAGATAGATACTAGCCTGGAACCGGCACTAAAGGAACTGGCGAGCGAAAATAGCAACGTCAAGTTCCTATTCCGGGACGTCCTCAAGATAGACATCGAAGCTGAAATTAAAAATGCTTTTGAACTGGACGAAATGGTTTCCTACCAGGTTTGTGCTAATATTCCCTACAATATTACTACCCCTATTCTTTTTCAACTGTTGGAGAATTGCCCCAATATGAAAGATGCCACTCTCCTAATGCAAAAAGAAGTAGGCGAACGGCTTCTGGCCGTACCTGGAAACAAGACATATGGAAGGCTTACCTTGACCACTGCTTACTATGCGGATGTACAGCATGTTATGAATGTATCCCGCAATTGTTTCTTTCCCCAGCCAGAGGTAGATTCCTCAGTTTTAAAGATAATTCCGCAAAGAGCGAAAAGGGTTTTAGTGAACCATGAAGAGGTCTTTAGAGACCTGCTCCGAATCGCTTTTCAAAAAAGAAGAAAAACCATCCTTAATATCGCTAGTAGCTTTTTTAAACTAGATAAGGGAGTAACTGAAAGTATATTACAGGAACTAGGGCTGGCAACAAATCTCCGGCCGGAAAATCTGAGCATAGAGGATGTTGCTCGCCTGGTCAATGCCTTTGCCCCCTAATATACATGGCAAGTCTTGATAAAAATAAAAATGCTTTATTATTTTATTGACACTATCATTGTTTTTTTATATACTATTTGTTTTGATGTTGACATGGTAGTCTGAATGGTGTATCATAATGAACATATTGAATAAAGAGGGTGGTAGTGTGAATTCTCCTAGAGCGATCTCGGAAATAAAAAAAGATCTGGAATTTTTCGTAGGGAGCAAAGTCAGACTGAAAGCCAACCGGGGAAGAAACCGCATAATAGAGAGGGAAGGGGTATTAGATTCCTTATACCCTAACATATTCGTCGTAAGGTTAAGTGAACGCAAAGTAGTAAGGAAGGTTTCCTATAGTTACGCGGATGTACTTACTGAGACCGTTGAATTATTCGTATATGACAAACAAGACTCGGAAATTAGAATAGCCTCGGCAAACGCATAAACGATAAATAATCAGGGCTGCATCTCAGATGCAGCCTCTTTTTTTGTGTTAAGGGACTAGTAAAAAGCTCTAAGTATCATACTTACCAATTACGAGCCATATAAATTTAATACTAAATTAATATTTAATATTTAATCTAAGTAAGAGGTGATAGGGTGACACAGGACATTAGTTTGTGGTCTCCGGTAATCGTTGCTAGCTTGGTTGCTCCTTGCATCTGTCAGCGAGAGAGCCGGCTTGGAACTGATCAAATATATAAACGAATGGAAGACATAAAGGTAAAAATAAAGAATCCCCGGATAGAGTGGCAGGGTAATATCTTGGAAGCCCGGATGAACTTGGAAATAATTGCACTTCTGGAAGATCAAACGGGGCATACCCAGCTAATCAGCCGTCAGGAGATAATAAAAGATCGCGTAGCCCTCAGGGAGTTTGACCGATCACTCGAAAAGGAAAAGGATGCGGGTTTTATTATCCAAATACAAGATTTGAAGTGGGATGGAGAAATGCAGGGAAATGAACTGATAATCAGCTATTCTCTAAGCTACATGATTTTCGCTGTCCGGGAACAGGTAGTAAAGCTATATGCGGATGAAGAGATGGAAATCAGTAACGAGGAGCCGGAAAATGATTTACAGGGTATGGAAATGGAAATTAACCGGGTACGTAATGACAACGAAAAGCTGAACCGCAAGCTATTTCTTTATGAGAGAGACCTAATGAGTCTGCAGCGGGGAATAAAGAAGGCTGAAAACCGAAATGTTGCTCTAAGCTCGGAGCTAAGCAGATCTCTAGAATTGGTGGAAAAATTGCGGGATGCCATCACCCGTAAAGACTTGCTCATCTGTACCTATGAAAAACCTCAGAATGAGAACCGCAAAAAAACATTGCCACCGCTTGCCATGGGCGGCGAGGAATTCAAGCTGGGTCAGAGGATTAAGCGGATGCTTATGAACAGCCTGTAAACCCTCTGAGATAGGCTTAAACCTAATCAGGATGCCATTCAGTGACAAGTCCTGGAAGCCAGGAAAAAATATGATATTTATTATCCGGGTAATCACACAATGTAACCTTCTTTCATACTATATCTTAGAAATTTAAAGAACAAATTTCTGCACTGTTTGCGGTGACGCGACAGAAGATATTAGAGAAAAAAGGAGGGGAAAGTAACATGCTGAAATGTGAATACCCGGAGGGTTGTAGGCTGGATTTGTGGGCGAAGGTGATTAAGGCCAAGTACATCGAAAAAGGAGCCAAGGTTCTGGAAATGACCCAATGTATACCCAGTGCTGCTGTTGGAGGCTATGTTAGCGTAGTAGATGATTTCAAGATTAAGGTGAATAGCGCTACTGAAATCCTTAACTTCAACAAGGTGAAAATCACAATTGACTTTGATTTGATCCTGGTTCTTATTGTTGGAACCGCACCCGATACTGAATATCAAGTTTATACGATACCCGACAACATTTATGAGGAAACCATTGAGCTAAGCGAGTTTGACCCGCCCCTGACTCCCGAAGAATTTAGAAGTGAGATCGATTCATCCGAGGTTATCCTGTGTAACTGGGACTTTGACTACGATATTAGGGGCAACTGTGAAGATCATCACAGCCCGTGTCATCATCATTATCGTGAAGATGACGAGGATGGTCTGAGGCAACCCGGAACCTGTCTGGAATTACTAGTCTATGTTGATATCATTGACAAACTGGGCAAGTGGCATGACGTTATTGTCTATGGAGAACTGGATCCCGAAGTAGACTGCTAGAGAGTGATTCCCCTAACAATGCTCGGCTATTTAGGCCGGGCATTGCTATTAAAGGAACAAATGGAGGTGTTATCCATTATTCAATCGCCTATAAGCCGTTCGGATAAAAATCGTATGCGCAAAAACTTGGAGGAAATTCTGGTGCAACAAAAAGAACTGGAGAAACGAATTGCTAATTTCCAGAAGGAGGAGAAGGTAGAAGATTATAGGGTTTTCTGGCAGGAGTTGAAAGGCCAGTACAACCAGAACACCCAGACAGTTTCAAACTATATGGTTAGAAAGTGCAACCGCTGAATTTAGATTTTGCCGGGCGGGTCTCCGGCAAGCTTTGAAGTAAAAATGGGAATTCATAAAGAGGTGAAAATCCATGAAAAGCCTAGGATTAGCCCTCGGGGGTGGGGGGTTAAAAGGACTGGCCCATATAGGAGTCCTGCAAGTTCTCAGCGATAACGGCATCAAACCTGATTTTATATCTGGGACCAGCGCGGGAAGCATCATTGCTGCCTTTTATGCCAGTGGGCTATCGCCTTATCAAATAGAGGAAGTAGTGACCAAGCTGACGCCCAGGGATTACTTGGATTATAACATCATGGGTGTGTTAAAGTATTTCTTGAATCTCCTAATTCCTGGATATAAATACAGTCTAGATGGAATCGTTATGGGGGATAAGATTGAGAAACTGGTTTACCATCTTACCTGCGGGAAAAGCCTCATGGACATTGAGCTGCCGCTAGCCATAGTTTCGTGTGATATAGATAGCGGTCGCAAGATTATATTTACCAACCAGCAGATGGACATCGAAGATGAAGACATTATTATTATCCGGGATGCCCTCTTGAGCGAAGCGGTGCGATCCAGTGTTTCCATTCCAGTTACCTTTCAACCTAAACCCTTCCAAGGGATGCAGATGGTGGACGGAGGGCTGAAAGATATCGTCCCGGTTAATGTCAACAAATGGATGGGTGCAGATTATGCCCTGGCAATAAACCTGGGTAAAGAGACTTACCAGACCAAAGTGAACGGCATACCACAAATCATTTCTCGCACCTTGAGTATTATGACCTTCGAAACATCGGATGCAGAGGAAAAGTTTTTTGCGGATATGCTTTTATATCCGGGAGTAGCAGACATCAGTCTGACCGATATGAAAGATGCGCCTCTGATTATAAGAGCCGGGCGCCGGGTAATGAGGGAGAATATCGCTGAACTTAAAAGAGGATTACTGTAAGGCTGTAACAAAATCTCCCCGACCAACATATACTAGGCATAAAATACATCCAATTAGCATAGTAAAAAATCCTGGCAGGGGAGGGATTTAATTGGCAACAGATCAATTCGAACATGCAACGTTCTATCTGACGAAAATACAAGTTGATGAAATAAAAGAATTGGCCAAGAAAAACCAAATATCGCGCAGTGCACTGGTCAGAATGATAATAAGAGAATACCTGGCCAAGCAGGATAATGATAAAGGCTAGCGCAATATACTATTATGCAATGAGCATAATAAGGGCTCCCCTGGATAAGAATTAAAAAGGGGGGCCCTGCTGTGTTTTGTGCTCTTCCTAAAGTACCAACAATACCCCTAGCATTGATAGGTAGCCAATAATAATCATAGCTATCGCGCCTACCGCAGTGTGGATAAATTCCTTTTTACTAAAATCTGCAAACATAACAGCACGCCCCTTTATTGATGAAATAAGAACATAAGTTCTGTAAAGCTATTTTAAAACCAAACAGATGTTCTGTCAACAGCAAATAGAAAAAATGTCCATATTCTAAACTTAAAGGATCGTAACAATAATCACGGGGTTTATAATAAGAATTCGCTAATTAGTCGGTTTACCTCCTCCGGTTTTTCTAACATGACGAAATGGCCAGCATCCGCAATAATCTCCAAGGTGCAATTGCTGATATTGCTGCATAAGTACTGGGATAGTTTAAGTGGGGTGAGTTTATCATCTGCTCCAACTATGACCAGAGCGGGTAAGCTGATTTTATCCAGTTCGTGGCTTACGTCTAATTCATTGCAGGCATTAAAATCTGTATATAGGATAGATGGTGCCACTGCAGCAAAAGTCTTTACCATCTCTTCTACGGTCGTAGACGAAGTTTGAGGAGAAAAAGCCATGCGGATGAAGCCGGGGTCATTTTTGCCCTGGCTCAGAGCATCTAATAGAGCTGGCATTACCTTCATGCGCTGTCCAGCTCCAATTAGTATGATGCCATCCAGTCCTTCGGGATAATTAAGAGCACAGGTCATGGCTATGGCGGCTCCCATTGAGTGACCTACTAGGTATAAAGGACGGGGGAGTTGGAGCGCTGATAGGAAATCTGCCACGCTGGCAGCACATTCGGCAATACTTTCTCCAGGCTTGCCTCCCGACTGGCCGTGTCCGGGCAAGTCTATCGCAATGCTATTAATTCCTAGATTCATCTGAAGGGACCACACTTCGTGACTACCTCCAACGCCATGAATAAATAGCAAGCTGCCCGGCAGCTTATCTCCAGAATGGTGATGGTAATATAGATCCGATCCCTTGATATTAATAACCCCCATGTCTTTCAACTCCTTTTCAATTTACCTATTTCTTATATATCTATCTTATATCAAATAATTACTTTGCGAACCAAATATTTTTGGTCGGTATTAATTGTTTTATAGCTAATCCGCTCTATATATCAGCTGACCCTTGTTAAAAACTTGTATTTTGGTTAACATAGTAATATAGAGTTAAATAATGGTCTCCGAGTTCATATTGCTAATGTCTGCACGGCAATGAGATATGAACCAATAGGGTGTGGCTGGAAACGGTAACGCCTCCCAATGAGGAAAGGAGAGATGCCATAGAGAAATCCAATGGGTCTTCATTGCCTTTGCAGTTGTGGGCCTGTTTATTTTGGGCCAATCAATCTGCTAAGGAAAATAGTATTGTTTGTAGTAATTGAATTTCTAGAAATTATCAAGGAGGATTGGATCAAATGAAAAAGAAAAGCTTAGCTCTAATACTCATGCTATTATTCGCGTTTGTTAGTTTGGCAGGTTGTGCTTCTAAACAAGCCGCCAAAGCTCCGGAGCCCGCTCCCGAAAAAATATTGAAGATGGCTACCACTACCAGTACCCAGGATTCCGGACTGTTAGATGTCCTAGTTCCCCAGTTTAAAACGGATACCGGCTACACGCTTAATGTTATTGCTGTTGGCTCCGGACAAGCTATGGAAATGGGTGCCAAAGGCGATGTTGATGTACTATTAGTTCACTCCCGGGCAGCGGAGGACAAGTTCGTGACCGATGGATTCGGTGTTAATCGCAAGGATGTAATGCATAACGACTTTATTATTATTGGGCCAGCCAATGACCCTGCAAAAATCAAGGGTGAGACCGATTCGGCTAAAGCATTAACTAAAATATCTCAGGCCAAAGCAACCTTCCTTTCCCGCGGTGATAAGTCGGGAACCAATACCAAGGAATTGGATCTGTGGAAAAAAGCAGGGATTACACCAGCGGGCGACTGGTATAAAAACGTAGGCAAAGGCATGGGAGATACCTTCCGCATGGCTGATGAAATGAAGGGCTATACTCTGATTGACCGTGCAACCTACCTGGCCCTGAAGGATAAATATAAGATGGAGATTATGGTAGAGAAGGACAAACCATTACTCAATCCTTATGGAGTTATCGCAGTCAACAAGGCTAAGTTTGCTAATGTAGATTATGATGGCGCTATGAAGTTCGTTGATTGGATTACCTCCGAAAAGATACAGAAAATGATCGCTGATTTTGGCAAGGATAAATACGGACAGTCCTTGTTTATACCAGATGCTATAAAATAATATTTTGGAAAACAGCCGGTGAAAAGTCCAGCTGCAACTAGCGGACTTTTTCACTGGCTTTTATTTTACTTTTAGTCTAGTCCTGGTAGGGAGGATGCTCATGGACATTATAATTCAAGGTTTAAAAGAAGGTTTAATGCTGGTATGGTCTATGGATCCGAAGATCATCCAGATTACCCTGGTATCACTGCAGGTATCTTTAAGTGCTCTGCTCATTGCTGCCTGCCTGGGGATACCCCTCGGAGCTGCGTTAGCCTTGAAGGAGGTACCAGGCCGAAGACTGTTTTTAAATATCACCTACACCTTTATGGGACTACCACCGGTTTTGGCGGGTCTCATCGTCTATTTAGTTTTGACTACCCGTGGACCCTTGGGGCAGTTTCAATTGTTGTTTACTCCTACTGCCATGATATGTGCTCAGATATTGCTGGCATTTCCAATAATCTGCGGCCTGACCGCGCGGACAGTTATGGCACAACGACAAGAGGTTTATGATACCGCGGTAACCCTGGGAGCCTCGCGACGTCAGGCGGCCTGGGCCATTATCCGGGAATCACGCATGGGCATTATTGCAGCCCTTACCACCGCCCTAGGTCGGTTGGTGGCGGAGGTAGGAGCAGTTATGTTGGTGGGTGGTAATATTGAAGGCAGTACTAGGGTATTAACCACTTCAATTGTTTTAGAAACCAGGATGGGGGAGGACAGTCGGGCTATTGGCATCGGTATTATATTGTTGGTAATTTCCTTTTCCATTATTGTGTTAATTAATCTCTTGGAAAAGAGGTCTTTTAAGAATGACGCCGGTATTCAAATTACATAAAATTATAAAACGATACGGTCAGCGTGAAGTTTTGCATATAGAAGAAATTAATATTCATGGGCAAAAGATTTGCGCCATACTGGGACCTAACGGATCGGGAAAAACCACTCTGATGCGAATTATGGGTCTGCTTACCAGGAATGATACGGGAACTGTTAATATTCTAGGTGAAGATATTCATTGGGGTAAAGAGCAGTTGCTTAAATTACGGAGGCAGATGACCATGGTTACCCAGACCTCCTTCATGTTTGAGGGGAATGTTTATGACAATGTTGCTTACGGCTTAAAAATAAGAAGAATGCCTGAGCGAGGAATCCGCGCTGCAGTTGAAAAAAGCCTGGAATTACTGGGTATGTCTGCTTTCATTGCGGCGGATGCTCGCAACCTGTCCGGAGGAGAACGGCAAAAGGTAGCCATCGCTCGTGCCCTGGCGGTGGAACCCAGGGTGTTATTTCTAGACGAACCTACTGCTAATATTGATCCGCAGAGTGCGGTAGAAATAGAACGCCACGTACGGTTCATCAACCGGGAGTTGGGGACTACCATTATCCTGGTAACCCACAATCTGTTTCAAGCACGCAGGCTAGCGGACGAGGTCTTTTTTATGTGGGATGGAAAAATGGTTGAGCGAGGCAGCGCTAAGGATATCTTCGAGCAGCCTCAGGATGAAAGAACCAGATCCTTTCTAAGCGGCGAAACTGTATTTTAGGTATTTTTGCAACAGGTTTAAAATGAATCCTTCCCGGTAATAATGAAAAGTACAGGGAGGGATTTTTATTATGTATAAAAGGATATTAGGAATTATTATAATTATAGCGGGCGTTTTTTCAGTAGGAATGGTAGTGGCTAATCAGGGCGAGCCTCTTGCACAGAGTGTACTTCGCCTGCATGTAATAGCCAATAGTGACGACCCTGCGGATCAAGCCCTCAAAATCGCTGTTAAAGACGATATTGTTGCCATGATGAAGCAAGAATTTACGGGTGTTGAGGATGCAGATGAAGCAAGGAAAATGGCGCAGCAAGACATTCCCCGTATTAAAGCGGCAGCCGAAGCGAAAATACATGCCAACGGTTATGATTATCCCGTAGAAGTAAATGTGGGTGAATATGATTTCCCCACCAAATCTTATGGAAACATGGTATTCCCTTCGGGAAGATACCAAGCGGTAAGAGTTGTAATCGGAGAAGGTCAAGGCAAGAATTGGTGGTGCGTTTTATTCCCGCCGCTTTGCCTGGTATCATCGTCAGATCAAGGACTAAGCTTGAGCACTCCCCAGCAAGCCCAGGTCACCTTTAAATGCCTGGAACTGCTAAACAAAGGGGTAAAGGTAGGCCAAGAACAATAATATTAATGGTGCATTATTCAAAGATACTGCGCAGCAAGCTGGTGAAGCACTGAGAGATAAGGATACCAGGTGTTAGATGTTGACTGTTATCTGGGGCTAACAGATTCAGTAATTCTGCTTGCTCCCATCAGCTACGGTGTGGGGACACACCTCTAGGGAGGAATGTCCCCGTATGTGCTCGTTCTACCAGCTGCTTGCCGGGAGAGCTCCAGGGGCACCCTGTCAAATCTCCCATCCTTGGTCGATGACAGGCTCACCCTGCGGGTACTCCCAATGCTCCCTTTGGTCGCGGAGTAAGGTTGCGCGACGTCCTGTCGCTCGTCCCCTTACGCTATCCCGTCTTCGCAGGGTAGAACGGCCTCCTCCGCTAGGTCGCCAGCATAATTACTAAATCTGTCGCGCTATAAAATCTACAAAAATCTTGCTGGAAAGGGACGGAGATGCTGGTGTTCCCACTTACCCTGTTTTATAATAGTGCCTTAAAAGAAAACTATATTAGCAAAGAAGTTCAGATGCACAGGACAAATTTAGCAATTGTGCAGGCGACGTTGCGCAGGAGGCCGTGCTGTCCTGTGAAGACAGATGAGTGGAGGAGGGCGAGGAACAGGACGTTCCGCAACCTTAATTCGCGACCAAAGGGAGCATTGGGAGTACCCGTAGGGTGAGCCGGGCACCGCCCATGGATGGGCGGTTGGCCGGGTACCCTCAGGAACTCATTTGGCAAGCAGTTGACAGCCTGAGCACATACGGGGACATTCCTCGTTGGAGGTGTGTCCCCACACCTTAGCTGCCTGGAGCTGGCAGAATTGCTGAATTTGTCTACCCAGCTTCGGTCAACAGCACAAACCCGTTCTCCCGTTTATCGTTGTAGGGGAATGTCATCAGATTATTTGCTGCTGCGCATTATCAGTCAACTGCGAAGTTGAGTTGTTTACATCCGTTCCTTTTTAATCGAGCTCAGGATATAATTAGAAAAAAATGGTGAGGAGCTCAATTGGATGAAGAGACAGTTGGAGATAGAAGCCCCGGCCAAAGTAAACCTGACCCTGAAGGTCCTAGGGAAAAGGGAAGATGGATATCATGAATTGGAGTCCGTAATGCAGCAGATTAGCCTTCGGGATAAAATTTATCTGCAGGTTGGAGGGCAAGGTATAAGGGCAGAAAGTAACAGCCAGCTGATCCCAGATAATGAAGAAAACTTGGCTTTTCAGGCTGCTCAGCTGCTATATACAAAATTTTCCATAAAAGAAGGACTACAAATATTTATAGAGAAGAATATACCAGTAGGTGCCGGTTTGGCAGGCGGAAGCACTGATGCAGCAGCGGTGATGATTGGCATTAACGAATTATTTAATCTGGGATTGGAAAAGGAAGAACTTATGAAATTGGGCCTTGCCATTGGTTCGGATGTTCCTTTTTGTCTGCTGGGGGGAACCGCTCTGGCTCGGGGGCGGGGTGAGATACTGACAGATCTGGGGAAAGGTCCTCAGCTAGCAATGCTGCTAGTAAAACCTGATTATCAACTTTCCACCGGAGCAGTGTATCGGGATTTTAGAGTGGAAAAGGTAAAGAATTCACCTGACAATACGGCTTTTCTTGAAGCTTGGCATAAATATGATATGATAGGAATAGTAGGGCAGATGATAAATGTTCTGGAAACAGTCAGCCTGGATATGTGTCCTGAGATTGAGATTATAAAAACTAAGCTGGATACACTAGGGGCAACTAAAACGCTGATGTCCGGAAGCGGCCCGAGTGTCATAGGAGTTTTTGCCAGTCAGGAACGGGCCCAGCAAGCCTGGGACCTCATAAAAGACCAGTATAGAGAAGCCTATCTGGTCTCATCATATAATAGAGGTGATTAAAATGCAGGAGAAACGTCTTAGCCCAGTAAATCTCGATTCTTACAAGCCCTTGCGCGAACTAGTTCTGGATGCCATCAGGAGTGCCATTATGAGCGGCATTTTGCAGCCCCGGGAGAGGCTGATGGAGATACAGATGGCAGAGGAATTAGGGGTATCGCGCACGCCTATTCGTGAGGCTCTGCGCAAGCTGGAACTGGAAGGCTTTATTGTAATGGTGCCTCGCAAAGGAGCATATGTTTCTGATCTTTCCTTCAAAGATATCGCCGATGTCTTTGAAATTAGAGCTGCTCTGGAAGGCCTGGCAGCTGGGCTGGCAGCGGATAGAATCACAGAGGAAGAGCTGGAGGATATGGAAAGACTGCTGGTCGAGAAGAGGGAGGCTATTACCCAAAATGATATTGGCAAGCTGGTAGAGGTTGATACTAAGTTTCATGAATTGATGTACAAAGCCAGCCGCAATGAGAGGCTTAGTTCTATCATTAGCAATCTTCGTGAACAGATTCAGAGGTTTAGGCTAACCTCGCTGTCCTTTCCGGGCAGGAATAAAGAATCCCTGGATGAACATAAGAAAATAGTTGAGGCTATCCAGTCCCGGGACATTCAAATAGCTCGGCACGTGGCGCAGGAACACATTGAAAATGCCGAAAATGTTCTCATAGAATGTTTGAAAAAGGAAGGTCTTTCTATAAGAGAATAATGGAGGTAGAAAGATGCAATACGATGCTGTCATACTCGCTGGTGGCGAAAACAGCAGTGAACTAAAAAAGATTGCCCCCTATGATAATGAAGCCCTGATAATTATCGGCAACTATCCCATGATATATTACGTTTACAGTGCTTTACGCGCTACGCCAGCCATCAGCAATATAATAGTTAGCGGACCGGTGGAGGCTCTGCGCAATATATTACCCCGTGAAGACAAACTCTTTTTTGTAGAGGGAGGCGAAAACGCCATTGACAGCTTTGCCCATGCGGTGAAAATCCTGGAGGGCAAGGGATTAAGTGACAAAGTCTTGGTTGTACCCACCGATGTTCCTTTTATTACTTCTGAAGCCATAGAGGACTTCCTGACTTGTTGCGAAGCGAGTAAGGCCGATTTCTATTACCCGCTAACCTGCAAGGAGGTCAATGAGCGCAAATATCCAGGTGTGGTACGCACCTATGTGCGACTAAAAGAAGGAGTCTTCACTGGAGGAAACCTATTTTTAGTTCGTTCCGAACTGATCTCAGCCTGCTTGGAAATGGGAGTGAAATTGTTCTATAGAAGAAAAAACCCACTGGCTATGGCGAGGTTATTTGGAGTAAGCCTAGTATGGAAATATTTACTTGGGCGGCTCAGCATTCAAATGGCGGAAAAAAGATTTTATGAAGTAGTAGGTATACGGGGCAAGGGAATCATATCGTCTTATGCTGAAGTAGGTGTGGACGTCGATAAACCCTGTGACCTTCAGTTGGCACAAGAATACCTGGGCGGTATTAATTTCAGCCGCTAAGGTTTTTATTTTTACAGCCACTATGATAAAAGGGTATAATACAGTAGGACAAAATCCGGCAGAGATGCTCGGAAATAATTAGGCATAATAAGGAGAGGTATAATAAAAGTGAAATTTACTGCGGTAATACTGGCTGCTGGAAAAGGGGTACGCATGCGTTCCCAGCTTCCCAAGGTGGTTCACCGGGTGGCCGGAAAGCCTATGGTGGTTCATGTAACAGATGCAGCGAGACAAGTGGGAGTTGAAAGGATTGTCCTGGTAGTGGGGCACGGGCGTCAAGCCGTAGAAGATTTATTTGCCCCCGGGGTGGTAGAGTTTGCAGTTCAGGAAGAACAACTGGGAACAGGACATGCCTTAATGCAGGCTCAAGAAAAGGTCGGCCAGGATGAGACTATCCTAGTATTGGCCGGAGACACTCCCCTACTGCAGGCGGCGACCTTACAGGGACTTATTGATTACCACAGGGAAAGCGGGGCTGTGGCCACAGTTCTTTCTACCGAGGTGGAGGATCCTTATGGTTACGGTCGGATAATAAGAGATGCCAGTGGATCTTTTAAGGCAATAGTTGAGGAAAAAGATGCTAGCGAAGCAGATAAGATAATCCGCGAGATTAATTCGGGTATGTATTGTTTACAGGTGCAGGATGCCTTTTCCGCCCTAGCTGGTATCAGCGCCAGTAACGCTCAGGGCGAGTATTACGTGACTGATATTCTGCAAATCCTTAAGGATGAAGGTAAAAAGGTAGAGATATTCCGGATGGATGCCCGGGAGGACATATATGGCGTCAACGACCGAGTTCAAATGGCTCAGGCAGAAGAGATACTAAGGCGGCGCAAAAATGAAGCATTGATGAGAAACGGGGTAAGCATTATAGACCCCCGCTCTACTTTCATCGATAGCGAGGTTGAAATTGCTATTGACACCATCATTTATCCTGGTACTATAATTGAAGGCCGCACCGTGATTGGAAGCGGCTGTGAGATTGGACCCGGAACCCGCATAACATCTTCCATCATTGGTAATAATGTCCTCATCGAAAATTCCCGTATTAAAGAGGCCCAGGTAGGTGATGAATGTACTATCGGCCCCTTTGCCTATTTACGACCACAGGCGATACTGCATCGAGGTGTAAAGGTCGGGGATTTTGTAGAAATAAAAAAGTCAACCATGGGAGAAGGAAGCAAAGCTCCGCATTTAAGCTATATAGGAGATGCCATAGTGGGTAAGGGAGTCAACATTGGGGCTGGCACCATTACCTGCAACTATGATGGCATAAATAAATGGGAAACCGTCTTGGAAGACGGAGTCTTTATAGGCAGCAATACCAACCTGGTAGCCCCGGTTAAGATAGGAACAAATTCCGTTACCGGAGCAGGATCTACCATTACCCGTGACGTTCCAGCCAACACCCTGGCAGTGGAACGGGCCGAACAAAAGAACCTGAAAAAGAGGAGTAAGGGTGCAGCGAAAAAGTAAGAACTCTTATATCTAAATGGAGGGATAGGTAGTATGAAGGCATCCAGGATGAAACTGTTTACAGGGAATGCTAACCCTTATCTGGCTAAGGAAATAGGAGATTACTTGGGGATGTCGCTGGCTAAGGGCACTGTATCACATTTCTCTGATGGTGAAGTTAGTGTGGCGATTCACGAGAGTGTACGTGGTGTGGATGTATTTACTATCCAGCCCACCTGCTCACCCGGCAATGAAAACCTGATGGAGTTGCTCATTATGATTGATGCTTTGAGAAGGGCATCAGCAGGACGCATCAATGCGGTTATCCCCTATTTTGGATATGGCAGGCAGGATCGCAAGAGTCGGGCCCGGGATCCAATAACTGCCAAGCTGGTTTCTAATCTTATCGTGCAGGCAGGAGCTGACCGAGTTGTAACCGTGGATCTTCATGCTACACAGATACAGGGCTTTTTTGACATACCTGTGGACCATCTGCCCGGAGTAGCAACCCTAGCCGAACATATTAAAGGAAAAAAATTGGGTGATAGGGCGGTAGTGGTATCACCGGATGTGGGAGGAGTTACCCGGGCACGCGACCTGGCAGCAAGGCTGGGTGCACCGCTGGCGATCATTGACAAAAGACGACCGGCCCCTAATGTGTCGGAGGTTATGAATGTAATTGGTGAAGTCGAGGGTAAATCCGTAATCATCATTGACGATATTATTGATACTGCTGGCACGGTCTGTACCGCAGCCGAAGTAATGATGCAAAAAGGTGCTGTTGAGGTATATGTTTGCTGTACCCATCCTGTTTTCTCCGGACCGGCAATTGAAAGAATGGCCCAGGCACCTTTTAAGGAAATCATAGTAACCAATACCATACCGGTATTGGGAGAAAAGATGCTGCCTAACCTGACAGTGCTGTCAATTGCTCCACTTATAGGGGAAGCCTTATTAAGAATTCACGAAGACCTGTCAGTCAGCAAATTATTTGAGGAGTAAGAAGAGGCTATAATAAATCGTTATTAAATAGGGTTGTTTTAAAACGTGTTGAAGCTCTAAGGGGCGAGTACGTTTTTGTAATAGAAAGGGAAAAGGTGATATAATGGCATTGACACAGGTATTGAAGTGTAAAAAAAGAGAGATAAAGACTACGGGGTATCTCAACCAATTGAAACGAGATGAATTGGTGCCGGCAGTAATCTATGGTAAAGGGAAAGAAAACCTGACTATCGTACTGGCCAACAAAGAGTTAAGCAGAGTATTTACCCATATTGGAACCCGAGGAATATTCTCGCTGGAGATAGAAGGGGAAAAACAAGTAGTTATGGCTCAGGTGAAAGAGATACAGAAGAACCGAATCAGCGGAGTAATAACCCATGTGGATTTCTTAACCGTAAAAATGGATGAGAAAATTAACAGTATGATAAGAATTCACCTCGTGGGGGAAGAAGAAATAATCAAAAAAGGCGGAGCCCTACAGCTAATAGTTCGAGAAATACCTGTATCCTGTTTGCCGGGAGATTTGATCGAAGTGGTAAACCTTGATATATCAGGCATGGAAATAGGCAGTAAAGTCCTTCTAGGTGACCTGGCCCTTCCAGCTACCGTGGAAGCATTGGAAGACGCGGATACTGTTGTTGCTAACATTCTAGCTTCATCCGTAGAAGAGCCCGAAGTCAAGGAAGAAAAACCAGCACAACCAAGTGCTTAGACCATATAAACCCGGTATTTACCGGGTTTTTTTGTTAGAACTGTCCCCCTGCACAGAAAATTCAGTAATTAGAGGTTTGCAATGAAGATAATCGTGGGTCTGGGTAACCCCGGAAAAGAATATAAAAACACCCGCCATAATGTAGGCTATATGGTTTTAGAAGAACTGGCATCCCGCTATCCGCTGGAAAAACAGGAGAGCAAGTTTGACGCCATTATTGGTCAGATAAGGATAAAAGGCGAAAAGGTATTGCTGGTAAAACCGCTGACGTTTATGAACCTAAGCGGCAAATCGGTACAACCCTTGGTGTACTGGCACAAACTGGAACTGCTTGACTTGATGGTGGTTTACGATGATATGGATCTCCCGCTGGGAACCCTTCGGATAAGGGCTGGAGGCGGCAGCGGCGGGCATAACGGCATGAAATCCATTGCCGAAAGACTGGCTACCCAGGAGTTCGCCCGGGTTCGCATTGGGATTGGCCGGCCTGAGGAGCGCGAGGCCGTAGACTGGGTCTTGGGCAGATTTGCAGCCGGGGAAAAAGAACTGGCGGAGCAAGCGATAAAACATGCTGCGGATGCTTTGGAAAAATGGATAACGACAGGTATAGCAGAGGTCATGAACGCGTACAATTAGGAATGGCAAAATAATAACCGCTAAAAACGGTTCCTTAAGAAACAGGTATATTTGTCACCCTTGTATGGAAAGATATGAGAAAAACCATAGAAGGGGCGGGCATTTTGAAGATCTATTATATTTGTGAGTACTGTGAACGAGTGTTTAGTTTGGTTGAGGTGGAAGGCGAAGAAGGCGAGGTACAAGTTCAGGGCATGTGCGATGAATGTGCCCTAGAGATGGGCCTTGCCAATCCCACATCATTAAACCAACACTTTTACAGTTAGTACCAGAATAAACCGAATACTATCTATCGTGGAGGCCGATTTATTTGGTGTCCACCTTTAAGGGCTTGTCATGAAATAACTGTATCAAGCGTGCCGGCAGATTTTCCGTGACAAGCCTAGTTTGTGGGGAGGAAGAAGAGATTTTGAAAATAGAGTTGTTGGACTCGATAAATCATTGTTTGGACAGTGAAAAAGACTTAATGTTAAGCGGTTTGTCGGGGGCAGCCCGAACATTTCTTCTTCATGAACTATACCGGGGCAGCCAAGGCAAACTGCTCTGTATCGTACCTGGAGAAGAGCAGGCATATGATTTGGCCAGCGAGCTTAAGGGTCTGCTGGGCAGCAATAAAGTGTCCCTGTTTCTAGCCCGCGATTTTGTGTTTATGAAAGAAAATTCTTCCCAGACGGAGGTGGAACGCATATCCACCTTGCAGGATTTGCTTTTTCACCCCCGCCGTCAGGCTCTTATTATAACCACTCCTGGAGGACTGCTCTATCAAATTATTTCTCCTGTAAAAATGAGAAAGGCTATGTTGGCGCTGAAAGTGGGTCAGGAAATATCAGTATATGATTTATTAAAGAGACTTCTAGAAGCAGGTTATGAGCGGGCAGACACTGTTACTCGCCCTGGTCAACTGGCGGTTCGAGGAGGTCTGGTGGACATTTTTCCGACTGGTGACCCTGAGCCCTGCCGTATAGAGTTCTTTGGAGATGTGTTGGATTCTATACGACGCTTTGATCTAAACACCCAGCGTTCAGGAAAAAAAGAAGAGCAGGTACTAATTAGTCCAGCTGATGAACTAGTTGGTGATGAACCTCAGAGTACAGTCCTGGACTATTTACCTGCCAGAAGCCGGATATTTTTTGATGAAGCGCGCGAAGTTTACCAGAGCTTAGACAAGCAGAGCCGTAAATATCGCGAATTTATAAAGGAAGCGCGTAAGGAGGATTCGGGCAGGAAGGAATTAGCATTGCTAAGTCGCGAACAGCTGGTTGGTGACTTGGATAAACATAGCGTAGTATACCATTCCTTTTTCCCGGCCAACATTCCGCAGGCCAGCGTAGCACTCTATGAACATATATCGCAAAAGGAAATGGAACCTTTCTACAATCGTTACGAAAGTCTTTTTACCCGCTTGGGGGAATGGCTGATTCATAAATACACAGTCAGGCTGGCTATCAGGAATGAAGCCTTGCGGGAGGAACTGAGACAGGAGTTGAGCGACCGGCACCTGACTGGGGTAGAATTCATTTCCGATAAGTATACCCGCGGATTTGAAAGCCAAACCCTAAATTTAGTCATAGTTACCGAACACGACGTTTGGGGCAAGAAAAGCACCCGGGCTGCCCGCTCCAAGCCGCGGGCGGAGCAGAGAATTCTGGCAGAAGACTTGCAACGAGGAGATTATATCGTTCATGAACAATATGGTATAGGTGTTTACCGGGGGGTAACCCAGGTGGAGACCGATGGGGTAACCCGCGAATATATACTCCTGCAATATGCCGGCACCGATAAACTTTACGTGCCGGTGGATAAGCTGGATTTGCTGCATAAATATTCCAGTTCGGAGGATAAAGAACCTCGTTTAAGCAAACTGGGGGGGCCAGAATGGGAGAAGACCCGCCAAAAAGTAACCCAGTCCATACAGGAAATGGCCCAGGAACTACTTCTGCTGTATGCCACTCGGGCCACGGTAGAGGGACACGCTTTTCCTCCAGATACTCCATGGCAGGCCCAGTTCGAGGATGATTTTCCTTACCAGGAGACCCCAGATCAGTTGAAAGCCATAATAGATGTGAAAAGAGATATGGAAAATCCTAAACCCATGGATCGGCTAGTTTGCGGAGATGTAGGTTATGGCAAAACCGAGGTAGCTCTGAGGGCGGCTTTTAAAGCTGTCATGGACGGCAAACAAGTAGCTATCCTGGTTCCTACCACTGTTTTGGCTGAACAGCATTGTGCGACCTTTAAAAAGCGTTTTGAGAATTTTCCCACCAATGTCGACGTTTTGAGCCGTTTTAAATCTGCCAGCCAGCAGAAAAAAATAGTAGCCGACCTGGAAAAGGGTGCAGTAGACGTTGTAATTGCCACCCACCGCCTCCTGTCCAAAGACATAAAATTTCATAACCTGGGATTATTGGTGGTAGATGAAGAACACCGCTTCGGAGTGGCTCAGAAAGAAAAAATCAAGGCATTGAAAGAACAGGTAGATGTATTAAGCCTTTCCGCCACTCCCATACCCAGGAGTCTGCATATGGGGCTGACCGGGCTTAGAGATTTGAGTGTTATTGAAACCCCTCCTCCGGAGCGGTATCCCATTACCACTTATGTGATGGAATACAACGAAGAAATCGTGCGGGAGGCAGTTTTAGCCGAAGTGAACCGGGGAGGTCAGGTATTTGTGGTTCATAACCGGATACAGGATATTTTCCGGGTAAAAGAAGACTTAAGCCAAATACTGCCGGGGATTAGGATCGGCGTGGGGCACGGGAGAATGCAAGAGGAAGAACTGGCCCAAACTATGCTGGATTTTGTACAAGGGAAATATGATTTATTTTTATGTACCACGATTATAGAATCAGGGCTGGATATGCCCAATGTCAATACAATTATCATCGATATGGCTGATCATATGGGATTAGCCCAGCTCTATCAACTACGGGGACGTGTGGGTCGTTCCAACCGAGTGGCTTACGCATATCTAACCTACCGCCCGGACAAAGTGATTACAGAGGCATCCCAAAAAAGACTAAATGCCATCCGGGAGTTTAACGAACTGGGGGCGGGAATAAGGATAGCCTTGCGTGACCTGGAAATTAGAGGAGCTGGGAATATACTGGGTGCCGAGCAGCATGGCTATATACACGCGGTAGGTTTTGATATGTATTGTCGGCTCCTGGAACAGGAAACCTCCCAGCTCAAGGGAACGATAACCAAAGAGCCCTTGAAGCCCCAGCTGGATATCGATGTGGATTACTATATCCCGGATAGTTATATTCCCGATCCAGGTACTAAAATGAGGATTTACCGACGCCTGTTGCTGGCTGCCGAACCGGTTGAAGTTGAGGAAATAAAGGCGGAGATAAAAGATCGTTTTGGCAAGCTTCCTATTCCGGTGGAAAATTTCCTGCAGGTAGCATCTCTGCGACTTAAGGCGCGGGATAAACAGATCAAAGGACTACGTCACAAGGGAAAAGATCTTGAAATCCATCTATCCCATCCCCTGCCCGGTAACTTTGTTGCCCCCGGCGGCTTAAAGTTTAAAAAACTGAGCTCCCATAGCCTGGTAATACGCCTGGATAGCTCTTCTTCACTTAAGGGACTGCATGATGTACTGGACATGATTCAGTAAGGAGCACTGTCAAGGATCGGTGTAAATGACTAGTTTATTTCTGGACAGTCCCCAAACTATTTATGGCCTGAGCTACTGTTTTCTGACGTAATTTTGTTGCTATTAGTATAATGGTCGGGTAAAGAATATGTACCGGCAAGCTGAAGAAGGGGATATATCTGATTCCGGTGGCCAGATATTCAATATCGGAAGGGAACATATATATATTAAAGACGACTATACATATCCCCACGGGCAGGATTAAAACCTTATAATCCTTAAGAATCAACATTTCCTTTAAACCCAACAGTAGTCCTTGATAATAGATAAGGATAACCATAAATCCGATAATAAACCACAGTATAAAGAAAAATAGCTCCACCCGCTGAAAATCAGCAATAGTAATAAAACGGAAGACTTCAAAGAGGGGAAATCTTAGTATGGATGCTTTATACATTCCAAGTATGGATAAAATCTGAGCGTTTTTAAGTACCAGCAAGACTACTCCCATAAAATACCACCAGTATATCTGTTTTTGTTTTTCCTTAAGATCATTTACCATAGGGAGAAAAAAAGCGAAAATGATAAGCTCGGTAGCAGGCCAGTCGGCTCCGTAATATGTTCCTGCAATTAGTGACTTCCAGTTAGCTAAAACTGGGGTGAGATTGCTAGAATTCATCAGCGGCATGGCCAGCAAAAAGCCGAGTATGGTAAAAAAAAGAGTAATCCAGATGAAAAGTTCACCTAGCCTGCCTATAGTATTCACTCCCTTATAGAGGCAGTAAGCTGCGGCAAGAATGATAATTGAAACCAAAAAGACACTCGATAAAGCTGAGTAGGTTATCTGTAGGAAAACAACCAGATCGAAAACAAAGGTAAGCAAGACTATAAAAATGGCCCAGAACAACAATAGATTAAGAATAGTCCCCGCTATTTTACCCAGGCTCAGTTCACTAAGCTTTACTATGCTGATCCCTGGAAACTTGTTCTGAAGGGATATAATCGCATATAGAATATACCATCCTGATAATGAAGCTAGGATAGTTGCTAGCCAGGCATCCCTTCCGGCATAAGTTTCAGGAATAAAAATAAGAGCGCTGCCGAGCAGGAATATTAAAAGCAAAAAAGCAATCTGTTGGCTGGAAAGTGTATTTTGATTCATTTACACAACCCCTCTTATCAATTTTGGAGCAGGAAGTAAGCATCAAAGGCGTCGGCCACAGGTTTTAATTTATTAAACAGAATAGTAGGATTAGGAATTTGATTCCATTCCATGGTATAGTCCAGTCCATAGCTAATAGCGATCAAGAGCAGACCAGCAGTTATCACCAGTTCCTTCCACTCCCGGTTTCTAATTAAGGAGCGCCCTTCCATCATTATAAAGACAATAGTAAACATTGCGATTGCATAAAGCATGAGGCACCACCTTACTCACTTAAATTCAAATGATTTAATACTAAGATTAGCCCGTATAATTTTGGTTTTAACCCTAATCTCACTCTCCACCCCGGGGAAAATACTGGGCCATTCTGATCCCAGCCATTTCCACTCCTCGGGCTGGTAACGATTTACGCTTCTACCCCAGCCCAGAATATCGCTTTGCAGGCTTTGTGACTTTATTATGCAAGCGGAAATCTCCTTTTCAATCTCCTGTCTGGCTAATTCCTCCATTAGCTTGCTCATTTCCAGATTAAGCAGTTCACCGGTTCCATTTTGTTCATAGAAGACGAGTTCAGTTTCTACATCAATTTCCATTTTAAGTTTACCCTGGTTCAACTGGGGCCGGGTCTTATGTTGAAATTGGTTTATTTCCAGAGTAATAGTATCTTCGTTATTTATTGGAGAACGGATAATAATAATACCTCCATGATTAACGGTGGAATTCAACCAACGATAACCCCGGCTTTCCATTTCATTGAGAGAACCTACCATTTGCGGGCCTTTAAAAACTGCCATACCTTGCAGGATTAGTTTCTCTTTTTTTTCTTCCTTCACGATTGCGACCTGGGGAACAGCCGGTTCAACTCCCGGGATAGACAGCTTAGAGATAAAGTCATTCAATGTTACAGGAACGTAAATTCCTAATTGTGTTTCTTGAATTTTTAGAAGATTACCAAAATTCTTTCCTGAGAATCTTCTTAAAGGAAGAGGAATTTTCAGTACCTCCCCAGGAGTTGTTTGCAAGGCAACCAACATAATAACCTCTGGTCTGACATTACGATTTCTGGACAGAAAGTCAGTCATTAGGCTCACATCCTTGCGGGCCATTTTTTCTCCTATAATAAAGGCGTTGGAATGACTCCATAAGGGCATTTGGGGCAGAAAAAGCAAGGTTTTTCGAGCTGCTTCCGTAATGGTTGTACCGCTGGCAGTAAATACCTTGCTCTGGGAATTATCCGTGCCGGATTCTCCGGGGGCCGTTGGTTGGGCTAATTGAACCGAGAAAGAGATTTGCTCTTGAGCGTTTAAATCTGCTCCGAAGCCGGTCGTTACTGCTGTATCATTTATCTCTCGCTTCTCCCAGCATCCACTGATAAATATTAATGGTATTATGAAGATAATTAGTAGTAAAGATTTGCGCATGTTATTTCTCCTTAGTTGAAATGAATCAACCCGCTAGAACCAACTTTTGCCAGCATGTGTATCCAGGGTCCAAAAGGGTTAGGAAGTGGCCATTCATATAATTGAGCCAGGGTCATATATACACCCATAATAAAAAGCACGCCAAATACCGCTATCTCTTTGTGCATGTGATTTTTCACCAGAGATGGTACTTCCAGGTAAATTATAGTTAAATAAAGAGTTATTAAAATCCATAACATAAACCAGATCCTCCTTGACTATTCCCGAAAAACAAAGGATTTATCAGTAAGATAAGTTCTGCGTAGTTCAAACTGTACTTTAACATCATATTCCATGCCGGCGAAAATCTGAGGCCAGTCCTTTTCGATATCTTTCCAAAGCTTTGGATCCTTAGAGTCTACCATCCGTCCCCAACCCAAAATATCACTTTTCAAATACTGGGCCTTAGTGATACACGCCGATATTTGCCGGGCTATTTCCTGATCTGCCAGGGCCTCTATTTTAGGGACGTTTTCCAGAGTTAGAATTTCTCCGGTGGAGTTTTGTTCATAAAAGTTGCCCTCAGCTTTTATTGCTATCTTCATCTTTATAGTATTATTCTTTATTTCTGGTGTAATTGTGGCCTTAGAGCGAGTTAACTCCAGGGTAATCAACTTCGTGTTGTCTAAAGGGGAGGGTATGATTATAATACCTCCCGCGATCATCCCTCTTTGCATCCAGCGGAAACCGCGGCTTTCCATTTCATCCAGAGAGCCTACCAATTTTGTATCCTTGAAGACGGCTGTGCCATCCAGCTTTATAAGACTGTTCCCCCCTTGTTTATCAATAATTACCTGCGGCAAAACTGCTTCGACCCCTGGAGTTGCTAGTTTCTCCAAAAAATCAGAGAACTTGACGGGTACATATATGCCTAACTGCTTCTCCTGGACTTGGAGTATTCCCTTAATACCATGAGCAGAATGAGGATCCAGAGGCGTTTTTACTTCATATACATCAAAGGGATTGGCACCACGGGTAATTAGTATAGGGCTATTTTTCCGCACGAAACGATTGCGGGCAAAAAAATCGGCAAATAGAGCCACATCCTTTTGGGCCAAATTTTCTCCCAATAATATAAGATCTGAATGGGACCAAAGTGGAAACATGGGCATGGATAGGGTAATATTTCGGGCGGCTTCAGTTATAGTTTTCCCAGTTCCGGATAGGACAATAAACTGGTCTTGTGCAGATGAACCACTTTGCCCCAGCGGAATTGGTTTAGCCATTTCAGCAGTGACGGTGTAGGAACCTTCCTGCCAATCTATTCCCAGGCCCAGCGGAATGGAAGTATCATTTATTTCCTGCTTATTGCAGCCGGGATTACACAATAAAGCTATTATTAAGAAAAATATTAATAGAAATTTTTGCATATTATTTTTCATGGTTGTCGCCTTGTCTTACTTGGTTTTGCATACCTTCTAAATAAGGACGTTCTTGATCATTAAACCAGGGACGTCGAACCAGGACATCAGTTATTTGTTTCAGGTTGAAGGGGGCCAGGGGCGACAGATAGGGTAACCCAAACGAGGACAGAGAAGCCATTCTGGTTATCATTAAGACCAGACCTACCATAATACCTAGAAAACCTAAAACACCAGCAATAATTAAGAAGCCAAAACGGGCTATACGAATAATAATAGCGGCATTATAAGACGGCGATACGAATGAGGCGATTCCTGTGAAGGCTATTATAACTACCATGGGGGTAGACACCAGTCCAGCTTTCACAGCTGCATCACCGATAATTAAGGCCCCTACGATACTAACGGCGGGTCCAACAGCCCTGGGTAGGCGTAAACCTGCTTCGCGCAGCAGCTCGAAGGTTACATCCATCACCAGGGCTTCAATAAAGGCTGGAAAAGGTACCCCCTGCCGAGTGGCGGCAATGGTTAACAAGAGAGGTGTGGGAATCATTTCATGATGATAGGTGATAATTGCTACATATATAGACGGCAGCAAGAGAGCCACCCAGAAGGCCATGAATCGCAGAATTCTAAACAGCGAAGCTGGAACATAATGAACTGAATAGTCTTCAGACGAGGTCCAGTACTGGGGAAAGCTTATGGGCAGAATAAGGGCCATAGGTGAGCCATCAACCATTATGCATAGTCTGCCTTCCAAAAGGTTGCCACAGACCCGGTCGGGTTTTTCAGTGTGCATAGCCTGGGTAAACATAGTGTTCCTATCATCAGCAATAAATTCTATCAGGTAGCTGGTATCTAAGACCCCATCTATGTCTATTTTCTCAAGACGCGCTTTGACCTCCTTAATGAGCTCCGGGGGGGCTAACTGATCTATGTAGCATAAGACTACATCCGTCTTGGTTATCCTGCCAATGACCATGCTTTCTATCTTAAAATTGGTAGATTTAATTCTTCTTCTCAGCAGAGCAGTATTAAAACGCAGGGTTTCACAAAAGCCTTCCTTGGGGCCAAATATGACCACTTCATTTTCTGGGGTTTGTATGGGCCGGCCCTGCCAGGAACGGGTACTTGCTACCAGGCCTAGTGCATAGCCGTCAACCAGTAAAACGGTATCCCCGGAACTGATATGGTGGCATAGCTCCTGTAGATTATCCAGGGTTTTTAATTCAGCGATGGAAAGAATTTTTTCCTGTAAGGTGGCTATAATATCGCGTTCTTTAAAATCAATCTGCTGGTTTGACATATCCATTTCCAGCATTAACGGTTTTAGGAGATTAAGTTCAATTATGCTTTTATCCACCAACCCATCAAAATAAACAATTATTCCCCGGACGGTAGGGTTATGACCAAATTTAAAATCTTTGATAACAACATCTGAACAGCCTTGAACAAGAAATTTTAGCTTATCCAGATTTTCCTGCAGGTTGGTAGACAAAACCTGCTGCACTATTTCACTCGGCTTAAGATCTTCTGGCTTAGATTTCTTGCTGTTAATAAATCGCATTATATCCCCCATAACTTAATTACTAGATTTTTGCAGTTGACCTATGATGCGAAGTCATAAGTTCTCCTCTTCTTGGTTTCACATCAGCCATTCTTTGTGCAATATAGGTGCGTTTTATTAATGCCCTTGAAAAAGGTTGTTTATACAGTAGTTGATACGGGCTTGCTGATATTATGGTCTTCGGGGTAAGGCTTAAACAAGGTAATAATGAAAATAACCATGGGTATAAGAATGAGGAAGATGGAATATATAATCGGTATAATGATATCCCCCATAATCTGCACTTCTAAGATATTACGACTCAGAACTAAAGAGCTGATGCCAATAATTAGAGTGCTGGGTGCAGCTAAAAACCGGTAGTCCCTGAGCTTCAGTACCTGCTGAGCAGTAAAGCAAGCCATAAACCAGGCAATAGTTACTGTAGCAAAGACGCCCAGTATCCATATACCAATAAATATAATATCAATATTCTGCACCCACTGGCCGAAGCGTAAGGCTCTTACCATGGAAAAAGTAGGGAAAGTGGAATAGCTGGTAGGTAGTCCTTCCAAGGTTAGAGTAGTGGCCAAAGTGGTTAACCCAATTAATAGAGCGTAAGTAAAAACAACCTGGTAAACAGTAAGACCCAGGCCTTTTCTATTGTTGGAAAAGAAAGCCAGGGTTAATATCGGCATTAATTTTCCCAGGGCAAATGAAGCGTAGGCTAAGCCGAGGCCAAACGATCCATAACTCATATCTGCAAAGGGTAAAAGACTTTCGATATTATGATGCTCTCCCAGGGCCAGTAAAGTTATTAAGAATGAAAAAGGCAGGCCAATGAGAATAAATAATTCACTAACCCGGGCAATATTTTCCAGACCGGTTTTAATTGCATAGAAGCCTACCAGGAGCAATACTCCGATGAAAACACTAATAGGGGTACCGGGTAGGACGTTGCTAAGAATAAAATCGGTAAAGAGACGTAAGGAATAGATAGTTATAAGAAGGAAGAAGAAAACATATATAAATCCTAGTATTTTGCCTATTACCAGTCCCAAATGTTCTTCCAATAAAAGTGGAAAGGGTGAGGTGCTTTTGTTGATAATATATAGAAACATAGCAGCCATTAAGAGACCTGGGATTATAGCTCCAAAGGCTGCCAACCAAGCGTTATTAAAAAGACATGTAGATATTCTTTTGGGTGTATCCAAGTAAGCCAAGGGGGCCACTAAGATTATTAGCATACAATATATTTGGAAGTTAGATATTTTGAACATAGCTGAAACCGCCTTAAGTTAATCTTCAAGCTTATTGTGGCCAAAACTGATCTAAATATGACAGCCATGGAAACTATATAAATTCGTAAAATCTAAGAGGCATAAGATGTTAGATTTGAAATGCAGGGATATTGCCATTTAAGGGTATGTACCCGTAACATAAATTATTTTTTTTGTTTGGGATGGTAAAAAGTGAATAAAAGGGTATTTTGAGTTATATACTATCACTGAGAAAGAAAACAACATTTTCAATATATTGAAAAAAGGAGGGACAGATGTAAAATGAAAGCAACAGGAATTGTTCGCCGTATTGACGATTTGGGACGCGTAGTTATCCCCAAGGAAATCAGAAGAACGCTGCGCATCCGCGAGGGAGACCCTCTGGAGATTTTTGTGGATCGTGAAGGTGAAGTTATTTTAAAGAAATATTCTCCTATTGCGGAATTAGGAGATTTTGCTAAAGAATACGCAGAATCCCTGCACGAGACGATCGGCCATATTTGCATGATTGCTGACCGGGATGTAATAATTGCGGTAGCGGGCGGTAACAAAAAAGAATTCTTAAGCAAAGCCGTAGGGAAACTGATGGAAAAATCTCTGGATGACCGTAGTACTATTATTATGAATGATATTGAACATCCGGAGGATGAGACTATGCACGTCATCAAAACTGATGATCGTGAATATGCCATAAAGTCTCAGGTGGTGGCCCCGATCATTACCCAGGGAGACCCAATTGGAGCAGTTATCATCGTTAGCAAGGAAGGAGCTAAGCTAGGAGAAATGGAGATTAAACTGGCCGAAACCGCAGCAGGATTCTTGGCCAAACAGATGGAACAGTAGTTATTGCATTCAAAAAGGCGGTCTTATATTATAATAAGATCGCCTTTTTTATTGAAGTAATAATTGGCAGCCAAGATTTACCACGGGCAGTATGTTATAATAGACCTCGTAAAAATGGGGAGGATGAACATGGAGAAGAAAGGTAACTTTCTCAGAGGAGCCCTGGTTCTAAGCATAGCCGGTGCCCTGAGCAAAATACTGGGAGCCATTTACCGTATACCCCTGGCCCGGTTGCTGGGGGGAGAAGGAATGGGTCTCTACCAGATGGCCTATCCTATATATACAACTATTCTGGCTTTGGCTACGGCAGGTGTACCGGTAGCTATAAGCGTTCTGGTATCCAGAAAAGAAACTCAAGGATACACTGGAGACAGCAAGAAAATATTCAGAATATCGCTCATAATCCTTTTTATATTCGGGATTTTATTGACCATCTTGGTAATGCTGGGAGCTCATTTCCTGGCCAATACGGTTTTGCACGAACCCCGCGCTTATTATCCTATACTGGCAGTGGCTCCAGCCATATTCTTTGCCGGGTTAATGTCCGTTTTCCGAGGTTATTTTCAGGGGCACCAATGGATGATACCTACAGCCGTGTCGCAGGTATTAGAGCAACTCTTCCGAGTGGCCGCCGTAATTATCCTAGCTTTTATTCTCTTTCCCCGAGGACTGGAATACGCCGCAGCTGGAGCAACCTTTGGCGCAGTAGTAGGCGGGGCTGTAGGTCTTATCGTCTTGATTATATTCTATTTAAGATACAAGCAATTGGAGGTCGATAAACCCAGGCAACTGGTTTACAGTGGCGATAAAACATCAACTTTGGCCAGAGACCTAGTTAAACTAGCGATTCCGGTGTCTTTTGGAGCAGTGGTATTGCCGCTGGTGCAGGTTTTAGACGCGATAATTGTCCCTGGTCGATTGATGGCTATTCAGTACACCACTTCGCAAGCTACTGAGCTATACGGCCAGTTGTCAGGCATGGCCGCAATATTAATTGGCTTGCCTACTATATTTACTATCAGCATTGCTACCAGCCTGGTGCCTGCCATAAGCGAGGCATTGGCACAACGCGACAACAAACTATTAAACAACCGAATGAACTATGGATTGCGAGCCGGAATGATTATTTCTTTTCCCTGTGCTGCGGGATTGTATGTTCTGGCCTTTCAAATATGTGATCTGCTGTATGCCACGCCTGAGGCCGGAATACCACTAGAAGTTTTGGCTTTTTCGACCGTTGCTTTGGCTGCATTTCAGCTAACCAGTGCAGGGCTGCAGGGTATAGGCAGGCCCGAAATAGCAATGCGCAATCTGGTGGTGACCGGAATATTGAAAACTATTTTCAATTACAGCCTAACCAGTATTCCTATGTTAAACATAAAGGGCGCTGCCATAGGAACCTTGCTGGCCTTTACTATCGGCTCAGCTTTGAACCTGTATTACCTGAAAAGGATGACCGGAATGCATTACGAAATGGGCCGATTGATAAAACTACTCCTGATAACTATCTCAATGGGAATAGCGGTGAAGCTATCCTACAGTTTCCTGGTAGCTTCCGGACTAATTTCCAGCCTGTCTACCTTGGCGGCAATCACTATAGGAATGGCCATATACGGGGTATTGCTATTTTTGTTTAAGGAATTTGATCTGGATATGGTACGGAAGATTGTTAAATAGGTAGAGGATAGGAAGGGAGCCTTGGAATGAGTAGAAAAGCTGAAGCGTTGGATGAGTTAATGGGGATAATGAATGTGCTATTAGCCCCGGGAGGTTGTCCCTGGGATAGGGAGCAGACCCATGAGTCACTGGTTAGATATCTCATTGAAGAGACCTATGAGGTTATAGAGGCCATAAACGAGGGAGAAATGCATAAACTGTGTGAAGAACTGGGAGACTTACTACTACAGGTAGTTTTTCATGCAGCCTTGGCAGAACAGGCAGGGCAGTTTGATTTTGCTGATCTTGCCCGTACAGTTAGCAAGAAGATGGTGGATAGGCATCCACATGTTTTTGGGTCCATGAATTTGCAGACCAGCGAGGATGTCCTGGAAATTTGGGAAGATTTTAAGAGAAAGGAGGGAAAAAACAGTCTCCTGGAAGGCATACCGAGGGGTTTGCCCGCCCTAATGCGGGCGGAGAAAATCCAGGAAAAAGTCAGCCGGGTAGGGTTTGATTGGCCTAGTATTCAAGGTGCTTTGGACAAGTTAAAAGAAGAACTTGATGAGTTGGGAGAGGCCCAAACTGATGAGGAAATAGTGGAAGAGATGGGAGATGTTTTGTTTGCGCTGGTAAACGTAGCCAGGTTTAAAAAGGTTGAGCCTGAGCAGGCTCTTCAACAGGCTAACGACAAGGTTACTCGCCGTTTCAACTACATAGAGCAAAAGGTAAAGGAGTCCGGCCGTACATTTTCCGAATTAAGCCTGGCAGAAATGGATCAAATATGGGATGAGGCCAAAGCTATAGGACTATAATACGTAAGTTTTTTTCACCAAAAAAAGGATTAATTAAAAACAGGGCGAATATCCAATATATACCGTGAGGATAAGAGGAGGAGGGATATCTTGAACAAGACTGAATTGGTAAGTGAAGTGGCTGGCGCAGCCGGGATGACCAAAAAGGATGCCGAGAAAGTTATTAATGCTTTTTTTACTACGGTAGAAGGCGCTCTAAAATCCGGAGACAAGATACAGCTCATCGGCTTTGGAACCTTTGAAGTGAGGGACAGGCAGGCTCGTAAGGGCAGGAATCCTCAAACCGGTGCGGAAATAGACATTCCGGCAGCCAAGGTTCCAGCTTTCAAGCCTGGAAAAGCATTAAAAGACGCATTAGATTAAGATGCGACTGGACAAGTACCTGAAGGTATCCAGAATTATTAAGCGGCGTACTGTCGCCAAGGACTTTGCAGAGCACGAAAGGGTTATGGTGAACGATAGGGTCGCCAAACCAAGCTCGGAGGTTAAGGTAGGGGACATAATTAGCTTGCGGGTAGGAGCCAAAGAGACATCCTATGAAATTCTGGACATTGTGGACAATGTGAAAGCCAACGAAGCTAAAACCCTGTATAGAGTTATTGAGTAAATGACTAGTTTATTTCTTAAAAGTCCCTGAAAACCGCCATGGGTAAAGGCAATTTTACCCATGGCGGTTTTTTGCTATCTGGGGTCTCGCTTTTTGCGTTGAGGAATGACGATATAATAGCTTATCGGTTTTTCGGATATTTTTTCGCAATAATGCTTGTCGTCAAAAGGAATACACCGAGGATTCCTCATGCTTCCGCCTTGTCTTACGGTATAATCCCTCGCTTAAAAATCGTAATTTATTATTTCGCCGTTCCGTAAGCTCTCACTTAAAAATCATTGTCATAAATATACTTCCCAATAGCATAGTCTATAAAGAAAAAATATAGCTCATTTGTAAGGAGGCGATTTTATGGCGGAACATTCCCTGAGCCTGGCCAACCGCCAGCGCATGGAATTAACTGGAGTAAACAACGTAATTACCTTTGATGAACAAGAAATAATTCTCTCTACCGCCCTGGGTTTTCTGGCTGTTACAGGGGAAGAACTGCATATCAATGCGCTGAACCTGGATGATGGCAAGGTGGCAATCCAGGGAAATGTAAACAATATTGGCTACAAGCCGCAGGGAACAGATCTCAAAGCCAAAGGAAAAAACATGTTGGGACGTCTGTTTAAATAAGGAGGGTTGCCAGGTGGGGCTATTTGCCCAGATAGAAGCATTCTTGCTGACTTTTCTCTTGGGAATGATAGCGGGTCTGATATTTCATTACTACCAGTCAACCATTCATAAACTGCGTATCGGCAGATATGTACTTTACCTGATGGACTTTATCCTGTGGATGATAATGATAATTGTAATTGCTGCAGCCTTGTTTTTGATCAATCAGGGTGAAATTAGGGTATATGTTTTTATTGCTCTGGTTGCTGGTGGAGCTGTTTACTATAAATGCCTGGCCCAATATATGCAACAGCCCATCCTTTTTCTAGGTAAAGCCACTGCATCTGTGTTTCAGGCTATTTTTTCTGGCTTAGCAAAGCCCCTAGTTTTAGCTAACTCTTGGCTCCGAGATCAATGTAAAAAATGGAAGAGACCTCCCCCCGTAGATGATGATTAAAATTTATTTTTGAAATAAGCAGGAATTTGTGATATGCTACCCGAAAGTAAGATATAGAAAATTTGTCCACAATCTGTGGATAATCTGTGGATAGCGTGTATATAAAATGCGTATCGAAATTAGGGGAGCAGAAAAATTAAGTTTCAGGGAGAGACAAGTGGTGATACTTAAGGAGATGGGGAAAAGCACCGAAGAGATAACCCGCACCCTTAAAGTAACCGCCAGTACAGTCGCCACCCTGTATCATCGTGCCCGTACCAAGGGCTACGAAGTAGTAATCGTGCTTCCCGGGAATGTCATGGGTATATTAGGAGGGGAGGACGATAATGACCAAGACGAATCAGAATAAAAAACCACTTCGACTTATATTAACAAGTTTACTGTGTTGCCTTTTGTTATTTACCATCGTTCCCCGGGCCAAAATAATATACGAATTATCAGCCCGAGAGAAGGAACTGCAAAAGGAGAAGGTGCGGCTTACCCAAATTAATGAAGAACGTCAGCTCACCTTGGAAAGCTTAGATTCCCCCCAAACCATGGAACGCATTGCTCGGGAACAGCTGGGCATGGTAAAAAAAGGTGAAAGAACAATAATAAAGGTAATTCACGAGAAGTAATTTGCGTTTGCTGGTTGACTACTGCCTGTGCATTTACTAAAATAAACATAGCACAATTTTTGAGGGGGATCTTAACGTCTATGCCAATTGAACAAACTAATACTGTTATTGTACCCGGTGATCTATTAGATGGTAAGGTACAAGGAATCACCACTTTCGGAGCCTTTATTGAACTCCCAGGTGGACTGGTGGGGCTGGTACACATATCAGAAATAGCCGACACCTATGTGAAGGATGTCAAGGATTTTATCAAAGAGGGAGATAGCGTTAAAGTCAAGGTACTTAATGTTGCCGGGAAGAAAATTGGTTTGTCTATTAAACAGACCCTTCCTCCAAAGATTATTCCCCCTAGGGTGAATCGGCCTGAAAGCAGACCTGCTCCAAATCGGCGGGATGCTAGAGGTTTTAGCCAGAAGAGAGTTGAGACTCCGGTTAGTCTAGATGACAAGATCGCTCGTTTCCTGAAAGAAAGTGATGAGAGGATGCAACCTCTCAAAAACAAGGTGGAGACTAGGAAACGCAGCAAAACCAATCAATAATGTTTCACAGGCACTTCTGCGGAAGTGCTTTTCTGTTTGATAAGAGTCTCTTAGGAACGGCGAAAAAATATTCGCTTAAAAGCAATAAGTTATTATTTTAATGTTTCTTAAACAAGAAAGGAAGAACGGTATGCGATATGGAGCTGTGGATATAGGAACCAATTCCTGCCGTCTGCTCATAGCCGAGGCAGATGCTGAGAAAGGTTTGAATCCTCTACATAAGGAACTGGATACAACCCGTATAGGGGAGGGAGTCAACCACTCGGGCTTAATTAGTGCAGACGCCATGGAGAGGACGATTGTTACTCTAAGGCGGTTCCAGGAAAAGATGCAGGAATATGGTGTGGAAAAACACCGGGCCATTGCTACCAGTGCTGTTAGAGAAGCTCGCAATGGAGATGACTTTGTGCGCCGGGCCTGGGAAGAGAGCAGGATGAAAGTAGATATAGTAAAAGGTGAAGAAGAGGCTGGTCTCAGTTATCTGGGGGTTAAACAGGGTTTAAAACTAGAACGGTCTCCTCTGGTGGTTGATTTAGGTGGTGGCAGCACCGAGTTTATCTGCCCGGAAGAAAAGCTCCTATTATCTCTTCCTATGGGAGCGGTTAGAGCTACGGAGGCTGATATGTATGCGGCGCAAATCGGCGAGCTGCTGGCCCCTCTAGGGAAGATCAAGGATCAACTTCTAAACCGACCCCTAGTTTTAGTGGGTGGGACAGCTAGCACTCTAGCAGCGGTAAAGCTAGGCATGGAAGAATATAATGCGGAACTGGTGCACGGCGCAGTATTAAGCCGGGCTGAAATCGGCGACCTATATAATCTGTTGGAAAGGATGCCTATTTCTCTACGTCGCAGGTTGCCCGGACTCCAACCTGAACGCGCAGATATTATAAACAAGGGAACCCTAATCGTACTAGTGATCATGGAAGTTCTAGGCGAAAAAGAGATTATTGTCAGCGAAAGCGACCTCCTGCAGGGAATAATTTACCTGCTTATGGGTTAATTGGAGAGGAGACACAAGGGAAATGGTTCTCCTGTGTCTCCTCCGCGGGTGTCTCTGTCGTTTGCTTATTTCGGTAATCTTTTAGCTTTTGCGGCGAATCCGCCTATTTTATCCTGCCTCTTAATAGCTTCAACATCTTTCTCGCCATTGACGTTCACGGTATAAACTTTTCCGTAACCTTCTCCGTAAACATTGTGCAAATCGACTAGTACCCCAATAATCTGCAAGGTCTGCTTCTCCACCAGGGGAGCAATATCAGGATGGGCCAAGAGCTGGTCAATCTGGATATCGACATTAATTTCCGATAGTTGTGCTTGAGTCAGTGATGCGGCGGCCAAATCCACCTTTATGCCAGCGCAGGCCTGATAAAGGGAGTTTTTCACGGTGGTCAGTTCATTTACCAAGGCTGAGGGCTCAGCGGAAAAATCAGACGTGGCAGCCTTTATGGCTCCACACTCACTATGACCGGCTACGATCATAAGTGGGGTATGCAGATGTAAGAGACCGTATAAAACCGAGCCTTCGCTATTTTTTACTTGATTACCGATATTCTCTACGCAAAAAACCCGATTGAAAGTATCTCCTAGCATGCTAGGAGGCACCCGAGAATCACAGCAGGTTAAGAGCGTGACAAAAGGGTGTTGCTGGTAATGTCCTTTGGCGAAATCATCCAGCGAAAAGGTGTTCTCGAAATTTGCAAGGCTTTCGTCCAGATTATGGAGCAGGTTGACAAGGTCAAATTTGACCACTTCATGGGACATAATACTACCTCCTAAAATAAAATATTGTTATATTAAACATTCCTAAAAATTATAATGCTCAACGCACGCAGGTATTTTGCGATTAATGTAGAAATAGTCACTGGATAAGTATTAATATCGAAGCCTTACAAATCATAGCAATTAGTATATTGTAATAATTCTAACATTGGGGTCAATTATGCACAATATAAATGTTTAGATTTGGAAATAGCTAGTACGGCGGTTGTTTCAATATATAAGGTATAGCTCAAGCGTGATGCAAAGAGCAGAGAAAAATTTGGGTTTGATTGGGTAGAGAACCATATTAATAAGGGGCTTGACCGATGTAAGAGCCTTATTTTGTCAGGAGAGGGGGGTAAAAAACCAACCAATCTACTATTTAAAATTATATTATTAAAAGGAGAGTGGAAAACAATATGAATTTTTTAACCCCTGCAGAAATTGCTGTAGCCGCTGCTAATGCGGGTAAGGCAAAATCAGAGTTGCCAATTTGGAAGATGTTTATTCTGGGGATACTGGCAGGTGCTTACATTGGCTTTGGAGCTAACCTGGCAACCAAGATAGGGTCAACTCCAGACGCTGGTGGGGCCGGCGGAACTTTCTTATTTGGTGCTGTCTTCTCCGTAGGCCTGATGCTGGTAGTTCTTGCCGGCTCTGAACTGTTTACAGGTAATGCTATGGCATGCTTTATTTCCGCTTGCAATGGTCAAGCAAGCTGGGGTGGACTGTTTACAAACTGGGTAGTTGTTTATATTGCCAACTTTGCAGGTTCAGTTCTTTTAGTTTATATCATCTACTATGGTGGTTACTGGGCCGATCCTGCCGCTGCAACCGGAATTAGTGCTATGGGAATTAAAGCACTTGCCATAGCTAAGGGCAAACTGGGTCTGACCTTCACCCAAGCATTCATGCGCGCCATTTGCTGTAACTGGCTGGTTTGTTTGGCTGTATGGCTTGCTTTTGCTGCCAAAGATGTTGTAGGCAAAATCTTCGGTATATTCTTCCCCATCATGGCTTTCGTATCCAGCGGATTCGAGCATTGTGTTGCTAACATGTTCTTTGTTCCTATGGGTATAGTTATTTCCAATGGCGCTGCAGAAGGAGCAGCTACGGCTCTCAAGATGACTCCCGAAGCCCTGGCTGCCAAGTTCACCTACGGAACCTTCATCACTGCTAACCTGGTGCCAGTTACTCTGGGCAACATTGTTGGCGGATCAATCTTCGTAGGCCTCGTTTACTGGATGCTTTACCTGAAAAAATAGTTCGGGTAATTGGGAACTTCAGCATAAAAAAGGACTTCTTTTCATCGAGAGAAGTCCTTTTTTTATGCCTTCATATTCCCAGTCAGAGAGATAAGTTGTTGAAATAGAGCAAAAATTGGTCTTATCAGGGACTAAAAATGAGATTATGTAGGAATGAAAAAATGGCTCTCCCCTGCGCATGACAATATTTGCCAATAAGTCCTGCTATAATGAT
Organism: Firmicutes bacterium HGW-Firmicutes-15; assembly: GCA_002840245.1. GTDB lineage: Bacteria > Bacillota > Syntrophomonadia > Syntrophomonadales > Syntrophomonadaceae > PHAA01. The sequence goes on from PHAA01000011.1 coordinate 55,197, forward strand.
GAGACTTAGGGGCTATCAGGAAATAAATAAGGCAGAATTTTGATAGTCCCTCATTATTATGATGAGGGGGAAAAAGCTGTTGGAACGACTGGAGATATACCCTTTTCAAAGGGTGCTTGAACATAACCCCCATAAAGGGAAAAAAAGGAAAAGGGTAAGCCGATTCAAAATGCCCCAAATCAAATGGGCGAGTCTTCAAAATACCGGACTCAGGAATGGGCTGGCCCAATTGGTGAAACCCGAAAGCTTTCTCTTAGCAGTAGGATCGCTAATAATGTCCAGAGCCTTTATCCTTGGAGAATTATTACCATTTATATACGCCTTTCTGGCGGCTTTTGCATGGAAAAATCGGGGGTGGAGTACTGTGGTGGCGGTATTTTCACTCTTGGGTTTTCTTACTGTTTTGGATGGAACAGCTCTGTGGTTCAATCTGATAAGCATTCTAGTTCTGACTGTGGTTATGACTTATGTTAAGGTACCCACAGAAAAGGCTTGGTGGGGATTACCGATTTTGACCATGGCGGTGATATTCCTTAGTAAGACTGTTCTGCTCCTGCTCACCCATTTTAATTTTTATCAGGGAATGGTTATTGTATTTGAAGCCATGTTGGCTGGAGTCTTAACCTTTGTTTTTATGGTAAGCAGCGAGGTTTTAAGAAGTCGCAAAGCGTTAATCCAATTCAACTTTGAAGAAATGGCGGCCTTTGTCATCCTGGGTATCGGGTTGGTTATGGGTTTAAATGATGTTCATGTTGCTGGGTTAGGGGTAAGCAGTATATTATGCCGTCTGGGTATTTTGATAGCCGCATTTCTTTGGGGAAGCGGCGGAGGTACCATGGTTGGTGTTATGTCAGGAATTATTCCTTCCATATCTTCCAGCATTTTTGCACAGAGTCTCGGAATGTATGCTTTTTCTGGATTACTGGCCGGAGTTTTTAGAAATTTCGGGCGACTAGGCGTTATTATAGGATTTATGTTAGGTAATCTGGCCTTATCTATGTTTATAGCGGAAAACCAGGTTGCCCTTATGGGAGTTTGGGAAACTGGTATAGCCAGCCTAATCTTTTTCCTCTTGCCGGAGTCTTTGAAAGAAAAGATCCCCGTAGAGTCATTAGGTACGATGAAGCAGATGGAGGCCAACCAAATGCAAAGCGTGGATAGTCGTATAAAAGCTAGCGTAGGAAATCGAATTCAGAACTTGGCGGTGGTATTTGACGAACTTAGCTCCACCTTCACTGCTCCTTCTTGCCAGAGTCCGAAAACGCAATCGACAGCCTACCTGAATTATCTCTACGATGAACTTTCGCACGGGTTTTGCGAAGGCTGTACCCGTTATAATAGCTGCTGGGATCGCGATTGCTATAACACCTCTCAGTTTTTGCTGGATATCTTCACCCTGGCTGAAGGGGAAGGGCAAGTTAGCTATGATGATTGTCCTGCGGAGTTCAAACGCAAATGCGTACACGGTCGGGAATTAGTGAGCACTGTAAACTATTTGTTTGACAACCTGCGCATGAACGAATACTGGTCAGGAAAAATAGATGAGTCGCGCGAACTAGTAGCCAGGCAGTTGAAAGGGGTAAGCCAGGTGGTTAAGAATCTAGCCGAGGAAGTCGAAGTGGAAACGATGGTGGATTTTGAACTTCGCAATGCACTTTTGAAGGCTTGTTCGCGCCAGGGAATTAACCTCAAAGATATTACCCCTATTCGTACTAGCGGCGAGCAACTGTTGCTGGAGGTGATAGCGGGATCGTGTGTAGATGGAACCGGCTGTGACCTCAGTATTGCACCTGCTCTTTCCTCACTTATGGGCGAGAAAATGGAAGTATGCTCTAAAAAATGCCCTCGCTTCAAAGGACAGGGCGCCTGTGAATTCACCCTTACCCGTGCCTTTGCATATAATGTGCAAAGCGCCGTTGCTCAGGTGGCTCGTGAAGATGTTTCCGGGGACAGCTATGCCATAAGTACTTTAAAGGAAGGCAAGGAACTGCTTGTTTTAAGCGACGGAATGGGAGTAGGAGAATCGGCCTCTAAGCAAAGCCAGACCGCCGTCAATCTGCTTGAGAACCTCCTTAACAGCGGTTTTAATAAGGAAGTAGCTCTGAAAACAATTAACTCGGTACTTTTGCTTCGTTCCACTACTGAAACCTTTACTACCTTGGATATGGTAATGGTAGACCTATACACTGCTGAGGTTGATTTTATTAAGACTGCCAGTGCTCCCTCTTTTGTCAAGCGTGGCAAACAGGTTGCTATGATTAGTTCCAGCTCTTTGCCAATAGGCATTTTAAATGAAGTAGAACTGGTGAGCGAAAAGAAAAACCTTCTTCCTCGGGATATGATATTGATGGTAAGCGATGGGGTAATGGAAGCATCTCGATCTGTAAACGGGGAGGAATGGATAAGCCAGCTTTTCTCTGATCTTAATGAGAGCGACCCGCAGGTGGTGGCAGAAATAGTTATCAACCAAGCCTTAAGCCTCGCCCAGGGTAAACCCCATGATGATATGACGGTAATCTGTATGAACATAGAACTGCGATAGAATAGGAATGGTCCCCGTATCGGACGGCAATAATAAACCCCGAGTGTAAGCCCGGGGTTTACTATTGCCCAAAACTTGGGTAGCATAATAATAAGAAATTCAAGTTTCGCAGTTTAGGGATACTGCGACATAAGAGTTGTCATTCTGAACGAAGTGAAGAATCTTCCCCACGCTTAGGGGAAAGATCCTTCGCTGATCCTCAGGATGACATAAAACTTACTGCGCATAATCAGTCAACTGCGTAATTTAAATATGGAGAAGAAAAATGCTTAATAAAAAGCTGGAAAAATATATAGAAGCAAACAACTTGATTGGGCCTGGCGAGTTAGTAATCGTTGGGGTATCCGGTGGCCCGGATTCTATGGCATTACTACACCTGTTAAAAGAATTGGCTCCATCGATGCAATTTGAGGTTTTAGCAGCCCATTTAAACCATGGCCTGAGGGCAGAAGCTGAAGCGGAAGAATTATTTGTGAAAGAAAAATGTAAGGCCTGGGGGATTGACTGCTATTCTCGCAGCGTGTCGATAGCGGACCTGGCCCGGGTCCAAAAAACCACTCTGGAAGATACGGGCCGTAATGCTCGCTACCAGTATTTCAACGAATTGAGGGAGCTAACCGGAGCTCAGCTTATCGCGACCGCTCATCACTATGATGACGTGGCTGAAACCGTACTCCTGCACCTCCTGAGAGGCTCAGGAATTAAAGGGCTGCGGGGAATACTACCCCGGAGTGGAAATCTGATTAGACCGCTCATAATGGCCAGCAAGGAAGAACTTTTGAATTATCTGGAAGCCAGAGGAATAGACTATTGTTTGGATCAGAGTAATGATGATTCCGTATACCTGCGCAACCGTATTCGTCACGGTCTGATTCCTTACATGCAAAAGGAATTTAACCCCCGCATCGTGGGCAAGCTAAACCAGTTGGCTCTCATTGCCCGGGATGAAAATGAGGCATTGGAGGAGGAAAGCAGAAACCTCTGGGCCGGCGTGTTGCTAAAGGAGGAAGAAGAATCATTGGTTTTAGATAACCAGGCTATGAGACTTCTTCCTCGAGCCTATCAGAGGAGGATCGTTATGCGAGCTTTTGCAAAGTTGACCAGTGAATCCGAATGGAACCTGGAAGATGTTCAGAAGGTCTTGGAACTAAGCGACAAAAAAGGTTCTTCTCTCACTCTGCAATTGAAAAAGAAAGTTCGGGTTAACAAATCTTATGATAGAATGATATTTACCACGCAAAGCATGGAGTCCATTGGCTTTCTGTATGAAGTTCCGGTGCCAGGTAAGATAGAGATAACAGAGACTGGGGAAATCTATAAGTTTACTTTGGTCAAACGGGAAGATTATTGCCCCGAGAGCGAGGATATTTACCTGGATTACGAGATGTTGCCGGAAACTATTTACCTGCGTTCCCGCCGTGCGGGAGATATTTTCCGTCCCCAAGGTATGACCGGAAGCAAGAAACTAAAAAAATATTTTATCGACCTTAAAGTACCTTATTACGAGAGAGACCGAGTTGCTCTGCTGGCTGCCGAAGATCGCGAAATATTCGCGGTTTTGGGTATGGGTATCTCCCGGATGGCAGCTATGAGCACTAATACGCGCACAGTTTTACTGATTAAAAAGTCAAGAGCCGGGGAAAATAGAGGCAGTGATGATACTTGTGATTTATACATGGAATGAACAATAATTGAAAATAAACCGTCTTTGTGCTACAATATACCAGAATTTCTCGCTATTATAGGCGGTTTTCATAAGCCTTATGGATGACAGAGGAGGAAGTTAATTGGATAAGACTCTAAAAAATATTGCTATATATGTTCTCATTGTACTGCTGGCCTTGTTTGCGGTAAAATTGACATCCGCGCCGCCAACCAAGACCCAGGAGCTTTCTACTTCACAATTTTTGGTCGAGGTGCAGCAGGATCAGGTTCAAACGGTGAATGTGGTAGTTGACGATCTGGTCTATAAGATTTCCGCCCAATTAAAAAACGGGGCTATGATTAACACTACGGCTCCTAAAGAGAGCGATATTATCAAAGTCATGGGAGACAAGAATGTGCCGTTCGATGTCAAGCCTGTACCCCCACCAAAATGGTGGATTGGACTATTATCCACCCTCTTCCCTATTCTCATACTTATTGTGGTATTGATATTTATTATGAACCAGACTCAGGGCGGGGGCAATAAGGTTATGCAGTTTGGTAAGAGTAAGGCCCGGCTCGCGACCGGGGAAGATGTCAAGACTACCTTTGCGGATGTGGCCGGGGCTGAAGAGGCCAAAGAGGAAATGACCGAAGTAGTAGAGTTTCTTAAAACCCCACAAAAATTTGTTAAAATCGGGGCTAAGATTCCCCGTGGAGTATTGCTTTATGGTGCACCAGGCACAGGTAAAACCTTAATGGCCAAAGCGGTGGCCGGTGAGGCTGGAGTACCGTTTTTCTCCATCAGCGGATCTGACTTTGTGGAGATGTTTGTAGGAGTTGGAGCTGCCCGGGTTCGGGATCTTTTCGAAAATGCTAAGAAAAATGCTCCCTGTATCGTGTTTATTGATGAAATTGATGCTGTAGGCCGTCATCGTGGGGCAGGTCTAGGGGGTGGCCATGATGAAAGGGAGCAGACCTTGAATCAACTCCTGGTGGAGATGGATGGATTCAGCGCCAATGAAGGCATTATTGTTATGGCATCCACTAATCGGCCTGACATTTTGGATCCGGCGCTCTTAAGACCGGGACGTTTTGACCGTCATATCCTTATCGATCGCCCGGATGTAAAAGGCCGTGAAGCGATACTGAAAGTGCATATCAAGGAAAAACCTATGGGTGACGATGTTAACTTGGAGATACTTGCCAAACGTACTCCTGGTTTTACAGGTGCCGATCTGGCCAACATGGTCAACGAAGCCGCCCTATTATCAGCGAGAAGGGACAAATTAACGGTAGGTATGGGAGAAATGGAAGAATCCATAGAACGGGTAATTGCCGGGCCTGAGAAAAAAAGCAGAGTAATTTCTGAAAAAGAAAAGAAGCTGGTAGCCTACCACGAGGCAGGTCATGCTATCGTTGCTTATAACCTTCCCAATACGGACAAACTTCATAAAATATCTATTATCCCCAGGGGTAGAGCTGGAGGATACACCTTGCTCCTACCTGAAGAGGATCGCAACTATATAACCCGTTCCTATATGCTGGACGAAGTAACCACCTTGTTAGGCGGACGTGTAGCCGAAGCCATGGTCTTGAAGGATATAAGCACCGGCGCCCAGAACGACCTGGAAAGAGCCAGCAGCATTCTTAGAAAGATGATAACTGAGTATGGTATGAGCGAAGAATTAGGACCACTCACCTACGGACACAAGAGCGAAGAAGTATTCTTGGGCCGGGACCTTAACCGCGATAAAAATTATTCCGATGCCATTGCATATGCAATTGACAAGGAAGCCAGCCAATACATGGAAACCAGTTACCGGAAGGCTGAGACCATTTTGGAGGAAAACATGGATTACTTGCATCAGGTGGCGGCCAAGCTCATGGAACAGGAAACCATTGCGGCGGACGAATTTGCAGTAATTATGACTGGTAAGGTAGGGGAAGCAGGCCAGGGCGAAAAGGGAAAGCTTGACGAAAAAAGTGACATAGAAGTCTAATGTTTTGTATGTATGCCTCATATAAATAAGCTAGGAATACTTCGCGGAGGGGAAGCATTTGAAAAGAGTAGAATTGCTGTTAAAAGATGCTCTTTACAATGAGTATATTAGATGCAACACCGATGGAGAAAGTGGGCTAAAATACTGTCGGCACGGCCTATCGCATCATATTGATGTGGCTCGTATCGCCTATATCTTAGTCCTGGAACATAATGACCTGAACTATTTTGTTAAAGAAAATGGGCTGAGTGGAAAACTGGCAGGTAAAGAGACCATCTACGCCGCCGGGCTTCTTCATGACATTGCCAAATGGAAGGAGATTCAGGAGGGAGTTGACCATGCGGCCTATGGAGCGAGGCTGGCTCATGAGCTGTTACCCCGTGCTTTTTTCAATACGAATGAGATAGATATGATCTGTCGAGCCATCTTTGAACATCGCAATATCAGCAAAGATATGAGCTTTCTGGGAGAAAGAATACACCGGGCAGACAATTTATCTAGGGTTTGCAGCCAATGTGAAGAACGCGTAAATTGTCCCAAACGGGGAACCAAGGAAATGAGTGTTACGACTTTTGAATATTAAAGATCGAGTCCAAGATATACAGCTGGCTCATGGCCGTAGTTTACAATTGGGGAAAAAGACCTTAATAATGGGAATACTAAACGTCACTCCTGACTCATTTTCGGATGGAGGGCGTTTTTTTGACCCTAATTATGCGGTGGAGCATGCAATGCAGATGGTGGAGGATGGTGCGGATATCATCGATATTGGAGGCGCATCATCACGGCCAAATTCCATTATGGTGGACGAAAACGAGGAATTACGTCGTATACTGCCGGTAGTCAAGCGGCTGGCGGAAAAAAATGTACTCCTTTCGGTGGATACCTTTCGGGCTCGGGTAGCGGAAGAGGCCTTGGCCCAAGGGGCACATTTAATTAATGATATTGGCAGCTTTGAAATGGATCCGGAACTATTGAATGTTCTTTGCAGATGGCAGGCTCCAGTGGTTTTAATGCATAACCGTATGCAAGTAAAACCGGGTGAAGTTTATGGCGATCTGGTAGGTGATATTATTCGGGATTTGGAGCAGTCCATAGCCAGGGCGGTTGCAGCAGGGCTTAGAGAAGAACTAATCATTATCGATCCAGGCTTAGGGTTCGGTAAGACCCCGGGAGAAAATAGATTGCTGCTGAAGCGATTACAGGATTTCAGGAGCATGGGTAGGCCTATTCTAATAGGTGCTTCACGGAAAACCTTTATTGGCAAAACCCTGAACCTGGAAATAGATGAGCGATTGGAAGGCAGTCTGGCTGCAGTGGCCATAGCTATCATGAATGGTGCGGACATTGTCCGGGTGCACGATGTGAAGGAGAGTGCCCGGGTGGCTCTGATGACTGATGCAGTGAGGTTAGAAAATGGATAGTATCATCGCCCGGGGCATGACTTTTCAGGGCTGTCATGGGGTAATGGTGCAGGAAAAAAACACCCCCCAGACATTTCGGGTGGATCTGGAAATGTTTCTGGACTTGCAGTCCGCCGGTAAGAATGATGACCTGCAAAGTACCATTAATTATGACCAGGTATTTCATCTGGTGGAGAAAATCGTGGCGGAGGAAAGCTATGCTTTGATAGAAGCCCTGGCAGAGAAAATGGCTCAGGCTTTGTTATTCGCTTTTCCGCTAATAGATAGCCTGGAAGTGACAGTTTACAAACCGGAAGCCCCTGTTCAGGGTGAGTTTGAATATTTTGCGGTAAAAATTAGGCGTTTCCAAAAATAAATGCTTGCTCTTGAAAAAGCTTTATGCTAGTTTAGAGGGTGAAAACAGTTTGAATAAAAAAGTATACATTGGTTTAGGTTCAAATTTGGGAAATAAATCTAAAAACATTCAAAACGCACTTGATTTCATAGCAAATATCGAGGGCGTAAGTGTTAAAAAATTATCATCCCTGTATTTAACTGCGCCGTGGGGCAAAACTGATCAGGATGATTTTATAAATCAGGTCATTGAAATAGAGACAGACTTATCAGCTTTAAGTTTACTGTATCGGTTACAAGATATTGAAATTAAATTGGGGCGCCAGAGAGACGTAAAATGGGGTCCCCGGATAATAGATCTGGATGTTCTCCTGTACGGAGAGGAGACAATTCACCTGGAGGAACTGGAGGTTCCCCACCCATACTTGTTGGAGCGGTTGTTTGTACTGATTCCGTTGGCGGAAATTGACTCGGAACTGGAGTTTCCTGACGGGACAAAAATCAGGGAGGTGTTGAGTAGAGCAAGAGCCCGTTTAGAGGGTAACGACATAATAAAATTATGATTGCAAGAGTCCTCCCACCGGTACTCCTGAGGAAAGAGCCCGCTTGTATCTCTTAGGGAACAAGACGGTAGTTTGTAGACAGGGTCAAGGTCGTTTTTTTGACTCGTTTTTTAAGGAGGGTTATCATGAGCAAGAAGATGGGTATTATCGGGGCGGGAGTAGTAGGAACGGCAATTGGGGTAGTTCTAAATGCTAAAGGCTATGAGATTACGGGTGTATATGATATTAAATCCGAATCTACACGGCAGCTGGTGGAACGGATTGGATGTACACCATATTTAGACCCCGAGGACGTTGCTCGCTCAGCCGACATATTGTTTATTACTTCAAGTGACACCGCTATTCAAGAGGTTGTGGATTCACTAGCGGATTTGCACGCCTTTCATAAGGGACAGGTTGTAGTTCATATGAGCGGTGCTCAGTCATCGGAGATTTTAGATAGAGCCAAGGAATTTGGCGCACATGTGCTATCTGTTCATCCTTTACAGTCGTTTGCCAACCTGGAAGGAGCTATTAAAAACCTGCCTGGTTCGGTATTCAGCATCGAAGGAGATAAGGTAGCATACAATGCTGCGGTTTGTATAGTGGAATCCCTTGGAGGGGAATACTTTTTTATCGATAGAAAGGCCAAGGCCTTGTATCATGCAGGAGCCTGTGTAGTTTCCAATTACCTGGTTACAGTATTGGATCTGGGTAGGAAACTAATGGAATCGACTGGTATACCTGCCAGTATGACTAACCGGGCTTTATTGCCCCTGGTTCGCGGCACGATAAATAATGTGGAAAACATAGGCATTCCTAATGCACTTACCGGGCCGATTGCCCGCGGGGATGTTTCTACCGTATTAAAACATCTGGATTGCATGGAAGAGATGGCTCCCGACCTGGTCAAGCTCTATACTTTGCTGGGATTTTATACTGCTCCGATTGCTCATGAAAAGGGCACGATCGATCAGCAGGCAATGGAAGAATTTCAACAGGTTTTTAGCCGGGAACTAGCCTTCATTACTTCAACTCGACAGGGAGGGGGTTAAATTATGGCCAGAATGTCTACTGCCAGCCTGAAAGAGAAGAGGCTGAAAAATGAAAAGATAAGTATGCTAACCGCTTATGACTATTCTACTGCCAGTTTGGTAGACGAAGCGGGGATAGATATGATTCTGGTGGGAGATTCCTTGGGGATGGTATTTCTAGGTTATGAAAATACTCTGTCGGTGACCATGGAAGATATGATTCATCATACCAAAGCCGTGGTTAGGGGAACTAAGAATGCCATGGTCGTAGGTGATATGCCGTTTATGTCCTACCATGTGTCCGTCAAAGAGGCCGTGAGGAACGCCGGCCGTTTTATTCAGGAAGGCGGGGCGCAGGCAGTAAAGCTGGAAGGCGGACAAGAAAGAATTGCTACCGTTAAAGCTATACTGGATGCACAAATCCCTGTTATGGGGCACATTGGCCTAACTCCCCAGTCGGTTAATCAATTTGGGGGCTTCAAGGTGCAGGGTAAGGATTTGGAAACAGCTAATAAACTTATTCGGGATGCGAAGGCTTTGGATGAAGCCGGGGTCTTTTCCATCGTGCTGGAGTGTGTCCCTACCCAATTGGCAAAAAGGATCACCGAGGCGGTATCCGTACCGACAATTGGGATAGGAGCCGGTCAGTATTGCGACGGACAGGTACTGGTAATCAATGATATGCTAGGGATGTTCAAAGGCCATATTCCTAAATTTGTTAAAAAATTTGCTAATTTAGAGCCTATTATCATCGCTGCACTACGGGACTATAAAAAAGAGGTAGAAGAAGGCACATTCCCAGGCGAAGAGCACGGCTTTACTATTAAGGATGATGTTCTGGAAAAATTATATTAATTTTTGGAAGAGGATAAGAGATGCAAACATTTACGAGTGTAATTAAAATGCAAGAGTGGTGTAAAGAGCAGAAACGCGAGGGCAAGACCATAGGACTTGTACCAACTATGGGATACCTGCACCAGGGCCATCTGGCCCTGGTCAGGGAAGCTCGCCGCGCTTGTGATATTGTGGTGGTATCTATCTTTGTAAACCCTATTCAGTTTGGGGTGGGAGAGGACTTTGAGGATTATCCGCGTGATCTGGACAAGGATAGCCTTTTGTTAGAGCAGGGGCAGGTTGATGCAGTATTTGCGCCTTCCATAAAAGAGATGTATCCCCTCGGATACAATAGCTTTGTGGAAGTTTTAGGCGAAATAAGCCAGAAGCTCTGCGCTCAGTCGCGCCCCATACATTTCCGGGGAGTAACCACCGTGGTCAGCAAGCTTTTCCATATCTGCTTACCGGATCAGGCTTTTTTTGGACAAAAAGATGCTCAGCAGGTGATGATCATTGAGAAAATGGTACGAGAACTCAACTTCCCACTGAGCATTGTTAGAGTACCTATTGTCAGAGAGGAAGACGGGTTGGCCCTCAGTTCCCGTAATGTCTATCTGGATGCAGAACAAAGAAAGCAAGCCCTGGTTTTGAATCGGTCGTTGCAGGCGGCACGAGAACTTATTCAGTCGGGTGAGAGAAACGTCGCCAAAGTAAAAAGCCTGTTGGAACAAACCATTAAAACCAGCCCCGGAGCAATCATTGGCTATGCCGAAATATATGATGCCAGTGACCTGACTGAGGTAGAAGAGATCAAGGGCCAAGTCTTAATCGCCCTAGCGGTTAAGTTCGGTACGACCAGATTAATTGATAACCTATTAGTGGAGGTGTAGACTAGTGCTTCGTTATATGTTGAAATCAAAAATTCATCGCGCAGTGGTTACGGAGGCTGATCTAAACTATGTGGGCAGTATTACCATTGATAAGAATATCATGGATTCTGCCGATATTATTGAGAATGAAAAGGTAACCATCGTCAACAATAATAACGGAGAACGCTTCGAGACCTATGTAATTGAGGGTGAAGCAGGCTCCGGGATCATATGTTTGAACGGGGCGGCCGCTCGCTTGGCAGTACGGGGAGATATTGTTATTATCCTGACCTATACTATTTTAAGCGATGAGGAATGTCAGACCCATAAGCCCAAGTTGGTTTTTGTTGACGAAAAGAACAAAATTAAGAAAGCCTGTGTGGGCAAGTACGAATAGGCAAACGGCCTTAGGGGCTGTCGAGGAATAAACAAGGCAGTATAGTCCCTCAGCTTAGAAAGGCGAAACATGATAACTACTAGATACATTGGGGAGTTGGAGAAAAACACTCCCCTATTCTTTACGGATTTTCTCATCATCGGAAGTGGCATTGCGGGCCTGTTTACCGCCTTAAAGGCATCTGCTTTCGGCCAGGTCGTGGTATTGACCAAGAAAACCATGAAAGACTCTAATACCGGGCTGGCTCAAGGAGGGATTGCGGCTGCAGTTCATGAAGAGGATTCCCCTTTCCTGCACCTGGAAGATACCCTGGAAGCCGGAGCCGGGCTTTGCGATATCGAAGCGGTAGATGTTCTGGTTCGGGAAGGGCCGGATCGGGTACGAGAACTCATGGCCGCCGGGGCTTCATTTGACATGAAGGATGGCAATATAGCCTTTACGAGGGAAGGAGCCCATGGCCGCGCCCGCATATTGCATGCAGCCGATGCTACTGGGGAAGCCATAAGGGTAGCCCTGGTAAAGAGCTGCGAAGATAAAAGCAATATAATCATCAAAGAAAACCATTTCCTGGTAGACCTGCTGGGTAATGATCAGAGCCGGGAATGCCATGGGGCACTAGTATATGACAATATAAGCGGGCAAAAATCTGTTTATATAGCCCGGGCTACCATCATAGCTACCGGTGGTGCCGGGCAGCTATACCAGAATACCACCAATCCTGATATTGCGACCGCAGACGGCATGGCCGCCAGTTTTAGGATGGGCTGCGAGCTTAGCGACCTGGAATTCATCCAGTTTCACCCCACTGTACTATTCAGCCACGATACGCAGCGTTTCTTGATTTCAGAGTCGGTGCGGGGAGAAGGTGGACTGCTGTACAATACTCGTGGGGAAAGATTTATGAATAAATACCATTCCCTGCAGGAGCTGGCTCCTCGTGATGTGGTATCGCGGGCCATATTAAGCGAAACGAACGAAACCGGCAGTGAGTTTGTTTATTTAGACATGACCAAAATTCCAGGGGCCAAGGAGCGTTTCCCCAATATATACCGTACTTGTTTGCAAAGGGACATTAACCTGGAAAAGGATATGGTACCAGTTTCTCCTGGAGCCCATTATACCATGGGAGGCATCAAGACCAATACGCGGGGGGAGACGGGCATTTATGGTTTATATGCCTGCGGTGAAGCTGCCTGTACGGGTGTACACGGAGCGAACCGCCTGGCCAGTAATTCACTCCTGGAAGGAATCGTGTTTGGCGAGCGCATAGTTGCCAATGCCGAGGAGATAATGTATCGACGTCAGGTTCGCGAGGAAGAGATATACAAAAACTTCGATAATAACTGGGTGCATAGGCCGCCTGAACGAGGGATACTACCCACCGAAGCCAAGCAGGAATTGCAGGCAATTATGTGGGAAAATGTAGGTATCATCCGGGAACAAGGTGGGCTAAAAAAGGCCAATCTGAAAATAGAACGCCTGTACAATTTCTTATGCGAGGGTGAAGAACCCTTAGCCTATTTGGAAATGGTCAATATGTTAACAGTCGCGCGCATTGTGGTTCAGGCTGCCTTATGGCGAAAAGAGAGCCGAGGAGGGCATTTCCGCTCAGACTACCCCCAGCGCGATGATATAAGATGGATAAAACACATGAGTTTTGTAAATTGCTAAAATAAGGGGCGACAGGAAAACAAGGGGACGTAAGCAGACAAGCAAGCAGACAAGGGGACGGTTCTTCTGTCTGCCTCAGGCAAAGACAGAAGAACCGTCCCCTTGTCTGCTTACGTCCCAGTACATCTTTGGAGGTATATTATGGATTATCTAGGACTTAACGACCTAATAAAAAGAGCCCTGGAGGAAGACGTGGGTTATGGGGATATTACCACCCAGAGTCTGGTGCCGCCAGAGCAAAAGGCTCGCGGAATATTCTCAGCTAAAAGCCCTGGGATAGTAGCGGGAATAAGGGTTAGTCAGGCAGTATTTTCTTACCTGGATCCGGAAATCGAATTTGATGTACTCAAAAGTGATGGTGATGAAATTCAACCCGGCGATGTGATTGCAGTAGTCCGGGGAAAGGCTAGAACCCTGCTTACCGGCGAACGCTTGGCTCTGAACTTTTTACAGAGACTTTCGGGTATAGCCAGCAAAACCCGGAAAATGGTGGAGATGATTAAATATAGTAAGGCAGAGCTTTTGGATACTAGAAAAACCACACCCGGGCTCAGGGTGTTAGAAAAATATGCTGTGGGAATCGGTGGAGCCCGCAACCACCGCTTTGGTCTCTTCGATGGAGTTATGATAAAAGACAACCATATCAAAACCGTGGGAAGTATTCAAAAAGCAGTGTCAACAGCCCGGCAAAAAGTGCCCCACACTATTAAAATAGAGGTGGAAGTTGAGACTATGGAACAATTGCAGGAGGCAATAGAGGCTCATGCAGATATTATAATGCTGGACAATATGGATATTTATGAGATGATTGAGGCGGTGAATATCGTTGGCGGACGGGCTCTCCTAGAAGCTTCCGGCGGTATCAATGAGGGCAACTTGGCCGAGGTAGCCAGAACCGGAGTAGATTTCATTTCAATGGGTGCCCTAACCCACGCCGCTACCAGTCTGGATATCAGTTTCGATATAGTTGAAGCAGATTAATGCGACAGGGGTGATTTTTTGGCTAAATCGATTACGGATGTACAGGGAATAACAGTGGGTTCCAAGGAAAATCTTCAAGCTTTGACTGGATGTACAGTAGTACTTACCGGCAGGGAAGGCGCGGTATGTGGCGTGGATGTCCGGGGATCTGCTCCGGGCACGAGGGAAACCGACGGGCTGGCCCCAATAAACATGATAGACCGAGTACATGCTGTCCTCCTCAGCGGGGGCAGTGCTTACGGCTTAGATGCCGCCGGCGGGGTAATGCAATACCTGGAAGAACACGGAATAGGACATCAAACCGGTCCTGCACTCGTGCCTATCGTTCCTGCTGCGGTAATATATGACCTGGCAGTAGGAGATTGCAAGGTACGACCGGATAAAGAAATGGGCTACCTGGCTGCCAGAGATGCCGGAATTATAGTAAGCGAAGGCAATGTGGGTGCAGGGGCTGGAGCCACAGTAGGAAAAATCCGCGGTTATGATTATTGTACCAAGGGAGGATTGGGAACCTGGTCAGTTAGTCTGGAAAACGGTCTTACGGTTGGAGCCATAGTTGTTGTGAACTCCTTTGGCGACGTAATTAATCCGGGTGGAGAAATCGTAGCCGGAGTACGTGATGATGAAGGTACAGCATTCATAGGGACCGAATTAGCCTGGATGCAAAATAAAGCTGCCGGAGCTTATGCGATGGCGACTAATACCACCATAGCTGTAGTGGCTTGTAATGCCAAACTGGATAAAACCCAGATGACCAAGGTGGCGCAGATGGCTCACGACGGTCTAGCCCGGGTTATCAATCCCATCCACACTATGTGTGATGGAGATACGGTATTTGCCCTGTGTACGGGAGGAATACAAGTCGATGTAAATATCGTGGGCTACATGGCGCAGAAGGTTTTAGCTCATGCAGTATTAAGGGCAGTTCTAGCTGCCCAGACCATTCAGGGATATCGCTGCTGCAAGGATAAGGGGCTGTAAAGGAATAAACCAGGCAGAATACGCCGAGGATTTGTCGCGTTAGACAAGGCGTCAAAACGTGGTAATACTGGAGCTATTAGCGACATTATTAGTGAGCGATAGCGAACATCGGTGGTACCCGGAGGGTGCGCGTTTTGATAACGAAGTATGGCGCGAAAAAGACCGGAGTAAATGACGAGTTTATTTCTTTAAAGTCCCTCGATAGAATGATCAGCTTAGGGGGGATTTTATGATACTGGTTTTTGATGTAGGTAATACCAATATGGTGGTGGGAGTCTTTGCCAAGGAGGAGCTCTTGACCCATTGGAGGGTAAGAACTGATACTCTGCGCACCTCGGATGAGTATGGGATGATGCTGAATTCCCTGTTTCACTATAGCGGTATTTCTATGCAGGAAATCAAAGCGGTGGTAATATCATCGGTGGTGCCAACCCTAATGATGGAATTAGAATGGATGAGCCAGCGCTACTTTTTCTGCAAACCGCTGGTGGTTGAACCGGGTATCAAGACCGGGTTGGCAATAAAATATGACAATCCCCGTGAAGTAGGAGCTGACCGAGTAGTAAATGCAGTTGCCGCCTATCACAAATATGGGGGACCGTTGATCATTGTTGATTTTGGCACTGCTACCACATTTTGCGTGGTAAATGAAGCCGGAGAGTATCTAGGTGGGGCTATTGCACCGGGAATAAAAATTTCCACCGAAGCTCTTGTAAACAGAGCTTCTAAGTTGCCCAGGGTAGAATTAATCATTCCAAAAAGCTTGATTGGTAAGAACACTGTGATGAGCATGCAGGTAGGAATTATGTATGGATTCGTCGGACAAGTAGAGGGAATCATCGAACGCATGAAGAAGGAAATAGATGGAGTTCCTAAGGTTATTGCCACCGGTGGGCTAGCTGCTATTATTGCCCGGGAAACATCTGCCATAGATGTTATCGACGAATACCTCACCCTGGATGGGTTGCGAATGATTTATGAAATGAACCGGGGGTAAAGATGTTCTTAATCGGAGATGTAGAGATTGCCAACCAGGTCATAGTAGCCCCCATGGCAGGAGTTACCGATCGGGCTTTTCGTATTATTACTAAATCTTTTGGTTGTGGACTTGTTTTTACTGAGATGATTAGTGATATGGGGCTGGTATATGGTCAGACCAGAACTCGCCAGATAGCGGATACAGAGGAAGAAAAGAGACCGATTGCCATCCAGATATTTGGTTCTAAGCCGGAAATCATGGCTCAGGCTGCAGTATTCCTGGAAGATCTGGGGGCAGATATTATTGATATTAACATGGGCTGTCCAACTCCTAAGATTGTAAAGAACGGGGAGGGGGCAGCTTTAATGCTGGATATACCTCGGTGCCGGCAGATCATCCGCCGGGTGGTGCAGGCAGTACGAACACCGGTGACAGTAAAGATGAGAAAAGGCTGGGACGAAGAACATATAAACTGCCTGGAACTTGCCATAGCAGCTCAGGAAGAAGGCGCAAAAGCCATTACCCTGCATCCCCGCAGCCGGATGCAGTTTTTTGCCGGTCAGTCGGATTGGAATATGATCCGAGCCATAAAGGAAGCGGTTCAAATTCCGGTCATCGGCAGCGGAGACATATGTAGTGCTGCAGATGCCTTGCGTATGATTCAGCAAACCGGTTGTGATGCAGTAATGATTGGCAGGGCGGCCATGGGTAACCCATTCCTGGTGCGGGAGGCTGTAGAACTGCTGACCAGCGGGACGATCGTTCCCCCACCTACATTTGCCGAGAGAATGGAGGTTGCCATTCAGCACCTGGAACTCGCCATAAAATTCAAAGGTGAGCGGGTAGCGGTGCGCGAAATGCGTAAGCACATCTCCTGGTATATAAAAGGAATGCCAGGTGCGGCTAAAATAAGAATACTGATAAATCAGGCCGATACCAGGGCAGAGATGATAGATATCATGGGAAGAATTTATACTGAACAGGAATAGACATACATAAGCAGCCCTTGCTTATTAATATGGGAAAAACTAGCATTGTCCATTGGGCAGTGCTATAATTTTATAAATCATGTGTACAAGTTTGTGCTCAAGGAGGTGCGTATGGACTTTATTCGTATCCAAGACAAAATCATCAGCTGGCAGAGAATCGAAAACAACTTAAAGAAGATATTGCAGCTGCGTGCTCGGGGGGTATCTCAGCAAGAAGTTGCTGATCGTTTATCCATTGATCGCACATTTATTTCTCGTTTAGAAGGTATAGGTGAATTGCGTAAGGGGAAAACTATAGCCTGTATTGGATTTCCATTAATTAACAAACAAGAAATTAAAGAAATCCTGGAAAAAGAAGGCGTGGATTTCATATTACTAATGACGGAACAGGAAAGGTTAGATTTCGTTAATCAGTACTCCGGGAAGGAACTGCTCAATGTAATCATGGATTTGGTCGCCAGTATACGCAAATTTGAGGTTGTCATCTGTTTGGGTTCGGATGAACGCGTCAAACTGATTGAGGGCATTCTGGACGCAGAGGTGATTTCGCTGGAACTGGGGACCTCACCCATCACTGAGGATAAATGGGTGGATCCTCAAGAAATCCGTAAAATATTGAGAGCAATTAAATCCGCGCGTTAAAAGTAAAATGAGGAGGCTTTGCCTTGAAACGTATCGTAAGCGTCAGCTTGGGTTCTTCCAAAAGAGACCATGCCTTTGAAACTGATTTTATGGGTGAAAGTTTTCGAATTGAGAGAATCGGTACCAATGGTGACTGGGATAAGGCTATACAGTTGATTAGAGACCTTGATGGCAAAATAGATGCCTTTGGAATGGGGGGAATAGACCTCTATGTACAGTTGGGCGGTAAGCGTTATGTGATCAAGGATGCTAAGAAACTGATGGTCGAGGCTAGGAAGACCCCCATGGTAGATGGCAGCGGTCTAAAAAACACCTTGGAGCGAAAATGTGTACTGGACATACAGAAAGATGGCATATATGACCTACAGGGCAAGAAGGTCTTGATGGTATGTGGCATAGATCGTTTTGGAATGGCTGAGGCCTTTGAGGAAGTGGGAGCCCGCTTGACTGTAGGTGACCTTATATATGCAGTGGGAATACCTATTCCTATGCACTCCCTTAAGACCTTGCGACTAGTTGGCAGTCTGGTTGCCCCCATCGTTGTCAGGCTGCCTTTTGACATGCTTTATCCTACTGGGAAAAAACAGGAAGTCATAATTCCAAAATATTCAAAATACTATTATAATGCAGACGTCATAGCCGGAGATTTTATATATATTCGCCGCTATCTGCCCGAGAGGCTGGATGGAAAGGTAATAGTAACTAATACTACCACCCATGACGACCTGATACTGCTCAAAGAGCGGGGTGTAAGCAAGGTTATCACCACTACCCCGGATATGGGTGGACGTTCCTTCGGCACCAACGTGATCGAAGCCTTGATGGTCAGTCTGATGGGCAAACCCATGGATCAGATAAGACCTGAGGACTATTACGCCATGTTGAAGGAATTAAACATGAAGCCGGGAGTAATTGATTTGGAGAGGTTTAGTGCTTGAATTAGATTTTGCCTTTTTTAATATGCGGGACAGTAACCGTCAGGGGCTAGCCAACCGGAAATCATTTTTGGACAGGCTGGCCCCGGTTTTATTTTCCCCCCGGGTAAAGCAGCTGATTCATTTCGGTAAGCTGGGCTTTAAGGGCTGTAACGTTCTGCTGCCGCTGGGAGAGGGCAACTGGAGTATTCTCAATCCCCATAGCCGTGGCCGGATGATTGAAAAGACAGAAGCCATTTTAAACAATTATGAACTTCCCCGCATGGGTGTAGATCGGAGGCTGAAAAGCCTGTTCCTTACCCAGGAGTACAGCCTGCCGATTGTGTTCGGAGATCACTTTATTAGCGCCTTGGCAGCTATTCTGGTTGAAAAGACCATGGCCTTGCAGGATATCAAAAAACTGATTCTGGTAGGCGATATTCCTGATATGTGTCCCCTGCTAAACAATGTATCACGCTACCATATTCCAATATCAGTGCAGAATTATCATCCAGTCAGGAATGAAATTATGGTTCACCGCTTATTATATGAAAAGGGATTGGCGGTTAGTAACAGCTATGTAAATCCGCATAACTGGGGTAGAGGAGATTTGATAGTATCCTTTGAGCCTGGCTCCAGGAGTCTGGCTATAGCCTCTCCGGAGGTATTTGGTATCAGGCTCGACGATGACAGCAGCGGGCTGGCGCCAGAACTGGAACAAGTACTGGCCGAAGCCGGGCTAAATCCGAAAATAAATACCCTGGCTCCGATTTTAGAAACTTGTCTGCTGGCTCAAGCAGGATATTTAAACCCTAATGGAGAAGATATCCATCAAGCGTTGATTGATGCGGGTGATGGCATCGGCATATGGGAGCCATTTCTTGACAATGGGTTATGAGGTCTTTATAATTGATTTCATTATGAAAAGCATATTTGCCGGCTTTATCGTTGGCATTATAGTTTTAGGGGCTATCATGAAATAAACGAGGCGGAATACTCCGAGTATTTTTTGTGCTAGACAAGGCGTCACCCTTCGGGCACTACTGGTGCTCCCTAGCGGTCGCCAATAATGATGCAAAGCGCAGTAATACTGGTCCGTATTGCTAGCTTTGAGAACGAAGTATAGCGCGAAAAAGACCGGAGTAAATGATCGCTCCTTGCCATCCATGGCAACGCGACATTAGTCCATCCTTGGACGTCACTGGGTTATTTCATGATAGTCCCTCAGCCTGCAGAACACCGGGACGGCCGGGTTTGGCAGGACATTTATGTTAGGAGAGATTTTATGGCTGAGCGTGAAGAAAGAGAGATTATTTTAACCAAAGAGGGCCTGGAAAAGCTGGAAACCGAACTGGAAATTCTAAAATCCTCGCGCCGCGAAGAGGTTGCAGAGCGCATCAAACAGGCCATTGCGTTTGGAGACATTTCCGAGAACTCGGAATATGAGGACGCTAAAAACGAACAGGCTTTCATTGAGGGTAGAATATTCACCCTGGAACAGACCCTCAAGAAATCGCGCTTGATGGAAGATGCAGAAATCCGTACTGATGTAGTTTCTTTGGGATCCCGAGTAAAACTAAAGGAGATGAAATCGGGACGGGAGGTAAATGTGACCCTGGTTTCCTCGGTAGAGTCCAAACTAAAAGATGGTAAAATATCCGACGAATCACCAGTAGGCAAGGCCATCATGGGCAAGACGATTAAAACAGTGGTGTCGGTTGAAGCCCCGGCAGGTATTATAAAATATAAGATTATTAAGGTCGAAAAATAGGGCCGTAAATATATACTTTAAGGAAGCGTGAAGATGTCAGAACAAGAATTGAGTATTAATGATCTGAAGCAGGTTCGCCTGGACAAACTGGGGGAACTTCGAGACATGGGCATTGACCCCTTTGGCAGCAGATATGAAAGGGACTGTACCGCTTCTAAAATCCATGCTGATTTTGAGGAACTGGATGGACAGACCGTAAGAATTGCTGGGCGTATCATGTCCAAACGGAGGCATGGCAAGGCCGGCTTTGCGAATTTACAGGACTTATCCGGGGATATACAGCTGTATTTTCGGAAAGATGATGTAGGCGAAGAAAAATATGAGCTCTTTAAAAAGCTGGATATGGGAGATATTCTGGGCATAGAGGGATTTGTCTTTCGCACCCAGAAGGGTGAAATCAGCGTTCATGTCCATGATTTTACCTATCTTAGCAAATCGCTTAATCCTCTGCCCGAAAAATGGCACGGGCTGAAGGATGTGGAAATGCGCTACCGCCAGCGCTATGTAGACCTAATAGTGAATCCCGCGGTCAGAGAGGTGTTTATCAAGCGCAGTCTGATCATCAAAGAGATTCGCCAATACCTGGATAGAAAAGAATTTCTCGAAGTAGAGACCCCCATGATGCATCCCATCGCTGGAGGCGCTACTGCGCGTCCCTTTACAACCCATCACAATGCTCTGGATATGAGCCTTTTCCTGCGTGTGGCACCGGAACTATATCTAAAAAGGTTGATTGTGGGCGGGATGGAAAAGGTCTATGAGATTAACCGCAGCTTCAGAAACGAGGGGATTTCCACCAAACATAACCCAGAGTTCACCATGCTGGAAATCTATCAGGCCTATGCCGACTTCCAGGTAATGATGGAACTTACCGAGGATCTCGTTTCCTCCGTAATGTTAAAAGTAAATGGAACCATGATCGCTGACTTTGAAGGACGGCAGATAGATTTTACCCCTCCCTGGCGGCGCGTGACCATGCTGGATGTGATTAAGGAACATACCGGCCTCGATTTCAGTCTTATTAAAGGTGATGCCGAAGCCCAGCAGGCAGCCAAGCAATTGGGCATGGAAGTGAAGCAAACCGAATCCCGGGGCGAGATTATTAATGAAGTTTTCGAGGAGTTCGTGGAGGACAAGCTGATTCAGCCTACTTTTGTCTACGGGCATCCGGTGGAAATTTCTCCCCTGGCCAAGCGTAACGCTGATAATCCGGAGTTTACGGATCGATTTGAGGTATTTATCATGCAACGTGAGATCGCCAATGCCTTCTCTGAACTCAATGACCCCATAGATCAGAAGGAGAGGTTTATGAAACAGGTGGAGAAGAGAGCAGGCGGGGATGTCGAGGCGCAGATGATGGATGAGGACTACATAAATGCTCTGGAATACGGAATGCCGCCAGCTGGTGGTCTGGGAATAGGAATCGACCGACTGATAATGTTAATGACCGATTCCTCCTCCATCCGAGACGTAATCTTCTTCCCCACCCTACGTAAAAGAGAGTAAGAGAAGCAAGGCTCAGCCATCACTTAACAACAGATGGCTAAGAAACAAGGGGACGTTCTTTTTGTTTTGTTCCCCTAACACATCAAGGCTCAGCCATCACTTAACAACAGATGGCTGAGCCTTTTTTAGCGCAAAAATTTAATTGAATCCCGTTAGAATCGTCCCCGGTTTACCTTCTGTCTTTTCTTCGTCTATCGTATTTGACTTGAATATCTGCCGACTACCCACTCACCAGCCCAGATTACCAGCAGTCCTACCAGACCCACCACTGTTCCGGTTAAGAGACCTGCCAGGGTGCGGTTGGCAGAGACCATTACGGTTGTAAACACATGGGAGAAGCTATTAACCATAGAGATGCTGCCCATCATAACCCCGAGACCTAACACTAGAAGAATAGCATCGTACTGATATTTGCGATACAGGTACACCATAGCGAATAGAGATGGATAGCCAATCAAGAGTTCTTTGAAACGGGGTCGAGCCAGGAAAAGACTTTCCAGTATCTCCCTCAGTCTGATTTCCAGTGACGACACGCTTACGACAGCATTGCCGCTGCGTCCCAGGTAGTAATATATGGCCAGGACACCAACCATACCCATCAGCAAGACCAAGTAACTGGGCTTATCCTGCAAGAACTGAATAGTGTTATTTTTAAAGTCTGTAAATCCAACCATACAGCTCACATAGTTTACAAAGAAGAGCAAGAGAGGTAGGATAAAGGCCATTTTCACCCCGCTGAAAATATAGACATTCATAATATAGCGGATATCTGCCAGGCTGGTTACCACCGTATACATCCCCAACGAATTAATTCCCAGGATTATTGCGAGCGAGACCATAAGCTGCAGCAGAAATGGCTTTTCCCGATTCTTTTTCAAATACAGCAGTAAGACTAAACTAGAAAAGGACGGGTAGAGAATAGCCGCAGCAAGGGCATACAGCTTCGAGAAATCAGCACTCAAAACTATATTGATTGCTATACAGATGAGAGTACCAAGAACCAGCCAGCTAGCTAACCAGACTGGTTTCAGCCTCGGTCTGAATAGGTAGAGAAGGTAGAGAGTTCCGGCCAACAGCAGGCTGAGTGCTACCAGAAGTCGGTGGGTTTGGCCCGGTATTTTAGCTGATAGCAGTTGCAAGGGCTGGTCAATACTATAACCTTTTTCAGCGATGGTAGCGTGGAATTTGCCAATCGTATCCACGGTGTTATCTAAATTCTTCGAGAAACTCACCTTCTGATCCTTAAAAGGAACCACATACATAATACGGATACCCCGATCAATAACCCCGCGTACCCAGCGATAGTATCGCTCATCAATGTCCTGCACAAATTCATCATTGCTAGTGGAGTAAACCCGGTTAATGGGGTAGCCGGCAGACTGCATCAATTCGTCCAGACCGTTTTGGGTTACATATTGCAACTGGGCAGATGTCTCAATAATCCCGACAATCAGCCCGTGTTTCTTAACCAGGTTTTCAACCCATTCTAAGTGATTAGGGGCACCACTCAGATCATTGCCGGCAAAAATCAGGTATTTCACCCCATAATCAGCAACCGCTCGTTCGTATTCGGCCAGGTATTGGGTGTTGGAGCCCAAGTTATTGCCGGGGCGCAGGATAATATTAAACCCGCTGGCCTTGAGCTGTTTCAGCACCTTCTCATCAAATCCCAGGCGGGCATCCAAGTCTTTGCTGACTGCCTTATTCTTGTCGGCCGGGTTCAACTCAATATTAATCGGACTTAACTGGGAATTGATAATGAAATAACTCTTGCCGGCTAAGGTGAAGCTGATTAATTCATTAGGCAGAAAGCGGGAGCCTAAGCGTTCCTTTAAAAAAGCAGCCACCGCAGGATCGCCGGTCACCACCGCTAGGTTAGAAGGACTAATAGGGGTGGAGCCAATAGCCTTCATGGCATCTGCCCATATCTGGGGGGAGAGGGTACGGGTCAGGGAAGCAAAATCGCCGTAAGAAGAAATATATATATCCCCATTATAGGCCAGGTCGCGCAAAGTAAGCTCATTAACCGCGACATTCTTGACCCCGCTGTCTTGCAAGCGCAGGAGAATTTTATCCAAATCTATATTGGCCGAATTGGCACTCTTCGCAAATTCCTTGTAGTCTATGGTAGTTATTACTGCATTATTATGGCTTTCGTTTGTGACTCGCAGTTGAATCCCACTGTAGGATAAAATCAGAGTCAAGGCCAGCAAGGCCCATAGAAGTAGATAGCGATTCTTTTTCGGATTATTCAATTTTATCAGCCTCCTTAACAAAAATACTTTGTATAATATTACTGAAATAGGCGATAAGCAGATAAACACAGCCGCTGGCCATTAGGGGCAGAAGGAAGGATAGCTTGCCACCGAGGGGAAGAAATCTGCTGCCTAGTATTACTGCTACCATACCGGCTACCGGCAGGCCTAATTGAAACATAAAATAGAATGAACTCCGATTCAGGAAATTCCCTATTTCCCTGCGCAATAAAAGGGCCATAATAATTGCGTAGAGTAGGAGGCAAACGGCGGTCGAAGCACTAATGCCGATAATTCCAGATGTTCTGAAGAGCCAGAAATCTAAAAGCAGTTTCAAGCCGATACAGAGCATACTCACCAACATGGGAACCTTGAACTTCTTCAGGGCATAATAGACCCGATTGAAAATTTCCTGGCAGGCATAGCCCACCACGGCAAAACTGTAACCCAAAAAGGCCAAGGCCGTCATGTCTGTAGATTGGCTGGTAAAAGCCCCTCGCTCATAGACCAGGGCTACGATTTCCTGGTTATAGACTAAAACCAGGACCAGATAGGGAAGCAGGATAAACAGCAGGATTTTAAAGATATTGTTCAAGAGAGACCTGATGCGAACATTATCACCGTCCAGGCAGTACTGCGATAGCCGCGGAAAAATCACCGTAGACATGGCCACGATGAAAATGCTGGTAATAGTGACAAAAAGGTTGCTCCCGAAACCCAAGGCTGCAGTTGTACCCTCCTCCAGATGAGTGGCAAAGGAACGGTCAATAATCATACATAACTGCAAAATGGAATTACCCAGAAGAATGGGCATTAATTGTTTGAACATGAGAACCGTATGTTCATTCTTGAAGTCAAGCCTGAAGAAAAACTGATATTTTTCCTTAAACAATACCGGAACTTGAATCAAGAATTGTAAGAACCAGCCTAGGGTGGTTACATAGCCCAGGAAAATGATGTCTTCGCCCTTCATTAACAGGGAACCGATAACCAAGAGATTAAAGGGGATACTGATGGAAGATGACACCAGGAAATAGCTGTGTACCTGTAAGACCCCGGCGGCTACATAGGTCAAGCTCACAAAGAGCAGGGTGGGAATCATGATCCGGGTAAGCAGAACCGCCAGACCGACGACATCATCACTCAGCCCGGGAGCAATCAGCCGGGTAATCGCTGGCGCAAACACAATACCTGCCAAGCACAATAGAGTGGCCCAGAGAGTTATCTGCGCAAAAAGATTAGAAAGATAAAGGTTCCTTTCCTCCCGCGTCTTGTTATTTATGTAATAGGTTAAATCCGGGATATTTACGGATGATAGAGCCGTACCGACACTGGCAAACAAATAACCGGGAAAACTGAAGATAAGCTGGAAAAGGTCGGTTAATATGGTAGTGCCAAAAATGGACGCAAAAACAATGTCCCGCCCAAAGCCCAGCAGTTTAGACATGAAAATGACTATAGAAACGCCTATAAATGTTTTGCCTGTCTTTTGAGTTTTATTATTCATACCAAAACCTCACGATTTTTTCACTAACGACAAGGCCAGCCGGGCGTTTTGCTCGGACTTGCGGCGCATTTCCTGGGCCTGGGTGCTGATTTTATCCTGGAGATTCACATCTCCCAGCAGGGTATCGATCTGAGCTTGCATTTCCTTATAGCCTGTTGACAGAGGTTGGAGATTAAATAGTTTTAAAAAAGCATCAACCTTAGGGTCATAAGAAATCCCGGCAAAGGGAATCCCCCGGCTGGCTGAAAAAATCAAAGCGTGCAAGCGCATGGCCACCATTAGGTCCAGGCGGGAAATCAGGGCCAGGTGCTCCTGGCTTCCCAGATGTTCGTCCAAGACATAGGCATCCTCCTTCATCAGCTTAGCAACTCGTCTGGACTCGTTCACATCATCGGGATAGGCCATGGGAATAAAAAGAATCTGGTAGCCTCGGCTGACTAATTCGTCCAGAAGCTTAGCCAGCCGTTCCTGGTAGCCTTCCAGAGCCTGCCATTTCCGTACGGCCACTCCTACTAATGGCTTATCACCACTCCGTATATTTTTTAATAAATGCTCTATCTTGGCCTGATCAGCTGGTCCGGGTTCCAGGGAAAAAACTGGGTCAGCGGTAACCAGGAGCGGGGGGCGAGTGACCCCTAAATCCCACAGAAACTGGCGAGAGTCTTCATCACGGAGGGTAATCAGATTTACTCGGTTGCCTATCAGGCGCATTAGGAATTTGCTGAGGCGTCGGTTAATTGGGCCGACACCTTGGGCATAAAAGATAACCGGTTTGCCAACCAACCTAGCCAGAGCCACCACACTTATATAATAAGGAAGTGAGCGGGCGCTGGTTACATCCTGAAAAATACTTCCCCCGCCGCTTATCAAGAGGTCAGCTTCTAGCAGTTCATGGAAGACCTGCCAGGGATTTTTATGATATACCGCCCGAATGCCATGCAAAGCCGAAGTCTTCTCTGGACTGCCAGAAAAAACCACAAAATCTGCAGATGGGCGGAGCCTTTTTATAGAGGAGGTTATAGCTGATAGCAGAGCTTCATCCCCTGCATTATCGAAACCATAATAACCCGAGAGGGCAATTTTCATGCACTATTCCTTTCATGCGGCAGTTTTCCCCATTGATTATAACAGAATTTGCACATTTTTTGGTATATGGACAACTAATTGTTACGGTGTTAGAATAAGCCTAGATTCCGATGGGGGAGGTTTATTTTATTATGTCCATATATAGACTGGCTTTTGCACTCCTGGCGGCATTTGGTATAGCTTATTTTTCCATGCCTTACGTAATTAAGCTGGCCCATCGCCTGGGAGCAATAGACCAACCAGATAAACGCAAAGTTCATAATGGTACCATGCCACGGCTGGGAGGCCTGGCTATTTTTTCGGCTTTTATCATAGTAATGGTTATAGGGGTGCAAGTTTCCCCGGAACTATTAGGTATTATAATAGGAGGCTGTGTTATATTTCTGGTAGGCATGCTGGATGATATTTACCAGCTGCCACCCTGGGTAAAATTAATTGGTCAAGGTATAGCAGCGTCGATTGCCATTTCTTCCGGAGTGGTGGTTAGTTTTGTAACCAACCCCTTTGATGGACCTTTGGATCTAGGTTATCTGGGTATACCGTTAACTTTTATTTGGATTATAGGTATCAGCAACGCCATTAATTTGATCGATGGTTTGGATGGTCTGGCAGCTGGCGTTTCTGGTATAGCTGCGGCTACCATGGGAATTGTTGCCTATTCACAGGGTCAGGAATCGGTATTTATCGTAGCGTTGGTTCTGGTGGCAGCCATATTTGGTTTTCTACCCTATAACTTCCACCCAGCCCGCACCTTTATGGGTGACGGAGGTTCCAATTTCCTGGGTTTTACCCTGGGATGCATGGCGGTTATGGGCCTGACCAAGAGCACCGCAGTTATATCCCTCTTTGTTCCCATAGTAATTTTGGGTATACCTATTTTCGATACCTTCTTTGCCATAATCAGGCGTATATATAATAAAGCTCCGATTTTAATGCCAGACAAATCCCATTTGCATCATCGTTTGATGGCGATCGGGTGCAGTCATCAGAGAAGTGTGCTGATTATCTATGGAATCAGTGGATTTTTCGGCCTCACGGCCATTTTCCTCAACTATGTAAACCAGCCTAAGGCTACGCTGGTTCTAGCTCTGCTCCTGTTACTCATCGTACTGGGAGCCGAAAAGATAGGAATGCGCACCGGCGAAAAGCCCAAAGAAATGGTGAAAACCGGAAAAACAACCTTAACCCTGCACCAATAAAATCAGGGTAAATAAGCTCTATCCATTCTAAATGGTCTGTATAATTCATAATCATCACCCTTCACCCTTCGGGTACTACTGATGTTCCCGTTGGTCACTATTAAGGTAGCGGGTACTACTGATGTTCGCGTACGCTCACTGTTAAGGTTGCAGTGTAAAATATTTAGTCTATTCGTTCTCTTAAGGAGGTTTATCATGGCTAAGAAAATGAAATCATACCTGCAATTCATGTTGATGATGGGCCTGGTTTTCGGCATCTTCTATGCTCTAGGAGTAGGGCTGGTTAGCGCATTTATACCCGGTACTGAGCAGGCGCTTAACAATGACCCGTCAGCTATTGCAGACAAGAAAAGAACCAATATCCTCATATTGGGGGTAGATGCTCGACCCGGCGATATTAACTCGCGTTCAGATACCCTGATACTTGCTTCCATCGACCCCACGCGGAACAAGGTTGCCGTAGTTTCTATCCCTCGTGATACCCAGATTAACGGAGCCGCAGGCAGCGGTATGGATAAGATTAATAGCGCCAATGTTACCGGAGGCCCGCAGCTAGCGGTGAAAGAGGTCGAAAGACTGATGGGCGAAAAGGTCGACTATTATGTAGAGATGAACTTCGAGGGATTTAAAAAGATAGTCGATACCCTGGGCGGGGTTAGCATAAATGTTGACCAGCGTATGTACAAACCCACGGAAGACATCAACCTTCAACCTGGCGTGCAGCGTCTCGACGGCAGCGATGCCCTGGCTTTTGTTCGTTATCGCGGTTATGTACAGGGCGATATCGAAAGAACTGCTCATCAGCAGGAATTTATAAAAGCCCTGGGTAAAGAGTTGCTGCAACCTGCAACCATTGCCAAGCTTCCCCAGCTTATTCGTGAAGCCAACACCTATGTGGATACTAACCTGCGCCTCACGGATATGCTGAAAATGGCCACATGGGCACCAGGTTTCAATGCCGAATCTATTGTGGCTCAGACCTTGCCTGGATACTTCCTGGACAAAAGGGATGCCAATGGGGTCTTGACGGCCAGCTACTGGGTGGCAGATACCAAGCAGGCCAGCACGCTCCTGGACAAAATGCTGGATGGTCAAACCGTGGCAGTATTGGTAGAGGCACCGGCTTCCGTCCAAAATACGGTTGTCCGTACGTCCGATGTCCCCAAAGTCAAAGAAGTCACGCCATCCCTGCCTAAGCAGGAACTGCCCTCCGAAAAAGACAAAGTCAACTGGGAACGATCCAACCTCCCCAGCGCCGGCCACGGAGATAAGATAATATAAAAGCAGGTATCATAACTTGGGGCTTAGCCCCAAGTTTTTTTGCGCTCCCCCGCTGGGGACATTCCTTCAAAGAAGGTGTTTCTCAATTAGATAGATCAATATGGGATTACGTTTAGGCCGGATAGCGACCAAGGAGATTAAGCTGGAATAGTTTGGATACTTGCGAATGCTGGGTTGGGAGGTTAAAGGATGAAGAAGCCAAGGAAATTTTTATCAAAAAAGATAATTGTAATCCTATTTATTCTATCAGGAATTTTGGTGCTAGGAAGATTATCCCTGCCCGGTTTGGGAAGTTTCCTGGTAGCTCAGGACCAGCCCCAGCATAGCGATATAATTGTTGTCTTGATGGGCAGCGGACCCGACCGGATGCTGGGAGCGGTGGATCTATACCAGGACGGGTATGCGGATAATATCGTGATGGTGAGGAACAATGTTGCAGGCTATAACCAGGTTGTGAGTAAAGGGGTGAAGATTCCCCATGACACGGAGCTGGCCCAGATGGTGGCAGTGCAGTTGGGTGTTTCGCAGGATAATGTTCTTATTATACCTGGGGATGCTCTTAGCACTCAGGATGAGGCCAGGCAGGTGAGGGAGTATTTGCGGGATAAGCAGGATATTGATTCAATGATTCTGGTTACGTCCAAATACCATTCGGGTCGTGCCAAGAAGATTTTTGTACGGGCTATGAGTTCAATGGATCGCGAAATTAAGGTGACATCTTGTCCTAGCCAGTATGACGGTTTTAATGCGGAGCACTGGTGGCAGAGCCGGGAGGATCTTAAGATTGGGGTTATGGAATACATAAAGCTGTTCGAATTTTATGGGTATGAGCAATATGAATTATGAGCCATAGCTTGAAATAAATTGGGTTCAGTTTGCGGGCTATAGAAGAGATTCTACACTTACTATTGAATTTATACGAATGCGGCGTTAACGATCTGATAAACACTGATCTTTAAACTGGCCGGATAATCTGAGCATACTTTTGTTTGGGAATCTGTTTTTGCGTTAAAATGGAAAAAAATTACAGGACTTAGGTACATTACTGGAATATGATGTAGGGTAATTTTTTATTTTAGCAGGAAAGACAGGTGAATGAATAATGTTGAGGATTCAGTTGGAGACGATCAGGGAGGAGATCATCGGGATCAGGCCGCTATATACGGATACGGGGAATGCGACCATCATCTATCTGCGGGAGGGTGAGGTCATGGATACCCGGGGGTGTCGCTCTGTATCAAATGCTCTGGCCTCTTGTTATGCGATTGACCTGACGGCGCAGCGGCGAAACCTGGAGGAGAGCTTAGGCCGCAAAGGAATTTTACCATTCCACTTGGGGGCGGAAAGGGTTTTCATACCGCTAAAGATGCGCCGGCCGGTTAGTGAGAATGATGTGGTATACGGGTATGTGGATGTTCGGTATATAGGAGATGTAGATATAATCGGGAAGACGTGCTGTTTGCTTACGCTGACTGATAGCCGGCAGATAGAGATTCTGAGCAGTCAAAATACTATACGGCAGAGTCAGCATGTTGGGCAGCGTCTGCTGGATTTGCTGCAGGCTGAGCAGGGTGTAGATCCGGGAATGAAGAGTGTGCACCAGCTGGTCGACGAAGCAGTAAATGCCTTTCGGGAGATTCGGGAAATTAAAATGAAGGTCGATAATATCGAGGAAATGGTTGGAGCGGGTAGGAAGAATAATGGATAGCAGGCATTGGTCATTTTTATGAATGTGCTCAGAGGAAGTGCATTGGTGAGATGGCCAGTATTTATTTTCTGAACTGAAACGACAAATTTTCCTATAATAAATTCGCTAATCGTGAAAGAGTTTTGGTAAAATGGGAGTATATAGTAGGGAAAACTATTTTTGCTATAATGATCAGGCAGGACTTGTAGATCAAAATGTCGAATTAAGCATGCTAATTGTGTAAGGGTGGTTTTATGTTAAGAGAAATTAGAAGCAAATCTATTAATACGCTATTATTATTAACGGTCGCCATATATCTTACCTTACTGCTGGGTTCATTGCCTGGCAGTGCCAATGCCGAAACTGGTATAGTAAGCGGAAGTGTAGTGAATATTCGCTCCGGGCCGGGTACTCAGTATAATATAGCAGGAACCATTTATAAAAATGCCAGTGTTGAAATGCTGTCAAAAACCGGAGAATGGTATAAAGTCAAGTACGGAACAGTTAGTGGTTGGATAAACCAATCTTTACTGAGTAAAAATACATCTGAAAAATACCTAAAAGTGAACCAAGATGTGGTAAATCTTCGTTCGGGACCCGGTATTACTAATAAGATGGTGGCACAGGTATATAAGGGAGATTCATTAGTTCTTTTGGAAGTTCAGGGTGAATGGAATAAGGTGAAAACAGCCAGCGGCCAGGTTGCTTATATACGCTCGGATATGGTTGGTGAAGAGAATATGCCGGCTGCTGCAGTGTCTGTATCAGCTCCTGCCTCACCAATCCCTTCGCTGCCACCTGCAACTGGGTTAACCAACCCGATAGTAATGCTGGATGGCAAGCAAATGGCTTTCGAAGTGCTGCCCCGAATTGAAAACAACCGGGTAATGGTTCCCCTGCGGGCTATATTTGAGGCGATGGGAGCACAGGTAGAATGGAATCAGGCAACGCAAACCGCTACGGCTGTCAAAGATAATATCACAGTAGTGCTGCCATTGAATTCCACCCAACCAACCGTAAATGGGGTAGCTTGGCAACTGGATGTTCCGGCCAAGATAGTTCAGCAAAGAACCCTGGCTCCCTTGCGTTTTGTGGGCGAAGCTTTGGGTGGAACAGCCACCTGGGA
This sequence comes from Firmicutes bacterium HGW-Firmicutes-15, assembly GCA_002840245.1. Classification (GTDB taxonomy): domain Bacteria; phylum Bacillota; class Syntrophomonadia; order Syntrophomonadales; family Syntrophomonadaceae; genus PHAA01. The sequence goes on from PHAA01000011.1 coordinate 87,394, forward strand.
TCAGGCGAACTGCACAGTTGTTCTGCAAACCCCGCCCCCACCTGAACCGGTACTGCAGCCCTTACCACCACCTGTTCCTCAATTTGAAGGATTGCGTATGTTGTCGGAGCGGGATGACAGCGGTCTTAGAATAGTTATGGGATCTTCGGCAAAGCTGGAAACGAAGATAGACAAAACCAGCAGCAAGGTTAGGTATGAATTTTCTAATCGGCAGATAGATGGAACCAGCTATATAGAGGTACCCTTTGGAACCCAGATTCTTAAGGTTCAGGGCAGCAACCAAGTAAATAATGCGGTGGTGGAGATACAGATTCCTGCTGGAGTAGAATACCGGACTGCGACTGAGCTTGAAGGGAAAAAGGAAGTGCTTACCATACCTAACTTTATTACTGGGGTGGAAAGAAAAACCTTCGGCAGCAGCGGGGAAAAAATTACTATAAGTTCGAATTTGCCCCTGACCTATACCTCCAGCCAAACCGGAACCAGGCTGGAAGTGGTATTTAGCAATGTCCTGCCTGGTAAAGCACTAAGTGATTACAAGTATGACAGCCGCCTGATTAGCAGCATGGGGTTTAAGACTAAAACAACGGGTTCGGTTAGTCAGACGGTATTAACTCTGGTCACCAACAAAGCAGCAAAATTTTCGTTAGGTTCGAGCAGTGACGGAACTACCCTCAATATAATGTTTATCGACCAGAGTGAAATTCAGCCGCGTGTTCCTATGGTGGTGCTGGATCCCGGGCATGGTGGCAAGGACACCGGAGCACGGGGATATAATGTGAATGAAAAAGATGTCAATCTGGATGTAGCCTTGAAGGTAGGGCAAATCCTCACTCAAAAAGGTATTAAGGTAGGATATACCCGCACTGATGATACCTATTTGAGCCTAATTGAGGAAGCCACCGTGGGGAACCTTTATAATGCTGCGATTTTTGTTGGTATACATTGTAACTCCTGTGATAACCCCGGCCCGTCAGGTACGGAGACCTGGTACTATGCACCCTCGACAATACCAGAGCTCTATATCCAGAAGGATGAGCGCTATAGCCTGGCGACCTACCTGCAGAAGGCCATGATTGCAAAGTTAGGTCTCAATGACAGAGGGGTGAAGCATGGCAATTTAGCCGTATTACGGAATACCCAGATGCCCTCGGCTTTGGTAGAAATGGCATTTATTAATAGCCCCACCGAAGGCGAGCTATTGAAACAACAAAACTTCAGGCAAATGGCGGCGCAAGCGATAGCTGATGGAATAGCGGCATATATGAAAGAGAGTATTAAGCGTTAGTGGAAGTGAGCCGATTTTAGAGTTCTATTGACCAGATAAAATATTGGTCTACCCTGGCAGGAAAGAAATAATCCGCAAAAAAAATAGCGAGAATAGTAAAATTTGCAGGATAATACTGGGCATTTGACGAATAAAAATATTTAAATGTTAAAATATACATATTAAGGAGCCTTTATACATGAAATACATATATAAGAAAAGCTGGCAGCATTTTCTATCCTTGCTGCTATGTTTGTGCTTATTTTTACAAATATCTATATATCCTGTCCTAGCCAATGACCGATCTGCTGACATTATTGGCTCTAGCCCGTTGCTGGTTCCCAATTTATTAACCCCCTCCGGCCTGAGCGGCAAGGGGCAGATCGTTGGTATTGCTGATAGTGGTCTGGATAAGGGCAGCATGACCGATATTCATCCCGACCTGCAAAGTGACCCAGGAACAATGCCCAAGGTAGTTATGCTAAAATCATATACTGATCGTGAGCTGCCTGATGACCCTAACGGACATGGTACCTTCATGGCTGCCACTATTGCTGGCAGCGGCAAGGCTTCCCAGGGTCAATACCAGGGTATCGCTCCAGGAGCCAGTCTATATTTTCAGGCTTTATTGGATAAAGTCAACAATCTGAAAGTACCGGAGCGGTTGGAAGACCTTTTTCGACCAGCTTACTCGGCTGGAGTAAGAATTCATGTAGATGGTTGGGGTGGAGGTAGTAACGCTTATAGCGCCAGCTCAGTCCAGATTGATGATTTTGTCTATAAATACCAGGATTTTATGCCGGTTTTTGGGGCAGGTAACAGCGGCCCGGGCAGTGGCACCCTGACCTCCGAGGCTAACAGCAAAAATGCTCTTACGGTAGGATCCAGCCAGGTACCCCGCCCCGCATTTGGGCCAGAAGCCCGTTTTGCTGACCAGAGTGCAGAATCTTCCAGCCGGGGACCGACAGCGGACGGTAGGATAAAACCCGAAATCTTGGCTCCTGGATCAGCTTTAATTTCTGCCAACTCCAGTTTGATCGAAGGAAACTTTGCGGCAAATTCTTTTTATAACCGCATGGGGGGGAGCAGCATGGCTGCAGCAGTAACTGGCGGAGCTCTAGCTCTGCTGCGGGAGCAGTTGAAAACCGATAAAAATATGCCCGACCCTTCATCTGCTTTGCTCAAGGCCTTATTGATTAATGGAGCTCGTTCCCAGACAGGTGATCCTACCCAAGAGGGCTTTGGTATTCTGGACTTGGCGGGAACAGTTCTGGCATTACAGGAGGGAACTTTTAAAATAAGCGATGAAAAGACAGGACTCAAAGCAGAAGAGATCAGGGAATATAAGTTGCAGGTAAATGATCCGTCGCTTCCGATAAAAATAACGCTGGCCTGGGTAGATCCTCCCGGTACACCGGGGGCAGCTTCAGCCCTGGTAAATAATCTAGACCTTATCGTGCAGGAGCCCGGGGGAAAAAGCTATTACGGCAATGATTTTTCCGGCCAGGGACGTGCTGATTATAAAAATAATGTGGAACAGGTGTCTATTCCAGTATCTAAAACGGGCGAGTATATCATTAAGGTTAAGGCTACTAGCATTGGCCGGGCAGGGAGTATGCAGAATTTTGCCCTGGTATACGGTCAGCCACTGAAAAGCCAAGTAATCACTGAGATTAATAAGAATGAACTGAACTTATTGGACGGTACGAAGGTCAATCTGGCAGAACTTAAGTTGCATCAGGTCGTGGATGGCAGTCTAGTGAATTCAACCGCTGGCATTCAAGTGGGCAGCGATATTTACCTGAGTGCGGGCGTTGCCTATATCTTCGGGCGTACATGGAAAACTGGAGGAATACAGGCCTTACCCACCAGCGAAGGAGATCTGCTGTTGGAAATGAATACTAAGGTAAGAGAAGGAGGCTATTATCTGGCTCCCCAGGCTGTTGCTGCAGGTGCTGGCATCAGCGTGAATGGCCTACCGGTAGCTAGTATTACAGATATTCCTTCTGGTGCGGAGTTGAAGGCCACCATAAACCCGGCTCTGCAAACACTGTGGAAACTAGAGGCAGTCAACCAGGAAACAAGTGGATTCATCGAGCAAGTGAATACTGAGGCAAAAGAAGTCAAACTTGTTCATGACCCGCATATTTATAAGCTAGCTGCCTGGGCAGCTATATCCTACCGTGATAAACTGCTGGACTGTACAGTTCAAGATACCCCTTACGGAACAGCAGAACAAAATGATTTAGACAAACTAATGCCAGGAATGAAAGTGACCATGCAGGTCTCACCGAAAACCCAAGTAGTACAATCCCTGTTGCTGGAAAGACCTATGGTAATAGGCCGAGTGGAATCGGTCGATATTGCGGAGGAGAAGATCGTGCTGGATTCGGGGAAAACCTACCAGATTTTCCCTGGGGCCAGCTTTTACCGAGATGAAGAGCTGGTTAAACTAGAAGATATTAAAAGCGGGGATCGGATTGTGGCCCTACTGATGCCGGACAGCAGCAGCATCATGCAACTAAGGGCATTCAGTTATGTAAGTTATGGGCGAGTTGTATATACCAGTCCTAAGCAAAAAAGCCTTTATCTTATTGATTCTAATAATAGTGCCCATAACTTTGCCTTGAATAAGCAGACTGAGGTGTTTGGGTGGGGGATACCACTGGAATTTACTTCTATTCTTCCGGGAAGCTGGGTGAGGGTTATTGCCGATCCGACTGGAAAAGAAGCTTGGCGTATAGATCTGGCTGAAATCGGAGAGGCGGAAGTAAAGATACTTTCCTCGGTCAACCCTGATAAAAAGATACTTAGTATGACAGATGGGTCAAAATATACATACAGCAGTTCCACCCGCATTAGCAAGGGTGGCTACAGTATAAATGCCTTAGATATAATGCCGGGCGAGAAAGTGAACCTCACAACCCTCTTGTCGCATTCACCCTGGCCGCAGGTCTTAGCTGGGGTTGAGGTGGAATTAATCCCGCAGATAAAGGTGCCGGATACGGAACTTACAGCTCGCTCTTTAAATGGGGTTTTGATTATTCAAGGGAATACGACGGCGGATAGGTTATACCTGTACCGCCAAGACGGCAGCACCGAGCGTATTACGGTTGTTGATGGGCGGGTAAGCCGCATATATCGGTTGCTGGATAATGAGACCGAGTTACGATTGGTGATATTGGATACACGCAGCGGCGGGATGAAAGCCAGTGACCTGAAAATTAGCGTATATCAACCCCAGCCAGCTCAAAATAGCTTTAATGACATAAGCGGTCATTGGGCGGAAAATTACATTAAAGACCTGGCCAGACGTAACTTTGTAAACGGCTATGGAGATGGCAGCTACCGTCCTGATCAGACCCTGAGCCGGGCGGAATTAGTATCAATAATTGCAAGTTTGCATGACCTCACTTTGACCGTAATGGGCGAAAAACCTAATTTTATCGATTACCAGGATATTCCCTGGTGGGCGCTGGAAGCGGTTCTCGCCGCTAAGGAGCATGGCTTGATCAGCGGATATGCAGATGGGAGTTTCCAGCCTGCCCGAGCGGTAACCCGCAGTGAAATGGCGGTTATTCTTTCCCGCCTGGCAGGTGAAACTAAGGCGGTGACGTCAGCTGAATTGCCATACCAGGATAGTGAGCAGATACCTTCCTGGGCTAGAGACGCTTTTGTTCAGTTATATGAACGAGGGCTTTTGACCATATTCCCAGGTGAATTATTGGAACCGAATCGCCCCGTAACCAGAGCTGAAGCCGCCGCGTTACTTGACAAGATATAGCTTCTTCTTAATTCCACCTAATAGAGAAGCTAAGGGCGATAAACTAACCACATACGTCATCATGATAGTAGAAACCGTTGTAAAGAAATATAGACCCAAGAGACCCCGGTTGCCAGCCCACAAACCAGGATGCCCTATTTTAATGGAGGCATAAACCAGTATAGTTAAAAGCAATGGATGCATTAAATAAATCAGAAAAGATTGGGCAGAAAGCCAATTGAGCCAGGGCTTTTCCTTCTGGCTGAGCCGTAGTGCCAGGGCATAGAAGAAGAAGTAACTGCTGATGGCATATAGCATTACACTTGGTCTAACGATAGAGCCCTGAACGGTTAGCCTGCTATCCAGAAGCATCAGTCCCAGGCTGCACAACCAAATAAATCCTGAGCTTGATAAAGTGCGACAAGGGGACGTTAAGAAACGTCCCCTTGTCGCACTAGCCATATACATCCCAAACACGAAGTAAAACAGCCAGACTGGGAAAGCAGATATATAGAACATGCTATATTGGCCAGGCAGAGCGATAATATGTAATAAATACAGATAAATAAGGCTTTGCGCTGCCAGGCTAATAGTCAGCGAACCCACCAAAATTGCGCGAGGGCACTTTTCCATCCATCGCCGCAATAGCGGATAAAGAATATAGAACTGCAATATAATAGGTAAAAACCACAGATGATAATAACCGGTTCCCCATAACAAATCTTTGCCCAGAGTACTAAGAAAGAGAAGGGGATTGTTTAATCTAAGAAAATAAGCGTTTAATAGGCTGTATAGTAAGGTCCAAACAAAATAGGGCCATAGAATTCTATCCAGACGTTTTTTGTAAAATGCCCGGACTGGAAGGTTAAGAGCATCACGGTCAGTATAATACAATAGAAAACCGGAGAGTACGATAAAAAGTGGAACTGCGAAACGCACTGAGTGATTCCATAAATAAGCCAGGGTAAAATCCATATAACTGGCTGTAACATGGATAGCGATTACCGCCAGAGCCGCAGCTGCCCGTATAACATCAAATTCTAGCAAACGTTTATTCATAAAGGCATCTCCTAAATTATTAGCCCGCGAAAAAGCGCCCTCTCAGGCGCCTATAAGAACTATCTTTATTCTATCTCAATAATATTATTTTTCAAGCCACAGTACTATGGTTTCCCGCTCAGCCTTTTGCTCCCAATCCTGCAGTTCATCTTCCAGGGTTACTATCCGCTGATCCAGTTGAGCCTTCTGGCTGGCATCCTGTAAGGTTGCGCGCTGGGTAACCAGTGACTGGTACTGGGTCAGGGTTTCCGCATAACGGGTAGAAATGTCTTGTTTATCAACCTCCTGATCAATTACCGTACCCAAACCGCCCAGTCTATTTATTAAGTTGGTCGAAGATGCTTTCATGACCGTAATCTTAAGGACTGTATAACTGCCATTTTCATTTACCTGCACACCCAGGCTCTGAGTTTCAGCCTGCATATCACCAGCTATTTGCAGAACCTTCTCCTGAGCTAGTGCAGAATCGCCTACTCTGACTTTCAGCAGGGTGGTTTTAATAGATCTTTCCCTATTTAAAAAGACATAAGCAGAACGAACGTTACTAGCTGCCACTACTGGAGATTCTACAGTAGTGGTAGTATTATCTTTATTTGCTGCAATGGGTGGTTCCGCTTTAGGCTGTACTGTTGATAAATTATCGGTAGTATTTACGACTCCTGGGGTGATATTATCAGCTGGATATTTATTAGAAATTCCGGAGGATTGAACCGTATCAACTACCGGAGTCTTTTCTGCAAGTTGAACCATGGGGCTGGAATTCATAGTCACTGCACTAAAAATCAGTAAGAGCGCAGCAGCTGCACCGGCCACTACCTGCCGCCAGCTTGTGTTAAACCAACGGGATTTCTTAATAGGCGTAACAATTCTTTCCTCATTAATACGCAGCATGACTGCATCCTTAAATCCTGCAGGCGCAGGCATGAGAACTGCTCCCATCTGCTTCATGGCAGAGGAAAGCTGGACTAGGTCCTCATATTCCCGCTGGCATTCTGCACACGCAGCTATGTGAGACCTAACTTCTCCGGTTTCGCCGGGAGTTAGTTCATCATCCAGAAAAGGAGATATAAGTTGTTCAATTCTCATACAGTCCATGCTTATCACACTTTCACAGTTGTTTTTCCAGTTCCTTTTTCAGAGCCTTCCTCCCCCGGTTTATCCGGGATTTGACCGTTCCCAGAGAACAGTCCAGCATAGCAGCTATTTCATCATAATTGTAACCTTCAATTTCCCTTAGTATCAGGACAATTCGAAACTCAGGCAGCAGACGGTTAAGAGCAGTTCCTACCATAGCATTAAATTCACTGCGCTCCACCTTATCCAGAGGACTCTCTTCGCTGGCAGCCAGCTCGCGACTAACTTCGCCTTCGCGAACAGGTAAGGGCTCATCCAGTGAAAATGTTACCACCTTCTTATTCCGGCGGCAGAAATTAATCCACTGATTAACTGCGATTCGGTGCAGCCAAGTTCCAAAGTCAGCATCGTTACGAAATGAACGAATACCTTTAAATCCTTGAACGAAAACATCCTGGGCTAAATCCTGGGCGTCTTCAGGGTTCCCGGCCAGATAGTGGCAATGGGAATAAACCCTGTCCTGGTAGATAAGCACCAGTTCCCCGAAAGCATCCAGGTCATCCCGCTGGGCTTTTTCAATCAGGTCTTTAACAGTTGTCAAACAAGTACACTCCCTGAATAACCGGGTAAATTTACCTAGTTAACTATTAGACAACGAGCCGCGCTAAAAAGTTCCCGGCCAAGTAAATTTACGATTATGTATATATTTGCACAATTCATTTTAACATGCTCAGGCAGGAAGAACAATTTCCTAATATTGTCCACGTGCTTAATTAGCTTAACCTTTTTCTTCCTTAACATAGCTGCGAGATAATTTAACGCACTATTCAGAGAATAAAAACCTTTTTTGCCTGACCGGGAACTTTTTGGTTATATTGTGCGTCTAACAGTACAGTCAGCCAAGGGATTCCATTTCAGGCAGTAGCCGCCTTGGCTCACAAACCAGCCGGAACAAGCATTACATAATAACCGGCTTAAAAAGGAGGGGAGTGGAGAGAAGTATCGTTGGTATCTATCGCTAGATAGATGATCACCTCTCAAGTTTAGGGCTAAAGCCCTGATTATCTAAAAGAAATTAATATTGAAATTATAAAAGGAGGAAAATACACAGTGATAAAAGCAAGAAGTAAAAAAATATCATTATTACTAGTTCTTATGATGCTGGCAACTATGTTTGTTGGTATTGGAACAGTAAGTGCGGCTTCCACTATTACTTGCAATAATCCATTGCAGGTTGGAACCGATGGCAACAGAACCCTGGGAACAGTAAGAGTCGATGTTGATATGACTCAATTAAATAATGGTGATGAAATTACTTTCCGTCTACCCGCAGACTTTAAGTGGTTTACAAAACAAGCCGCCACTGACTTCAGTGGTGCTGGTAACGCAGTTAATGCTGATCAAATCCTTCAGGCTGGTGGTGCTCCCAAAGTAGCCACCCAGACAGTCTTAGAGGCTGCTGTAGTTGGTACAGGAGTAGCTGTAGGAGACGACTTCATAGTACTGGACTTCCCAGTACCTGACAACGGTCTATCTCCAATTCTGACCGCGGCAAATAATCCGCTGTCTATAACAGTAATAAGTGACAGAGAATTCAAATTGACCTATGATGCTACCGTTGCAGATACCACTGAAGCCAATGGTTATTTTTACATGAAGCTCCTCAGCGCTTATGTTCCATCAGGAGCTAGCACTGAAGTACAGCTTTTTGTTGAAAAACAGCCTAGTTCTGGTTTCCCAGCAGTATCCAGTGTAACCGTTGCTACAACATCAGCGGGCGATTCCACTGCCACCATTGACAGCTTAAAATCAATAACTGGAAATGGTACCCTTGATGTTATCCGGATTAAAGAAAACCGCGCAGCAGCGATGGACGCATGTAACCTCACTGTTAACAATAGTTATCAAACTATTACCGTTAAGCTTCCTACCGGAATGGAATGGAATGCTGCTACTACTGTGACCGGTGATTGGGGTTTAAGTGCTTATACTTTCCCAGCCTTCGATACGACCTTTGCTAATCTTGCAGCAGGTGCAACTTCAGTTGCATATGGTTATGATGCTACAGACAAACAAAAATTGTTGATTTCCGTAACTGACGCAACCGCTACCGCAGGTATCTTAAAAATTACTCCGGTAATTGACATCAGTGAAACAGATGCCAAGGTAGGCGATATCACTGTAACCTTTGGCGGCAAAGAAACTGTCACCAATGGCACACTGGTAATCGGACAATATGTTGACTTTGGTGTAGTTGTTGAAGCTGGAACTGTTAAGACAGTTAAAGCTGGTTCAAATGATTCTGAAGCTGGATATTTCTTTGTTAAAGAGAATGGTCCTGGCAGTCTGCTGAACGGCCGCTCACTTACATTGACTTTATCTGGCGATGCAAAATGGGATGCCACTCAACCAGTAGTTTCTTATGAAAAAGGTGATGCTACCCTAGGAGCATGGGCAACAGTTGGAACGGATAACCGTACCATCAAGGCTTTAGTAACTAGTGGTACAACTACTACTACAATTAAGTTCAAGACTCCAAAAGTTGTAATAGCTCCGGATGCCGTTGCCGGCGACCTGAATGTTGAAGTAGGCGGTACCGCTGGTGCTGCAGGAACCATTAAGATTGCTGACATAGTACCCCGTGTAACCGGAACTATTAGCTCTTCCAGCGACGTTCGCATAGGCCTACAGAATCAGTTGCTTGGCGATATTCTGATTAAAGAAGGTGCGAAAGAAGCTTTACGCAAGGCTAATTTCCTAGTGAAATTACCTGAAGGTATGTCCTTTTCGGCAGTTCCTACAGTGGAAGTTACTGAAGGTGACATAAGTCTTGATACAGCCGCCATCAAACTTGTTTCAGACACTAACACAAATGACAGCGTTCTGATTACTGTTAAATCTACTTCTTCTGCTGCAAGCACGATAAAACTCAGTGCAGTTAAGATTAATGTAAACCGTGTTGTTCCTGAAGGACCATTTAAGATTGAACTCAAATCTGACGGAGTTGCTGGTGCTGCTTGTGCATTATTTACTGCTGGTTCAGTTGCAGCCAACTACTGGCCTAATACAGTAAAAGCTGTAAGCATTAGTGGTGGCGAAGTAGTAACTCCTGCTCCCGGCGAAGTAACTAATTCTTGTGCCTTTGTAGTTGGCGCAGCCACATATACAGTTAATGGCAACACTGTAGATGCATTTGCAGCTTCCTATATCAAAGATAGCCGCACCTATCTGGCTATTCGCGATATCGCTAATGCAGTTGGAATCGACCAGGCTAATGTTATCTGGGATGGATCAAAGAATACGGTTACCCTTATGAAGGGCGACAAAGTTGTTCAAATGACCATTGCTAGCAAAACCTTACTGATTAACGGTGCTCCAGTTACTATGGATGTAGCTCCGGAAATTGGTCCTGGTAACCGCACCATGTTACCAGCCGCATTTGTTGCTATGTCATTTGGCGCAACTGCTAGCTTTGATGCAGTTACCAACACAGTAACTATTAAATAGTAAAGTCTAATAAAAAGAGTCCGGTTTTATAGCCGGGCTCTTTTTTTATTGAAAAAGAACTAAGATGTTAGTAAAAATTATTTAATATAAAAATTAATTCGAAAAACGTATTCAAAGTGCGGTTTACACCTAGTTAAAATAGGAAAATTATGTATTGACCAGCCAGTCGGTTAGCTATATAATTAGATAATAAAGAAAATATTAACTAAACGGTAAGGGATGGTATTATATGCGTAAATGGATATCTGCAATTATAGTAAGCCTTCTTATTATAGCTACAACAAGCCAAGGGATCATGGCTTCCGAATCACAGGGGGATCAGACAGTAGGCAAAACCTTAACTTTTGAGCAGGCAGCAGACTTGGCACTGAAAAACAGTACTACCATTAAGAGTGCTGACTATAACATTGAAAGTGGGGAACTAGTACGTAACGCGTCGGCTGATAATGCAAAATGTATACCTTCCGATGGTACCAATTCCACGGCTTCAAGGGCCTATACCAGTCTAGTTTCAGCAGATATATCTTGGAATATGTCTAAAAAAACCAGAACCCTGGAAGGTGACAAGCTTGAATTATCTGTATATAAAGAATATATAAATATGATTAAAGCCATAGAGAACCTAAATTATGCACAGGTGACATTGAAGAATACCCAGTGGCAGTGGAATGTTGCTCAAATAAATTATCAAGTGGGAATTACCAGTCAGACGCAAAAGAATGCCAGTGACACCGAGCTTAAGGCAGCTCAGAACTCATTGAGATTAGCAGAAATCGCATTAGATACTGAATACCAGACATTTAATAAACTTGTAGGCTTAAATCCGACCGAAAGACCAGTCCTGGCTGAAAAACCGAATTATAGCTTATTGAAGATTGATGATCTCCAAAGCTCAGTAACCCGCACTTTGGAACAAAGCCCCTCTGTGTGGAAGGTTGATCAAAGCGTTATCCAGGCCCAGTTAGCAATAGAGCTTTATGACTGGAGTAGTTCGTCTACTTCTCCTTATAAGACTAAACAAATTGCTCTTACCCAAGCCGAGCTAAGTGCAAGTGAAACTAAGGAACAAGTAGCTCAGGCAGTAAGAGACTTGTATAATTCAATTTGTAATCAGGAAGAGACCTATAACACCCAGCAGGAAGCCATAAAGCTAGCTGAAGATACTCTAAGGGTTAAACGAGTAATGTTTGAAATAGGGATGGCAACCAAAACCGATGTTCAGACTGCGGAGTTAGCGTTGGAAAAAGCTAAGAAAGATCTGAACGCAACTATCTACCAGCACGAATACCTGAAACTAACCTTTGCCAAGCCGTGGGCAGCAAGCTAAACGCAAAACAAATATTTGGTGCTTGGCAAACAAATTATCCAACATATTTTTATGAAGATCATTTCCTGTTACGACAGTAGCGGGAGGTGATTTTTTTTGGAAGAAAGCAACAGGTCGAATAGCTGAGAGTAATGAATGGTGTGATTCAGAGGGAAAATATAAAAGCGTCCTGGTTCAGAAACACAGATATAGTGGCCAAATTACAAAAGGGCATGTATGGCCAATCCAGCGAAAAAACTGACTATTGCCGAAAACGCAAAATCTGAATTGTAATGAAGCGAACCCCCCGGTAAGATATGACAAGTTGTACCTGGGGTTGCTGTGTAAAGGTATCTGTTTATTAAGCGCTTACGGAGAATAAGGGTACTCTTTAACATACAGGGCAAATCTGGTATAATTCCATTCAAAGTAAGATGGATATTTAAAGGAAAGGTCGTTTTCCATGAAAGGGATTATTTTAGCTGGAGGTAGCGGAACCCGCCTATACCCCCTCACTCAGTGCATTTCGAAGCAGTTGCTTCCTATATATGATAAGCCCATGATTTATTACCCCTTATCGGTATTAATGCTGGCTGAGATTAAGGATATCCTGATTATCTCGACTCCTGAGGATATTAGTAGATTTGAAAATCTTTTAGGTGATGGGCGTCAGCTGGGATTATCCCTTTCTTATGCCGTGCAGCCGTCACCGGATGGATTGGCGCAGGCTTTTATTATTGGAGAGGATTTCATAGGTCGGGATCGGGCAGCCATGGTTCTGGGCGACAATATCTTTTATGGGCAGGGGTTTACCCCGATGCTGCGACGGGTGGCTGCTCGCCAGGAGGGGGCCACAGTTTTTGCGTACCGGGTTAAGGACCCTACTAGGTTCGGTATAGTGGAATTTGATAAAGAACAACGGGCAGTGTCCCTGGAGGAGAAGCCGGCTCAACCGAAATCTAATTTTGCAGTGACGGGACTGTATTTTTATGATAACCAGGTGGTCGAAATGGCCAAAGGTCTGCAGCCATCTAAGCGGGGGGAACTGGAAATAACGGATTTGAACCGTATTTATCTGGAGAAAAACCAGCTGAATGTTGAACTATTAGGGCGTGGTTTTGCCTGGCTGGACACGGGAACTTTCGAAGCCCTCCAGCAAGCAGCTCTGTTTATAGAGACTTTACAAAACCGTCAGGGATTTAAGGTAGCCTGTCTGGAAGAAATCGCATATTATATGAACTGGATTAGCCGGGAACAATTAATAGCGCTGGCTGAGCCCTTGAGCAAAAATGAGTACGGGCAGTATCTGCTGGATATTGCAAACAGCGATTATAGTAAACCCCTGTAAGGTGCCATGATCAGGGATAATTGATGGGAGTCATGCAAAATGAATGGTGACAAAACTAGGCCGGTAAGCATATTGGTAACCGGGGGAGCAGGCTTTATTGGTTCCAATTTCATTCCTTATTATATAAACAAACATCCCGAGCATTGCATTATTAATCTGGATATTCTTAGCTATGCGGGTAATCTGGATAACCTGTGCGAAGTAGCAGGAGACCAGCGCTATAAATTTATACGTGGTGATATTGGCAACCGGGAACTGCTGGAACATCTCTTTGCGGAGTATGATATCCGCGGGGTTATTCACTTTGCGGCAGAATCTCATGTTGACAATTCTATATCAGGTCCTGATATTTTTATTAGGACTAACATTAACGGTACTTTTACCCTCTTGGATGTGGCGCGAAAGTACTGGATGGATGCGCCCCATCAATGCAAACTTGGATATGAAACATGCCGCTTTCACCATATATCAACCGATGAAGTCTATGGGAGCCTGGAGGAGACGGGCCTATTTACCGAAGAAACTCCATATGCTCCCAACAGCCCGTACAGCGCCAGCAAGGCTAGCTCCGACCTGATTGTCCGGAGTTATTTTCATACCTACGGTATGAATGTAGTAACCAGTAATTGTTCCAACAATTATGGGCCTAAACAACACAACGAAAAGCTGATCCCCACCATAATTAGAAAAGCCATGGCATTAGAGCCAGTGCCTATCTACGGAGATGGCCGCAACATCAGGGACTGGTTATATGTACTGGACCACTGTAAAGGGATTGATCTGGTTTTTAACCATGGAAAAAGTGGGGAAAGCTATAATATAGGCGGCAACAATGAACGTGAAAACCTTTATATAGCCCGAATTATTTGTAAGATAATTGATGAACTGGCCCCCGAGAATAAGAATGGCTCACAAATCAGCTCATACACAGAATTGATTACTTTTGTTACCGATCGCCCTGGACATGACCGCCGTTATGCCATAGATGCCAGCAAGATTGAAAAAGAGCTGGGCTGGAAAGCGGAGGAGGATTTCGAAAGTGGGATTTTGAAAACAGTTCAGTGGTACCTTCGGGATTATAAACCACTAAACTACTTATAAGGGGAATTACCAGATGGAATATATTACTTATGATTTTAAGATACGTGGGGATGAGAGAGGGTCTTTGATAGCTATAGAAGAGAATGCTGATATACCTTTTTCTATTAAGCGGGTTTATTATATATTTAACACCCAGGAAGGGGTCAACAGGGGGCTGCACGCCCATAGAACCTTGAGGCAGGTTCTAGTATGCGTTAATGGGAGCTGTAAGATACTGCTGGACGATGGGGCTGAAAAAGTTACGGTTTCTATGGATAAGGCATTTCAGGGACTCCTGGTAGACCCCATGATCTGGCATGAAATGTATGATTTTTCCGTGGATTGCGTATTACTGGCATTAGCCGGTGATTTTTACGATGAGAAAGATTATATAAGGGATTACGGGGAATTTAGCGAATTAGTAAAAGTGCGGGTTAAGTAATAAAGGGGATGTTTCTTTGATCAGTGCAATGGCCGTTGTACAGACGGATGATATTGGTGATAATATAGAGATAATGGAGTTCGCTGTAATAAGACAAGGGGTTAGAATCGGCAATAATGTAGTTATTCATCCCTTTGTAGTAATCGAAAGCGGTGTCGTAATCGGTGATAATGTTGAGATTTTTCCGGGCAGTTATATCGGTAAAGTCCCCAAAGGAGCAGCTCTGGCCCGAAAGCCTGATTATCGCGAACATGTGGAGATTAGTAGTAATTGCAGTATTGGCCCTAATGCGGTAGTTTATTACGATGTGGAAATAGGTGAGAACACTCTGATCGGCGATGGGGCTTCTATTCGGGAACAATGCCGGATAGGTTCCAATTGTATATTGAGCCGATATGTTACGGTTAATTACGCCACTGTTGTGGGTAACAATACGAAGATAATGGATTCAACTCACATTACCGGGAATTGCAGAATAGGGAATGACGTCTTTATCAGTTTATGTGTAGGCAGCACCAATGATAATGCGATCGGCAAAATGGGCTATAATAAAGCACGTGTCCAAGGGCCCACCATTGAAGATGGGGTGGCAGTCGGTGCGGGTGCCATGCTTATGCCGGGGATTATCATTCATAAAGATGCGATCGTCGGCGCTGGTTCGGTAGTAACGAAGGATGTACCGGAAAGAGCTGTCGTGATGGGCAGCCCGGCCACAATTAAGAGGTATGTGAGTGGGTAGGGGAGATTATTAGTATGAAGAAACTTTCGGTGGTAATTCCCGTTTACTATAATGAAGGGTCCCTTCCAGGCTTATTTGTTGAATTAATAAAGGTGGAAGAGCAGCTGCTGGCCAGGGGGATTGAACTGGAAATTATCTTTGTGGATGATGGTTCCGGGGACTGCTCATTCGGGGAATTACTGAAGATTAAGGAGCAGAGACAAGCTACCATAATCATCAAGCTGGCGCGCAATTTTGGTGCTATACACGCAGTGAAAACTGGTCTGCAATATGTGACTGGGGATTGTTTTACCATGCTGGCAGCCGACCTGCAGGATCCGCCGGAATTGCTTATAACTATGGCTGATAAATGGCTGGCTGGTTCAAAATTTATTATATGTGTACGCGAGTCACGCCAGGATCCGTTCTTAAGCAAAATGTTTGCTCGGATGTATTACGGCATACTACGTTTTGCAGTAGCCAAAGATTACCCATCGGGTGGGTTTGACCTGGCTTTGATGGACAGCTTGATGCTGCCTTACCTGCAGAAGAGTGGAAAGAATATTAACATAAGCCTGTTTGCCTACTGGCTTGGTTTTGAACCGGAAGTTATTAATTACCAGCGCCAGGAAAGGGTGCATGGAAAATCGAGGTGGACATTCAGTAAGAAATTTACCTACCTGCTGGATTCTATTTTAGGTTTTTCGGTGGTTCCGATTCGGATGATCTCCTTTACAGGTTTTGTGGTGGCATTGTTGAGCTTTATATATGGAGTAGTTACGGTGGTAAATGCCAATATTAATCATGCGATTGTACCGGGATTTACTACTATTGCGACGTTAATTTCTTTTCTGTTAGGTCTGATTATTATAATGCTGGGGGTTATTGGCGAATACCTCTGGCGTATTTTTGATGAAGTGAACCAAAGACCGGAATATGTGATCCATGAAGTTCACTAGCTTAAATATAAAAGAATATGCCAGTTTTTTGCTTTGCGGGGCGGCCAACACCGTACTGACTTATGCCATGTATGCTGTATTTCTCCTTCTTATGCCGTATAAGCTGTCCTACAGCCTGGCTTATATATGTGGCATCATTATTTCCTACTATCTGAACAGCCAGTTTGTTTTTAAGGAACCGGTTTCATTGGCTAAGTTCCTGAAGTACCCGGTGGTTTATATTGTCCAGTACCTGCTGGGCATAGTAATTTTGTATATTTGTGTTGATGTTTTGGCTATTAGTAAATGGCTGGCTCCAATAGTGGTTATTATCATCAGCCTGCCGGTAACGTTTGGGTTAAGCAAACTGATTATTAAGGGGCCGGAGTAAATTCCTGTATTAAGGGGTGGAATGATGCAGAATAGTATACCCTTTCTGGATTTAAAAGCAGGTTATCTGGAATTAAAAGATGAGTTGAATGCGGCTTATGAGCGGGTCATGAATTCTGGGTGGTATATACTGGGTTCAGAGGTAGAGGCGTTTGAATCCGAATTCGCCGCTTTTTGCGGTACCAGGTATTGCATTGGGGTAGGCAACGGGCTGGAGGCTCTGCATCTGATCCTGCGAGCTTATGGGATTGGACCTGGGGATGAGGTTATTGTTCCAGCCAACACTTATATTGCTACCTGGCTGGCTGTCAGCCAGTGTGGGGCACTGCCGGTACCGGTAGAACCGGTGGAGCTTAGTTATAATATTGACCCAGCTCGGATTGAGGAGGCTATAACTCCTAGAACCAGTGCAATTATGGCTGTTCATCTCTACGGGCAGACGGCGGCCATGGATGAGATTAATGATATCGCAGCCCGTTATAATCTGAAGGTGATTGAAGATGCCGCCCAGGGGCATGGAGCTCTTTATAAAGGACGGCGGGCCGGCAGCCTGGGAGACGCTGCCGGGTTCAGCTTTTACCCCGGCAAGAACCTGGGAGCATTTGGGGATGGCGGAGCAGTGGTGACCAGTGACGAGGAATTGTTTCATAGAATTAAGGCTCTTCGCAATTATGGTTCTCAGATAAAATATCACAACGAAGTCAAGGGCTATAATTCTCGTCTGGATGAACTTCAGGCGGCTTTTTTACGGGTAAAACTAAGGAAACTGGACGCTTGGAATCAGCAGAGAGGCAGGTTGGCACAACGCTACCTGAAGTATTTAAATCCGGATTATTATGTATTGCCGTTCGTTCCCGAATGGGCTGAGCCGGTATGGCACATTTTTATAGTTCGCAGTCCCCAGCGGGATGTGGTGATTAAACACCTGCAGGACAATGGTGTTGGATGTATGATCCATTACCCAGTTCCCCCGCATTTGCAGCCTGCATATGCAGAGTTGGAAAAGGGTATGCGCACCTATCCGATATCGGAAATTATTCATCGGGAAGTGTTCAGCCTTCCGATGTGGCCGCAAATGACCCTGCAGGAGCAGGATCGGGCTATTGAGGTAATGAACGCTATGTCATTCTGAGCAAAGCGAAGAATCTAACCCATTACAGAATAAAAAAGTGGGGATATGGATGTACTATGTCTACATTTTAACAAACCAATCAAACAAGGTACTTTATACAGGCATTACGAATGATCTTGAGCGTCGGCTGTATGAACATCAAAACAAATTAGTAAGAGGATTTACGAGTAAATACAACGTAAACAAGCTAATATATTTTGATTGTACAACTGAAGCTACAAGTGCGATTGCTAGAGAAAAACAGATTAAAGGCTGGACACGGCAAAAGAAACTAGATTTGATCAGCGAGTTAAATCCTCAATGGAGGGATCTATCCGAGGATTGGTAGAAAAGTGATTCTTCGCTACGCTCAGAATGACACAATGTGTTCAGAATGACACAATGTGTTCAGGATGACACAATGTGTTCAGGATGACAGTGCACTGATATTTATGGATTACAATTCAAATATAGGAGAGTTATGGATACATATAGGTCAACTAATAAATACATAATGCTGGCGGTGGCTGTGATTTTTGTATATCTTTCGCCGCTGTATATAATGGGCCAAGATGCCCATGTTTTAATTCTTGACAATGTTGATGGGGCGGTAGCTTCCCTTAAAGTCCTGGCGGAAAGCGGACAAATCTTCGGGAGCATGCACTCCACAGTTTCAGCAGTCATGAACGGTCTGCCTCGGAATACATTTAGCACTGAATTTAACCTGCAGGTTTTCTTATACTGGGCACTTCCTGCTTTTACTGCCTATGTCCTTAATCTGACCCTGGTTCACCTGATAGCCTTTCTGGGGATGTTTCTTTTATTAAAGAGATACGTTCTTCCCGAAAAAAGGAATGAAGCGATGGCGGTGGGCATAGCGCTGGCTTTTGCCTTGCTTCCTTTCTGGCCTTTTGGAGGTTTGAGTGTAGCCGGGCAGCCGCTGGTATTATATGCCTTCATGAATATACGATCTAAAATGGATAATAAGATGGATTGGATTATTCTTGCCTTGGTTCCTTTTTACTCCAGCCTTGTTTTCAGTTTTGCTTTTTTCCTCTTTATGATGGGGCTGTGGTGGATATATGATGTTATATTTATGGGAAAGGTGAATACCCGCTTCCTGGTGGCGATATTTTTTATGGGGCTGGTATTTTTGCTGGTGGAATACCGTCTGATTTATAATACCTTTTTCGATTCCGGCTTTATATCTATTCGCAGCGAGTTTCCTTTAAGCCGTATTCCGGGTAAACGGGCGGCCCTTAATTCCAGTATTGCTAATTTCTTTTACGGGCAGTATCATGCGGCCAGTTTGCAGAGCATGGTTATTATCCCTTCGGTGGCACTGGCTCTGCTGATTGCAGGAATAAAAAGAAGAATTCCCGGCATTTTGTTAGGTTTGCTGCTTATTACCGGGATTATCTCAATATGGTATGGCTTCTGGTTCTTTGACGGGTGGATTCCTATTAAACAGCAATTCGGCTTTCTGCGGGAGTTTAATTTCAGCCGCTTTCACTGGCTGCACCCTCTCCTATGGTATCTTATTTTTGCCCTGGCCCTAAAGATTATTGCCGGGAACAACAGGCTGGGAAAAGCCCTGGTCATGATCCTGATAGTCGTGCAAATTGGTTTCCTGTTTAGTAACAACGATGAGATTGTGGAAAGAAAGGCGGGCAGACCCAGCTATAAAGCGTTTTATGCCGAGGATTTGTTTCGGGACGTCAAGGAATACATAGGCCAGGATCAGAAGGATTACAGGGTAGTAAGCATCGGCATTCACCCCAGTATCAGCCAGTATAATGGGTTTTATACTCTGGACGGCTATTCCAGTAATTACCCCCTGGCCTATAAGCATGAGTTCAGGAAGATAATTGCAGAAGAACTGGATAAAAGCCCGTTTTATAGGGACTATTTTGATGCTCTGGGAGGCTCCCGCTGCTATATCTTCGTTGAAAAGTTATTTTATAACAGCATGATGGAAAAGGATGCGGGTATTAAAATTGAGAAACTGGATTTGGATACAGGACAACTAAAAAAAATGGGTGGAAAGTATGTATTTTCCGCCCTGGAAATTCTTGATAGTAATGATAATAAATTAAAATTGCTTAAGGTTTTTGAAAATAATAATTCTGCATGGAAAATATATTTATATGAGGTTTTGTAGAAATATAGGTACTAGCCGGGGTGTTTTCGGCTCTTGATGGTTTTCCTTTGTTGAGCCGGTTGATTCCAACTAAACCAGAAATAATTATATTTTAATCCAATATTTATGTTCTGATGATTCGTGAAAAATGCTATCATTATTTCAAAGGTGCTTTAATAGGCATTAATGTAATTGCTGAATAAGGGAGGTCTAAGCTATGGATCTGAGTGGATGGAAAAGGGGAGTAGGCAGGCACATATATAAAGCCTTTGCACTGGTTATTACCCTGGCTTTGTTATGTACAGCTGTTGTGAAGCCAATACCCGTACAGGCTGCCGATGTTTATGCAATACCCGCAGGAGTAGGTAAAGACTTGCAGCCTGCACTCCAAAGTAAGATAACTAGCAGCATGGGGCTTATATTAAAGAGAGTAGAAACAGATATGACCGCTGCCATGGAACCGTTGATACCTCAGATGACATCCATGGTCAGCAGCAAAACCAGCCAGATGGGACCGAAGATAAACCAGGTAGGTATTGCTACCATAGAGCCTTCTCTTAAAGTTCATGTAGAAGAGCAGGCCCAGATTATTGCTGAGGAAGTTAACAGGATAATCATGAGTGCAATGGCTGGGGCTGGTCCTCGGAGTGATCCAACATCATTAATCCGATCCAGTCTTTCGTCAGCTATTCCTCGTCTCAAGCAGGAGGCTCTGGTGAGGGCAGAACAAGAGCAGCTTAAGGATATGCAGGCGGTTAATCCTCAGATAGAAGCTATTGTCCAGGAAAACATGAATGTTCTAATTCCAGAGATACAAAATATTGTTCTTCCCAAGCTAAAGGAGCAAGTGCCAGCTACCCAGAAAGCAGTAGATGCTGAAATAGATGCAATGATTGCAGAATTACAGGCAAGTCTTCCGGATGACCAAAAAAAGTTAATGGTAGAGATGCGCCCGCAATTTGAAGCCAAGACTCGCCCTCATATTTCCGAGGAGCTTTTCGATGCCGTGGCGGCTAAATTAGACCAGAAAGTTATTAGCTCTGTCGAAGCTAGTACGAAGGAGAGTATAAAAGCTATCGTTACTCCTATGAACAAGTACTGTACTGATTTTGCAGCTAGCTATGCTAAGAGCTTATTGCCACCTCAAGTAGATGAAATGGGAATTCGCGCTGAAATTGAAAAATTGATTGACGAGAGTGCATCCGAAAATGTTAATGTATTTGAGGAGCGTATAACAGCTAATAATGAGGTAATGTTCAAAAAGCAGGCAGATATAATAAACCAACAGATGCATACGTTTGTAAAGGATCAAACCATGGCACTATTGAACGGTGGCAGTGCTGCGACTACGGTCTTGCCAGTTACCCCGGTACCCGTTGCGCCGGTTACTCCAGTTGTTCCCAACCTGGCCAATTCAGCTAATGTAACCTTAAACGGCAGGCAATTAAGTTTTGATGTACCCCCGGTAGTGGTTGAGGGCAGAACCTTGGTGCCGCTTGCTGTCATTTTCAACGCCCTGGGAGCTACAGTAAACTGGGATGCAAATACCCATGTTGTAACAGCCCAAAAAGGCAGTGTTGAAATTGCTTTACAAGCAGGTCAGAAGCAGGTGAGTAAAAACGGTCAGCCCATTATCCTGGATGTCCCGGCAATGATAGTCGATGGTCGTACCATGGTTCCGATAAGCTTTGTCAGTCAATCCTTCGGGGCAACCGTGAATTGGGATGGAAACACCAGAACGGTAAGCATTGAAGCTAAGTAAACCTATATGGTGCCTGTCACCCCATTTATTCACTTATTTAGTTATCAAAGCACACTCCGTTAGGAATTTAGCAGAGAGTGCTTTTGCTTTTCGATAGCTTTCGATCCAGCATCTCGACCTGGATTTGGCGTTATAAAATGGCGTTATAAAGTTATTAAATAGGTTAACACCTTCCCCGTGTAGCACTTGAAATACATATGGATATGAAATATAATTGAAATTACCAAATAAATGGAATATGGATAAATGATGGGATAATTTATGAAGAAAAATGAGATATTATTATACTTTGACATAATGAATGAGAAGCTAAAAGAAAGAGATGTCTCTGCCTATGTGAATGTATATGGAGGAGCGGTCATGTGTCTGGTCTTTAATTCGCGTGACAATACTAAAGATATAGATGCCATTTTTGAGCCTGAGTCCGTTCTTAAAGAAATAGCAGTTGACATTGCCAATGAACATAAACTTAATAAGGATTGGTTTAATGACGAAATTAAGTTGTTCAGGCCCGAAACCACAAATAACAAGCTCTTTAAAAGCTGGAGTAACTTAAGAATATATGTGCCAGCTCCAGAGTACATGTTTGCACTGAAGTGTTATTCAGCTCGTTTTGGAAAGTCAAAAGATCTTGAAGATATGATATATCTTGTTAAATATTTAGAAATACACAAGTTCTCACAGGCAGTTGGTGTTATAGAAAAGTTTTTTGATTTAAATCAGATAAGAGGCGAAGTCCGCGAATTTTTATTAGAGGAGTTAGGTAATTAAGGTATGCAGGTAAAAGAGATTTTTAATATTTACATTGATACAGATATCGAACTGAATATTTCGAATTACCTGGATTATTTCTATTATGCAAGTCAGGATGAACGCCAGACCAGTATTAATGAGGAACCTCACAATAATAAGGATATTTCTTGCGAGAACTATGCTTACGTAGCGGCTATGGTCGAGAAGCTTTGTACTGATTTTTCACTACAATATCCACAATGGATTTTTAAAGATAATTATTTTCTGAGCGATCCATGGTTCCCTGCTCGTATTAAAGGTAGGGCAAGGATTTACCTTATGCTTTATTCACCGATTGAGTTTTTGCGTCGCAATCTATACGTTTCTGAAAATGTGCTGGCAAGAGTTTAAGCTTAGGTGCCTGTCACCCCACTTATCAACTTATCAGTTAAAAAAGCACCCTATGTTATGTGTAGCAAAGGGTGCTTTTGCTTTTCTTCTATAGCTTTCCGATATCTATAGTCTCCACCTGGGTTTTTAGATCATATAGCATTGTTTCCATGTTCCAGGGTGTGACCAGGTATCTTTTGTCCTTGCGGGCTATGGAATCGATAATAATTTCGTTGAATTCCTGGGAATGATGGGAGTAGTCTTTGTATTTATCCAGTCGGGTATTTAGACTTTTATCGCCTTGGAAATCATAAATCCTAATATTTGTATAATTATTCAGTTGGGTGTAGATGTACCTTTTCATCTGCAGCTCGCTGTAAATAAGCTGCGGATCTTCTTCGAAAATAGAGCGATGGCGCAGTATGGAATAGGGAGGATAGTAAATCACAAAGTTTACCTCGGGATTATCTTTTATCAGGGGCAGGATATTTTGATCAAAGCTGGCCTGCATGGCTGCAAATGAGCCATCCATTTTATCATAGATTTTCACGCCTGTTTTTTTCTTTGTCTGTTCATCCTGCCACATTTTCATCAGGCCATCCCGGCCAAATTTCGACGAGGAATTCCAGTTATTTAGGTAATCGAGGTCAGGATTGGCAATCGGAAGCTGTTGGTAGTTATTTCTAAGGGCCATGGCGCTGCTTTTTAAGGTGGAAATTGAGAGTAAGTAGGGAAGGTCATTGTAGTCATTTTGATCATAAAGATAGTATGGAAAAGAAACATCTTCATTCGTAACTCGATCGTTAAGGCCTTTTAATGATTCATAATCCAGACCCCAGAGGACGTTTTTAACCTTCCCTGTATTGAGGGCAAGCTGGACGATTAGATTTTCCTCACGTGTGCTAGCACCCGACATGGACAGTTTTAAGGATTTAACCCCCAGCTTTTTGTTGACATATGCTGGAACGAAGTTCTCTGTCATGGAACTGCCGATGATGATGGTGTCATAGCTATAATTTCTGACTAGTCCGGGGTTTTGATAACGCTGTTCTATGGAAAAAGCAGGTCGGTAAAGTGCTGCTTGCCTATAGAATTGCAATGGATCAACCAGGAAGTTGAGTCCTGCAACTAGGTAAAGCAGAATGAAGGTAATGGCCAGAGACTTAAATAAAAAATTTCTATAAATCATAAATTAACCCTTTATCATATTCATATTTAGAATCGCGTAAGTAGCCAACAAGGAAATAAATAGGGCAGTCTTCCAATCTGGCTGAAATCTGTCTTTCATTTCCATGGAATTATTCATAAATACGGCAACAAGGAAAAACAGGACAAGCAGCACCGTGGCTTGATTAATATCCTGGAAGCGTACCGCCAAAGACGCAAAATTTACTCCATATTCCGATAAGAATCCCAGCCGATTTGACAACGAAGCGGGGAGAATGATGCCACTAAGCCCAAACATGCCGGTCAAGACCTTAATGGCTGCACTCCACGTCTTGGCGCGGAAAAATATCCAGGCAATATTTACGAAGTTGAAGGTGATAAACCAAGCCAGCCAGGAATTAATCTGCAGGTTTAGCTTTTGCCATAGGCGTTGGATAACCAGTGCTGAGCCGTGCAGAAAACCCCAGAAGACAAAGGTCCAGCCTGCACCGTGCCATAATCCTCCCAGCAGGAAGGTTATCATGAGATTGCGGTAAATATTTAACTCTCCCATGCGGTTTCCACCCAGGGGGATATAAATATATTCGCGTAAAAACCGACTCAGAGTAATATGCCATCTGCGCCAGAAATCCTGGATGCTCAAGGCTTTATAGGGTGAGTTGAAGTTGATGGGCAGCTGAATATTGAACATCAAGGCCGCCCCGATAGCCATATCAGTATAGCCGCTAAAATCAAAATAGAGTTGTAAGGTATAGGAAAGGGATGTTATCCAAGCTTCGATCAGGCTCAGGGTGGGAGCGGTATCAAAACCATATATAGCAGCTTTAGCCAGGGTATCGGCGATAACTGCCTTCTTAAATAAACCTATAAAGAATAGGAATACACCTAGAGCCAAATTTTTATAGTTGATAGTCGTATTTTCCCCGGATTCGAACTGGGGCATCATCTCTTTGTGGTGTAAAATAGGCCCAGCCAGCAAATACGGGAAAAAGGTGACAAATAGTGCATAATTCACGAGATCATATTCCTTAGCGTCAGAACGATAGGCGTCTACCAGGTAAGCGATCTGGGTTAAAGTAAAAAAGCTGATGCCCAGGGGCAAAATGATGTGCAGCAGGGGCAGATGGCCAGAAAAGGCCAAGTTTATGTTGGCCATTAAAAAATCTGTATATTTAAAATATCCTAATAAAAGCAGGTTAAAAGCGATGCCGGTGGTTAGAATTGCTTTCGGACTGAGCCTTAAACGAGCGGGAGCTTTGACTAAAACCGTGCCCACGGCGTAGTTTACACCGATGGATGCTAAGATCAAGGGTAGGTAGGCTATGTTCCACCAGCTATAGAAAAAAAGGGAACAGAGTACCAGCCACAATTTAGCCCGGGTGCCGGAGGCAAATTTATTCAACATAAAGTAGACGATGAGGCATACGGGCAGAAAGAAAAATATATATTCATAAGAATTGAATAACAATGGACGTGGTCTCCTTGCCGTAAATTATACAAACAGAGAACTTACGTTACGTACACTTTGCATCCCCTAAAGATATGCTTATTACAAAAATAAATAATTAGCAGGCAAAGGAGAGGGTCTTCGGTCTAGCTTTACCTCTTCAATGCTAATAGAAACTCGTCAATATTATACTGATAAATTAAAGAGCCGGCAAGTTGGAATGGATTGTCAAGGGCTAGCCATTTGACACCCTTGATAACCAATCCTACCACAAAATGGTTGACCCCCCAATTATTTAGAATGTATAATAATAAAATAAACTGACCGGCGGGTCGGCGCGAAAATTATTTATTCTTGACACAAAATTAACAGAATCTGTAGGGAAACAGGTGAAACTAAACAAACTGGGTGGTTATTTTCAAATTGCTATCCTGTTTAAATACAACGCCGAAATTGCATAGAGAAAGAGGGGGCAGCCCTGCTACAAGGCATCAAATATATCATTTCAGATCATAGATTTATTTTAAAAGGAGGATTTTCGGGTGAAAACAAGGTATCGGAATGTCATGGTTATGCTAGTCATCATGTCGTTATTTATGGTTGTAAGTGGCTGTGGTAAAAAAACGCAAGAAGTGGTGCAAGATGTATTCAACGTTGAAACAGCAGTCGTAAAAACCATAGATATCACCAAATATTCAAGCTATTCCGGCAGAGTGAAAGGAAGTAATGAAGAAGCTGTACTGCCCAAGCTATCAAGCCGGGTTACAGCGATTCATGTGACCGCAGGGCAAACGGTTCGAGAGGGGCAGGTTATTGTCAGTCTAGACCGGACTAGGCAGGATGCAGCTGTCCAACAGGCTGAGGCAGCGGTAGCTTCTGCTCGAGCTGGACAGGCTGGCAATGAAGTTCAGCGGCAGACAGCCTTGAGCAATTATAATCGCCAAAAAGAACTACATAATGCAGGGGCTGTTTCCGATCAGGCCCTGGAAACAGCCAAGGCTCAGTATGATGCCCTAAACACTGGTGCTACAGAGGCGGGCGTAGCTCAAGCGCAGGCCGCACTTAACTTAGCCCAGCAGAATTTGGCAGATTGTGATATTAAAAGTCCGATGGACGGCATCGTTGGAAGAGTCGATGTTTCGGTCGGAGATACGACCAGTACTCAGAGCCCTGTTGCGGTAATTAATAATACTGCGGATCTGGAAGTGGAAGTCAAGGTCAGTGAATCTGATGTATCGTCGGTTCAAGCTGGGTCAACCGTCAAGGTGCTGATCAAAGCCATCAGCACAGAACCACTTACAGGTACTATCAAGAGTGTTGCCTCTGTTGCTGATTCGGTTAAGCGCACTTATCCGGTAAAGGTTTCCCTGCCCAATAATTCACAATCACAGGTGAAATCAGGTATGTTTGCTGAGGTTATGCTGGGTACGGAGCACCGAGCGGGTGTCATAGGTATTCCTATGGCCGCAGTTTTGCCTAAAAACGGTGAGAGTTCCGTGTATGTTGTAAAC
Organism: Firmicutes bacterium HGW-Firmicutes-15; assembly: GCA_002840245.1. GTDB lineage: Bacteria > Bacillota > Syntrophomonadia > Syntrophomonadales > Syntrophomonadaceae > PHAA01. Next base: position 114,546 of record PHAA01000011.1, read on the forward strand.
GAGGAAAATCGCGCTCAAGCAGTAATAGTTCAAACTGGCCTAAATGATGGAACCTATACCGAAATAAGCAAAGGTCTTCAGGTAGGACAGAAAGTTGTTACCAAAGGCAATACACTCATTGATGAAACGAGCGTACTGAACTTTGCTGATGGGGGAACTGCGAAATGATGAGAAAAATCGCCCAATTTGCGATAAACAGGCCGGCAACTATCATCATATTGATTGCCGCGATTGTCATCATTGGGTTGATGAACCTGTCCAAGCTGCCCACTGATTTGATGCCGGAAATGGATTTGCCCTATGCAGCTATCATCACCAGCTATGCAGGAGCAGGTCCTGAAGAAATAGAAGATCAAGTTACCAAACCTATTGAGAATGTGGTGGGTACAGTTGCTAACATTGATCAGATTATATCAACCTCTGCCGCTAATTCATCAATGGTTCTTATCGCTTTCAACTTTGGCACGAATATGGATGCTGCTATGGCAAATATTCGAGATAAAGTATCTATGGCTGAAGCTGCTCTCCCGGACGGTGCGGAGAAACCGCAGATTATGAAAATGGATCTCAATAGTATGCCGGTTATCTCACTTAGTATCAATGGCAAAGACCTTTCTCTGGCACAGCTGCAAACCATTGCGGAAGATAAAATCGAACCTCGTCTTTCCCGGATCTCAGGTGTAGCTTCGGTAACTATTACTGGAGGGCGCGAGCGCGAAGTGAAAGTAGTGGTTGATCCAGTCAAAGCGGAGAATTATGGTTTAACCCTGAGCCAGGTTACCAGTTTTCTATCAGCCGAGAATTACAATATGTCCACCGGGAGCATCACCTATGGGGAACGAAAATACTATGCCCGCAGTTTGCAGGAATTTGAGAGCCTGGATGATATCGGAAACGTTGCGCTCACGACTGCAAGCGGTAACAAAGTTCCATTGAAAGACGTTGCTGAAATTAGTGAAGACTATAAAGACCTCGATCAAATCACCCGTACCAACGGTTCTCCGGCGGTGGGTATTCATGCTCAGAAAGAGACAGATGCCAATACGGTTGAAGCTTGTACGGCTGTAAAAGAGGAAATGGAGAAAATCAGAACTGAACTAGGCGGTAAAGTGGATGTGAAAATCGTCATGGATCAGTCGGATTTTATCAATAAATCCATTAACAGTACTGCCAAAACGCTTGTTGAAGGCTCTATCCTGGCGGTATTGATTATTCTTTTGTTCCTGCGCAACATTCGCAGTACGATCATTATAGGGATAGCTATACCTCTTTCCATCGTTGCCACATTTATCCTGATGTATTATACCGGCAGCACCCTGAATACTTTTACCCTCGGAGGTCTGGCCCTGGGGGTTGGGCGAATGGTAGATGACTCAATTGTTGTTTTTGAGAATATCTACCGACATCGAAGATTGGGATTGTCTGCCAAAGAGGCTGCTTTAAAAGGCGCCGGAGAAGTAGGCGGAGCGGTTCTGGCAGGGACTTTGACCCTGGTTGCTGTATTTCTGCCCATTGGCCTGGCTGAGGGAATCAGCGGGGTATTATTTAAGCCCCTGGCCTTCACCATCTGTGTAGCTATTGTCTGTTCCTTGCTGGTCGCTGTAACGATTGTTCCTTTTATGTCTTCCCGCCTGCTAACAGATGCTGCCATGCAAAGGAAAACCAGCGACAAGACGGCCGTAGGTCAGTTGATCAATCGCATGGGGTACTGGCTGGATAATTTGGGTGAACGATACAAAGTCGTAGTGGAGTGGGTTTTGGGACACCGACGTACTGTTATTCTGGGCGTCACCGGGTTGATGATTGCATCACTTTGTTTGGTTCCTCTGATCGGTGCAGAGTTTATGCCTGCCTCTGATTCGGGCAGCATATCTGTAAGTCTCGAAGCGGACAAGGGATCTGTCATAGAAGATGTGGCTGAAATAACCCAGGTGGTTGAAGAGAGACTAATGCAGAATCCTTCTGTTAATGTAATATTTACCAGTGTCGGCAGTTCAGGACAAATTTCAATGGAGGTGGCTGGCACTAATAAAGCTACCATCTCAGTAAAGTTGATCCCTAAGAGTGAGCGAAAAGGGGTAGATCAGGTTGCGGAAGAGATTAGAAAATCACTCTACGACATCCCCGGCGTAAAGAAGACGGTCACTGTCAGTAGTGATAGCGGGATGAGTTCAGGAAAGGCTCTCAGTGTCGCAGTCAAAGGTGATGATCTGAATACCCTGCGAGAAATTTCCCGGGAAGTTGAAAATATTATGAAAAAGGTTCCTGGAACCCGTGAAGTCACCGCATCAATGGCTGATGGCAATCCAGAAGTCCAGATCCGGATTAACCGCCAGCGGGCGATGGATTATGGGCTATCACCCGTACAGATTTCCAGAGAAATCAAAAACGCTATTGACGGAACGGTTGCAACCAAGTATCGCGTGCAAGGTGACGAAATCGATGTAAGAGTCACCAGTAAAGATAAGCAGAATAGTGATATGGATATGCTCAAAGGTTTGAAGATTCTTACTGCTCAGGGCAGCAGTGTATCTTTATCAGAACTGGCCAGCTTTGATTTGGCAACCGGGCCGGTGCAAATTTCACGAGATGATCAAGCGCGTCAGGCGACAGTTTCCTGTGATCTTTTAAATAGAGATTTGCAGAGTGTTACGAAAGATGTTCAGGCCCAGGTCGGAAAAATTCAGCTGCCGGTCGGATACACCATAGACTATGGAGGACAGAATAAGGAGATGATGGATTCTTTTGCAAGTCTGTTCCTGGCATTGCTGCTGGCGATCCTGCTCGTTTACGTGGTAATGGTCATACAATATGAATCTTTCTTCGATCCTTTCATTATCATGTTTTCAATCCCGACTGCTATTATCGGGGTGATTTTAGGGCTCTTGGTTACGGGGAGAAGCTTCAGTGTAACAGCCTTTATCGGCATTATTATGCTGGCAGGAATTGTGGTGTCCAATGCGATTGTCTATATTGATTATTTGAAAAAACTGCGTGATTCGGGCATGGAGCGGAATGCTGCTATAATCGAGGCTGGCAGGGTAAGATTACGACCCATATTAATGACCGCTCTGGCTACCATGCTGGCTATGATGCCTATGGCGACAGGATTGGGAGAAGGTGGTGAGACGTCTGCTCCACTGGCTACTGTAGTCATCGGGGGACTAATTGCTTCAACCTTTGTCACCCTGCTGCTCCTTCCGGTTGTTTATAGTATCTTTGATGATTGGGGTCAGAAGCTGCGCCATAGATTTTCCCCGACCAAAAAATCTGAAGATATGGAATATGTGGAGATAGAAGTCGAAAACTAAAGAGAGGGAGGAGAATAATATCAATTCGATGAATCCAAAAGCGAGCAAGAGGGACTTGATTATGGAAGCTGCCATACGAGTATTCTCCCAGAAAGGCTATCATCACACCAAGATGGAGGAAATCGCCATTGAGGCTGGAATTGGTAAGGGAACCATTTATGAATACTTTAGCAGTAAGCTGCAGCTTTTGCAGGAAATAATGAAAAGAAGTTTTCGTCTGTACGAGCAAACTATGTCTTCAGATATAAGCAATAGTATGTTCATAAATGAAAAAATTAAGATGCTGGTCGAAGCTCATTTTAGGTTCTGCCAGGAAAATAAAGATTTAACCCGAATTTTATTTTGGGATACAGATATTATGGATGAGGAACTCAGAGACTGGGCTTGTCAACAACGTACGGGAAAGGAAAAGCGTCTGCAAGACTTTATTCAGGCAGGCATTGATCGCGGGGAAATACGTGCAGTTGATGCTAAACTCCTGACAGTTGTAATTAGCGGGGTCTTAGGCTCTATATGGGTTCCAATGGTTATCGAGGACTGGATTATTGATGCAGCCTTCGCTGCCGAACAGGTTACGGATATCATAATGAACGGGATTAAGAGCTAACGGGCAAGTGGGGACGGTTCTTGCTTGCCTGCTTGCCCTGCTGCTGCCCGCCCGCCGTAGATAATAGATAAGATAAGGTGCCTGTCACCCCACTTATCTCACCCCACTTATCAACTTATTCATTTATACGACACCGAGAACCGTTTCCATGTCGCACCGAACGTCTATGGGCTAACCGTTGCGGTGCAGACTACACCGGTTCCTAGGGAGATGTTATCTGTATATTGAATGCCGGGGTGAAGTATCAACCAGTAAGTAGTTCCGGGGAGTAGGTTTGTATCTGGCACGGCTTGCAATTCGGTGCTGTTCAACGGCGCAAAGGTCAAGGGGACGCGTTCCCCGCTGTCCTTTGCAATCAACTCTATGTTGGAGGGATTTACTGTCTGCATATTTATGCTCCTGGGGAAATGAATAGTGAATTTCTTATCTACCGCCACGTTGGTTAATTGATTACTGAGCTGGTAATCAGGATAGTACAGTGACCAACGATCAGAGACCTCCTGAGTGTTTACAGGTTTCCACCCATCGGCGGTTCCCTTCATCAAACCGAGGCCGATTCGATCTATGATTTCTCCGTAAGCCTGCCAGTATTCTTGCTCCCGGGCTTGCTGAGTATTTATTGTAATGGAACGGGAGGCTAGGCTAAACTCAACCAAATCCTTTATATTTTCTTCGGGATTAATGGGAGATAAAACTAATTGGGCGACCTTCAAAGGGTCGCTTTTTTCAATTAGCAGGTCAGGAGTAATACCTACTTTATTTATTTGATGTCCCAGAGGTGACAGGAAACGAGCTACGGTCATTTTAAAGTAATCGCCACTATTTAGTGTGTACATTTGCTGCATAGATCCCTTGCCGTAGCTCTGGGTACCTATAATTAAGGCCTGGCCATAATCTTTAACCGCACCTGCTAGAATCTCAGAGGCGCTGGCGCTGTTTTGGTTGATCAAATAAATAGTTGGCTTATCCACAATATAATTGTGTTTATCTGCCCGTTCCAGCGAGGGGGGGCCGGTGCGGTACTGGGTTTGAATGGCCACCTCATCACTGATAAAATATCCGGCTATATCCAATGCGGCGGTAACATAACCCCCGCCATTATCCCGTAAATCAACGATATAAGAGCCAGGGTTCTGGCGGCGCAGATTTTCTAGGGAGCTGGCAAAGAGTTTGCCGGTTTCACTTCCAAAGGTGCTTATTCTAAGATAGCCAATTTGGAAGGGCTTGATTTCATCAATGACGGAAGGAACTTCAATGCTTCTGCGCTCAACCTGAACGGTGAAGGATACCCCGTCTCTGAGCACGAGCAGCTGTATTGTGCTTCCCTCCGGACCCCGGATTAAGGGGATCGCTTCTTCTGAGGATAGACCTTTCAGGGAATGGCTTCCGACCGAAGTAATTATGTCACCTGCCCGCAGCACAGCTTTATCTGCTGGGGAACCGCCGACCAGGCCGGTAACCTTAACTCCTTCTGGTACGATGTCCAGGTAGATACCTATACCGGTAAAAGTTTGTTCCAAGGAATCATTGAAATCCTGGTACTCGGCGGCGGTCAGAAAACTGGTATGCGGATCACCTAGCTTTTCAAGCATTGAATCAATGGTAGGGGCATTTAATACGTCGGCCTGTACCGGATCTACGTAGTCATTGCGTAACAGATCCCGCACTTCATTTTGAGCCGTAAGCTGAGCTATGGCTAGGCCAGGGAAAAGCAGGGTTATTAGCAAGAGGGTCACTAAAACATGAATGGATATGCGTTGGATATTTTTCACCGATTATCCTCCTATAGCTTATCTAACATAAGTCATACAGGAGAACCATCCTCTTGTGTGACCCTGTAGTTTTCAGCTTGTTTACTCATCAATGATATCACGTTGCGGCTCGGGATTAAACGTAAAATATTTGGCGTCACCAGCTTTGCTTTGACTTCCCAATAGTAATATATTACTATGGTGCTAAAGTCCGAGCCGTCCATGCGGCCTATATAGATTTATTGGAGGAATAATAAATGCGTTTGGGGAAAGTGATGGTAGTTTTTGGCACCAGGCCAGAAGCTATTAAAATGGCTCCGGTCATTAAAGAATTAAAAAAGGTACAGGACATAGAAACACTGGTAGTGGTAACAGCCCAGCACCGGGAGATGCTGGATCAGGTTTTAAACCTATTTTCAATTGTGCCGGACTATGACCTCGATCTCATGAAGGATCAGCAGGATTTATACAGTATCACCACTGGGGTTTTGAATGGGCTAAAGGAAATAATGGAGCAGGAGAAGCCAGATCTGGTTCTGGTGCATGGAGATACGACTACTACTTTTGCCGCCGCCCTGGCAGCTTTCTATCAGAGAATACCGGTAGGGCATGTGGAAGCAGGTTTACGTACCCGTAATAAGTTTTCTCCATATCCTGAGGAGATGAACCGTACCTTGACTGCAAGGCTTACGGAACTGCATTTTGCTCCCACCGATTTATCACGGGAAAACCTTCTGGCGGAATCCACCGCTGTTTTTAAAATCTGGGTAACTGGAAATACTGTAATAGACGCTTTGATGGAAACGGTGCAGCCTGATTATAAATTTGGCGAGGAATTAAAGGAAATTAACCTGAAAAATAGAATACTACTGGTAACTACCCACCGGCGCGAAAACTGGGGCGACCGGATGAGGGATATTTATCAGGCTCTGATTCAACTGGTGGAAGAGTTTGATGATGTGGAAGTGGTATTCCCGGTTCATAAGAATCCAACGGTGAAGGATATAGCCCTGGAGATGCTCGAAGGCAGGGAGCGGTTTCACCTCCTGGAACCTATGGAATATGAGCCGTTTTCCAATCTCATGAATGCTTCTTATATAGTATTGACTGATTCGGGGGGGATTCAGGAGGAGGCACCTTCGCTGGGTAAGCCTGTACTAGTTCTGCGTGATACCACCGAAAGGCCGGAAGCCATCCAGGCCGGTACGGTAAAACTGGTGGGAACGATTCAGGAGCATATATATGAGGCAGCCCGGCTTTTGCTTAGTGACCGCAAGGAATACGACAAGATGGCCCATGCAGTCAACCCTTACGGAGATGGTAAGGCGGCGCGGCGTATCGTGAAGGTAGTTAAAGACTTTCTTTACGTTCGCATAGGAGCTAGTAATTTATAAATATAAGTACAGTTAATACCGGAGGGCGAGTTAATATTTACGCAAGTCAAGAACCGTCCCTAACTTGCGAATATTCTGACTAGGGGGACTGCGACACGAGAACCGTCCGGGATGTCGCACAAGGTTGCATTTGACTAAGGAGGCAAATATGTCTGAAATTAGGTTTGGATCCGATGGCTGGCGAGCCATTATGGCAGAGGATTTCACTTTTGCTAACGTTAGATTAGTGAGCCAGGGTATTGCCAATTATTTAAAAAATAACAATCTCGGTAAAAAAGGAATTGTAGTAGGCTATGACAATAGATTTCAATCCGAACAATTTGCGGCAGAGTGTGCGCGAGTTCTGGCAGGCAATGGCATTCGGGTTTCTATGATCAAAAAATCGGTTCCCACACCTCTGGCTGCTCATGCTATTAGGATAGCTCAGGCGGGAGGGGCGATCATGTTAACTGCCAGCCATAATCCCCCCGAGTACAATGGCATTAAATTTATACCTGAATATGCAGGGCCGGCTTTGCCCGATGTGACGGTTGCCATTGAGGAAGAGGTTAAGCGGATACAGGAGGGCGGCAAAATCTATGAACTGGATTTAAAGGAAGCCGTAACTCTGGATTTATTAAAGGAAATTGACCTGGATAGAGACTACATTAATCAAATCTTAAAAATAATTAACCCCGAATTCTTTCAGAGACGCGTTCTCAAGGTCGTGGTTGACCCTATGTATGGATCCGGGTCTGGTTATCTGGATAGGATATTGACTGAATTAGGCTGTGAGGTTAGAACCATAAACAACTATCGGGATCCTCTTTTTGGGGGCTCTATACCCGAACCCACAGAAGCGTTGCTGCCTGATCTGAAACGAACTGTTCTAACCTATAAAGCTGATCTCGGTCTGGCTTTGGACGGAGATGCAGATCGCTTTGGTATTGTAGATGGGGACGGGGAATTCATAGCCCCCAACCAGTTTGCTTACTTACTCTTTGACCATCTTTTGAGCACTCGCACTTTTCGAGGTCCAGTCTGTCGTTCACTTACTACCACCCATAATCTGGATCGCATCGCTAAGCAAAACGGCCTGAGTGTAATCGAGACCCCGGTAGGATTTAAATACATATCTGAATGCTTACGGGAAAAAGGCTGTATTATTGGGGTGGAGGAGAGCGGCGGATTGAGCATATTCGGGCACGTTCCTGAAAAGGATGGCATTTTGGCCTGTGTCCTGGCAGCTGAAATACTAGCCTTTACAGGTAAGTCTTTTAAAGAGTTGAGCCAGGAAATAGTGGCGAAATATGGACTTATGCAAGGTGAGCGCTTGGATATTAAGGTAACGTGCCGAGACAAAGAACGGATATTGACGGATTTAAATGCGTATGAACCCAAAATGCTTGCTGGTATTAAAGTTGATAGATATAATGAAAGTGATGGTAAGAAAATTATCCTGGACGATGGTAGTTGGCTTTTGATTCGTCCGTCGGGGACGGAATCGCTGGTCAGGGTTTATGTGGAGGCAGAGAGTGAGAAGCAGCAAAAGGATATGCTAAACGAGGTAATAAACGCTTTGAACTTACAGCCGGATTAGGATTTATCAACCCGACTGCGGTCGGGTTTTTTTTGATTCAGGGACTGCACCAAAGGTCACGATTTTATTTGCAAATCAGGAAGGAATTTGACGGTGAATGACGAAATAGGTAAATACAATAATGATGAAATTCAGCAGGGGAGACTGGATTCGGTCCTGCAGCAGGTGCTTGAGACTCTAGAAGGGGGTCGCAGGGACATATATGATATTGCCGAAGACTGCCGCAAGCAATGTGAGGCTTTGAAAACCAGGTTGGAGGAAGCCATTATTGAGACAGCAGGGCTTATTAAGCAGGTAGACAAATGCGAGCGGTTGGAAAAAATGGCCCGGGTTCGTTTGATGGAAGTAAGTCGCAATTTTAGAGCTTTTTCAGAATCATATATTAAAGAAGCCTACCAGACAGCACAGGTATTGCAAAACGAGCTTATTGGGTTAAGACAGCAGGAAGTATATCTGCGTAAAAAAAGGGATGAATTAAGCCTGCAGTTAAAAAAGTTTGAGGGCATAACCAATAAGGCGGAAGGCTGTTTGCAGACTACCAACCTCGCCTTAAAGGTTTTGGAAGTGAATGTCGCTAGAGTATCCGACACCCTGGAAGACGTTCATAGGAAGCAACAGATGGCGATTTGGAACGTAGAATCATTGGAGGCTCAGCGGAGGAAGATAGCTCGTGAGCTTCACGATGGACCGGCCCAGACCATGGCTAGTATGCTGATGAGGCTGGATCTCGTAGATTATTTATTTAAGCAGGATCCGGAACAGACCATAGAAGAGTTATCAAATATTCGAGGGATGGGCCGGGAGAGTTTGAGCGATATTAGGCGAATTATGTTTGATCTGAAGCCTAGTGCCCTAAGAGAATTAGGGCTGGTTGCCACTCTAAAAGAGTATTTTGATGATTATGAGAGTAAATATAATTTTACCATAGAGTTTGTTTTCTTTGGTAAGGAGAGAAAATATGAACTGGCCGTCGCGATAGCTTTGTTCCGTTTGGTACAGGAGGCCATCGCTAATGTTCGTAAACATGCCGGAGTTGCTAAGGCCATGGTGAAGATGGAAGAGACGCCAGCTGGTTTAACCTTGGTTATAAAAGATGAGGGTCTAGGATTCGATGTGGATGAGGCCATTAATTCGGAAAACGATAGTTATGGCATATTGGGAATGAAAGAACGCGCCGAACTCTTCGGGGGACGAATCAAGATTATTTCTAACCCAGGGGTGGGTACTCAAGTTATCGTGGAGTTGCCAGCAGAGGGGGAGGAAGACAGTGGACAAGATTAGGATATTAATAGCTGATGATCATACCATGGTTAGAGAAGGTTTAAGAAAACTGCTTCAAACCGATGAAAATCTTGAGATTATTGCTGAAGTGGGGGATGGACAGGGAGCTATTAACGTGGCTCGCAAAGAGAAACCGGATATCATATTGATGGATATAAATATGCCCGGCACTAATGGTCTGGCTGCTACTCTGATTATCAAGAAGGAACTGCCTGCCACCAAAGTAATAGCGGTAACTATATATGAGGACGAAGAAGTAGTCGAGATGGTTAAAGCGGGAGTCTCTGCTTACATATTAAAGGATGTGGCTGGTAGTGAACTCATTAGCACCATTCATAAGGTCATGGCTGGTGAGGTAGTGATACACCCTCGTGTAGCCAAAAGGTTAATCAAAGAGTTAATTCGCAATGAAAATAAAAAAGATGAAATTAAATTGACCAGACGGGAAAAAGATGTGCTGACCCTCTTGGTTCAGGGCAGCAGCAACAAAAATATTGCCGATATTATGTTTATAAGTGAGAAAACGGTAAAAAATCACCTAACCAGTATTTTCAGGAAACTGGGCGTTAAAGACCGAACTCAGGCTGCAGTTTATGCCCTGAAAAACAACATGGTAGAAGCAGATTAATTAGATGACACAGGAACGGCGAAATAATGTCCGCTTAAAAGCGATAAGTTATTGTTTTACCGTTCCTAAACGGTCGGGTAATCAATTCACCTCTTACCGGCATATTATGTACAAATAAGGGATTATGAAATAATAAGACCAGATGAGAGCTTAATATTTTGTGATCCCTAAGCCGGAGGGAGGTTTTCCTGTGCTCATAGTACTTAAACTGACTTGTTTTGGCATTTGGCTCTTAATTATGCTAATTATTATTAACGCCGTTCATAAGAAGCACAAGTTCCCCGCCCAGAATTATAATTTGCAGCTGCAGGATGAAGCTAAGCACCCGTTTCAAGGGGAAGGCTCTTCATGACAGGCTTTGCATATCAAAAGAATCATCCCCTTGACCCCCGTACTTTTGACATCGAGAGAAATTATATGAAATAGTATGGTATAATATTGTCCATATTGTAAATGTATGGTTAAAATGGTATAAAGGATATTGTCAAAAGAACCTTGTTACGCTCCTTTCGCAGAATTATTCATAAATGAGGTGTTATAATGTTCGCCCCTTTACTAGACATCCTGTTTCCTCAGGAAACATGTTGTATTTGTCGCAAACCCGGAAAATTTGGAAGCAGGCAGCCTTGGTGTCAGGAATGCACTGATAAGATGATAGAATTGCAGTGCTCCTGTTCTATATGCGAGAAATGTGGTAAGTATTTGGAGGAGGGGGAGACCCTATGTGCCGATTGTCGGAACAGCCCTCCTCAGTTTGAAGTGGCCCGTGCGGTAGGTCCTTATGAGGAACCTTACCGTATCGCTACCAAGGTATTAAAATTTATGGGCAGAAAACATTTAGCCCCGCAGATGGGTAACATGATGGTAAAGAAAATTCAGCAAGAGTCCAGATTTGGAAAGATTGATCTAATACTGCCGGTGCCTATATCCCGGAAAGGCCTCCAAAAAAGGGGCTTCAATCAGACTGAGCTGCTTGCCCGGCAGATCAGCAAAGAATTAGGGGTTAAAATGGACAGCACGGTAATACGCAGAGTCAAGGAAACGCCTTCCCAGACCGAGCTGTCCCGTGAAGAACGGGAGAAAAATCTCCTGTGTGCCTTTGAGGTAACTGATAAAAAAAGGGTATATAATAAGAACATACTGGTAGTCGATGATGTTTATACTACCGGTTCCACCGGTCGAGAGTGTACCCGCACACTATTAGAGGCGGGAGCGGCTCGAGTTTGTATAATTACCTGGGCTACCGGCAAAGGATTTTAGAAAGGTAAAATATATTTAAAGGGAGGGAACGCATATGAATGCTAGTTTGAGAAATTGTCCCGAGTGTGGTCGAGTTTTTGGGTATATGGGCAGGAACCTGTGTCCAGATTGTCTGGATAAGGAAGAGAAAGACTTTAAGGAAGTTAGAAAGTATGTGCGTGACCATCCGGGTGCTGGGGTATTTGAAGTAGCTGAGGGAACAGGCATTGAGGAAGAGACAATCATGCAGTTTCTGCGGGATGGACGCTTGCAGTCCCGGGGTTTCCAGGGCACATTGGAGTGTGAACGCTGCGGGAATAAGATAAGTGGAGGCAGGTACTGCGAGTTTTGCAAGGGGCAAATGGATGCTAGTATAAGACAAGTTTCTCCCTCCAGGACTAAGACGCAAGAGGTGAAACCTGCTCCTACGGTCCAGAAACAGGGACATAAAATGTATACTAAGGACTGATTACCAGATATCACCTTCTCATGTGAGCGCGTGATGAAGATAAACAGAGATATACAGAGTAAAACGATAATAAATAAGATAAGAAGAGCGTAAATGGTTTTAAGCTTCTTCTTTTTTTTTGCGAAGTATTATATATGATATGTAAGATACAAAAATATTGGGGTGGTAAAAGATGATTATTTCTAATAATCAAATACAGCGTCTATTGAAAACCTATGGCAAGGATTTGAATCCCAGCGTTAACCCGGTAAAAGACATTAAATCTAAATCCGTAGCCCGTGATGAGTTAGCAATTTCCGGTGAGAGTAAGATAAAGCAGCGGGCCTTTCAGGCAGCTCGGCAGTCTGAGGATATAAGGCAGGATAAGGTGAATGCGCTGGCAGAAGAAATATCCGCAGGCACTTACATCCGTTCCGATGATGAAGTAGCTGAAAAAATGATTGCCTTAGCCATCGTCGATAAGCTGGTATAATAGAATGTTTGCAGTCTTGGATAAGGATATTATAGACTTCATTGATATACTGGGGAAACAAAATCGGGTATTAGATAGTCTGGTACAGATGGAAGAGAAAAAGCGACAGGTCATAATTCTGGGTCAGGTGGAAGAACTGAACAAAATCATGCAAAAGGAGGGCATCCTTGTTTCTAATATTCAGAAGCTGGAAGATGCCCGTTTTAAATCACATGAGAAGCTGGCTAGAATATGGGGAATGTCAGTAGATGAATTGCCAGCCAGTCTGATATCGGCGAGGGTGAAAGAAACGTGGCCTGAATTGGCTGGGGAACTACAGGTTGCTATCGAAAAGCTTACTCACAGCTTATCTCAGCTTAAGGCCATGAACGAGGAGAATAACAATTTAATAAACCAATCGCTGGACTATATCCATAGCTTGCAGTCCCTGCTGACTGGTGAAGTAGCGGGAACCTACTCGGATATGGGTATGCAGGTGGATGAAACCACTTCTCGTCCGACTATACGGTTACTGGATAAGAAAATATGATATTCATAGGAAGCGAGGATAATCAATGACTACTACCTTCATGGGTTTAGAAATCGGCAAACGCTCTATCGCAATGCACCAAAACGCCCTGAATATAACCGGGCACAATATTTCTAATGCTAACACTCCCGGTTACAGTCGCCAAGTACCGGATATTGTCACCACTATACCTTGGTGTGCTCCCATGTTGGTCAATGCTACCGGGGCACAGCAGATGGGTACCGGGGTAGAGATTGACAGCATCCAAAGAATGAGAGACTCCTTCATAGATACCCAAATTCGCCAGGAGAATTCGACCGATGGCTACTGGACAGCTATGCAAGAAAGCCTGGACAAGATCGAGGTTGTCCTGAACGAACCTTCCGATGACGGCTTGCGTGCAGTTATGGATCAATTCTGGGCATCCTGGCAGGATGTCGCAACTAATCCTGAGAGTGAAGCGGTACGCGCGGTAGTATATCAGCGGGGTATGGCTTTGGCGGAAGCATTTAGTCATAGCTACCGGCAGTTGACCGAACTGCGTGATGATGTAAATGCTGAAGTGAAGATCAAAGCTAACGATGTCAATACAATTGCTGTGCAGGTAGCTGAATTAAACAGGCAAATTATGCTAATAACCGCAGCTGGTAAACAGCCTAATGACCTATGTGACAAGAGGGATCTGCTAATTGATGAATTAAGCAAACTGGCTGACGTAAAGATTTATGACGGAAAACAAGGCATGCTCAACGTGCAGCTGGGTGACCGGGTTCTGGTAGATGGCATGGATAATAAAGAACTGGAGACTACCCAGGATGACCAGGGTATGTATATGCTTATCTGGAAGGATACAAAAATGAAGGCGCGGATAGATGGCGGAGAACTGCGGGGTCTCCTGGATGCCCGGGGGAAAACTATGCTGGATCAGGAAAGAGATCCTTCTGAATACAAAGAAACTATTCCTACTTTGATTGATGAGCTGAACACCATGGCCAAGTCAATAATTGTAAAAACCAATGAACTGCACCGGGGAGGCTACAGCCTTAATAATAAGACTAATGATGAAATACCTGATGGAAAAAATTTCTTTAATATGCCTGATTCGGATCCGGATAAATTTGAGAACTGGGCTCAGTTTATGAGTGTCAGTGAAGAAATCCAGAATGATCCGAAAAATATCGCTGCAGCCACTCACAGGACCTGGAATAAGGATGCTTCCGGGCAGTATGTTAAGGTCAATTTTGGAGATGGTTCCAATGCTCTTAAGATTGCAGAACTGAAACATGACCTTAATAATTTCCAAAATACTACCAAAACCGAAGGCTTGAACATAATATTTGATGCTGCGGACCCGGCTTACCTTGTTCCTCTTACTTTTTTGATAGATGCAGGTGAAGGGCCCAAGCAAATAACTATTGACCCTCCAGCAAGTTATAGTGATATACAAAAAGTTGTAGAAGCACTACAAACCAAACTGAACAGTATCGATAAAACTATCAAGGTTCGGTGCGAAGGGAAAGAATTGGTATTCTACTCCAGCATAGCCAAATCCCTGGAGGTAATGCTGCCGGGAACAGAAATCACAGACTTGACCACTACCGGACTACAAAACGGCGAATACTCCATAAGTACTGAGGTTAGTGCAGTAGCGGGAACCGATGGCAGTGACCTGCAAACCGTGCAGCAATATGTCAAAAAAAGTGCTGCTGCGAGCATATTTGACAGTGCCAGCGTAAGTTTGAACGGTGGTACCCCGGACGATATAAATGCTTCTATTCTGCTGGAAATAACCGGAGTCAATACTGTATCCGGAGATGTAACTTACCGATATGAATCCCATGAATATAACCGTGACAGTGGTACATATGCGTCCGTAGCGTCAGGGAGCTTTATCCTTACATACGGAGTGGCTAACCCAGCTCAAACAATAGGCAATGTACAGCTAAATATAAATGGTCTCGCCACTGCTACAGCTAAAAATTTAAGTGTGGGCGATAAGGCCGTATTTAATGTTATTGCAGATAATACCAGTGGTGCTTATCAGAAATGGGATATTGCCTATGACTATAATGATGTCGGGAAACGTTCCCAGAGCTTTGTCTTTGCGGCAGGTGCAATCGCCAATGTGCCGGGTACTAAGGCTATGAACTTTTTCACCCTTAATGATAACCCGATAAGCGATACTTATGGAGATGACTACAACGGGAGCATCGCAATAACCACCACTGCACCACTTACGGCAGCAAACCCGACCGCCTTTTTATCTTCCTATTCAGAACCCATTGAAACCTTTATGGTTGAGCATGCTACCATTGACGACTACTGGCGTAAGATAGCTGCAGATGTAGGCGTTCTGAGCCAGGAATCTCAGCGGATGGTAAAAAATCAGGATACGCTCCTGAATGAGCTGGAAAATAAACGCCAGTCTGTTTCCGGGGTTTCCATGGATGAGGAAGCGACAAATATGATTAGATTCCAGCAGGGCTATAATGCTGCCGCCAGATTCATTACTACTATAGATGAAGCACTTAATACCATAATAAACGGTATGGGTGTGGTAGGAAGATAATTAACGTGTTGGGAGGAATCAGGCAATGATGAGAATTACCAACAAAATGATGGTAAATGACTTAATGAGAAATATAAATAATAATATGAACAACATGGATTTATATCAGGAGCAGCTATCCACAGGCAGGAAAATAAATAAGCCTTCTGATGATCCGGCCGGCATAGTTAAATCATTACGCCTGCGCACCAGTTTAGACGAAGGTGAGCAATATTTGGCCAATGTTGCTGATGCCATTAACTTTATGGAAACCACGGACGCTTCTTACCAGAATATTAACGAAGTTATGCAGAGAATTCGCGAGTTGACCGTGAAGGCTGCTACCGGCACCAATAGTAAGGATGAGAATTTAGCCATAGCTAAAGAGATTGGGGAATTAAACGACCAGTTGAAAATGGTTGCCAACGCTACCTATGGCAGCAAGTCTATCTTTTCGGGAACCAATGTTACTGAAGCCCCCTATCAGGATGGAAAATGGGTGGGAAATGAAGAATCTCTGAATATAGAAATCAGCGCAGGTGTGAAGATGGCGATGAATATTCCCGACATGAAAAAGTTCTTCATGGGCCGCCTGGATGCGCTCTATATTGAGCCAAGCTCCGGAATCAAAGAAATGCAAGCCGAGAATATCCAGGAGGGGCATTACGCTGTTAATACCTATGTCGTTGACCCAGATGAATTACCAACACCAGCGCCAGTATCTTCTACAGCTGCGAAAGCCCAAAGTTATTTGGGTTCGATAGACAATAATGGTGAATTCTTTTATAAAAACACCGCCACAGGCGTTTCTGCCGCTAGCTTGGGTGCAGGAACAGCAGCGGGATCAACTAACTCCGACTATAATGCTTCCTTAATCATTGAGGTGAAACAGGTTCAGGCTATTTACCCCCCGGGTACCCCTCGGGGTTCAATCACCGACCCTACCGACTTAACACCTGAATTAACTTTTGATCAGGCTATGTATATGCGAGATCCCGACACTGATATGTTGGAAGCAATACCTAATACTAATTTAGCTGCCAACTTTACATATACCCGTGCTCAAGGCAGCTCGGGCATCTTGAATAGTGCTGATTATGTTGCAGGGGCCCTTTCGACTGATCCTTCTACGGTTACCTTCGATGTGACAGGGCCGGCTATAGGGGATACTATTGTATGGAACAATGATGTCGGGGGTGAAGGTAAGGGTAAAATGTATGGAGCTGATGGCAAGGAATATAAGCCGGTAAAGGCTGTTTTTGACGGCACCGACTGGGTATATGACGATACCTCCAAGGTTACTGTTAACATCAAAGGTCATGTTTATGATGCTACTACCGGTGACTATACATATATAGAACGTAATAATGTGACCCTAAACATGGAAGCCAATAACAACGAGGCTTTGTTTACTATAGGCACTGCTGTTCCTCTTTCGGGCGATGTAGGTACTTTGAGTACACCTTTAGTCATCTGGAATAACAGCGGTGCGTCGTTAGGAGGAATTGACCCCAGAAATCCGCAGATTGCGATAGGTGATAAAACAGTTATTTCGGTTACCGCCCAACAAACAACAAATGCTGGCGATCCCCAAGCTGAGAGGGTAGATTTTGGATACACCTTTTTGGATCGTTATGGTAAGCCGACGTCGGAAAATAACACTAGCTTTGCATTCCAAACTACTACCCCCTATTTCGATAATCAAACCCGGGATTTGAAATTCTTTACATTGAATGAGGAGACCGGTCTGACCTATGACGGCAGTATAAGCCTAAAAACTGATACCTTTACTGCCAGTGATCCCTTGAAAGAAAGTTCATTTGATTATCAAGCGGGCATCTTTAGCTACGTAGAAGACCTATGCCGAAAAATTACAGTGGGCAAACTGCCCCAGGTGGGGAACGAACTGGCCGGTAATGATCTCAGATTGCAAGAGGTGCTGCTCTATCGGGCTACCACAGGCGCCCGGGTTAACCGCCTGGAATTGCAGGGAAGCCGGCTGACATCTACCCAGGAAAATTTCACTGACCTTTTATCCCAGAATGAAGATGCTAATGAGGCAGAAGTCATTATGAACCTGCAATTGCAGGAAAATGTTTACCGTTCCTCACTAGCTGCAGGTGCCAAGATCATACAACCTACATTGATAGACTTCCTACGTTAGTAATAAGGAGGTGGGGTCGGGATGATACAGTTAAGAATAGAACAACAATACGCTATGATTGGGATGGACATTCGCAAACCATCTATAAATTTGCACAGCACTTTGCCCAGCATAGAACTGCAGACTAGTCCTGCGGAATTGGAGATGGAGTCTCCCCGGCCTCGCATTCATATAGACCAACGCCAGTGTTTTGCCGATGCAGGTCTGAAAAGCCCCTCAGTTCTTTCGGAAGACTGTGTTGCCAGAGCCCGGTCTCAAGCTCTGGAGGGCATTGGCAGAAGGGTCTCAGAAGGTAATCAGCTAGCTAAGATTAATGGAGCTACAGTAGCTGATGTAGCTGGCAATAGCTATATTTTTGAGGATAAAGTTGATTTTAACTGCACTGCCATACCCAAACAAAGACCCGAGATCAGCTTTGACCTACAACCGGTCGCAGTTAACTTTCGCCGCGGAGAGGTGCAGTTGCAATTGCGGCGGGGTACAGTGGAGAATAACTTTGAATGGGGTAAGGTGGACATCTACCTGCGGCAGAAGAACTACGTGAAGATGTACTGCGCCGAGCCTAATATTAATGCCAGCGCTTAGAAGATTGTCAATCGAAGGGAGAGGCTTATGGAGATTTTAAGCAGTCTATTGGGAGAACTAGAATTCGATGAGAGTTTTATCATTAGTTTTCCCCAGGGGATTCCTGCTTTTGAAGAAGAAAAGAAATTTGTTCTGCTTCCCATGGATGGAAACGGGCCTTTTTACTATCTGCAATCGGTTAAGAACCCAGATTTGTGTCTGCTGGTTGCTGAGCCGTTTACCTTTTTTCCCGATTATGAAATAGACATTAACGATGAATACTTGAAGACCCTGGGGATAAAAGAGGAAGAGCAGCAGATGTCTATTTATTTAATTCTTACTGTTCCCGAAGATTTTAAGATGACTACAGCTAATCTAATTGCACCGCTGGTTATAAACACTGATAATCGGCAGGGTATTCAGTATATCGCTGCAAAAACGAACTATACCACTCGGCATCATATTTTCCGTCCCGAGCAAAAAACAGCCAGCGGCGGAGAGGGGCGTTAGCCATTGCTGGTATTAAGCAGAAAAAAGGGCGAGACCATCGTTATAGGGGATAACATAAAGATTAGCATCATTGATATACAGGGCGATAATGTAAGGATCGGGATAGCGGCTCCAAGAGAGGTCAGCATCTACCGCCAGGAAATATATGAAGAGATTCAAGCCGAAAACCGTAAGGCCACTGAGAATGTAAATGTACTAAAATCAGAACTGGAAAAACTTAAATTATATAAGCCTGAGGAGTAGGAACAGAGAGGAGGTCGTTGATAATGACAACACCTATAGGTGGATTGGTCAGTGGTATCGATACCGATGCCCAAATAAAGGCAATATTAAAACCCCGAAGGGATAGGGTTGATAAAGAAAAACAAAAAGTACAAATCCTGGAATGGAAGAGAGACAGCTATCGCGATACCAACTCCAAATTGCTGACATTGCGAAATGCTGCAGCAGATTTAAAACTGCCTTCAGTTTTTAAGTCAAAAACTGTTAATTCATCGGATTCAAGCGTATTAACGGCTACAGCTACCGCAAATGCAGAGAATGGTACTCATACCATCACGGTAAATAGCCTGCTGAGCGGTGTTACCCGTATCAGCACCTCGGAGCTGGATGCATATAAGGATACCCTGGCTGCTCAGTTTGGAATCAGCGGTACTATTGCTTTTAAGCTGAAAGGTAGTGACGGCGTAGAGAATAGCTATAGTTTTGACACCGCTACTAAAAGTATTAATGATGTGGTTAACGCTATTAATGCCAATGCCTCCAGTAGCAGAATTAATGTGGGTTATTCGACCGAGGGTAATCGCTTTGTGATGTCAACTGCTGATAAAGGAGTTGACGCCAAGATCGAGGTAGTAGCAGATGCAAGTGGTTTCCTTAGCACTACCTTGAAACTGGGGTTGACGACAGGGGTTTATAGCGGAACAGATGCTTCGATCGACTATGATGGAGCGACCGGTATTACCTTTAAGTCTAACCAGTTTACTCTGAATGATATTAATTTTAATCTGAATAAGACAGGTGTAGTTTCGGTAACAATCAGTAATAATGTAGACAGCGCTGTGGCCAAGATCAAGGCTTTTATTGAAGCGTATAATGCGACAATTGACAACGTAAATGGCAAACTCCACGAAAAAAGGATATTGGATACCAGTAAGCAGATAAAATATCCCCCTCTAACCGAAGATCAGAAGGCGGAAATGACGGCAGAGCAGATCACTAAATGGGAGACCCAGGCCCAAATTGGGCTCATGAGGAGTGAGTCCCTCTTACAATCGACGATGTCCAGCGTAAGAATGACTGCTACCAATATGCTGAGTAATAAGGTGGACCTTCGGACCACCCCGGTTAACCTGGCCAGCACTTCCGGCATAAACCCTTACAGCCACAGCCTGGCTTCTCAGTTTGGAATATACGGCACCGTCAAATTTACCCTTACAGGTATGGACGGAGTAGCCAAGGACTATAGTTTTAACAGCACTTCTCAGAACCTGGCAGATGTGAGAGATGCTATCAATGCCAATACCGCTACCAGTGGTATCAAGGCCGATTACTCAGGGAATGGTTTTAGTTTGTCCACCGTGGACAGTGGCCCCAAGGGTAAAATGACAGTGACTGATACCACTTCTTTCCTGGGCAATCAGTTGAAACTAAATGTGACCAATGGGGTTACCATGTTCAGCACTGCCAAAATAAATAGCTCCATTGCTACCCTGGGAGATCAGTTTGGTATTGATGTTGCAGATACAGTTGATTTTACTTTGACAGGTAAGGACGGCGTAGCAAATACCTATAGTTTTGATAGTACCCAATGTATTAATGATATAATTACTGCAATTAATCTCAAAACCACCGCTACTGGCATCAAGGCAGAATTCTCATCCAACGGTTTTAGTTTGTCCACGGTGGACAGCGGCTCGACCGCTACAATAAAAGCGATGGATACCGATTCTTTTCTGAGGAATAAGCTGAAATTGAATGTGACTGATAATGTAACCTATAAAGGTACCCAAACAGCTAATTTGACTAATACATTCAAGGGTACCCAGACCCCTGCTTTAACTGACCCCATGGAGGATGCAAATTATTTAAAGTACAAGAGCCTCGAAGCGGTTGGTATCACTACCGGCAGCTATCTGGAAAAAAGTAATGATAACGGAAAACTCTATATTAATGAGGACCAACTGCGAGCAGCCTTGCAGGACAATCCTACGGATGTAATGAAGCTCTTTACCGCTACCCAATCAGTGACAACGGGTGGTACAACTGTCACCTATAATATAGGAATTGCTATGACTATGTATGATACAGCCACCAAGCAGATCACCAGCCTGACCCAAAAAGCGGGTATGTCTGGTGCCGCGTACGATAATAGCAGTTTAACTCAGGCAATTTATGAGGAAGGCGAGATCATTAGTAGGTTAAATGATCGCATAGATTATTACGAAATTTTCTACTACAAAAAGTTTGCTACTATGGAAAAGGCACTTCAGAAGGCCAACCAGCAGAGTGAGTGGATAACTCAAAAATTAAGCACTACATCAAGTTAGAATGGTAAATAATCAGTTAATTTTTTCTTGAGACAGATATTTGCTTGTTTACAGGTGATGTGATGCGAATTAGGATGATAATAGCGGAAATAGAGAATAAAACAGATATAATTGCTTATCGCAAACGATAAACTTATTGGTTCATTTTTGCGATATAAATTATAGCTCTGCAATCGAGGCAAAATGCTCAATAAATATAGGTTGGGAGGAGGTGCTTAGTCTAAAGGTCGATACTAAAAACCTGCCTGTTGGCTCGATTGAAGAAGCAAAGAAAAAATATGGCCCTACATGGATGTAGGAGCCCGAATTACAAGGAGGTAATGGAATGATAATAAACCATAACATACCAGCATTAAATACCTATAACAAGCTGGTTATGAACACCAAAGGGATGTCAGCAGCTCTGGAAAAACTGTCTTCCGGTCTGCGCATCAACAAAGCGGCTGACGATGCAGCCGGTCTAGCAATTTCGGAAAAAATGAGATCTCAGATCCGCGGCTTGGATCAGGCTAGCCGTAATGCTCAGGATGGTATCTCCATGATTCAGACCGCTGAAGGTGGACTAAATGAAACCCATTCTATCCTGCAACGTATGAGAGAATTGGCCGTACAATCAGCCAATGGCACCTATACCTCACAGGACAGAATGCAGATCCAGAAGGAAGTAGACCAGCTGACTTCCGAAATAGACCGCATTGCCGGTACCACCCAGTTCAACGGCAAGAACCTATTGGATGGTACCAGTTCAGCTCTCACATCCACTGACCAGATTTCCACCCGGGTATTTATGCGGGATGGCTTACGTCAGCTTGATCAGTTTGGTCAGAAGGCTGCAGGCGGTGGCAACTACGAGTTAAAGATTACCGCTACTCCAGGAGACACTGAAGTTCAGAAAACGGATATCATGAGGATTAAACATCAGACCGTAACTGTTACCGGTGGAACAACTGCCGGAACAACAAATGCGGGTTATTATGATCTGTCTGCTGCCAACGCTAGTGGTCTGAGCATTACTTTAGCTAATGGTTTTGTAGGTCCGGAAGGTGCTATTGCTGGGTTACCCATACTCTTGACTGGTTTTGCCATAAACTTCACTGGAGCTTCGGCTGCAGATGGGGGATTTTCAGTAAATGCTGTAGCCAGTGGTGGTTCCGTAAGTATAGTTGTTACCCTAGAATATGGAGCTTCCGGTACTGCCAATAGTGGAGTATGTATTACTACCAACCAGCAGGTATTTGATGCAGTTATGGCTCTGAAAATCAGTTCTACTGGTAGTGCCAACTGGACCGGGCTGAATGTAAACTATTTCTTGGATATGAAGATTGATGACGCAGGAGCCAAATTGACTGGTGCAGGAACTACTGGTGTGTTCACGAGAAGTTCGGGAGGTACTGCTACCAGTGGCTTTACCGCCACCAAGATTGAACGGGTTGGGGAGATTGCCCTGGATACTACCAAGCTCTATGACATCCAGGAATTCTGGGATAGCTCCGGAAACTTCATCCTCCAGAACCCTCAGACCTTAAATATGGTACAGGGCGATGGCCAGAAAACCTATATTACTCTGTTTGATACTGATACTATCGGTTCTGTAAAAGATAAACTGAATGATGCCATTTATAATGGCCTGGGTCAGAAACTAGTAGTTGATTCAACGGTTTCTATGGATCGCTTTGTAAGCTATGATCCCTGGGGCACTGATGGACTGCAAGCCGTACCTGGTACCTTTATCATCCGTTCAGGTATATCCGGCAATGATGGTAAGATTACCTTTATCGGTGATGACCCAACATTAAGGGCATTGAGTTTACAGACCATCCAGAAGGCTACTGAGACCCAGTTCAAGGTCAGTGTTTATGAAGCCCATAAGCAAACCCTGATGGCCAAAGATGTAGAGATATCAGGTAACAACCTCATCGGGGTGGTTAACAAGGATGTAGATGTACAGTTTGCTTCCAATACCGGTGTAAAAGTCACCTGGGATGATACCCTTAAGAAATTTGCACTGGCAGGAGATGCTGCTAATCCGGTAAGTACCTTTATCCATATATCCGACAACACCACCGTTTTCCATATCGGTGCCAACCAGAAGCAGGACATTGGTGTAGGTATTGGAGACATGGGTGCCAGGGCTCTGGGGGTTAATAACATTCTGGTGAACAGCAACGAACTGTCCAATATCGCTATCGGTAAAATTGACAAAGCCATATTCACAGTTTCTGCCGAGAGAGCCAAATTAGGTGCGGTACAGAACAGGTTGGATCACACCATCAACAACCTGTCCGTAACCTCCGAGAACCTGACTGCATCTGAATCCCGCATTCGCGATGTTGATATGGCTAAGGAAATGATGAACTTTACTAAGTTCAACATCCTTAACCAGGCAGCAACAGCTATGTTGGCTCAGGCCAACCAGATGCCTCAGACAGTACTGCAATTACTCAGATAGTAAAGGTATAAATTACTAGTTTGTAGCGGAGATTATTCTCCGCTACAATTTTATATATGCTAAATCGCTGTCATTAAGATATGATGCAGTTTATAAATGTAAGGAGAAGAGTTAGATTGAAGGTACAGGAGTATATGAGTCATTTACAGGAAGATGTTTTCGACTATAATATAGATACAATTCCAAATCAGCTCAGTGAACTGATGACAGCCATTATAGAAAAACCAGCCTTCGATATTAATGACCTTCAGAAAATACAGACCTTTAACTTGCTGATGCAGTCCAGCCTTCAGGCTCTGAAAAACCGTGATTATCTGTTGCTAGCTGATATTATTGAATTCGAACTTAAAACGTTTTTAGTCATTTAAAAGCAAGGAAGATTATTATATGAATCATTGGCCAAGAAATATCAGTATGATGAAGACACATTTTACGGGATTCTATGAGAAGGGCACTTCCAAAGAATTTACTTATAATGATCTGCAGATTGTAGATAATGGTAACGAAAACCTGATTTTACAATCTTCACAAGGTTGTATTTTCCTACACAGCAGCTTCAGCATTGAAAGAGAAATGCAAGAACTCTTTAAAGGCATCGATGACCCGGAACAGGTTTTGATAATATTTGGACTAGGAATGGGTCACTGTTTGGATTATATTCAGAAGCACAAGATTAAATACAGACAAATTCTGATACTGGAACCCTATAACAATATATTTCAAGAAATGCTTAAAAGACGAAATCTAGAAAGCTTACTCAAGAAAAGAGATGTATCTTTAACTCTATTTAATGATGCCCGGCAAATCCAGTCCCAAATCATGGGACAGGTGATGTCCTCTCGGAAAGTGAGATTCCTTTCCCATTTATCATATCGGAGTGTTTTCAGCGATGTTTATCAGGAAATTAGCCGAATATTCAGAGATGAGAAGCGTTCATTCTTGAGCAGTAGGACAACGGTGGACTATTTTCTGCATGATTGGACAGAAAATCAGCTCATATCCATTGCCAGGAAGCAGCCGAGCGCAGCTGTTTTTAATGATAGATTCAAGAATATTCCAGCCATTATAGTATCGGCAGGGCCGTCTTTGGAAAAGCGTGTTGATGAACTGAAAGAAATACAGGATAAAGCCCTGATCATAGCTCCGGGAACTGGGGCCAAAGTATGTAACCGCAGGGGCATTAAGGCGCACATGATCGTGGCTATGGATTCTTTGAAGATTGAAGCGAACATATTTAAGGATAACAAAATAGACATTTTAATTGGTTCTTATCGACTTCATCCCGAGGTGGACAAGGTATTTTCTCATAGATTCTTAAGGATGATGGTCACTAACGAAGTAATAGCCCAATATTTTCACCATTATTTTGGTTTGCCCGCTGAAGTTCTCAACGATCATGCGTCTGTATCTTCAACAGCCATCGATTATGCAGTTAAATTAGGATGTAATCCTATTATTCTGGTGGGACAGGATCTTTGTTTTTACGATAACAAGGTACATGCAGATGAGCAGAAAGATTCTTTATCAGCCATAACCAAAAGACAGCTGCAAACCTTAGTGGACATAAATGGCGAAACGGTACAGACTACGCCAACTTTCCTGGCCATAAGACGTGATATGGAGATTATTAATCTGCAGTACCAAAATACATGTACTATAATAAATGCTACTGAAGCCGGCTTAGGTATACCAGGTGTAGAAAACCGAAAGTTTAGGGATGTGATTGACCAGTATATAAATCCTCGCGAGGACGATATGGGGATGATAATTGAGGAAACCCTGAATAATTCTACAGATTTAGATGCCTACACGGAGCTTGATATAGATTCTTTTTATGAGCATATCTTAACCGAGATTGAAAAGCTGGAGATAATAAATGAAGAAAAGTTAATTGAACTCCAAGAACTTCATAAAGGTATCCAAAGAGGATTAAAGGAAAGTCGCCTGAGGGGATACGTAGAGGCAATTAAGGAAAAAAATAGGCAATTTGAGGAAAGTGCTTTCTATAAAAAGGTAGTAGCCCAGATGTTGAATCACTTTTTGATTTACTATAAAGCGGGTACGCTTTACAGTTTTGGAGGGCAATCTACAACGTCTGAGGCCGAATTCTATTACGAATCTAATGTATATGATATGACCAGTCGCTATTTAAAGATGGTTAAAGGGATAACCGAACGGGAATTAAAATTATTTGGGGAAAATAGATACGAGGATGGGAGTCTTAACGTGCCCATCAATCAACTTGACAATAAGCAGGAAGTGGGTTTAACTATACCATTTGCTAAACAGGATAAAGAGCAGGAAACAACGTTTACCCTACCTTTTAATAATAAGTGATCAGTTTATGGTATTAGACATACAGATACTTGATAATGGAGGTATCGATGAAAACTGTTATTATTGTCCAGGCCAGGATGACTTCAACCCGGTTGCCTGGGAAAATATTAAAAAGAGTATTGGATAAAAGTCTTCTGGAATATCAAATCGAGAGGCTGAGACGAGTACAGCTGGCAGATGATATAGTTATTGCTACCACAGTTAATCAAAGTGATGAACCAATTATCCAGGAATGCGCTAGATTGGGAATGTCGGTATTTCGTGGTTCAGAAGAAGACGTTCTATCCAGGTATTATCTGGCTGCTATCCAGTTTGGGGCGACAGATGTTGTGCGCATAACCTCGGATTGCCCGCTAATTGATTCGCAGATTATTGATAAGGTAATTCAGAAGTACCAGGAAAACCTAACAGAATTTGATTATGTAAGCAATACCCAAATTAGATCCTACCCTAGAGGTATGGATACAGAGGTATTTTCGCTAAAGGCATTGGAAGAAGCCTATAGAGAAGCAAATTCTTTGTCGGAAAGAGAGCATGTCACTCCTTATTTATATCAAAATCCGAATCGTTTCCGCATTCTACAAGTTGTTGCAGATAATGACATGAGCGGGCATAGATGGACTGTTGATACCGAGGAAGACTTACAGCTTATTAAAAATATCATTGAAGCACTTTATCCAGTCAATCCGCATTTTACTATGGAAGAGGTTTTAAGACTTCTTGATCAACACTCGGATTGGTTGCAGATTAATGCTCATGTAATACAGAAAACTATTTAAAAAAGGAGAACAAATTATGAAGGATAATTTCTCAACCGAACAAGAAAAATTCTGGGCGGGAACATTTGGGAACGAATATACAGAACGCAACAGCGGCAATGAATTGATTGCTCGTAATTTAGGCTTATTTGCTCCAATTTTATCAAAAACTGCAGGTATTCAATCAATATTAGAAATTGGGGCCAACCGTGGACTTAATCTAATAGCTTTGAAGAGTCTTTTGCCTAAAGCTATATGTTCTGCAATTGAGATTAATGTGCAAGCAGCAGAGGTACTGAGTTCACTTGGTTTTGTCGAAGTATATAATCAGTCCATTTTTAATTTTGAACCTGATTATAAACGTGATTTTGTTTTGTCCAAGGGAGTATTGATTCACATTGCACCAGAAATGTTAAGCAAAGTGTATGATTTGCTTTATAAGAGCAGCCAACGCTATATTTGCTTGGCCGAATATTATAACCCTACTCCGGTTGAGGTTGTATACCGGGGTCATGAAAACAAGTTGTTTAAGAGGGATTTTGCAGGGGAAATGTTAGATAAATATAGCGATTTGCAGCTGCTTAATTATGGTTTTGCTTATCATAGAGATCAGAATTTTACTCAGGATGATTTCACCTGGTTTTTATTGGAGAAAAAGCAATAATGTCATTGGGGAGTGTTGGTTTTGTTAATGTTTGTTTTGGGCTCATCTGGTATGCTTGGACAGGCTATAATGAAAGAAGCTCAGAAAAGAAATATAAAGCCAACTGGACTAGACCTAGTTAATGCTGATATACATCTTGATATAAGTGATAGGCTAACACTGGAGAGGATTATTAATGAGTATAGACCTGATGTTGTTATTAATGCGGCTGCAATAACAAGTCTGGATTATTGTGATAAACATCCGGAAAATGCTTATTTAATAAATGCACGCCCAGTAGCAATTCTTGCCTCAATATGCAGAGAACTGGATATATATTTAGTGCAAATTTCAACTGATCATTATTTTACGGGAGATGGCCGAGGTAAGCATGCTGAAGATCATGCGGTGACCTTGGTTAATGAATATGCGAGAACCAAATTTGCAGGCGAGCAATTTGCTTTAACTAATTCTCAGGCATTAGTAATTCGAACCAATATTGTGGGTTTTCGCAGTCAATCAGAAAGCCCTACTTTTGTAGAATGGGTTTTCCGTTCGCTTGAGAACCAAGATGTGATTACTTTATTCCATGATTTTTTTACATCAAGTATATCTACCCAACAGTTTAGCTATTATTTGTTTGAATTAATTACATTAAGGCCTAAGGGAATCTTGAATCTTGCGAGCAGTGAGGTAACGAGTAAGCAAGAATTTATTGAAAAAATAGCTCGGAAAATAGATTGTTCTTTGGATGGGTACAAGGTGGGAAGTGTTAATCAATTTTCAGGAGTACGAAGGGCTGATAGCCTGGGACTAAATGTTGCAAAAGCAGAAAATATTTTACAAATCTCCATGCCGGGATTAGATGAAGTAGTGGATTGCTTGATTTCAGAATACAGGGGGCTAAAAAGTGGAATATGCTAACTCCATTAAAATAAACCAAAGACTCATTTCTTTTAGGTCACCAGCCTATTTTATTGCCGATATAGCATCTAATCATGATGGAGAACTGCAACGTGCGCTGGACTTGATTTATTTAGCTAAAGAATCAGGGGCTGACGCGGTTAAATTCCAACACTTTAAAGCACCCCAAATTGTAAGTGATTATGGTTTTAGAAATTTAGGCGGACAGCTTGACCATCAGGCTGCATGGAAAAAGAGCGTTTATGATACCTATAAATACTATGAATGCAAACAGGAGTGGACAGAAGAGTTGGTGAAAACAGCGAAGAAAGCAGGAATAGATTTTTTTACCACTCCTTATGATATAGAAAGCCTGGAACAATTGGATAGATATGTTCCAGCATATAAAATTGGGTCAGGGGATATTAACTGGATTGATTTTATCAAACAAATTTCTCTAAAAGGTAAACCGGTTCTACTATCCACTGGTGCATCAACAATAGAGGATGTGGAAAGAGCAGTTGCTGCAATTGTTGGAAGTAACCAGCAAATTGTTTTATTACAATGCAATACTAATTATACGGGTGATTTAGATAATTTCAGATATGTTAATTTAAATGTATTAAAAGCATATGCTATTCATTTTCCCGCAATGATTCTCGGTTTATCTGACCATACTCCAGGAGCAGCATGTGTTTTGGGAGCAATTGCCTTAGGGGCTCGCGTTATCGAAAAACATTTTACGGACGACAATAATAGAGAGGGGCCAGATCATTCATTTGCAATGAATCCTTATAGTTGGAGGGATATGGTAGAGCGTTCCCGAGAATTGGAACTTGCCCTGGGTGATAGTGTTAAAAGAATTGAAGAAAATGAAAAAGGTACCATAGTACTACAACGTCGGTGCTTAAGACTTAAAAGAGATATTATTAAAGATGAATTACTGCAAGAGAGTGATATAGAAAGTTTGCGTCCCGCACCTCAGGATGCCTTCCCGCCATATATGTTAAAATTACTTATTGGCAAAAGGTTGATTGTTGATAAAGAAGCAGGTGATGCTTTGTATCCAAGTGATTTGGAGGATGCACAATGCTGAAAGGCAACATGGTTGGCTTGCGAGCTATTGAGAAAAACGATTTGGATCAATTGTTAGAGTGGAGAAATATTCCGGAACTGCGTCAATATTTTAGGGAATATCGGGAATTATCAATGGAAAATCAACAACGATGGTATGAGAAGATTGTTGTTGAAGATCAAAATACGCTTATGTTTGCTATCATTGATCTGAATACCACTGAGTTGTTAGGCGCATCTGGGTTATGCCAAATAAATTGGGTGAATAGAAATGCTGATTTTTCTATTTATATTGGAAAGAACAAGATGTATATTGATAGCGAATATGCGATTGATGCAGCTACTATTTTGAGCAAATATTCCTTTGAAGAGTTAGGATTACATCGGCTATGGGCAGAAATATATGATTTTGATGAACCCAAAAAGGGATTCTTTGAAAGATTAGGGTTTACATTGGAGGGAAGACATAGAGAGACTTATTGGTCGAATGGTATGTGGCATGGTTCTTTATTTTATAGTATTTTAGATAGGGAGTACTTTAATAAGTTTAGATGTGATTAAAGGGAATTATTAGTATTGGAGAATTCTCAATAGCATCAAGGGGGGGAAATTAATGGAGATAACATTAGGTAAAAAATTGGATAGTTATGCTCTTAATCGTGATTTAGATAAACACCAATCCATAAAAATATGTGCGGACGTATCTACTAAAGTTAAACCTGGCAAAGTACTAACAAGATGTCCTTTATGTGATTCTGACAGGATAAATTATTTGCAGACAATATATAATTTTGATTATAGTGAATGTAATAATTGTAGAGTGGCTTTTGTATCTAATCCACCAGAAGACATCGATATTGAAAATTTATATAAATCCGATTCTTATACTAGAAATAATAATAAATTGTTTTCAAGTGATAGTACAATTGATTTTAGGATTAAAAATATTTCAAAACCAAAGGTTGAATATTTATTAAAAAGATTACATACCCCAAAAAAAAGCTGGCTTGATATAGGTTGTGGTATTGGTGAAGTTTTGTATGTCTTATCAATGATCGGAAATTGGAATACATTGGGTGTTGAAACAAACGATTTTGAAAGGATTTATGGTAATGAACATTTTGGATTAAATATTATTGATAAATATGTTAATGCTGATAATATTAAGGATTTTGATAAAAAATTTGGAGTAATATCATTATTTGGCGTTTTAGAACATATCAAAAATCCAAATGAATTGATTAGCCAGATATCGTTAATACAGGAAACAAATGATAATTTAATTCTTGAAGTGCCAAATTATCCTTCACTTTCAGTATATAGTCAACTCACCTTTCCTGAATATGTAAATAGGGGAATGCATCCACCATTACACCTTTTCCTCTTTTCGCTTAATTCATTGGAATTAATGATGGAAAAGTTTGGATACAAGATTACTCATGCATGGTATTTTGGGCAAGATTTTTACGAGATATGGAGCACATTGGCTTTATTTACTAACAATAAGTTAAACAATTCTCTATTACATAATAACGTTTCATTGCTAATTAATGATTTTCAACAAGTGATTGATAATCAAAGGTTAAGTGATGAAATAATAATAATTGCAAAGAAAATGTAAAGCCATATTTAGGGCATTTAAAAAAGGAGGATTTTTCTTTGAAAATACTTATAATTAATGTTTCTTTACGTCCTAATTCTCCAGTAAAGTTTTTCCCAATTGGTTTGGGGTATATTGCGACAGCCATCAAAAATGCGGGTTATGATTTTGATTTATTGGATATTGATGCCCATCGTTATACAGATGATTATATAGAGCAGTTTATTAGAACCACTAGCTTTGACGTAATATGTATGGGCTGCATCGTAACCGGTTACAAAATAATTAAAACGCTATCTTCACTGATTAGCACATATCAACCTCATGCCAAGATCATTGTAGGAAATTCGGTTGCCACATCTATTCCCGAAATACTGCTTACCCGTACAGAGGCAGATATTGCGGTAATGGGAGAAGGAGATGAGACAATCGTTGATATATTAAATACCCTTGCTGAAGGAGGCAACCTGGAAGCTGTGCCAGGAATTTGCTTCTTACATAATGGGCAGGTAGTTCATACCCCGGCAAGAGCATACATTAGAGACATATCTTCATTACCATTTATAAATTATTCGCTTTTCGATGCGGAGATATATGCGGAAGCTTATAAAAACGTCGCTAACGAGGATGTTCCTATACCAAGAGATGAAATTAGGTCTTTACCCATAAATACTGCTCGGGGTTGCATTGCTCGGTGTACTTTTTGTTACCATGTTTTTAAGACCGTCCCTTATCGAAAACGAAGTGCAGACGCGATTGTAAAAGAAATTAAATCTTTAGTAGAAACTTATGGAGTTAATTATATTCAGTTTGCTGATGAACTTACTTTTAATACTAAGAAACAAGCTCTGGAACTTAGTGAAAAAATGTTGCAGGAAAATGTCAATGTATATTGGAGTGGAGACTGCAGAGGTGATTTGTTTCAGGAGGAAGATGATGTAGTCATTATAAAAAAGCTTAAAGAAGCTGGATGCGTGTCAATGGGTTATTCTCTAGAATCATCTGAGCCAGCAATCTTAAAAGCGATGAATAAAAAGATAATTGTAGAACAATTTTCTAAACAAACTCGATTATTTAGACAGGCAGGATTGGCGACGATTACCAGTCTGGTAATTGGCTATCCCCAGGAAACACCTGAAACTATTCGGAAAACACTTGAGTGTTGTATAGAGAATCGGATCTACCCGTCTACTGGATACCTCCTGCCTCAACCCGGCTCACGGATGTATGATTATGCTATTGAACAAGGATTTATAACTGACCAGGAGGAATATCTTTTAAAAATGGGTGACCGACAGGACTTGAGATTAAACATGACCAACATGAGTGACGATGAGTTGGAAGCATGTGTTGACGAAGGTCTGAAGCGCTGCAATGAAGCCCTTAATGTAGGACTTACCACTGATCAATTGCTTAAGACCCAGTTTTATAGAAAAGCCAAGGAATCTGAAATCTGAGAAAGAAACTTATAGATTAATTAAAGGCGGGTTCAAAAAAGGGTTAGGTTTGGAAAGCCCCATACATATACTGCTTGAAGAGTACCAAATAATAACAACGCAGGCTTTAGTCGCGCACTTTTAAGTGCAAGGCTAAAGCTTTTTGTTCAAATTTACCATCAACGGGATATAAAGAATTTGCTGGATAATTGCGATATATGTAACATGTTGGTATCGAGGAGAGATGAAGTTGCAGGACGAGATGAAAGGGAAAATGATTCTGGTCACCGGGGGAACAGGAACAATTGGAAGCTATCTGGTGAAAAAACTTTTGGAATATGAAGTTGAAGTAGTAAGAGTATTTTCCCGCGATGAGCATAAGCAGTACGAGATGCAGGAAAATTTTGCGATCCAAAATGGTGGTGTTGATAAGAGATTGCGTTTTCTGCTGGGAGATGTCAGGGACAAGGAGCGTTTGAAGCGTGCAATGGAAGGGATCGACATTGTTTTCCACCTGGCGGCTTTAAAACATGTACCTGCCTGTGAATATAATCCCTCTGAAGCAGTGAAGACCAATGTAATAGGTACGCAAAACATTATTGACTGTGCGATAGAAGCCAATGTTTCGGCTGTAGTATATGCCAGTACTGATAAAGCAGCCAGTCCCACCAATACGATGGGAGCCAGTAAATTATTGGCGGAACGTCTTATCGTTTCAGCGGCTGAAGGATGGAAAGGACCTCGTGACATAAAGTTTTTGTCTGTGCGGTTTGGTAATGTTCTAAACAGCCGGGGTTCGGTGATCCCTCTTTTTAAAAGGCAAATAGATGCAGGAGGACCGGTTACGGTTACTGATAATAACATGACTCGTTTTGTTATGAATATTGATCGAGCAGTGGATTTAATGCTAAAATCTCTTAGGATTTCTCGGAGAGGAGAAGTCTTTGTTTTCAAAATGCCGGTTATTCGTATTGGAGATCTTGCTCAAGCTATGGTGGAATTGGCCCCTAAGCCGGTTGAGTTTATCAATATTGGCTTAAGACCCGGAGAGAAACTATATGAAGAACTAATGACCGAAGAAGAGAGTTCCAGGTCATTTGAGACAGAGGATATGTTTATCATCCTTCCGTATAACTCTGATTTTAACCAATGTATGGATACATATAAAGGCGCATTACGTGCTCAAATTGGTAGCTACAGTTCCGCCGAAGAGCCAATTATGGCAATCGAGGAAATAAAGACAATGCTCCTTTAATTATAATTAGGGTTACTAGTTAATCATCTTGATAAAAAATTTATTAATGAGGTGTTTAAATTTGCATGAAACAATAAAAATAACACTAGCTCCGCATCCAGACATAGAACTTAATACCGAGCGTTCTGAGATTGAAGCTTTTATAACTTTGCCGGAGGAAGGTGTAAATTCAGAAACTGGTGTAATAATGGTGATTCCTGGACTAGGGGAATATGGCAACTCTGATTATCATGCCAGCCAACTACGACCCTATTTGGCCAACAAGCTGAATTGTATTGCAGTAGGAGTAAACTATTTTGGTATTTTCAGGAACGGCCAGATCCAGATTCGACCCAGCTTTCTCCATAATATTAATCGTATTTATGGCTTGAATTTAAGCTTTGAGAGTTTTGCCGATGCTCAAGGAGCTGTCGATGTATATCGCAAAATTGCTGAAGCTGTTTTAAGTCGAGGTGTTACCAGCCTGGATCTGAGGTGTCAACCTCATTTACTTACCGGTCGAGATGAATATCAATCCTGGGGCTTCTTGCCAGCTATTGATTGCCTCCAGGTTTTAGGTGAGATCTTACAGCGTTATGACCTTAATCAACGTAAAATAATCGCTTGTGGTAAGCATTATGGAGCCTATGTTGCAATGTTAATGGGTAAATATGCTCCTCACAGCTTTTCAGCTATTGTTGACCAGGAGGGGCATTGCCGAACTATACTAAAACATGTAGTGAGTGGGGAACTTATGGAAGCTGATTATATGTTTAGCTTCACAATAAACGATGATCTGAGTTTTTATATTGCTTCAACCTGCAACAATCCCTGGACTATCGAGGATGAGACATCGTTAGTTTATTTTTCCGATAATCATAGAAAGATCCGCAGCTTATTGTATGAAGGCCATAGGATTCCTTCTGAAACCCGTTATCATATCTTTCACCCTGAAGAAAGTCCTTCTATAGCTGATAAAGACTGCTGTGTTGAGATTTTGGAACGCTATAATTTTGTGAATTATCACCGGGTGAAGGATGGCGGGCCTATTAGTTTTGATTCAGATCAGGATTTATTTGATTGGCTGGTCAAGAATGATGATATAGGCATGCAAAAAAGTAGTGCAGATACTGACTTTAGCTTGAATAAAATTCATGAATTTGCCTGTGGGGATAAAAGCTATCGTTTTGAATATAACGAGAATGGGAAAATACAAGTTACTATGGAATGATGCTACATTGGGAAGAATGTATTTAAAAAAGAGGAAACATATTATGGCGTCAACTGTAAGTCGTGAGGATATATTAGAACAGGTGCGGGATATTGTAATAAAGGGTATGAAAGATAATAATGCGGTTGTATATCTTTTCGGTTCCTGGGCTCGGCATGAGGAAAAAAGGACTTCGGATATCGATGTTGCCGTGGCTCACGATGGTTCAATACCAGCAGATATTTTTGTGAATATTAGAGAAAACCTGGAAGAATCGACAGTTCCTTATCGGGTTGATCTGGTTGATTTGCTGCACGCCGACCCAATACTTGTAAAGAAGATAAGGGAAGAGGGTGTAATATGGCAAGATTGCAGGAAAGAATAGCAGCTGCAAGCCGCGCCTTGCTGGCATTGGAAGAGGTAATGGCTATTCGAAAACCTTCTCGCATTGAGCAAGATGCTGCTATTCAGCGATTCGAATTTACCTTTGAAACGGTGTGGAAGGCAGCCCAACTCTTGTTAAGGGATGTTGAGGGGCTTGATACAGGTTCTCCCAAAGGGGTAATAAGGGATTGTTTACAGATTGGCTTAATTGATGAGCAGGAGACGGTACAGGCACTGAAAATGGCTGATGACCGGAATTTGACTGTTCATACCTACAATGAAGTTCTGGCTGACGAAATATATGAACACATAAAAGAATATGTGCTGTTTTTGAGTAAATGGTTAAGTCGGATTGCTGAGAGGGCTGAGAACATCTAGTAGTACTTGGGGAGGTTGAATGATGAACATTATGGTTACCGGCGGGGCCGGGTTTATCGGTAGATGGGTGGTAAAAAAGCTCTTACTGGAAGGACATCAGGTGGTAGCTTTAGATGATTTGTCCAACGGGCGTCCGTTAAATATTGAAGAATTTTCAGGTAACCCGGCTTTCTCTTTTATTAGGGGTGATATTAAGGATCGTGCCTTGTTGGCAGATGTTTTCCAGGATAATTTTGATCTGGTATACCACATGGCGGCCAGCATTAATGTACAGGATTCCATCGATGACCCTCGTACCACCTTTGACAATGATGTTACCGGGACTTTTAATGTTTTGGAAGAATGCAAGCAAAAGAGGATTAAGATGCTCTTTATGTCCACCTGCATGGTCTATGAGCGTAGCATGGATGAGGGCGGGATTACGGAAAAAGATCCGGTGAAACCTGCTTCTCCCTATGCGGCCAGCAAGCTTTCGGGAGAGGCTCTAACCCTGTCCTATTATTATGCCTATGGCTTGCCCACCGTGGTGGTAAGACCTTTTAACACCTATGGGCCTTTTCAAAAGGCTTCCGGGGAAGGTGGGGTAGTAGCCATTTTTATTGATAAGGATTTAAAGGGTGAAACACTGAATATATATGGGGATGGCACCCAGACCCGCGATTTATTGTATGTAGAGGATTGTGCAGATTTTGTGATTAAGGCCGGAATGGACAGCCGG
The DNA here is from genome assembly GCA_002840245.1 of Firmicutes bacterium HGW-Firmicutes-15. Taxonomy (GTDB): domain Bacteria; phylum Bacillota; class Syntrophomonadia; order Syntrophomonadales; family Syntrophomonadaceae; genus PHAA01. The sequence continues at coordinate 151,244 of PHAA01000011.1, forward strand.
GCAGATGGGCAGATATTAAATGCCGGGCTGGGCCGAGATGTCAGTGTTAATGAGTTGGCAAAGTTGATATGTGCCGACTCAAAGAGAATTGTTCATGTTCCGCATATTCATCCTCAGAGCGAGATTCAGAAATTGTTATGCAACTATAATAAGGCCCAAGGATTATTGGGATGGAAGCCGCAGGTGAGCCTGGAGGTGGGCCTGCAAAAGACCAGAGAGTGGATCGAGAAGTCAGCCTACCCATTTTCCCAGGGTTGAGTAAAGAGGAGCAGAGTTATGTAATTGATATTATTAAGAATTTCAAATAACTTTGCGTTTTGGTCTAACAGAATAAAGGAGCCTCCGGTTTAATAATGCCGGAGGCTCCTTTTATGCAGATACAGATTGTACTTTAGTTTACTGTAACGTAAGCGCTTAATAAAAGGGTGCATAGTCAAAGCAAACCCCGGTACGATATGATAATTTGTACCGGGTTTTTTCGCAATCCTATTTAATGTTTTATGTT
>PHAA01000074.1 GCA_002840245.1 Firmicutes bacterium HGW-Firmicutes-15
GGAAGACATCAATGATATTAAAGGGGATCTCAAAGCAGCCCAGCGGAGCCTGACCGGGAAGTCAAGATCATAAAACCATGCAAAGACCTGACGTCAGTCAGGTCTTCAGACCGTCAAAAAAGGCCATGTTTCAAGTTACGAAACGTGGCCTTTTGACATGAAATCGTGCAATATTTTTGGTTGTGATCAATATGCAATTGTATTTCTGTTTATAAAGAAAAAACAATGGGGTTTAGTAAGCCCACACTGCTAGTTTTTTGAGATTCATGGCAGCGAACTTAAGCTTAATCCAGTTTTTAACCCTGGTTAAGCCTTTGTACAGCGTATATCGCATCGCATATTTTTCTTTGGCATCTGCAAAAACTCTCTCAATGGTTTGACTTCGCAATCTGTAACTGGCCTGCCCAAGTGGGGAATGCCTGAAGTCTTCAGCCTTATCAATGTACTTATCCCAAATATGCTTGGTTACTATCTTTTGATGGTTCTTGCTGTTGGTGCATTTACCGAGATATGGACAGTCCTTACAAACTGCGGGATTGCTTTTAAATTCACGGTAGCCTTCTTTGTTGGTCGTTGTATATGATAGTACCTGATTATTTGGGCAAATTACGCAATTGTAGTATTCATCGTAGACATATTCATAGGGATAGAAAAAGCCTCGTTTGTTCATGGGCCGTTTGTAGGGGGTGGATGGCTTGCGACCATCATCAATAACCTTTTTGCATATCCAGGGAGTTTTGTATCCGGCATCTACCGCAACCGTGGCTACTTCAGGAAATCCTGCCACTACTCTATCGTAAACCGTATCAAATACGATACTGTCATGGATGTTTCCTGGTGTAACTTCAAATCCCAGAATGAAGTTCTTCCTGTCGCAGGCTACATGGGCAGTATAGGCGAATTCCACCTTATGTTCTCCCTTGTGGAAAAGGCCACATTCGGGATCAGTTGTAGATACTGTTATTTGCTTCTCACCTTGATCGTCATCATCCTTATCTTTAAGGGGTTTCTTGCCGTTTTCAATACGGTCTTGATTGATTTCTTCCCGCAGCAGCTTATCATAATTACGGGCAGTCTTGCGTGCCAGTATTTTGCGTTTCTTATTGCGGTTTGCATTCGCCTTGATATGGGTTGCATCGATAAAAATGGTGCTTGCATCCACAAAGCCCTTGGCTACTGCTTCTTCTAGGATCCAGGCAAAGATGTCTTCGAAGATTTCACTTGGAAAACGATGGGCAAATGCATAACTGACAGTTGCGAAGTGGGGTATTCTTACGTTTAAATCAAAGCCCAGAAACCAGCGATAGGCGATATTCATATCGATTTCTTTTACGGTTTGCCGAAGCGATTTAATCCCATATAAATGCTGTATTAGTACCATTTTCACTAGTACCACCGGGTCTACTGCTGGTCTGCCGTTATCTTCGCAGTACAAATGCTCCACTAAATCATAGATATGACTAAAATCCACCGCCCGGTCTATTTTTCTTAATAAATGATCCTGGGGAACCATTCCCTCCAGGTCCACAATCTGTAAATTATTTCTTAAATTCTTTGCACGTTCCAGCAATTTTATCACCCTGTATTATTTTATCATATTTAACACTAAACCCCTGCTAAAACATCGTCTTAACAGGGGTTCTTTGACAGTCTGGGGCCCAACAGAAGTACATCTCTGTTGGGCCCTATATTTATTTGATTAATTCATAATGCATGGAATCACTATATCGGTTGCCCCAGCTGAAGCCGGCTGGCTGGAAGGCTTTTTGCCAGAGGATCATGTTCGGGTCAGTTGCTGAATCAATATAATTAAAATGATCGTCTGCGTTGATATCAATGGCG
>PHAA01000075.1 GCA_002840245.1 Firmicutes bacterium HGW-Firmicutes-15
ATATAAAGAGTTTGGTGATCCTAAATATCGTCCATGCCCCTTACTGGTCAAAATGGTACGTGCGGGCAAACTTGGACGCAAGAACGGCGAAGGCTTCTTTGTATACTAAAAATTAATTGAAAGATTCAGATTATTAAAACCAAAATATGAAGGGAGATTATAAATATGAGTAAAGAAGTAGTAATCGTAAGCGCATGCCGTACACCAGTTGCTAGTTTTAATGGGGCTCTGAAGGACATGCCGGTTGTTGATATTGGAAAAATTGCTATGGAAGAGGCTGTTAAAAGAGCTGGAATCAAGCCCGAACTAGTAGAAGAAGTTATTTTTGGCTGCGTAATTCAAGCAGCCCAAGGACAGAATGTAGCCCGCCAATCAATGATAAAGGCTGGACTTCCTGTAGAAACTACCGCTTTTACCATTAATAAGGTTTGTGGTTCTGGTTTAAGAGCTGTCAGCCTAGCAGCCCAAATCATCAAGGCTGGTGATGCAGATGTTGTTCTCGCTGGTGGTATGGAAAACATGAGTGGTGCTCCCTTTGCACTAGCCAAAGCTCGTTATGGCTATCGCATGGGTAACGACGTATTGATTGACACCATGATCAAAGACGGCCTCTGGGAAGCTTTCAATGGCTATCATATGGGCATAACTGCTGAAAACATCAATGAACAATGGGGACAAACTCGTGAAGCACAGGATGAGTTCGGTTTCCGCAGTCAGCAAAGAGCTCTCGCAGCCATTGCCGAAGGCAAGTTCAAAGATGAAATCGTTCCTGTAGTTATTAAGGGCAAAAAGGCTGACATCGTATTTGATACTGATGAATTTCCCAATAAGGGTGCAACCCTTGAAAAAATGGCTGCATTGAAGCCTGCCTTCAAAAAAGACGGCAGCGTAACCGCTGGTAATGCTTCCGGAATCAATGACGGAGCAGCTGCATTTATCGTAATGTCCGCAGAAAAAGCCGCTGAACTGGGACTCAAACCAATGGCTAGAATAGTAAGTTATGCATCCGGCGGATGTGATCCCAAGATCATGGGAATCGGCCCGGTACCGGCCAGCAAGAAAGCTCTTGCCAAAGCTGGTTTGACCGTAGACGATATAGACCTGATTGAAGCCAATGAAGCCTTTGCGGCACAGTCTTTGGCTGTAGGCAAAGAAATGGGCTGGGGAGACCATATGGAGAAAGTTAATGTTAACGGCGGCGCCATTGCCATCGGCCATCCCGTAGGCGCATCCGGAGCTAGAATACTTTGTACCTTGTTGTATGAAATGAAAAAACGTAATTCCAAGTATGGTCTGGCCACTCTCTGCATCGGCGGCGGAATGGGCACTACTTTGATCGTGGAAAACCTAGCTTAGTTTAGAGTTGGAAAAAATTATAGGGGGGAAATATATTGCCACATAGTAATTACCTGTTAAATACCCGTGACATTAAGTTCGTGATAAAAGAATGGCTGCCCATGGACAAGCTTTTGTCCCTAGATGCTTACAAAGAATATTATGGAATCGATGACATCGATAATTTCCTTGATGTTAACTTCAAGATCTGCCGCGACGTTATGTGCCCGGCTAACAAAGATGCCGATGAAATCGGTTGTACGTTTGTGGGCGGCAATGAGAAAGCCGTCTTAACCCCAGATATCTACAAGAGCGTTTACAAAACGGTTTGTGAAGCCGAGTTAGGACCCCAGTTCGGATTCCGTGGCGATGGTAAGATACCTCTGTCCTGGTACGCTCCGATTTTGGAAATGCAGTCCGCTGCATCTGCGTCTATAGTGATGTTCTGGTGTCTGACCCAGGGTGCTACCACTGTGCTCCAGGACTATGGAACACAAAAACAAC
>PHAA01000076.1 GCA_002840245.1 Firmicutes bacterium HGW-Firmicutes-15
AGTGATGTATTAAGCTGACCGGTACTAATAGATCGAGGGCTTGACCTAAGCTCAACATTGAACTTTCTAATTCCTACTTCTTATTTCATGTGCAGTTTTCAGAGAACTTGAGCGTTGTGCCCGAGCAAAGCGAGGAGCAGAATGCCAAGAGCTCAGATGCCAGACCGAAGGTCGGTTAGGCGGAAAGAACTTGAGTCTTTCCTCCGAACAAAGTGAGGAAAGAAAGGCCAAGAGCTTACATGCCCGAAGGGCGCAGAGAACTCTAACTAAGGGGTCAGACCCTAAGTTATTAGAACTCTTAAATACATAACTAAATACGATATTAGATTTCCTGGCGCGTCGATGCTCAGAGCTACGCTCTTCGATTTATCGACACTAGGTGCCAAACTGGCACCGTCGCAATGGCGGCCTCCGCCATAGGTAGGCAATACTTGCGAGACAGGAAAGGCTACATAAACTTAATAAATGATATAAGATTTCCTGGCGACAATGGCGGAGGGGCCACACCCGTTCCCATCCCGAACACGGCAGTTAAGCCCTCCAGCGCCGATGGTACTGCAGTTTACTGTGGGCAAAAAGACAGCTTTGCTTAAGTGCAAGGCTTTTTTTACGTCCAGTTCCCTAAGCTGTGGGAGAGTAGTCACTCCCTTTCGGGGACCACTGGTGCTCCCTAGCGGTCGCGGCTAATGTTGTTGCCAGGAATTTATGTTTCTGTTGCTCCTGATCAGGCAAGACCTATGTATATTTTGCTGCGTAATGCAAAGGCGTAATTATCAGCTTTTTTATCTGATAATAATTACGCCTATTTTCGTACGCAAAATTTTGCTTGAACCTGTTTAAAACAGTTCCATGTTTCACTCGGAGTGTTGAGATGAATGCGAATCAATGTTAGAGCAAGTACTAAAAAGCAGATGACATGCTTAACTGTTTGGTTTAAATTCTCCAGATAGTAACATATCATAGCACCGGATACAATTAAATTTGCTGGAAATACAAATATTCATATCGCAATCCGAGATTTCCTTGATAAATCCAACTCCCCATTCCATAATACTCATCATTACAGGAATAAAGCTTCTTCCTATCTCTGTTAAGGAATATTCTACTCTTGGCGGGACTTCATTATATACTTCTCGGTGTACAATTTTATAATGTTCAAGTTCTTTTAATTGCTGAGTGAGAACCCCACGCGACACAGTAGGAATCAATCTTTGTAGTTCACCAAATCTCGTTGTTTTTCTGCCCAGAATCCATAAAATTGATAACTTCCACTTTCCCGTCAGAATATTTTGCATTGCAGATACAGGGCATATGTAATGATTTTCCTCTACGTTAGCCATCTATTATATCCTCCTATGTCTAATAGTCAGTTTAATATGACTATGTCATATTAATATGCGTAGTTTACTATTACGCGAATGCCAAATATTATTATAGTATACCTAACAAAAATAAACCATAAAGGAAAAAAAGTAAAAAAGTGTAAAGGAGTAGTGGGAAAATGAAAGGTATGAAAGAATTTAATTTTGAAGAGATTCTTAATGAAAAGTACAAGATGTTGGAAGATGTAACCGAGATGGTGTTGTCAACCAGCAGCGAAAACCGAGTGACTTCCAGAGTTGTATCAACCGCATGCTATGGGTCAAAAGTTATTTTTCTTTCCTGGGGTCATCATACAAAATGTACCCAGATGCGGATCAATCCAATGGTTGCCCTATGCCATAATATTTTTCAAATAGAGGGGATCGCATCAATAAAAGGCGATGTAGTTGACAAAAATAATTCGAGTTATGCACAACTCTATCAGGCTAAGCAATCAAAGTATTATGATATTTTCTCCAGACTCGAGGGTATGCAAATAATCCAAATTGAAATCCAGTCTATATCCTGCTTTGGATTTGAAGGAAACAAGTTTTATGTTGATCGAATAGATCTGCTTAATAAAACAGCATATAGAGAGGATCTTGAACAGAACTAATCCAATATAGAGGAGCAGGTAGGTGATGAGAAATTACTAAGGTGCGCTGTTTGCCTGTTGTTTTAAGGATTATTATTGGCAAGCAACTTTCCTTTATAGAGAGTTTTTAGTGTGATAGTTTCTGAGAAACAGAAATATTCACAATATTAAGAAATAGCTTGCTAAAAGTAAGCATACATTGTACACTACATACTGTTCACTAAAGAGGATCTGAAACGGATAACACGAAAAGTGGTTTAGTAATAACTATCCACGGAAAGCTATCCACTAATTAAATACGATATTAGATTTCCTGGCGACAATGGCGGAGGGGCCACACCCGTTCCCATCCCGAACACGGCAGTTAAGCCCTCCAGCGCCGATGGTACTGC
>PHAA01000077.1 GCA_002840245.1 Firmicutes bacterium HGW-Firmicutes-15
CTACTACAATGTATTTATGGTTATAGTACCTAATAACCAGTTAGGTCTTTATCCATCTTGTTGCTTAAGCTGTTAGAATGTAAGAGCAATAGGTATATCGTCTTCCTTTCTTGGACTTCGCGTCCGTAAATAAGACTGATAACCAGCTCCTCATTCGCAGCGTTCGTTTTATGCAGGTTGAACTGCTGTCCTACAGTACGTTCGTGTCACACCACAGTAGATTGAATAGGCAATGAGTAAAACTGGTATTTATCCATTGCAATAATCTTAAGGAGTGACAAATTTATGAACATGAACGCAGTAGGTATTGATGTTTCTAAGGGCAAAAGCATGATTGCTATTATCCGCCCATATGGCGAAATTATTTCTTTACCTTTTGAGATTCAACACACTTCCGATGAAATCAGATGCCTCATCGATCAGATCAAATCCATTGAAGGCGAATCCCGCATCGTTATGGAGCACACGGGTCATTATTATGAACCACTCGCTCGTGAGCTTTCTCTGGCACATCTTTTTGTGAGTGCCGTAAATCCTAAGCTCATTAAAGATTTCGGTGAAAATTCTCTACGTAACGTCAAATCTGATAAAGCAGATGCTTTAAAAATAGCGCGTTATGCTCTTGACAGTTGGAATGATTTGAAACAATATAGCCTTATGGATGAAATACGTAATCAGTTAAAAACAATGAACCGTCAGTTTGGTTTTTACATGAAGCACAAAACGGCTATGAAAAATAACTTTATCGGGATACTTGATCAAACCTTTCCGGGTGTTAATACTTACTTCAACAGCCCTGCACGTGATAATGGCAGCCAGAAATGGGTTGATTTCGCTGCTGCATACTGGCATGTAGACTGTGTTCGTAAAATGTCTCTTCATGCTTTCACCGACCATTATCAGAAATGGTGTAAGCGAAATAAGTACAACTTCAGTCAATCAAAAGCTGAAGAAATCTATGGAGCAACAATGAAACTTGTTCCTGTACTTCCTAAAGATGCTTTGACCAAACTCATTGTCAAACAAGCAGTCGATCAATTAAACATTGCTTCCAAAACGGTAGAACAACTTCGTATTCTGATGAATGCAACCGCATCCAAGCTGCCTGAGTACTCTATTGTCATGGCTATGAAGGGTGTCGGTGCATCACTCGGTCCTCAGTTGATGGCTGAAATCGGTGATGTTAGACGCTTCACACATAAGGGTGCGATTACTGCCTTTGCAGGCGTTGATCCAGGTGTTAACCAATCTGGAACCTATGATCAAAAAAGTGTCCGTACTTCCAAAAGGGGTTCTTCGACCTTACGTAAAACGTTGTTTCAGGTCATGGATGCTCTTATCAAGACTAAGCCGCAAGATGATGCTGTTTATCAGTTTCTCGATAAAAAACGTGCTCAGGGTAAACCTTACTACGTCTACATGACTGCAGGTGCTAATAAGTTTCTGCGTATCTACTATGGAAGAGTAAAAGAATACCTGCTTTCTCTTTCATAACAATCACATACATATCCTTATTTTCAGACCAACGATAGTTGCTGGTCTTTTTGTCGTGCTTCATTTCTTGAATATAATTTTTTTTACAAAATCATCAATTTCCTATTGACTTTTTATTTGCAGGCTTATTTTTTATTCCTAAAATTTGAAGTCATCTCAAATATTTGTTTGACCCTTTATTTAACTCCGATGAGTTCCTTCGCTTTAGCTGCTGAGCTTCCGGCATCCGGTGCATAACCATCAGCGCCAATTTCTTCGGCGTATACTGGAGTAACAGGGGCTCCACCCACGATAACTTTCATGTCCGGGAAGGCGGCTTTAACCGTTTGAACTGCTTCTTT
>PHAA01000050.1:0-11655 GCA_002840245.1 Firmicutes bacterium HGW-Firmicutes-15
TACCTGCTCATACCGCCAACCCCCATCAGTTTTTCATACCTTAATTTTACCATTTTGGGGTTGTTTTCTAAACCTAGTAATGCGTTTTCACACAGCCTGCTGGATAATGGGAAGCTGGTAGTCAATACTCTCGTTGCACATGGCACCTATTCTATAAACATTTTAGACACCTAACACTGCGCCTTCTATTTGTAATGTGCAGTAGATAAAAAACTATCACTTTCTTATTCTTTAATTAACATTTACAATGTTTTTATAATATGGGGGCGATAATTATTGAAGATAGAATCTATAATGTGGCTTTTGCCAATATTTTTTATGATCCATGATTTTGAAGAAATTATTTTTGCTAAGCTTTGGGTTGAGAAGAATAGTAATTATATTAAAGAAAAGGTACCCAAATTAGCTTTAAATATTATCTCTCATTTAGAAAAATTATCTACTGCTTCTTTTGCATTAGCCGTAGCGGAAGAATTTATTCTCCTTGCAATAATTGTATTTTGTTCAGTTCAATTTGAATGGTATTCCTTTTTTGCTGCAATACTAATTGGTTATTTACTGCATGTAATAATGCATTTTGCACAGGGTATATTATTAAAGAAATTCATACCCACAATTATTACAGGAATAATAAGTGCCATTTATGGCATCTATGCTTTATCATATCTAAATAATTTGGATTTATTAAATTGGAAGTATATAGCTATTTTAACCCCGGTTATAGTCTTATTTATTATTTTCAATGCCATTTTTGCACATTTTCTTGCAAAACATTTAAATATAATGTTAGAACGTAAGTAATGCTATGCCATATTGCGCATCTTTAATAATCTGCGCAGTACTTAATATGAATAATGCAAAGTTTGAATTGTTATTTTTAAAATATCCAGTATGCTCATGGGCAGTTCTCGGGTTTACCTAGCTACGCTAAATGTTCATTATCCACTATAAAGTTTACCGCATCTTCATAACACTTAACTTTCTTCACCGTAAAATACTTAATTAGTTCTTTCGTCCACATGTCCATCTCTTCTTCTATTTCATTTACTTCGTTCATGATGAACACAACATTTTTACAATCTGTATTTGACATGGCTGGAAGCAATACTGAAAATCCCCATTCTACATCTGCTTTTTGATATTCAAATCCATTTCTTGCATCTACAACAAAATTACTATTCGGGTATTTCTTAAGTAATTCCAAAGCAAATGTTGTTGGATTTCTATAGTCATCATAGCAGCAGAATTTTTTCCATGTAAGAAATACTATATTGTCTTCTGCCTTATATTTTACATTACTAAATTCTGAATTAAATTCATTTTGCTCTATATTCATAGTTTCCCCTTTCTGATTTGGAATTAATTCAGTTTCTATCATAGTTGTGTTACCATTTGAAGTTCTTCGTTATGTAGCAAGGTATTATCTATGCCTTATAGCATAGGCTTTATTGGAGTCTCGGACAACCATAAATTACCTCCATAATAACCTTCAATTAGACAGATTGTGATTAATTATATGGAACTTTAATAATTACAAATGCAAAAATGGTCCTATGTTGAAGAGATCTAAATCGATATGATGGAGAAGGGGAATTCGATTCCCTGTACACAACAGAGGCGAAAACTGAAATCCAGTAGTTGCCCAGTAGGTTCAGAAGTCGAATCTTTAATGCTGAGGAAGTAGAGTTCCAAAGATGTGATAAGCATTGCCACCTCAAGCGCACACGTCTATAATTAGCATGGCATTCTTGGGGTGGGGAGTAGTAGAAATGATATTCAAAGAACGTAATGAACGCGCTAATGGAATAGGTTTTGCAGCTGGAGCGTATCTATTATGGGGTATACTACCGGTCTACTGGAAGCTGCTGCAAAATGTCTCCTCTATTGAAGTACTGGCCCATCGAGTAATCTGGTCCTTTATCTTTTTATTGATTATTCTAATAATTACCAGGAAATTGCAGCCATTCTTAAGTGAAGTAAGAGAGATTACCCGCCTGCCACGAAAAATGCTGGGCATCATCATAACTACAATTATGATTAATCTCAACTGGTTCCTCTATATATGGGCGGTCAACCAAAATCACATTATTCAAACTAGTCTTGGTTATTATATAAACCCACTGGTAAGTGTTTTGCTGGGCATATTTTTCTTAAAAGAGCGGTTGTCTTTATGGCAGTTATTCGCTTTTTTATTAGCTATAGTTGGTGTCTCGAGTCTGACTTTGCAATATGGCGCTTTCCCCTGGGTGGCATTGACACTAGCAATAAGTTTTGGATTATATGGCCTGTTAAAGAAAGTGATAAACATTGGATCAATCACCGGCCTAACTCTGGAAACCCTGGTTTCGTGCATTTTTGCCCTTGCTTATTTGGGTTATGTTTATAATACAGGGAATGGCGCTTTTAAGCTTTCTTTGTCACCAACCACATTATTGTTAATAGGTGCTGGAGCGGTCACGGCTACGCCGTTAATTCTATTTGCAGCTGGTGCCAGACGTCTGCCACTCTTTGTCATCGGTTTCTTACAGTACATAAGCCCTACGATAGGATTAATCTTAGGTATTTTTATCTATCATGAACCCTTTACCAGGGGTCACCTTATATCGTTCGTGGTTATTTGGGGAGGCTTAATTATTTTCTCGTTGGCCAGAATGCCTTTGCTGGTGGGCTTAGAGGAAAAAATAATCATCCGAATAGATCAGATGCTGGCTATTAGAAAGAGAAAAAACGCCTTATAATATAAAATATAGAAAACTGGCAAACCTGGAGGGGAACGAATATAAATAAGATTAATAAGGCAATTTTAGGCACATTGCTGGTTGGTATAATCATGGCCTTAATTTATGGATATTCGCCAGTAAAAGATGCAGTTCACCGTATGAGGTACGGCACTGACAGAGTATCCTACCAAGGTAGATATTATCTTAATCCAACAGTAAGAACCTTTACGGAGCTGCCCGTTAATGGAGAAATCGTTCCAACTGGAGAGAAAGTGATAGGACTACCTGTATTTGATACTGAAAGTGGTATGCAATTTCAAAAGGAACGAAACATTGTACCTACATTACTTATACTCAAGCAATCCGAGGATAAATTTCTGGTGTACAGTCTGAGTGGTGGTCCGTAAATAGCATAATCGTAGGTAATGAGGGAAGTTGTTGGTCAAGCTTCTTCACTAGGTTTAAAGACCGGAAGGGTTTTGCCATCTCTTTCTATGAAGGTAAGCTCTACCGGCAGGTCAACATGTACTTTATCGAGGGAGCAGTCTATTAGGTTGCTGGGCATCTTTACCCCTTCGGCCAGTTCTATGACTGCATAGATGTAGGGAGTCTCTTCCTTGAATTCCGGCAGCGCGCTGACATTCACAATGGCGTAGCTATGTACCTTACCTTGGCCGCTCGCTGGTGTCCATTCCAACTCTGGTTCTAGGCAGTAAGGGCACAAGCCGCGGGGGTAGAAGATAAATTTCTGGCATGATGGGCAGAATTGCAGCCAGAGTTTTCCGGTGGCTAATTTTTGCCAGTAAATATCTTTATAATCAGGCATATTTACATCCTCCTTAGGATCAAACAGCATTGCGTACTCATCACGCCGCCATTGCCATTTACCAGAGCCAAGCGGTTCTTTCCAACCTGGCGTGGTCCTGCTTCTCCGCGGAGTTGGCGGACGGCTTCGGTAACATGTGACATACCCCCCGCAAAAGAGGTCTGCCCGCAGGAAAGCTGCCCCCCATGTGTGTTGCAGGGTAGGCTTCCTTTATAGGTAAGGTCAGTATCCTGTACGAATTTCCCGCCTTCGCCTTTGCGGCAGAAACCGATGTCTTCCAGGCTAATTAAGACTGTAATTGTATAACAATCGTACAGTGAAACCAGATCAATATCATTGGCATTGACCCCAGCCATTTGGAAAGCACGATTGGCCGCAGCTTTTATAGGGCTTTCCGTTAGACTGGGTGCGTAAATGATGGAATTGTGCGTATAGGCTTCACCAAAACCCCAGATGGTAACTGGATCATGCATCTGGTCTGAACCATTATTTAACCTACTGACGATTACCGCAGCCGCTCCGCTGCAGGGTCGAACGATTTCCAGCAGGTGCAGAGGGTCGACGATGACCGGCGAAGCGAGAACATCTTCTACCGTAAGCGGTTTCTGGTTGAATAAAGCATCAGGATTGAGCATGGCATTGGTTCTCTGATCTACTGCAATTTTCGCTAGTTGTTCAGGTGTGGTTCCGTATTGGGAGATATGTCGACGGGCTATCAGTGCGTAGCCGGAATTAAAACCCATAGGCCCATAGGGGAGATCATAATCAATTTCAGCCTGTGACATAACTGCCATCTTGCCTTCCCGGGTATTGAATACTTGTTTATCCCATACTCCTCCGCTCAGGCACAGGCAATTTTTGCATATGCCTGCATCTACCAGCAGCGCTGCTCGGGCAATGGTACCGGCTGCACTGGCACCTCCTAGTTCCACCATGTTCATAAATACCGGTGATAACTGCAGGTATTCTGCTACCTGGGAGGGCCACAGGAAATAGCTGTCCTCACTGGGAGGAGTTACTAAGAGCCCATCAATGTCTTCCTTATGCAGACCAGCATCTTTTATCGCTTGGCCAGCAGCTTCACCCAACAAATCCAGGGTAGTTCTGCCGCCTGCGTCCAGGGAAGGTTTTAATTCACCTATGCCTGTAATCGAAGCCTGACCACGTTGAAACATCTTACTCAATCACTTCCAATTTATAACTTGAGAGCTTCTCCAGGTCTGCTGGGCTGAGTTTGTATTCCCGATCCAGTTCAGTACGGGATATTGGTGTTCCGCACAGGGGAGTGGACAGATAGCGCAGTCCGTTATCATTAACGATTGTTACAATCAGTTTTTGATCCGGGTATTTCTGAGCCATTTTGCGTGCGGCTGCTACATTGCAACCGGAAGATATCCCGCAAAAGATGCCTTCATTTTTTGCTAACTCCTGGGCGGTGGCAATACATTCTTCTGAGCTTATCAAAATCACTCCATCAACATATTGAAGGTCCAGAATTTCAGGAACTAGACCATCAGCTATGCCCTGCACCATGTGTTTGCCAATTTTACCGCAAGCAAGTATAGGTGATTCTGCCGGCTCAGATATATATATTTTAATAGCCGGGTTCATTTCTTTCAGATATTTGGCGGTCCCGGTAATAGTTCCTCCAGTTCCCTGGCACATAATAAAGCCATCAATCTTTCCATCAGTCTGCTCCCAAATTTCTGGACCGGTATGATAGTAGTGGGCATCGAGGTTTTCCTGGCGGTTGAACTGGTCAATTTGAAAAGCCTGCTCCCCATATTTATTTTTGATTCGGGCCACTTCTTCCAAAACCAGATCTACATCGGTTTCCGCTCCAGGAGTGAGAACTAGCTCAGCTCCGTAAGCCACAATGGTCTTCTTGCGTTCTTCGCTCATCCCCTCAGGCATAACAATAATAACTTTGTAGCCTTTACTGGCTCCTACCATACAGGTGGCAATTCCGGTATTGCCAGTAGTGCCTTCCAGGAGTATCATGCCTGGTTTGAGTTCTCCGCGCTGTTCGGCTTTCTCTACAATTTCAACAACCACTCTATCCTTAAGGCTCCCGCTGGGATTACTGTATTCAAGTTTTACTGCAATATCGGCATTAATATTTGAGGACATGTGTTTCAAACGTATCATGGGGGTTCGTCCTACCGCTTCCAGAACATTTTCCAGCATCTTGGCATTTGTACTCCAATTCATTCTTTAACAACCTCCAATATTTATATCTTGCGAATAATTTATAATATCCAGTCCACACCGAAGCTTAGAGGTCGGGTTAGGGACCTGGAATCCTTTTCTGGCATTAGGGTGATGAAGTCAGGCGGCACATTTAGTTCTTTATTATATAGTTTTTTCAGTTCATCAAAAAACTGTGGTCTGAGGGTAGGATCGCGTAGGGTAAGACCTTGCCCTTTTAGTATGGATGCCCACTCGTTATTAAGTTCTATTTCATAGGAGCTTAATTTTTCGAAAAATTTGTGCCAGTCTTGCATGCTTTCTTCCTCCCACCAGCCAATCCCCGAACAAACAAAATGCCGGCAGATTGACTCCCGGAGGGTCTGGGTGAGGAGACAACCGCCGTCTTTGCTGTGAAATTTGCAGCGGTAGCTGTTTCCTTCGATCATATTATTAACTGTAATAGAGGCATCCAGTATGGTTAAATGATCAAGCGTAAAGATATAATCAAGTAAATCTGGTTTATTTAATAGCAGAAAGGCCAGGTCAGTAGGGTAAAAAACCGGTGAATAAAACCCACAGCAGCCTTTATCGTCCTGGCGGGGACACTCTGCACAGAGATCTACTTCTATAAAACTGCGCAATCCGCGATTATGAAATACTAGGGTAATTTCCTTTTCCATCAGAGAATTCCTTTCTGTTTTTCGGCATCATCATTTATGGCACGACAAATAATTAGCCAGAATGGCCTAACTAAAAGACTAAATCATTTTACGACTTGATTCAATCATTATCGTTAAGTTGAATGTTAAGTTGGCAGTAATAAATGATATAATAATTCAATTGAGTATTTATTGACGTGCTGGCAAATAATATGTTTGCTGCTCGTAACACCGTAATACTTGGGTGGGAAGCAACAGGGTGATTTTCACTTTTTTGAAGGATAGGGGAAAATGATAATGATGGTTTCTTTAATCATACCGGTAGTTGTTTTGGCAATAGTGGCTTTAATTATGGCAGGAATGAAAAGTGAGACTAAGCAAGGAGGAGAAGATATGATTAAAAAAGTTTATGTCTATTTAGTCTTGTTTGCGACCTTAATGATGACCATCGGGGGAAGCGTGGCTGCCTTTATGGCGATTGCAGACATAGTTGCACCGGCTCCATACTATCAAACATTTGAAGAATTTAAGCAGGGCAATGTAAAAACTGAATTTAATAAGGAAAACATTGATCTGCAAAAACTTACTGAAGATGGATTAATGGCAAGATATCAAACCATGGCAGCAGCAGAAAAGGAAAGACAAATAAGCAGAGCCAAAAACAGTCTTATCAAGAGCTTGGGCTGGATCATTATTCCTATGCCTATATTTATATTTTTCCAACGTCGGTTAACTGGGTTGGAAGGCTTGTAAAGTACAAAACTGGGTTGCGGTCAGTTTTGGATGGGTGACCGTTTAATACATGGAACAAGGTGATCTTAATGCAGCGATTGAAATCTTTAGGTATTTTGGGGGGGACCTTTGATCCGATTCATTATGGGCATATTGTAGCGGCAGAATGTGCCCGCGATGCCTGCCATCTGGATCGGGTTCTTTTTGTGCCTGCCGCTCGCCCTCCTCATAAAGACTTAAATGAGGTTCTAGACAGTCAACACCGATTCGAAATGGTGAAGATGGCTGTACAGGATAACCCTGACTTTGCGGCTTCCGCGCTTGAACTAAAAAGGGAAGGGCTTTCATATACGGTAGAAACAATTGCCAGCTACCAGCAGGAATTTCCGGGGGCAAAAATATTTTTTATTATAGGTGTTGATGCCCTATTACTGATAAATACCTGGAAGGATGTTGAACGTCTGGCCACCCTTTGCAATTTTATTGTAGTCACTCGACCGGGTTACCATTTGAGGCATGAGGAAGAACCTTTTCGAGAGATACCTGCAGCGATATGGGAAAAGATCCTGCTGGTTCCGATTCCTGGACTTTATATATCTTCGAGTGATATTAGACAACGGGTAGCCAAAGGGCAGACAATAAAATATTTGCTGCCACCGGCGATTGAGGAGTATATCCTGAAGAATGATTTATATACGGAAGAGGAAGCTGCTAATGATTGAGGTCTCGGATGCTATCCAAATAGTTCAGGGCCGGCTGTCGGAACGCCGCTTTCAACACAGTCTGAATGTAGCAAAGCTAGCTGCAGATCTAGCAGTATCTTTCGGGGTTGATAGCGAGAAAGCATACCTGGTAGGGATTTTACACGATTATGCTAAAGATCTGACTGCGGACGAGTTGCTGCTGATTGCTGAGGATAATGGGATCATAAATAATGAAGTTGAACGACAGGTACCGGATCTTTTGCATGCTCCGGTAGGAGCCTTGCTTATAGAAAAGGAACTGGGGATAAAGGATAGCGAGATATTGGAGGCAGTGAGGGCACACACATTAGGTTCTGTGAACATGAGCATACTAGATAAAATTATCTTCCTGGCAGATATGATAGAACCTGACCGCAAAGCCTATCCGGATCTAGAACGTCTACGCCAGTTATCCTCTTCGGACCTGGATGCGGCAATGCTGCTAGGATTGGAGTCTGCCATCCGATACTGCCTAAATCTCCAGCTGATGCTGCATCCTCGCACGGTTTCGGTAAGAAACTTGTTTTTGCAGAAAATTGCCGAGCTATAGTATTATAAAGATTTCTAGGCGTGGCATGATATAATAAAAGGTAAGTGATTTTATCTAAATATTAATTAAACGTAGGAGGGCTCTTTTTGATCAAAGAAGACAAGCTGGTTCAAATAATTGCTGATGCAGCCTTGGAAGAACAGGCCATCGACCTGGTTATAATGAACGTGAACGAGCAAACGATTATAGCAGATTATTTTGTAATTTGCAGTGGTCGGAACATAGTGCAAATCCGCAGCATTGCAGAAAATGTGGAGAATCTATTAGATGACCTGGGAGTTAAAGTATTACGCAAGGAGGGTCATCAGGAAGGAAAATGGATAGTCTTAGATTATGGTTCCACTATCTTCCACGTTTTCCGCCAGGAAGAAAGAGATTACTATAAGCTGGAAAACCTCTGGGCTGATGCTCGCAAAGTAGCCGTGGAGAATCAGCAATAAGGGATAAAATGATTTAAAGGGGACATTCCTGCAGAGCAGGTGTGTCCCCTTTAATATGTCAGCTTTAGTTTGGTTTTCTATTGAGCTACGATGTTAACTAATTTTCCAGGGACAACGATGATTTTAATAATTTTCTTACCATTAATCAGATCCTGAATTTTCGGCTGAGCCAAGGCCATCGCTTCAAGTGCTTCCTTAGAAATGCCAGTAGGGACGATAATGCGTTCTCGCACTTTACCGCTAACCTGAATTGCTATCTCCATTTCATCCTGTACTAGAGCGGCTTCATCGTATTGGGGCCAGCTTTGTTGACAAATACTGTCGTTATGGCCGCAGACATGCCACATTTCTTCGCAGAGATGAGGTGCAAAGGGGCTTAGCAGGATGATCAGGGTATTTATGGCTTCTTTTAAAACCGGTAAATCCTGTTCTTCCTGATCACGGTACGCATACATCATATTACTTAGTTCCATAATGGAACTGATAGCAGTATTAAAGTTGAAACGATCCCGAACATCATCGCTGACCTTTTTGATTGTGGCATGAGTTTTAAAGCGAAGTTTACGAGCCGAAGGCTCTAGTTCACTGAAAAGCTCAGGTATTTGAACTCCATCAATATCCTCAGCGCAGTCGGTTACCAGTCGCCATACTCGGTTGAGGAACCGGTATGAACCTTCCACCCCTTGGTCGCTCCATTCCAAATCTCTTTCCGGAGGGGAGGCAAAGAGGATGAAAAGCCTGGCGGTATCGGCCCCGTAAGTATTTATGATTTCTTCGGGACTGACTACATTGCCTTTGGACTTGGACATTTTGGAACCATCTTTTAAAACCATACCTTGAGTTAAAAGGTTAGTGAAGGGTTCATTACACGACAACATGTTAATATCATTCAAGAATTTGGTGAAGAACCGAGCGTACATGAGATGCAGAATAGCATGTTCTACCCCGCCTATATACTGGTCTACCGGCATCCAATAATCCACGGCCTCTTTGCTGAAGGGGAGACTACTGTTGTGGGGATCGCAAAACCGTGCAAAATACCAGGAAGAGCATACAAAGGTATCCATGGTATCGGTTTCCCGGCGAGCTGGCTTACCACAGTTAGGACAGGTGGTCTTATAAAAGGATTCCACATAATTCAGTGGTGACTCGCCAGAAGGTTTAAATTCCACATCTTCAGGCAACAGTACCGGCAACTGTTCTTCTGGAACCGGAATCAATCCACAATCTTCGCAATAAACCATGGGGATAGGGGCTCCCCAGTAACGCTGGCGGGAAATGAGCCAGTCCCGTAAACGGAAGTTAATAGTTCCTTTGCCAAAGCCAGCAGATTCCATAAAAGCGACAATTTGTTTTTGTCCTTCGCTTACACTCAGCCCACTATATTCCAGGGAATTAACCATCGAACCATCACCTGTGTAAGCCTCTTTCATTTGGGCTCCGTCTGTGGGGGAGTCGTCCGACTGAATAACCACTTTAACCGGCAAGTTATACTTGCGGGCAAATTCAAAATCGCGCTCATCATGAGCAGGAACCGCCATAATGGCCCCAGTTCCATAATCTATCAAGACATAATTGGCAATCCAGATCGGAATATTTTCACCATTCATAGGATTCACGGCGTAAGCACCAGTGAAAACGCCTTCCTTTTCTGCATCTGTTGAAGTACGATCAAGATCGCTGAGGAATTGCATTCTTTGTGCAAATTCCCGCACTTCGGCTTCGTACGAAGTACCTCGGGAGATCTTTTCCACCAGCGGATGTTCGGGCGCTAATACCATATAAGTTACGCCGAATACTGTATCTGCGCGGGTAGTAAAGACAGTGAGAGGTTCATCACTGCCGACGATGGTCAGGTCGAATTGACAACCTTCGCTTCGTCCAATCCAGTTTTTCTGCATGGTTTTAACCTTCTCCGGCCAACCAGGCAAGCTTACCAGATCATCCAGCAGCCGTTGGGCATAATCGGTTATTTTAAAAAACCACTGGGCTAGCTGTTTCTTAGTCACCGTTGTTTCGCAGCGTTCACAAGAGCCGTCTACTACTTGTTCATTGGCTAGGACGGTCTGACAGGAAGGACACCAGTTTACAGCGGCACTTTTCTTATAAGCTAGCCCATTTTCATAGAGTTTCAGAAACATCCACTGGGTAAATTTATAATAATCAGGCTTACAGGATGCTAGTTCGCGATCCCAATCGTAACTGATACCCAGGGTCTTCAACTGAAGCTTCATGTTTTCAATGTTGGCGTAGGTCCACTGGGCAGGGTGATGACCATGTTTAATGGCCGCGTTCTCAGCAGGTAAGCCAAAGGAATCCCAGCCCATAGGATGCAGGACATTATAGCCGTTCATGTTTTTGAATCGGGCGATAACATCACCGATGGCGTAATTTCGAACATGGCCCATGTGCAGGTTGCCAGAGGGATAGGGGAACATTTCCAAGTCGTAATACTTGGGTTTGCCAGGATCTTCATTAACACGGAAGAAGTTATTATCCTCCCAATGCTTTTGCCATTTCGGCTCAATCGTTTTAAAATTATAGCTGCTCTCCATAAATAGCCTCCTCCTGTTTTTTGTTCAGAAAAACATAAAACTCTCATCCCTGATAGGGACGAGAGTCATTTTCCCGTGGTACCACCCTTATTGACAAATTTTAAAATGGTGGAGCTAGTGGGACTCGAACCCACGGCCTCTTGAATGCCATTCAAGCGCGATCCCAACTTCGCCATAGCCCCACGATTTGTCCACTCGATATTTTAACGGATAATCCGTCACAAGCTACTTTAATCACCT
>PHAA01000050.1:11670-24661 GCA_002840245.1 Firmicutes bacterium HGW-Firmicutes-15
CCCCGGCGAGTTCGACAATGCATTTGCCGCCTTACACCATATAGCGGCTCTCTGTCCAAGGGATTGTCTACTACTCCGGTTCATTGCCTGTTTATTATTAAGTTTTCATCCACTTTTCATCTACGAAGGTTATTTTACAATATATATTGATTAATTGCAACTATCAAGTGGTCGTATGTGACTATCAAGTAGTTGCGGTTAGACCCTACCAGCGACTATTTGAATGGATGATTATTACTATCAAGTGGTTTGGGTTAAAATATTATTTATTTGCATGTTTAGCCCAAAAAAAGGGTTGTATTATATTGCTATTCTTTATCTTCTTTTCTATTGTTGAATAAGTTTTATGGGGATATAATACCCGGCGAGAATTTACAAGTTTTTATGACCATCAACAACCTTAAACCCTACTTAGACAAGGCTTTAAGAGCCGGGACAGCGTTTATGATTGGAAATAGAGGTGACCAGATAGGTTTAATTATCGATTCTTAGCCCTTTAATTTATATAAGGTATGGTTCCTTACATATTTTAATGTTAAGTAGCTTAGAAGCGATTTTGGAGGGTATACCTTTTGGTTTATCAAACAATTCATGGAAATTTAATATATCAATTATTCGAATTTAATTGGCGGTTTACCAGCAGTTACCAATTTAGCATTAGTATTTTTTAACATTTCCTTTGTTTTTTCTGGTTGAATAAAATGGAAGTCCAAGATTGTTTCAAAAATAGCTAAAGATAATTCTGCTTCTTCTAAGGTTACCTCAATAATCTCACCTGATATTTTATTTCTCCAAGGATGAACAGCCATATTGCCAATTTGTCGGATCGCATGAATATAATTCAAGATATATGTAGGTGGTTTTATTTGTTCAATGTATTTGTCAATCTCCTTATATAAATCGGTATCTTTTATTTCTAAATAGTGAAGAACTTGTTGTAATCCTTTTCTACTAAGAGCTGCACTCGCTTGTGAACTGTAGGGTAAAACTAATTTGGCTTCTTTAAATATATTTTGATATTCATTGGGTATTTCTGAAGGCAAATTTATTATATGTGATTCACCAGGATAAATAATATCCTCAGTAATTTCACCACCTATAACTTCTTCTTCTAGTCTATTCCATTCACCATAATATGCTGAATATTTACCTTCCTGAAGAACTACTATAGGATGATGACATTCAGGACAAAACATAAATTCAACTTGGAAACCACGTTCTGATTCTGGTACTGGACAAACAAAAGAACGATCAACTAATCTTTCCTTTGAAAAACCCTGTGAACAATTAGGACATTTCATAATATTCTTCCCCTCTTATAATTCCTACATTATTGACAGTTTAATAAAATGACCCTTCGTTTATATTTCTTCACTTAACTTCTTCCATTCCTCTTTAGATGTATGTTTTGTCAACTTATATTTTGCTTCTTCTAATGAACTCCAAAATTTAAAATCTATTTTACTATTCGTTGACGAACTAAATCCAAATGCAGATGCTTCTTGTATCACCCATCTAAATTGAGTTTGTAATACAGAATTATCTCTTCTTTGATTTCTTGATAACCCCATATAATGAGCATCATCCTTTATAGCTTGTTTTAATGCCTTATATTCATCTTTAATAAATTGCCTATCTACCCCTTGTGCCGCATGATTTAATATCTTACTCACTTGATCTTTGATATTTTCAATACGTACAACATAATCATACATTCTTTTAGCGACTTCTTGATTTGACATTTGAATTAGTTCCATATTAAAAAAACCTCCATAAAAGTGATATAAATATTTATTAATATCTGGTGGACAGTTATCAGGTTAGGCTATATATGCCTACCAAAGTAAGGAATAAGAACGTTTCCTCCCTGGAAAAATGCTGGACTAAAATTATTAATATCTTCAGGTATAGTAACTCCTAATGGTAAACCAAATAGAGAAGTTTTTATTACAGCAGAAATACCATTACTTCTTATGGGATAACCATTTAAAGCCCATTCATATACATATTCAACCGTATAGTGAAAATGTAGCCATCCTGCTCTATGAATTGCTTTAATAAAAAGATGCGGATTATCAACTATTACAATAAATAGGCCACAAAGAGAATAAAGAGCATTATTTAAGTTTGCTAATTCTAAATTATCTATTCTGTCGTGTTTAATATCAGTATGGGCTTTCCACCAAGTCAAAGATGGTGGGGAGGGGTTTGAATAAGTAATGCCCGAAATAAGCCAATTCGAATATGGCTGAATATATTGAACAGGTGATAAAAGTAAAATTGCTTTATAGTTAGCTAGTTTTTCACCATATAATTCAGCATAATGATCTATATTTAAATTGCGTTTTTTGATATTTTTTCTATCTGACATATTTATAGGATTGGGAGTTTTGTATTTTAATATCGAATCCATTAAACCGCAACTTTCAGTAATTATTGTTGCTAGTTTAGGTGAGAAGACATTTATATTTTGCTGATGATAAGGAACATAATTTAAGAAGTCTAGTAACTGATTTTCGAGATTCTGATACCAGCTAATCATGAGGTCTGCTGTTGCTTCATCCATAATGGAAAATTCCTTTCAGATTCTGTGATAATCAAATAATACCTTCTGTTTAGTGTCAAGTTCCGTCAAGGGGGTTCCTCAAACTATTTCCCCATTTCTTCAAGCCGGTTTATTACCTTTTTCATTTCTCCAAGGTCTAAAACATCCTGTAAGCACTCAAAGAACTTGGTTTCTACTTTATTCAATGAAAGAGTGTAAACCTCTTTTTGTTTATCGTCGTTTAATATAGGCTCAGGGTGTATAAATATATCATTTCTAATAGTGCCTAGGTGTTCCAATCTAGCGTAAAACTCAAATATCAACCAAGCCTCCTCTATCCCAAGGGAATTACAGATGATACTGAATTGTTCCCGCCAGTCAATCAGAGAAGTTAAGTTGTAACGAGGTATTGAATTATCTTCTTTTGAGTCGGCTAATATATTTACGGCTCTAATAATATCATAATTCATTATTCTAGCAGTCTTTTTGATTGAGCTATTATTATCATATCTTTTAGTAATTATATAACTTAGTACCCCAACTCCTGCGGCCAAACTAACTTCAAGAAATTTAAGTAGTAGTTGTACACTCATAATAAACCTTCCCTTCACCTTCCACAATTCGGCAAAAGGAGATAATTTCCTGCAAAGAAAAAACCATCAAGGGTTATAAGAATACCTTATTTAAGGATCTTTCTAACTAACTGCTTTAACTCTGGTTGATCTTTGTGCAAGCCGATAATACTGATTAATCAACTCATCTAGCATCTGGCTTTTCTTGATTACTTGCGGGTGTTGGAATCCTTTCTTCATACCCAATTCAACTAATTCTCCACGTGCTTTCTCAATAAGTTTGATAATATTCATTACCCGACCCCCACTCACTTTATATTACCTCGCTTGTATATTATAACTTAATCCACCATAATATGACAAAAATTTAAGGGGCTTCGGTTAAGGCTCCTTTTTCATTGTTGATACCCTTTTATTGGTATAGAATATTGTAAAGGGAGATGAAATATATGGAAGTAAAATATAGGGAGATTAGTATTGAATTAAATAACCGATTCCCTGTGTATCAAGAATACTTTGATCTATTAGTTGATTTTTATAAGGATTATATCATCGATATAAATGAGTTAAAGAAGTTTATGGAAAGTGTCTTTAATTACCATAAAGACCAAAACAACAATATTCCCAGACTAATGATAAATAACACTATGCGGTTGGCTACGCTGGCAAATGATATGGAGAAAATACGACCGGGGAAAGACGCATTAAAAATAGCTAATTTGATCACTTGCATAGAAACATTGTATTATATTTCAGGTAAAAAAAAGGATAGGAATGGGCAAAAACTCAATAAGGTTGGTACTATCATAGATTTTTTCGGCACTTATATATCTGCTGAGGATGAAAAATATATTCTGCAAAAAGTTAGACGGAGTTTAGCTGATGATTCCTTTATACCAGGGGAACCGTTTGAGCAAAAAATTAATATGGGGATATTCGCAAGGATTATAAATGAGACAAGAAATATTTATTTGCATGAAGGAGACTATTGGAGTAATTCATTATCTCATATGGATTGTCCGGTGTTGTACATCATGAATGTAGAGGAAGTACGAAGAACAGGTAAGCAAGAGAGGGTATACGAATATGAACTAAAATATGAGGAGTTACATCAAATATTCCTTAGAGCTTTTATTAATTTTATAGAACAGTATATGAATGAGATGTCGAGCCTATAACAAGGCTTTTTTCTTTGGGGGAGGCCAGAAACATGAAAGGATTATTACGCTTGAGCCTGATATTAAAAAATGACACATCTTATTCAACTCTTCCAACATAGGATACAATAACCAGATAAAGGATTATAATAAAGGTGCTAAACATGATGATGCTCCAGATAGCTTGTATGGCGGTGTGCAGTTGGTTCAGGGGGTACAGAAGTTGAGGTTTTATGATAGGAGCTTGTTGTTTTAATATGTTTGATAAAACAAATAATGTTAGCGGAGGTGTATATGTATGGATAAGTGCCCAAAGTGCGAAAAAAATGATATGGTCGAGATTAATAAAAAAGGAGTAAATTGTTTGTGTGATTTAGATTTTTGTGAGGGACAAAGGTGTGGGGCTAATAATATGATTGAAAGTTATAGGTGTAAGCGATGTAATCAAATATTTACATCAGAACAATATAAACATTATGTGGAATATCGTTGCAATAATGACTAATATTTTTATCCTATGCCGACTTGGTATGGGATATTTTTTTGCCCATTTTTAAAAAGGAAGTGATACTTTGCAAATAAACGAAATCTTAATTCATTTTGCGACATTTTTCGTCGAAGTTCTTCAAAGGAATATAGGAATTTATGAGGAATGGTGATGGTTAGGTTTAAAAAAGTATTTTATGAGGTTAATTATGAGTATAGAAGAAAATAAAGATTCAAATGCTAGTGGTTTAATTTTTGGGAGTGTAATAGCTCTAGTTATATATGGTTTTTTTGGATCAGGAGTTTATAAAACTAATAGTATGTTTTTAAATGTAGTTTATATAATTGTAGGGATTGCCCTTGCATTTATGTTGTGCTCGGGAGTTTATGGTTTAATATTTCAATCAAATAAAAATGTTGAAATTGTTGATCTAGAAAATATTGAATCAAGCTACACTGAACTTAACAAAAATTATAATGTATTAAGAAGACAAACTCAGCTAGGTTTTGTTTTTTCTATCATCACAATGTTAATTGGTTTATTGGTTATTATATATGGTGTTGGAAACGCTTTTTATTATAATAAAAACATAGATAATTTAAGTGCAATATCTGGGATAATCATGGAGTTTGTTTCGGGAACATCATTTTTTATCTATAAGATTAATTTTAATAGATTAAATTCAATATCAAATGAATTATTTAAAATGTGGAAAGTAATAATCGCATTAAATAAGATTAATGATTTTGAAGGACAAGATAAAACTGAAATGACAAAGAAATTAATTGAGAATTTAATTAAGTGAATAGACGAAGCCTTGTTTACGACCAGCGGATAGGTGGTGTAAGTTGCTCCGGAATACTCAGTCATATATCCACATATATCTTACAATTACATTTAGAACCATAAAATGAAATAATATGTCTTCTGTATATAGCGTCCTGTTATCATTAACGAACATATGTTCCATTTGATTAATTGATTGAACGATATTTTAGTATGGTGTTAAAAGCCCAATATAACAAGCTTTTAAGGTATTATTATATTTTTGGATTAATATGATAAATAAACTAAAAACAGCGTTAAAGTACCGATATTTCGGAGGTTTTGCGATAAAATAGCGATAAGAGGGTGGGGATCAAGATGGTATTAACACCGGAAGAAGAAACAGGTACGGAAATAAAAGATAAGAGAAATCGTTTTTATCGCGTAATTGCGATAGTATCGTTCTTTGTGTTTGTTATTATTTGTGGTTGTAATACGATAAAAAATAATAATTCTACTAATATGATAACTTCGGCAAAGAATGTATTAATCGTTCCTGAACCTTATAAAATGGCTTTACAAGAAACACAGGAGCAGGATTATGATAAGGCTTTACGATATTTAGATTTGGTAATTAAAGATTTTCCGAATAATGATGAGTATATTTATAGAACATATTTTTTAAAAAGTGTAATTAATTCGGAATATATAAACTGCGACTTTAAGATTACAGGCGCGCTTTTAGATGGATTAAAGGATAATGTATTTATAAAATTGGATGAACGCAAACGAATTCTAAATGATACTCAAGCTTTACTTGATGAGGTTAAAACGTTTAAGACCCCTTTTTTGGAATCTACCACTTATATATTATCAAATTATGATAAATTTAAAAAGACTGATTTTTCTATTGTTAATTCCCATGACATCAAAGAAACAAGCGCAACAAGGGCTGTAGATTGGTTTAAGGATTATAAAACACCCGTCCCTTCAAATGATGAATTACTTGTTGCAAAAAGTGATGCAAGAAAAATATTAATAGGTTCGTGTTTGGATAATGTAATCCAAGAGCAAAAAATTAATTATCCTACTTATTTTTACATGACAAGTATAATCGCTTATGAATGGGATAAAGAGCTTTCGAAAAAACTTCTACAAAAAGTTATTGAAATAACAGAAGACGATAAATATAATAAATATCGCCTTGATGCCGAAGATGCATTAAAAAACAAATTTTCAGGTAATTAAATAAGGAGTGATGCACACCAGGAGAGATCATGGCAAATTAGAAGAGATTGCTCTATTGTTAAGAGTGTTAATTAACGTATCAAAAACGGTCGTTTACAATACAGTTTTTCAATGATGCTTTTAGGAGTACAAAATATCATTATTTACCGTTAATGTTGTATCAAAACTTATATTAAAATCTATGTATAAATACTAGACACACTTGCCCCTTTATGATACACTTAATGTATCAGATGAAGGAGGTATTCAAATGAGCGGATACAAGATAGGTTATGCAAGAGTAAGCACACAAGAGCAGAATTTAGATCGGCAGTTGGACACATTAAAAGAAGCTGGATGTGATAAAATCTATCGAGAGAAAATCACTGGTACTAAAAAAGATAGACCCGAACTTGATAAGATGCTGGAGGATTTAAGAAACGGAGATACCATCATAGTATCTGACCTGACCAGGTTAAGCAGAAGTACAAAAGATTTATTTAACTTAGTTGAGCAGATTGAGAGCAAGGGAGCATATATTAAAAGTCTAAAGGAATCATGGCTGGATACTACGACACCACAGGGTAAGTTAATGTTTACCTTCATGGCTGGAATAAGTCAGTTTGAGAGGGATATAATCAGCCAGAGGACACAAGAGGGACTAGCAAGCGCAAGAGCCAGAGGTAGGAATGGTGGTAGACCAGTTAAAGATAAATCTGATATTAATACTGCCTTAAAGATGTATGATAGCCAATTGCATACAGTAGCGGAGATAGAGAAGATAACAAAAGTAAGTAGGGCTACTCT
Organism: Firmicutes bacterium HGW-Firmicutes-15; assembly: GCA_002840245.1. Lineage (GTDB taxonomy): Bacteria > Bacillota > Syntrophomonadia > Syntrophomonadales > Syntrophomonadaceae > PHAA01. The sequence continues at coordinate 19,231 of PHAA01000050.1, forward strand.
ATATAGATATATTAGAGAACGTGGGCAGGGATAATACCTTACTTAATATTATAAGCTGGTAAAACAATATTAGAGCAGGGAGTAATTCCCTGCTTTTTGCTGTAGTAATACGAATAACCCCGATAAGTCGGGCCATGTTTACAAAAATTGGAAGATATTATAGCGAACATACGTTCTCATCACACCTTTCCACACCAACACGTTACTCAATAATGCGACTAACACAAAATTTTAAAATATCATTATCGCAGCCGGGGCGAGAATACAATATCAAATTATAAAAATAAAGATACCCGTTCAACCCCAGGTACAAAGATTACATAATTCTGCTGTCGTTGGGAACGATAACGGTCACTGAGTTTTACCGGTTAAAAAACTCGGTGACTGACAGGCATTTACCCGTTTGTAATCTTTAGAAAAATTTTGTGTTTTTGTTGCCAGGGCAATATTTGATGGTTCTGGTTTTATTATACATGGATTATTTTAATTGTTTTGGAAGGAAATGAAAGAAAGGTGTGGAATGTAAAAAGAAGCAGTATCTCTATGGATTTTTTATACTTCTCTAAATTGCAATGAAAAGAGGTGTATTATGGCGGGTTGCTATAGTGAATCTTGGACAATGAAGGATTTAACAGATGCATTAAAAAACATGCATAAAGATAATAAAATAATTAAAGTGCCAATATTTCAGAGAGGAAAACGTTGGAAGACCGATCAGGAAGATAATTTTATTGATTCATTGAAAAGAGGTTTTCCAGTAGGTACTATGCTGTTTTTTAAGCGCGTTGAAAATAATCAAGAGGTTTATACATTAGTGGACGGATTACAAAGGGGAAATACAATAAAAAAATACATGAATTCTCCAACTAAATATTTTATGGATAATTCAATTCCCGAAGATGTTAGTGATAGAATTTTTGAAACATTAGATTTGCGTGGGTCAGAAAAACAAATTAAATCTAAAATTAGAGAAGCAATTTCTGAAGCTATTAGGAAATTCGGAAGTGTAGATGAGATAGAAACATATGATGTAGCTAAAAATATAGAACGGGGGTTACCATCGATTAGTATTGACTTGGTGATGAGTATACTAAAACCCTTTATTAAAGAATATAAGGAAAATTTTGAGGAAATAACTAAGTCAACAATACCTGTAATTGTATATTCTGGTGATGAAGATAGTTTACCAATAATATTTGATAGAATAAATTCAGAAGGAATACCGCTTAGTCAATATGAAGTTTATGCCGCTTCCTGGCCGTTAGAAAAAAAATTTGAGATTTCTAATGATAAAATAATTGAAAAAATAATGAAGAAATATGATTCTTATGCAGATGATGACTATACAATATCTGGATATGACCGCGATGAATTAAGATTATCTAAAAATGTCACTGCTTTTGAATATTTATTTGGTTTAGGTAAATATTTAAATAATGATCATGAATTCTTGCATTTTGATAAAAGCAAAGCAGATGATGAAATAAATTCTATGGCATTTGAATTAGTTAATGCATGTATAAATGAGGGTAGAGATGGAATTAAAACGTTATATAACGAAATATTAAGCATTGATGTTAAATTATTTGAAACTAGGTTATTAGAAGCAGTAGCATTTGTGGAGAAAATAATTTCCCCTATAACAAGATTTAAAGGAAACACTAGGAGCGGTTATTATTTAATATACTCAAAATATCAAATATTATCTATGATAGCATGTGCATTTAGAGAAAAGTATGATTTAAGTAATATGACCGTAACCCGTAAGACTTGGGCTTGTAATAGAAAAATAATGGAAAAGAATATGGTGCAAAATTTTGTGTATGATATTATAACAAATGAGTGGAGTAGTGGTGGTTCAAATAAACTACATAGTGTAGCGAAACCTAATAAGTATATGAAAGAAATACCAAAAATTGCATGGGAAAGTGCTTTAAACGGATTATTTGAACAAGAAAACATGAGAAATGAAAAGAGTAAAGTAGCAAGCACTACAAACGCAGATATTGTTTTTTTGAATTGTATATATTTATCAACATTTACAGCATTGGATCAACTTTCAATAGATAAATTTGATATAGAACATATTGCTCCAAAGGATCAAATGAAAGACTTGATTGAGAATTGCAAGGATGAAGGTTTACCCATTAGTAGCATAGCTAACTTATGTTACTTACCGGAATATGTTAATAGAAGTAAGAAGAAAAAGAATTTTTATCAAGATACAAAATATCTGAATACTGTAAATATCTTTGAAATAGAAGTTAAATTTAGTTTTACCAAGAAAGAAGAGCTTGAATGGATGAATTTGCCTTATCTAAAAGGAGATTATAAACAACTTGAAGAATTTTACATGGAATTTTTAAGAAATAGATTTAATATACAAAAAGATAAATTTTATTTATCGCTAGGAATACAATAAGTTTTTTTACCATTGGTTAGTAGAAAACTCAATTACTGATAATTGTTTTAGCTAACCTAAACCGTCCAAAAGCTGACGGAATTGCCTGACCGGATATTGCTGGATATAATGACCATATCTTAGTAAAGGAAAAGACGCTCACCAGAAGCGTCACCACCAAAGATATGATCATTTTATCAGAATATGAGTTGGTTTTGAACCCCGATAAGGGTGTTTTTTGTAAGGAGCGCGGAGCAGAATTATTGTCCATGTTGTAGTGGACGATTGAAGGTAGTCGGAAGCCGCAGAAGAGCCTGTATCAATGGTCTGGGAGAAAAGATGGTCCTAATCATACGAAGACTGGGATGCGTTGATTGCAAACGGATACATCACGAACTGCCGGATATCCTGGTTCCTTACAAACGCTATGTATGTGAGAGCATTGAGGTAGTGGTAAGCGGTAATTCCAACCTGAGCGTGACGGCGGACGAATCAACCATCGGACGATGGCGAAGCTGGTTGCTTAAGTTAAGCGATTACTTTCTGGGATGTCTGGTATCAATAACGAGTCGATATGGCATAGAAACTGCGGGAGGTGCATCCAGCCTTCCCAAGTCCAAGCTCCAAAGGATCTTGCAGCATGTAGGTGACGCCCCCGGTTGGCTAGCAAGACTTGTCCGACCAGTATCAAACTTAAATCTCTGGGTACATACCCGTTCCGCCTTCCTGTCCTAAGAGACAGGCTGTAGACTCATGTTGAAACTCAAAATCAAGGAGGGAGTCAACATGAGAGACCAGAAAAAAGCAGAGGAAATAGCTGCCCAGCGAGTACAACTATTATCACCGCTCTTGGCTGATAGCCTAGACAATGCCCAGGCCCGGCAGATAAAAGCCAAGATATGCGAACAAACCGGCATATCCGAGCGTACTCTGCGCAGATACTTGGCTCAGTACAAAACAGCTGGCTTTAGCGGGCTAAAACCCAAAAGTAAAGACCAGCGGTATAGCGAAGATGCTATCCCAGCCAACATATTGGAACAGGCCATACTGCTGCGTCGGGAAGTACCTGGCAGAAGCGTAAGCCAGATCATTCAGATCTTAGAGTGGGACGGGCTGGCCGAACCCGGTTTGATAAAGCGCAGTACTCTGCAGGAAAAACTAGCCCAGCGAGGCTACAGTTCAAGACATATGCGGATGTATGCCGATAGTGGTGTTGCCGCCCGAAGATTTCAAAAGAAGTATCGCAACCAGCTTTGGCATTCCGACATTAAATATGGACCCTATTTACCCATTGGTAAAGATGGAGCCAAAAAGCAGGTATACCTGGTAACATTCGTGGATGATGCCACCCGTTTGGTTCTACACGGACAGTTTTACCCGGTTCTGGATCAGGTAATAGTAGAAGACTCTTTTCGCCAGGCTATTTTAAAATACGGAGTTCCGGAAAAAGTTTACTTTGATAACGGCAGCCAGTATCGAACTAAATGGATGATCAGGGCCTGTGCCAAAATGGGTATCCGTTTGATATACGCTAAACCTTACTCCCCTGAGGCGACTGGTAAAGTTGAGAGGTTTAATAGAGTGGTAGACTCCTTTCTGAGCGAATCCGCTTTGGAAAAGCCACAAACCCTGGACAGGTTAAATGAGTTGTTCCAGGTCTGGCTAACAGAATGCTATCAGAACAAATCTCACTCCGGCTTAAATGGCAATGTTAGTCCCGAAACTGCTTATCGCAGTGATAAGAAATCCCTAAAGTTCTTAGACCCTGAAATCATAGCCAATTCCTTTTTACATGCTGAGGAACGCAAAGTAGATAAGTCTGGTTGCATTAGCTTCGCCAGTAAGAAATATGAAGTCGGCCTTAACTTTATTGGCTCTAAAGTAACGGTTGTCTACAATCCGGCCAATACTACTGAATTAACCATTGAGTATGAAGGCTATACGCCATTTAAAGCTAGAGAACTGCTAATTGGAGAAAGAACCGGTACCCGTCCAAAACTACCAGAGTATTTACTCCCTAAAGCAGCTGAATCATCAAGACTGTTGAATGCAGCTACCCAGAAGAACAAACAGAGAAAAGAACAACAGACCCCTGCCGTTACCTATCGGACGGTTCGGAAAGGGGGAAGCGATAATGTTTGAGACATTTTACGAGTTATCCAATACTCCATTTGCCAGGGATATTGCTACAGACCAACTGTACTCGTCTATTATGTTAGAAGAAACTCTGGGGCGTTTGGAATATGCAGCCCAAAGACAACTATTTGCGGTTATTACCGGAGATTGTGGTACCGGCAAGACTACAATAATTCGCAAGTTTAAAGACTATTTAGATTCATCCCAGTTCATGGTTATGTACCTGGCAGATTCTCAACTTACTCCCCGGCACTTCTACAAGGGCATGTTGGAACAACTGGGATGTGAAGCCAAATTCTATCGAGGTGATGCCAAACGCCAATTGCACCGAGAAATTGAGCTTATGCGTGCTATGCACAATTTGCAGCCGGTCGTTATTGTGGATGAAGCTCATCTTCTGGACAAAGAAATGCTGGAAGAAGTAAGATTCCTTCTGAATTTTAAAATGGATGCTCAGAGTCCGATGACTCTTATCCTGGTGGGCCAGAGTGAGCTCTGGGATAAACTGCAACTGCAGGCTTATGCGGCCATCAGGCAGAGAATTGATCTTCAGTGTAGGTTGCCTCACATGGATCGTGCCCAGGTAGGAGAATATCTTAATCGCCATCTTGCTTACGCTGGTGCTGACCACGATATCTTTACTGATAGTGCTACTGATGAGATATACAAGTTTTCCAGCGGGACAGCCAGAATGGTTAACAAGGTTTGTACTCATTGCCTTTTATATGGAGCGCAGAATGGGAAAAGGATTGTAGATGATCATATGGTTAAGTTGGTTATTCAGGGTGAGTTGACTTAAGGATCTAAGAGGACGGTGCTTCTTGGCCAGCTATCCCGTCAACTTCTGGACAACAAACACCGTCTATCTCTGGACATTATGGATTGGCTTTAACA
>PHAA01000012.1 GCA_002840245.1 Firmicutes bacterium HGW-Firmicutes-15
AGTTTTGGGGATAAATGCGAGTGTTTAGAGCCGTTACATATCCGCACAGAAATGAAGCGTAGAATACATGATATAGCTACCTTATACGAAAACTAGAACAAGGAGTCTATTCTCATATTCACAATACTTTATGGTCGCTATATTGTGCTATTTCGTTGTTTCCACTAAACGGCAAGCAGGGCAACCGTGGCCACGGTTGCACGTTTTTGAGATTTTCCCTTGCGGGGCGCTGTTGCTGATGTACCTAAGTTGCTGGCTTTTGCCATACTTGGATTTAACATATCCCTCTTCAAGTTGTCCCTTTTTGGATAGCCCTACTATGGACCTACAAGCTTGATATCGCATTTAACTGTATAAGGGCTTTCATAACCTATATTTTTACTTCCCCCCACTCACACCTTAGGGCATATACATTTCTACATATTCTACGTCTAGGCCAAGGTTATCCGGATATATTGTTCATATTAGGCCGAATTGTTATCATAGCCCTCCCCCAATCCCGTACGAAGTAGGCAATAGTTGAAGGGCAGCTCTGTACCCCGAAATAGTAAAAAAGACAATGTTTCAGATATGCAAAAATCCTGAATTTGTAGGATGATTATGAAGAATCCCATTATTACGGGATTTACAAGGGCCATGCCATTATGATTTAATGAGTGAAGGGTTATTTTAAATAAATTGAAAATGATGTAGTTGTCCGAATAAAGAAAAAACAACCAAGTAGGTGGTAGAGTCTAAATCGCCCACCGGCAGGCGGTATAACCCCGGGGCGTTTCCTAACTAAAGGAAAGTTGCGTTCGTTGAATTTTGAACGGTCTAGTCCCCCGGAGGCGAGAACGTCAGGGTAGAGCCGAGCCCAGTAGGAACTGTTTTTCCCTTTTGAAAGAAGGTTAATTGATTTTGAAAGACACTAAATCGGAGATATTAAAAGCCATACGTACTGCAGCTACCAAGATGGAAGGTCCCTTTGATTATAATGAGACTGCTAAATATTTGGATGAAATCGCTGCTAAATCCAAAGCTCGTTACGATACTCCGGCAAAAGAACAACTTGAGAAAGACAAAGAGTGAAGGTTTTCAGCTAATAGAATTGGGGGAGGGATATATGCGAGATGTAATCGTCCTGCCACCGAGTTTCAGAATCAGCGACCACGCAGCGCAAAGATTTCTGGAGCGGATTGTAGTAAAAGAGTTTTACTCCCAAGACGAGAAAACAATATCGTTTGAAATTATACAAAACATTTTAACGAGCAGAGCGATTAAACAGCTAAAAATTGACAAGAATAGAGTACAGTTACGATACTTAAACGCGGTGTTCATTTATGATGTAAAGACAGCATTTATAGTAACAGTTTACCCGGACGCCAGTGAAAAAGAAAAGGTTGAATGGAGATACAAATTCCCTGCGCCACTGCATTTTGCAGGGGAAATAGAACCAAAATGCAAAGTAAAACTAATCAATGAAGGCTTTGTACCAATGAACAAAGATGGCAGATGTATTGTAGGCCAGGCAGGAGAGCACACGTACAAATATGATCCCAAATACAATGTAATCTGCCCGCTTTAAAAGTGCCATGGGGAATTTTAAATTTTAAGTATAGATAAATGTATAGGCGGAGCATTTTCGAGCCGTGACAGGAGCGTAGCGAGCACTGGAGGTTTCCTTACGAGGTTTTATACTGCAATTTTAATAATTATTAGTTTTGAGTTAACCAATATATAGGGTGCAATAGGCCATTTAAATAATGTAACACAATACAAAAGTGTTACATTAATGCGAAAACCCATTTGGAACTCTTAAAAGTGGTGGAAATACACCATGTCTCTATTTTAAAATGTCAGTAAAAGATCTGGAAATGCGTTTGCTAAGATCTATAGGCAGCCAATAATATTGAACGGGTGGGCCGTTTCTTAGGCTCAGTTGTGAGCATAGGCAATGTTAATGAGGAAATCACCACTGACACCTCCGTTCATGGGCCAATGACTTAATTATCATATGCTTTCCAATTTATCGTCTGTTTACATATACAATCTTTTGTTGATGTGATAATCGTGAGTAATACTAAAAAACTTGATTAGCAATGCTTTCCTCAATCCATGCTTTGATCTCGTCGCGAACTCGTTCGAATTGGGCCAGAATCACTTGATCACAGTTTCAGTAACCGCAGCTGGGTCACTGAAACTGTGATGGAGAAGAACTTTCGCACTGGGGAAATAGGGGCAGGTTTCTAGACCTTCAGCCATCTGTGAACGGGCTGAGTTCTGGGTGGCAATGGTTCTCTTATCGGCGCCTTAGCCAATATAATCGTTGCCGGTATTGCCGAGAGAAATGGGATACCGATAAAATTTATCGAATTTTTAATAATTGGCTTCCCATTAATGCTGCTATCTATTTTAATATCCATGGGCTATTTGTGCTGCGGTTTTGGTTGTAGCTCCATTAAAATTCAATGCCTGGGCGCTTAATTCTCAAGATCAAGGTTGGCAAGTGCTCGACGCGTGAACACCTCTAATAATTTCCATTGCGCGATGGGGATGCTGTCAATTAGGTCGATCGGTATCCGGTAAACTTGGCAGGGTACCTTGGCCCGCGCAGTAAACATCAAATCACCCTTGTTAAATAACCGTTCCTCTCCCACAAAATCCCCGATTTGCATGCATTCGACCTCTTGGTTGCCGGCATAGATAGCAATTTCGCCATCGTAGAGCAGAAAAATACCGCCAATTGCTGACTCCGGCAAAAGCTCCCCCTGATCGTAGGTTTCCAGCTGCATGGCTTGAGTGATTCTGCTTTTTATAGGGCAGGAAATTCTTTCGCCGAATAGCCAAGTCTTTTCCAGAAGCGATCTTTTGCCAATCTCATTTCGGGTATATTCCAGCAGATTGTTGCGGCATAAAAACTCAATATACAGACGGCTGGGGATTCGCAGGGCCTTCACATAAGTAACCGCCCGGTAGGTTCCGTCCACAGTCACATCCTTCAGGCAGGACAATTCTCCAATCATCGAGCCTGCCACCATTTGTCTTTTAATCCCGCTTTCCGGAGCAATATACTCCAATAATCCATTCACAATGCAAAACACATACGAGCTTTTATTACCTTTTCTAAGCAGAATGGTGCCAGGATTATATGAAACCAGCGGGCAGTTTAAAATCATTTCCAGCTCGTAAGCTGGCACCCCAGGGAAGAACGACCGCAAATGCTGAAAGGCCAAGGGTTTCGCATAATCACGATCTGCAGCTATCAAAACATCTACCGCCCCAAACGAGGCCGTATCTCCGATGGATTTTTGCAAGTCACTAAGTGGAGTCGCGGTGTGGCTGAGTAATATTTTGCCGGAAGTATCATCGGTAAAATCATCGGCATTACCATGAATCAACCCTCCGCCAATATCGATTTTTTTAAGTTTAAACGGGGTAAGATAGACTGTTTTGATCCGATCATAGTAATCCTGCGTTATCCCGCTTTGGGCTTGGTCATCCGTTATCATTCCCCTTAATACTTCCAGCGAGGCGATATCTGCCAAATGGGCATAGGCCTCGTAGCCATCATCCCACAGGGTACGAAAGAAGATAACACAGGTCTCTACCGGATGGGGTGAATACACCGGCTTGATTTCAAGCCCTTCGATATTGTTCCAGGTGTCAGCCTGCAGATCATGTATTTCAAAGTATTTTGCAAATAGCGATTCATCCATTCCTGTTAAAGCGGCTAGTTTCTTCATAACCGAGGCCCGCACCAGCGGAGTTGAATAATACTTGATACGGTGGTCGGAGCGAATCAGGCTCGTAAGGCCGTTGAAGTGGTCATCATGGGCATGGGTCTGAAAAACGCCTTCAATTTCACTCACACCTATTCCCAGAGCCTGCAGGCTGCTGAGCAGGTTAGGTCCAGCATCAACCAGGTATATTTTCCCCTGAAAAGTAATTATGCTGGCCATACAGGGCCGGTTAACATCCCATCCATCACCTTCTCCAGTATGAATAACGGAGAAATATTCCCGGTTAAAATGATGATATCCAAGGTAATAGGGAATTTCATATTCCTCTTCGAGCGCTAGATTAAGATCCACAGGTATGTGCTCTCCCTGGTAGATGAATTCATATTGATTGAGACCCTGGCGCTGGATAAATACGCCGTTTCTAAGCTCCGTAGGTTCCCGTCCTACAATTCTGGTTTCCAGCAGTTCCTCGGTCAGACGAATTCTATTAAAAGCAAATTTCAGCTTAATCCGCATCATCTCCCGGGCCTGTTCAATGGAAATACCTGTCTCCACAATCTCCTCTAGAGATGTCAACCCGTAGTTACCCCGATATATGTATTCCGCCTGCGCCTGGACTTCATTCTCAATTCCTATGAGAAGAGGCTTGATCCCCTTGTTGTTGGGATGATTCGGCAGAATCATGCCCTGACGGTACAGCATTTGCAGGACCGGGAATTCTGCTAGATTGGCAAAACGCTCTTTCTGCATCGGTATATCGGAAAGCAGAATTGCATTAGGACCGGTTTCAAACCGCACCCCATCCCTTTCTTCGGTGGTAATCAAGCCCATTTTCATCAGATGCTTTACACTATCCGCAGGACAGCCACATAAAACTGCCAGATTCGCCTCGGGAAATTCCACCCAGAATATGCCGGCTGCTACTCTGATTTTTCGCAATTCTATCCCTCCAATTCTCCCCAATTGTAAATACTGTCCAGTTTACAAAAAGTGTTATTTAATTAATTAGGGTCTTCTGAACAAATGTGTTTCTCTCTAATCGTCGATGGAAAATACCAGAACAATTCTGTTCGGAAGAACCTAATTGGGCGTTAGAAGCATTCTGTTATTTGTTGTTTTTTAAATACCATGTTGTCCTTTAGCAATCACCGATTGCACCGCAGGAGCACATCACTTCCCAGTTGGGTTTCTAGTTAGGCACTCTTTGCCTGTATTAGCTCCGGTATGGTTTTGTATGTCCTCAATGCTTGTGCAACATTTTCTCTTTGAGACATGCTCGAGAATATCTTCATCCCTTATATTTTTGCAGTAGCAGATGGGTACTGGTGATTGTTCTTTAAACCAGATTGGAACAGTAATAGCATCATTATCAAAATAACTTCCTTCTTTGGTGTAATAGGAGGTTCTGCAATCAGGTGACATACAGATGAAGCATTGTAGTTCCGCGACGTAATATGCCATTGCTTCATTGATTAAGCTACGCACAGTTTTTATGTTTACTTGTTGCCCTGGGTTATTACAGTTGGGGCAAGGAGGAATAATGCTGAAAGTATCCATTTTTCCGTTTGCATTCACTATGATCACCTTTAACCATTGTTAAAACATTTAGAGCCAATTTTGGCGTCAACTCGGAGAGCAGAAGGTATTCCAATGGCATCAATTGCACACCAAGTAAATAGGTCATGCTCATTAATGCATAGTTCATGCTCTGTTGGATAATAGATAGACCGTGTGCCCACTACAGCCTATCTATGTTTGGAGAAGTTATGGCATTAGTACCAGCATTAATCAATATACATAAACCACAATTTTAAGATGCTAAGACTACCCGATTTCTGCCAGTTCTTTTTGCTTGGTATAGTGCCTCATCAGCTTTCTCGATTATCATATTAATATCATTTACGGTTTCTGGATAGATTGCAACACCAATTGATACAGTAATATTTATCTCTTGACCGTCAATTATAGGAAATTTATGCTCTTGAACTGTTTTCCTTATTCTCTCAGCTACTTCTAATACTTTATCTCGTGGACAATCCATCATTAATACTGAAAATTCTTCTCCTCCAATTCGAGATACAATATCGGAATAACTACTAGAGTTTAATATAATTTTGCCTATCTCCTCAAGTATTTTGTCTCCATTTTGATGCCCATAAGTGTCATTGACCTCTTTGAAAAAGTCGATATCAATATAAATCATTGTAATTATGCTTTTTTCGGTCAATCCCTTAATTATTTTATTCAATTCGATTTCAAATTTTCTAACATTATTTAGGCCAGTACGATAGTCTACCGAGGAATCAAGTTGATATTTTCTGTATGCATCTTGAGATATATTAATATATTTCAAATAAAAGAAAACAAGGGTTGAAATAATAGACGTACCAATACAGTATGTAATGAGTGATTCTATCAATATAGTTTGATTATTAATCAACATATACAATGCTATGCTAGGAAGCATTAAAATCATCAAACTCATATATACCCATTGTTTCGTTTTACTTATAATTAGTCTAATAATTAAACCACTACCAATACCTATAGTTAGTGTGGTTATTGCCGCCACTATTGATGGGTATGTTAAACCTGCATAAAGCAAGCGAAATACTGCAATTATTATAGCAGTAATAATTGCAGGCCCCATACCACAATAAGTTGCAGATGAAATTATTGCAATATTTCTGAAATCAATAATTACACCTGGAAATACTTGCACACTGTTAACCATTAATAAGATGCCTAATAGCCCCAACATCGAACTTAAGAATAATCTATATTTCAGTGATGCTGAAGGTGTTATGTCCTTATTAATAAGAATTTGGTTTGCGAAGCCTATAATTGCTATTAAAATGCAAGCGTTCACGAAAAGATCATTTATCATGAATACAACTCCAACTCGAAGAATTGAGACCCCTCAAGGATTGTAGCTTCGAGCATTTTCTGTGCTTTTTCTGTAGACGAACTGCCGTCAGGGTGAAAGTCCGGAGCCACATCCCACGGTTTAAGCGAAATAAACTCGGACTCGTCTTTCGCCCCAAATAACATTAGTGTCGCCGGATTTAGAGCTTTCCATTTCCCCAGGATAATCAATATTACACCTCCTGCTCCTAAAGCAAAAATAACTACATATTGACAATGTTCGCCAAATACCTGATAAATCCTCTTAATTAGCAGTAAATATGTGCTGAAATTCCTGGGTTAGCAGGGGACGTTTGTCATGTGCATAAGGTTGAGCGAGCTTGAAGAGCAGGAATAAATCAGGGACTTAAGTAACGATTAGAAGGTCTAGAGAAAAAACCTGAATCTGGTGAATATTTCGGTGTGGCGGAGCCACCAATACGACGGCTCAATCGATGGCTCTCGTGGAGCATATTATTAATCTGAAGTGGACCTGAGAGATATACGGTGGTCAGGGAAATGAGTAAATCTCTTATTAATCAGGTGGCGGAGGAAGCCGAACCATTCAATAACTGAAAAACTCACTTTAACCTCTAACGAACACCTTAAACACCCGACTGCCAAAAGGCAACCGGGTGAACAGTGGTACCGTTTATATCTCCATAATAATAGGCATTATCATAGGTCTGCGACCTGTCTTTTCATATAAATGTTTCCCTAACTTATCACGAATCTGCGATTTAATAGATGCCCATTCGGTAATATGCTTCTTCGAACAGTGTTCCAAGGCTTCATTAACTTTGGCTTTAGCATTTTCAATCAATTGTTCCGACTCCCGCACATAAACAAACCCCCGGCTAACAATATCCGGACCGGATACCACAAGGCCATTGCTAAGGGTTACCACTACTATTATGATACCATCCTGGGACAGTTGCCGGCGGTCTCTAATCACAATATTGCCCACATCACCTACACCCAGTCCATCTATCAGCACTCTGCCGGCAGCAACCTTACCAGCCACATGAATCTTCTTCTCGCTAATCTCAATAATATTACCGTTTTCAGCCACGCATATATGCTCCCGAGGTATCCCTAGACTTTCTGCCAATTGGGCATGTTTCACCTGATGGCGATATTCTCCATGTACCGGTATAAAATACTTGGGCTTTATGATGTTTAGAAGGAGCCTCAGTTCATCCTGCGAAGCATGCCCGGAAACATGTACCCCAACTTCTCTATCGTAAATGACGTTTGCACCCTGTTTGAAAAGCAAATCGATAGTCTTGGAAACTAGTTTCTCATTGCCTGGGATAGGGGTGGCCGATATAATGACCGTATCCCCCGGTTTAATCCCTACCCACCGGTGGTCGGCGGTGGCCATTCTGGTCAGAGCGGACATCGGTTCTCCCTGGGAGCCGGTCGTTGCAATAACGATTTTTTCGGGCGGGTACTTATTAATATCTTCCATTTCAATAAGAATATCCTCAGGTATATTGAGATAACCCAGTTGACCAGATATCTTAACATTGTTAACCATACTGCGACCTACAACGGCAACCTTACGGCCATATTTCTCAGCCGTGTTTATGGCCTGCTGAACCCGGTGCACATTAGAGGCAAAGGTAGTAACAATGATACGTCCCTCGCATTTACCGAAGAGCTCATCAAAGGTCTTTCCTACAACGCTTTCAGACTTAGTAAATCCGGGTCTCTCAGCATTGGTGCTGTCACCCAACATAACCAGTACGCCTTTTTCGCCCAGCTCTGCCATTTTACGAAAATCAACTTTCTGTCCATCTACTGGAGTCTGATCAAGCTTAATATCTCCCGTATGCAAAATAATTCCCACAGGGGTATGGATCGCTATGCCAAAACAATCTGGAATGCTATGACATACCCGAAAGAACTCAATTTCAAACGGCCCAATTTTAATCATGTCCCGCGGACGCATGATATTCAATTCTACGTTCTTAAGATTATGTTCCTTAAGTTTTCCTTCCACAATTCCTAAGGCTAATTTACTGCCGTAAATCGGCGGGTTAATTTCTCTCAAAACATAGGGCAGTGCACCTACATGATCTTCATGACCATGAGTCAAAAGAATGGCCTTTACTTTATCTTGGTTTTCAACCAAAAATGATATATCAGGAATGACTAAATCGATCCCCAGCAGTTCGTCTTCAGGAAAGGCGAGCCCGGAATCTATGACTACAATAGTATCTTCATACTTAATTACCGTCATGTTCTTGCCAATTTCCCCCAATCCGCCCAGGGGAATAATCTGTAGCTTTGCTTGGTTTGACAACCAAACACCTCCTCTTTATTCAATTTTAATGTTATAGAAATCCGCTCAATCAGTTTTATTACTATAGGAATCCGCTCAATACCTCTTGGCTTATTGTATCTTAAAAGCCTCCGCTATACAAATTAGCTTATGGTTTAACTTACCTAGCTGTCCCGAGAAGCAGCAGCTGAGTTTTCATTCTTTTTGGCCATACCCACACTCCTGGGCGCTTCTGTTTTTACCTTAACCAAGTCTGGAATGGGTTTTAGCTACTATGAATGGCTGCTATTACTGGTGGGCACTATCGTTTCCTTTGTGGTAGCACTATTAGTAATTGCATTTTTTATGAATTACCTCAGAACCAAAAAGCTTGCCCCCTTCGCCTATTATCTGATAGCCCTAGGTATAACTATACTTTTCCTGCTCCGTTGGTAATTACGTTAATAGTCCGCTAATTACTATGTAGAGTAAACGTCCCCCTTGTGTCTGTTGACAAGCGGGGACATTACAGCGTAAAGTGTTCCATAATTTTTGCCCAAATACGTTGTGTTTCAAGGAATTCACGATGATGCTTTGCGACATTTCTATGGTATTTCTCTAATTCAGCTAAGACCTTCATAAAGTCCGGCTGTCCGAAATAAGCACAGATTTTAGGCAATGTTTCGTTAAGTTTTTCCCGCATTTCTTTAATCTTTTCCTCATAAAGATCTGGCTGTGTGATATAGAGCAGTAAGGGTTTGTAACGAATCCAACCTATACAGGCCTTGTAAAAGCGAGTGGTATCTTTTCGGTATCAGCTTTAATGAACTTCAATCGGATTGGGAGAACACCTTCCAAAAGGTGATTATAGGTAGAAAACCCGTCATGGAATGTGTAGCAGGGCACGCGCAAAACTGTTCGTTCGCTCAGGCAGGTACTTAAAAAAGTATCCTCTCCTCTAGCTCCCGGTGGATTGTAAAACGGAAAAATGCGGCGAGGATCGGCCAGGTTAATACACAGATTAGCGCCTGATATAAATTTGGCATGGCTTGTTTCCTGCACATCTATAGCATCATCGCTAGTCAAAATCTTTGTATCCGCATAGGTTACCCCGCCTTTTTCCATAACAGTTTTGACGGTTTCCCAGTTGACAATATCATTGCTGATAGCTTCAATGAAAGAACGGAAATCCGCTTCGGTCATAGTGTCGTTAAATTCCATATAGGGAATAGGCGATATATAGCCACAGTGATGTCCGTTGGTGATGTCCGCTTCAGTGATATATTTAAGATGGTTTAACAGAACATGCTGACCTCCCCAAATTACATTATCACGCGAATTGGTCACTGCTATCGGGTATTCGTCGTCATCCAGAAAAATTAGAAAATCCATATTGTGCTTTATGGCGTTATATAGGACAGCGTTACGCTTGCCAGCATACCCCTTGCCAAAAATCATGCGAGCTTCATTAATATTGATGACGTTTTCTTGAATTAAATAGTCAATTTCTTCTTTTCTAGCGATGCTTCCAATAAATTTGCTACTATCAATCTGCTCAACTAGTTCTGGGTGTACATTGGTGTAATCCGTTATTTGAGTTTTATGATAATCAAGATCATATGCGACAAAAAGATTTAAGCTGATCCTTTTGTTTTCCACCAAACCGGATTCCATCCAGTTGTATATGTTAGTTCTCAGCACCTTTTGAAAACTCTTTCTTCCAGTCGCGAAACCAATTCCAACTTTAATGTTTTTGCCCTTCTGCATTTAATCCCTCCCTTTCAATTATTACTTTGGGGTAGTTTTAGATTAGTATTAACACCGCTATTCCTATTTCTACAACTGGAAATACGAGCGTACCGGTAATGTTTTTCAAAATAGTTTCTAAAGTGCAACCGTTAAAGACGATGCCTACTTGAAAACCGTTATTTACTACATCTCCGTTTTAGCGCCGTGAGCTTTAACATACTCAAAAGCGCATATTGACACAGTAAAAACGTCAGGCAGTGTGATAACTATTTTGCGGTTTTCAGTCGCTCCACTTGTGACCGGATTAATACTATTTATAGGTATCCTTAAATAAAGGCTTCTTTTCGAGAAGATGACTAGCTTCAATGAAATGTATGGTTACGGAAGTACTTCTCATCACTATCGTCTGAGTGATAGCGCGCCCCTTGGCATACCTGACTCCTTTTAGCAGAAATGAATCCGAAATACCTGTAGCTGAAAATATTACGTCATCAGACCTAACCAGTTCGTCAATAGTAAAAAGTTGGTTGGTATCCTTGATGTTCATCTCATGGCAGCGTTTAATTTCTTCCTCATTCTCGGGACATAAGCGTGCCTGGAAATCTCCACCTAAACATTTGAGAGCAGCCGCTGTAATTACGCCTTCTGGCGCTCCCCCAATTCCCATCATAATATCCACACCCGAATCCTCATATACAGTAGCCACTGCCGTAAATATATCACTATCACTTATTAGCCTAATACGTGCGCCTATGCTTCTAACCTCTTCAATAATCTGCTGATGTCGTTCACGATCCAATATTACCACAGTAACTTCGTGAAGGGATTTATCCAAAGCTTTGGCAACTTGACGTAAATTTTCTTTGACCGGCGCATCCAAAAAAACGCGACCTTTACATTCCGCTCCTACAGCAATTTTATCCATGTACATATCAGGGGCGTGTAGCAAAGTACCTCGTGGGGCAGAAGCCAATACGGCGATGGCGCCATAAAGGCCTTGCGCAACAATATGAGTTCCTTCCAGGGGATCAACTGCAATGTCTACCTGGGGTTGTACCCCTAATCCATCTCTTTCCCCTATATATAGCATGGCCTCGTCCAGTTTTCCCTCGCCAATTACTACCACGCCGTCAATTGAAACGGTATCAAACATTACTCGCATAGCCGTAACAGCTGCAACATCAGCAGCGTCTTTATTACCCAGCCCTACCCAATGAGCAGCTGATAACGCTGCTGCTTCCGTTACTCGAGCGAATTCAAAAGCAAGCTCTCTCTCCAAAACAACCCCTCCTGTCTCAGTAAATTATTTTAACTCCTATACATAGCTATACTTTTCCTGCTCCGTTGGTAATTACGTTAATAGGGCTTTCAACTGGTGGAAAACATAGAAGTTTATGTTGCGTTGGACAATTCATGATGATCATCTAGCTCGTAAGCACTTGCATAAAATGTAAGATCGGCATTCTTTTCTACCAACCATCTTAGGGCAAATTCACTTTCGCAAAGAACCACGATTCGATCATCCTGGTCTGTAACACACAAACTGCTCAGGTTGCTAAGCTTACTAACTTCAATCCGATTCTCAGCAGCTACCCACCGTGCCAGTTGGTAGGGTAGACGTTGCAACCTAATATCTGCCCCGTATTCTGCTTTGAGCCGATAGCTAAACACTTCAAATTGTAATTCCCCAACCACGCCTAAGATTAAGTCTGCTGTCCTGTCTGTGGTACGAAAAGCCTGGACAGTTCCTTCTTCAACCAATTGATTTTCTCCCTTTTGAAATTGCTTTGATTTCATCGCATTCAGATTTATCACTCGGGCAAAATGTTCGGGTGGAAATTGGGGAAGACGTTCAAACTTAAAGCTACCTTCAGCACACAGTGTATCGCCGATGCGAAAATTACCTGCATCATGTAAGCCGATAATATCACCAGGGTAGGCCTCATCCACAATATCCCGATCTTGGGCTAGGAACTGCTGTGGTTGAGCCAGTTTTATCTTTTTTCCACTTCTCACATGGTTGACTGCCATGCCTCTTTCAAATTTACCCGAGCACACCCTTAAAAACGCAATCCGATCGCGGTGGGCCGGGTTCATGTTAGCCTGGATCTTAAATATGAATCCAGAAAAGGCTGTCTTGACGGTATCAACTGGCCCGATGCTGCTCATGTGTGCATGGGGAGCAGGAGCTAGTTGTAAAAATTCGTCCAGAAAGGTCTGGACTCCAAATTTGCTGATGGCACTGCCAAAATAAACTGGAGTGAGTTTTCCCTGGCTGATTTTTTCTTGGTCAAATGGGTCGCCAGCAATGTCCAGAAGGGCAATATCTTCACAGAGCTTATTATAGAGCGAATCACCTATGACATCTCGAATGGACGGATCTTCTACCCCACGTTGATCTGGATATATAAAATCCCTCTGCCCATCCTGCCGGTACATTTCAATCCGATGGTTTTGCCGGTCATAGATACCACAAAATTCATCACCCATACCAATGGGCCAATTCATTGGACAGGAACGAATCCCTAGTACTAGTTCCAACTCTTCCAATAAATCCAAAGGCTCTTTGCCGTAACGGTCCATCTTATTAATAAACGTAAAAATAGGAATGCCACGTTGGCTACAAACCTTAAATAATTTAATGGTCTGCGTTTCTACACCCTTGGCCGCGTCAAGTAACATCACTGCACTGTCAGCTGCAGTCAAAGTGCGGTATGTGTCTTCACTAAAATCCTGATGTCCAGGTGTGTCCAGGATGTTTATGTGTTGCCCCTGGTATTTGAACTGCATGGCACTAGAGGTAACTGATATTCCACGTTCTTTTTCGATCTGCATCCAATCCGATGTGGCAAATTTTTTGGCTTTACGCGATTTCACCTCACCAGCCATACGGATGGCGCCGCCAAAAAGAAGCAGCTTCTCAGTAAGGGTAGTTTTGCCTGCATCAGGATGAGAAATAATTGCGAAAGTACGTCGCTTTTCTACCTGCGAATGAATTTCTTCATATATTGTTGCCATGGTTAACTGTCCTTTCTCATGTTGTGAAGTTATAGAACACTTACAGCGAGGGAAGAATTCATAAGGCTAAAAGAGATACTGAATCCAGGCGGGGTCCTTTACTGTATGACCGAGCTCTACCATGTGGGCATAGATTTTGAACAATGGCGCTATAAGAATGATCCTACTCATGTTTTTTTCTATCATGAAAAGGCTTTGGCATGGATCGTGACCCATATGTCGTTTAGCAAACTGGATATCAACCAGCGCCTAATAAGACTGTCGCTATAAAGGCTTCCCCATTCTGCTTTATCCCCTTTATAAATCCTTTATCAGGTTCTCCATGTAATTAATAGACTCAATCAGAATCCCCCTTACCTCTTGCCAACTGTTTCCTTTAATTCCCCCATATATTTTAAGCTTAGGCTCTGTACCGGAAGGTCTCAGACACATCCAGCCGTCATTTTCTAAAATAAATTTCACTACATTTGCTTTAGGCAGTTCTATCTTTTCAACATCTTTAGAATGATTCATATAAACTCTTTGTTGGGATTTATAATCTTCAAAACATACTACCTTATTATCTGCTATAGACATTGGAGGTCTGTTTCTAAACTGCTCCATTATTACATATATTTTCTCCAAGCCTTCCTTGCCTTGAACGGTTATAGACTTTAAATCCTCCGCAAAATATCCATATCTGTCGTATAGCTCTAGTAAGGCTTCGTAAAGAGTCATCCCCTTTGAATAATAATAGGCTGCCATTTCGCATATCAACATGGACGCAACTACTGCATCCTTATCTCTTGCATAAGTCCCAGCTAAATACCCATAGCTTTCCTCGTATCCTAATATAAATTGTCTATCCCCCGTCTCTTCAAATTCCTTGATCTTTTCCCCAATGTATTTAAATCCCGTAAGGACGTTGACCATATTAATTCCGTAATTCTCAGCTATTCTCGTTCCCAATTCACTGGTCACTATGGTTTTAACAATTACGCCGTTTTCAGGTAATCTTTTATTTTCCTTCAGTGAACTTAAAACATATTCTACTAATAGTGCTCCCGTTTGATTTCCGGTAAGGATTATGTACTCTCCAGTCTTATCTTTTACAACAGCACCAACCCTGTCACAATCTGGGTCAGTGCCAAGAATTAAATGAGCATCTATTTTCTTAGCCAAATCTATAGCCAATTCAAAAGCCTTTTTATCCTCCGGATTCGGATAAACTACAGTTGAAAATTCCGGATCCGGCAATTCCTGTTCAGGAACTACAAATACATTATTAAATCCTATTTCCCTTAAAACCCTTCTTACTGGTACATTTCCAGTACCGTGTAACGGTGTGTAGACTACTTTAAATTCGTCCGCGACCTTTTTTACAACATCTCCCCGTAATGATTGTTTCTTTACTTCTTCTATATATTTATCATCCACAGCTTCATCTAAATAAACTAATAGTCCTTTATTTATAGCATCTTCCCTGTTTACTAACAATATATCCAGATAAGCATTAACTTTATCTATAGATTCCGTAATAGCCTGGGCTAGATTTGTAGTGATTTGACCCCCATCCTCCCAATATACTTTATATCCGTTATATTCAGCAGGATTATGGCTGGCTGTAATAACAATTCCTGCTATGCAATTCAAATATCTGATTGCAAATGAAAGCTGCGGAGTAGCTCTCAAATCATTAAACAAATACGCCTTTATGGCATTAGCTCCTAAGACTAAAGCAGCCTCTTCACTAAACTCCCTTGACATTCTCCTGGAATCATAGGCTATAACTACACCCCTATTTTTACCTTCTGATCCTTTACTTGCAATATAGTCTGCCAAGCCCTGAGTAGCTCTGCGAACTGTGTATTTGTTCATTCGATTGGTCCCAGCTCCAATAATCCCCCTGAAACCTCCAGTACCAAATTCCAGATCTTTATAAAATCTTTCTTCTATTTCTCCAGTGTTATTTTGGATTTGTCTTAATTCTTCCTTTGTCTCTTCATCTATTTGCGAATTATTAAGCCAGGTAAGGTAATTATCAATATGAGACATGGTATCACTCCTCTATTTATTTCAGGTATTGTCTTAAAAAACACCTTCCAAAAAAGAAGGTGTTTTTCAGTTTAATTATACCCAAATTCCAGAATTATACTGATGTAAATCCACTATTTTCCTTCTAAAATATATTTCGTGCACATTTAAGGCACAGGAGGTCAATATATTGCCGTCCAGCTTCATTTCACAGTTTTTCATAGTGATGGCCACGTGGTTTTAATTTTATTGCTAGATATGGCTGACATTTTATTATTATAAAGATCCAGATCGGAAGCTTCAATAAAACGAACGGGGTCTATTTTCTTGTTTGTCGATGCTGTTCCTATGCTGATAGAAATCTGTCCATGGAAATGATCAAAAACAATTTGGTTGAATTTTTGGATAAAATTATTTGCTTGTAACAAGGTAATACCCGGCAAGAGCACGGCAAATTCATCACCGCCCCATCGGGCAATTGTTATCTTTGGATCAGTAAAAGTGGATTTTAGGAGGGAGGCAGTTTCCCAAAGGACCTTATCAGCATAGACATGGCCAAAAGTATCGTTTAACTCTTTAAAGCTGTCAATATCAAGAAATAATAGCGTTAATTCTCGGCTGTTCCTTGATAATTTGTTCATTTCCAAAGCAAGTCTATGGCTGAAGTATCTTTTGTTATATAATCCGGTAGCAAAATCCGTGTTACTATCTATTAACAGCTTGCGAAGAAAAAAACCTAGGATAACTCCTATAGCCGATAGAATGAATATATTTAACTGGCAAAGCTGTATGAAGGATAAATAATTGTCCATAAACAGATACGCCACTGAAAAAGCCGTTCCGGTTAACCCTGTTACCAGTGGCAAAAACCGGTATCTCCTATACATTTTAGTAACCCTTGGTTAATATTTGCCAGTTGACCGCACTTAAATCTGGATAATGTTCAGAGATGAAACCTCTTGAAAAGGAAAAATTGTTTTCCTGTAGCATTTGGTTGAATATTTTGATTCCAACCTCCAACAATAAAACTGATGGACTGAATTCATATTTTTCGGCGATATTCTCATAAATGGCTACATCAAACATAATGAAAGGTTCTAAATTTTTGGTTACAATAAAATTGCGAAAATGCATCTTATTTTCGACATTATAATTAGATAGAACCTGATATTTATCATCCAGGAAATAGAAATCTTTTTTTAGCAAGTCCATATTGACCCCCCAGCACGTATTAAGAATTTAAATAAGCTAAAATCATTTTTTTCAAGGGGGTGTAATAACCATCGAAATTTCTCCTCATTTTGTTTTATTATATTATAGCAGAATAAAGTATATTAATATATATTATACTCAATTATACTCAATTATATTTAATTATATATAGTTGGTTTCAAAATATCTTATTTATCAATTGTATATCTCACTTTAAATGGTTAAACTATCAAAAGGCTTGAATCAGGCTGCTAAAACGATTAACATTTTCATTGGGACCATCAGAGAAAATACATAACAATGCACATATGGGGTATTATCCTAATTTCTTAATCAGCGCTGTAAATCCAGACGACCTGCGGGGAATTAAAAACCTCTGTGTCAAAGATCAGGATGACGGAATCGTTATTCTTATGAAAGATGAGTTTTATTTAAACAGGTTAAAAGACAAATACCCGGAAATAACATTTACGACTGCTTCGAATGAATAGAAAGGTGCAAGGTGAATTATGTTGAATTCAGATGACCAAATTATGACGGTAAGCCAAGTTGCTGATTACTTACAAATCAGCGAAATAACGACCTACAAGCTCATTCAGGAAGAAAAGCTCCCTGCTTTTAAAGTAGGCCGCCACTGGCGGGTCGTTAAAGCTGATTTAAAAGATTTTATTGAAAAGCAAAAAAAGGGAGAGCGTTTTTAATCTGGTAACTGTTATATCATGTAAAACCTCCATCTTGTTCAATATTTAATATAGTAGGAATCCGCTCATTATCTATTTGTTCATTAGAGCCCAAGGGGCTAAGGCATACAAATAGCTTATTTACTCACCCTTCGCCTAATATCGGATAGCCCTAGGAATAACTATACTTTCTCTGATTCGTTGATGATTATAAATATTCGTTAATTACTGTGTCGCGTAAAATGTTTGGTTTTATAAAATTGCGGAATACAAGTCGTCATTCTTACCCTCCAAGCAGGAGAGCGTCGAAGCGCAGCATATGATATCAAGGCTATGGAGCGCTCTGGTCATCGCGACATAGAGAAGTTTCAGGTCTAGTTCTTTTACAGGGTAGTCTTCTTCTAGCGTTGCAATGATCACGGCATCGAACTCCAAGCCTTTGGCATGGTAGGCGGATACAATCACGATCCCGCCTTCGTAGCTCAAATCATCTGCACTCAGCTGTTTGACAACGAAGCTGCCTCGCTTGTCCAGCATTTTCTTTAGCAAGGCACATTCACTGGCAGTCTTACAAATGATTGCGATGGTATCATAATGCTTGGCTCGTAGTTGCTGCACCCTTTTCTCCAGCACATTCAACATCTCTTCTGGGGTAGCTAACTTATAAATTCTCGGCTTATCCCCGTGACGCACTACCGGTTTGGCCAGCACCATATCGGGAAGCTCGCTCATTTTTATTACGGCATTAGCCACATCCATAATCTCTATGGTTGTGCGATAGCTCTGCTCCAAGGTCAGATACCTGCAATTACCGTTTATAAAAACCTTTTTCATGACCTCATTCCAGTCATTGATTCCTCGATAGGAATGAATGCCCTGGGCCAGATCACCTAACATGGTGAACATTTCGGTATTCAATATCTCTTTAAGGGTATTGATCTGGAAAATGCTAAAATCCTGCGCTTCATCGATCACCACATATTTGATCTTCATTTCCTTCTTCAAGCCGAAAATCTTGTGCTGTAAATATAAGATTCCGGTAAGATCTTCAAACTCGATGCGGTTTTTATTTAACAGCTCTGTATTATGATTACAAAAGTAGGCTAGAAATTTTCCATCCAGCAAATTGTTTCCAAAGTGCTGCAGGTGCTCAGGAGTGCTTACCAGATCCGTGTAATGGTGCATGACATCATGCTTGGGAAAAAGAGACATATATTTTGCTACAGCAGTTTTTGCACCTCTCTTCAGGGAATCGATCTTCTGCTGCCTTTCCTCCATCAGTTCACCCAGGATTTCTCTCTTCTCCTCGGCGGGCAATGCAGTTATCCTCAGTTTCTTAATCAAGGTTTCATAATGGTCTTCCACTTCCTCCACAATCGACACCAGTTCTTTTTTTAATCGGGTGGAGAGTAGTTTCTTAATGCTTGGAATCCTACTGTACAGTGGCAAGTAATATAGATCATTTAACAACAAATTGCGAACTTCATCCGCATTCATAATGGTATAGTTCTCTAATTTGAAGTCCTGGTTAGGCGTAAAGGATTGTTCCACAGACGCCCCATATTGATCAATTAAATCTCGAAAATCCAGGGAGCCTTTGAATGCTGATACCTGCCGCAATAACGAGTTATGCTGTTCATCTGCAGTAGGGTCCAATAGCTTCAGTAGCTTTTCATCATGACTTACCAGCTTGTATTTTATCCCCGCAAGATCCTGCACCAAATCAATAAAGGTGGTCTGTTTAACCTTCTCAACCCCTAGTTCCGGTAAAACCTCAGAAATATAATTTAAAAACAGCTGATTGGGTGCAATAATCAAGAAATTATCGGGACGAAAGCTGATTTCATAGGTATAAATAAGATATGCAATCCGGTGCAAGGCGATCGTGGTCTTCCCACTGCCGGCAGCCCCCTGGACAATCAGAGGACATTCGATAGCCGCGCGGATAATGTCGTTCTGCTCTGCCTGAATCGTAGATACGATGTCCTTTAAGCGATTGTCCTTATTCTCTTCCAACGCCGCCTGTAAGAAGGTATCCGAAGCAGTAAAATCTACATCCATTATATTTTCTAGCTTACTGTTATTAATGGTGTACTGCCTTTTAAGGTGCAGTTCGCCCTCCTGGATTCCGGAGGGAGTGTTATAGCTAACATGACCCAGTTTACCATCATAGTAAACACTGGCAATCGGCGAACGCCAATCTACGATCAGTGGACTTTCACCCTCTTCAACCCGAGGCAGGGCTGTTTTCCCGATATACAGTTTAAGCGGCTGCTGCGTTCCATCCACCGTAAGATCAATTCTACAAAAATACGGCTTCGTCTGCGCCCTCACAAGACCGTCATAGCTATTTTCTAACTTTTCTAAAAATTTAGAATTCATCATGATCCGAACATAACTTAGACTGCTGTCCAGGAAATCGAAATCGATGTATGCCTGGCGCATTTCTTCATTATATTCACTACGCTTAGTCTCCATCGCCAATATCACATTAGTAACATATTCAATGGTATAATCGAGTCTTTGTAGTTCTTCGTGGTAGTCTGGGTGATTATTTAATGACATTCAATGGTTACCTTCCTAATTTTCATTGGGATTACTTCGTCCGCCAATTGTATATTATTTTCGTTAAAATATTATTACACAAATTTATTCAGTACCAATGGCACCCCCGTTGGAATGAGCTCTGTTTTGATGCCATAAGTTACTCAGTAACTTCAAACACATGGGGATTTTTCGCAAAGCTCAAGGCTACGGCTTCTTCCATAGTGTAGATACCCTTATCTTTCCCCACCAACCATTTGGCAGCATAAATTGCTCCTTGTCCAAAAGCTGCCCGATTAAGTGATTCATGTACTATCCGTATAGTCTGATTAGGAAGTCCAAAAACCACTTCATGTTTACCGATTATCCCCCCCACGCGGATGGAATTCACATGTTGTTTTATATCAAGACCCAAATCTTCCGCAATTCTTAACGCTGTTCCAGAAACATTGCTTTTACCACGAAAATGTTCTTCGATGATTTCAATATCAGCGTGGGGAGCGATCCTTTGCAGTACTTTAGATGCCTCGATTAAGAAATTAATGCCCAGCGTGATGTTGGGAGAATATAATACCGCCGTTTGCTTACTCAGATCCTTCAACTGGTCCAGATGGACTCTATCATATTTTGAGATGGCTGACACGATGCGAGTTCCATACTGGACCGCTTTTTCATAATTCTCAGTCGCGTTGGCAGATGAAAAGTCAATGATTACATCCACATAATTATCTTCATAAAAAGTATCTAGATCAATGTTTTCGACAGAATATATCTTGCCTTCATCGTGATCAAGGCCTAACAAGCGACTTGCGTATTCGCCTTCCTTAGTCGTTGATTTTCTCAATACCCATCTTAATTCACATATTTCATCTTTTATAATCTCTTCAGCCACTACAGACCCCGTCTTGCCAAAGCCGAACATTCCAATCGTAATTTTCACGTGACACACCCTCCTTTATTCTGCTTCATAATAAAGTAATTGATCGCGCCTCTTAACCCGTACTCGCAACAAGATTATAAAATAAAAGGTGGATAACCTTATAAAAGGCTACCCACCCCAGTATGCCGACTTCTCATGAATAAAATACCCTATCCATTACCCATAGAACTTAGGTATTTGATCCCCACTCTCCTAATTTTCATTAGAATCACTTTGACCGTATTGAATATTCATTTATTTAAGTATACTATATATGTTCATGAAATTCAATTTGAGTGGGAAGCTTGACTAAAGGTTATATTTATACCATATACGAGAAAGGAAACTTTGTCATTTATGCTGAAACCATATTGCACATTATGTAATGACCAGACCGATTTCTTCTACGAATCTAATCAGAGGCATTACTATCAATGTAAGAACTGTTCATCCATCATGCTAGCCCCAAAACACTTTATTTCTTTAGAAGAGGAAAGAAAGCGTTATAGAAAACATAATAACTGTGTAGACGATCCTAGATATCAGAAGTTTGTATCCCCAATAGCCGATGAGATAAAACGCGATTTTACACCGGAGCATACAGGTTTAGATTTTGGGGCAGGCCCTGGTCCGGTGATTACGAAGCTTCTGCAAGATGCAGGTTATAACATCGATTTATATGACCCCTTCTTTTGGAATCGACCCGAAGTTCTGAGATTAAAATATGATTATATCGCCTGCTGCGAGGTAATCGAACATTTTAACGATCCCCTCAAGGATTTTCTGCTCTTACAATCGCTGTTAAAGCCAGGTGGGGTTTTATATTGTATGACTGAACTCTATTCGGACCAAGTGGATTTTAAAAACTGGCACTACAAAAATGATCCGACTCATGTTTTTTTCTATCATAAAGATGCTTTCGAATGGATTAAAGGCAATCTGCATTTTCATAAGTTACACATAAGCAATCGTTTAATTAAGCTTACCATGTAACAATTTAGCCCACATCACCTACACCCAGTCCATCTATCATCACTCTGCCGGCAGCAACCTTACCTTTCACATGAATTCTTCTCGCTAATCTCAATTATACTTCCGTTTTCAGCCACGCAATGGGTTAACTGCCGCGAGTAGCTGTGGGTATTATAAAGACTATTCTTATTGGCGTAAAAAGACAATTAGCCTAATATCTAGTCATTATAACAAAAAGGCACAGTTCAGGGGGGCTGCTAAAAGAACATAGTTTTACTTAATGCTTCCTTAGTGTTATCTGAGGTGTACCCTCTAGTGTTGGTTTTGTAGACGAAATAAGCTATTTTGGGGATCACGAATAAATTGCTGGTAAAGACTAGAAGCTAAGTATTAATAAGCTTGGAAAGGAGTGGCGTTTTTGAAAACACTTTGGAAGGGTGCAGTGAGTTTTGGCCTGGTAAATATCCCGGTAACCCCATATTTGCTACAACATAGTGGGTTCACAGGGGGGAGCCTTTTCCGCTAGCGCGGCTCTGGAAATATTTTTTTTGAGGCTATAGGGTCCTGGTAAAAACTTAAGTTGTAGCTAAAATCTGACATATTGTCAAACATCTGATAAATTGTTTAGGACTTATATACAATTTGCGGAACGACGGCAGTAGCCGCCCTAAACACAGGGCGGTTTTTATACATCATATTACATCAGTTTGC
This sequence comes from Firmicutes bacterium HGW-Firmicutes-15, assembly GCA_002840245.1. Classification (GTDB taxonomy): domain Bacteria; phylum Bacillota; class Syntrophomonadia; order Syntrophomonadales; family Syntrophomonadaceae; genus PHAA01. The sequence continues at coordinate 22,711 of PHAA01000012.1, forward strand.
AACAACTAAATAACAAATATTTAGGTTAAATAATTGCCAGCAAGTCCTCCCATATAATTAAAGATTAACCATTTATTAATGAGGAAAAGGAATAAAATAACATAAATGTAAACACATCAGGCAATAAAAGAGAAATAAAAAAATATAACAAGGGCTTGTACTTTGCTAAAAGTTTACTGCTATTTCCCAGAAAAATGGAAGCCCGAAGTGGTCAAAATGGCCTTAAAAAAGTGGTCAAAATCGAAGGGCTGCTTTCGTCAAATTGACTAGCAGTCAAAATGCCAGTGGAGCCATGCGGAATGGACTTATAAAGCAGAGCTAAAAGTAGTCAAAAGTGGTTGGTAGAGACTATCGTCTCGCGCCTATGGGCAAAATCAAATGTAGAAAAAGAGTGCACAGCGCCAAAGCGACCCGGCATTGGCAGGGAGTTTTGGCGCTGTATTTATGCCTATTTTTGCGGCCGAAAATTGGAAGTTATTTCGCGCTGGCATGCTAGTGCCGAGCGGGGTAGGTGCTTTTTTATGCGCGCCGGCACGCTAGTGGCAAGCGCTTAGTTCTACTTGCAAATATAAAGTATTCTTAAATTAATTATTAAATATATGCACCAATACCTTTTGCAATATATTCTGCTATATATTTAGCAATACATTTACAAGCGCAATTGTATAGTGCATTTAACAATACATTAATATGTTGCTGCTAATTGTTATTTATATTCTTATTTTGCTTGCGTAGGTACGCGATTTTAATTCGCCTACCCGGGGCCTTTCACCTGAAAATTATGGGGGGGGGCACGAGAGGGGAGTCAAGGCTTTTAGGCTGTTATATTAACTGGTATAATTGTGTCATAGGAGCTGACGGGAGGATAGCGCCGGGCCAGTTTAGAATTATCGTCAGCTTAAAATTAAGCTCTTAAGGAGGTTGCCTTGTGGGTGATACTAAATCGGAGATATCAAAGGCTGTTGGGACTGCTGCTGCCAAAATGAAAGGACCATTTGACTATGAAGATACGTCCAAGTGTTTAGACAAAATCGCGGCTGAATCAAGAGATTGCTTCGATCCTGTGGCAAAAGAGCACCGTGAGAAAGAAGATAAGCATTAATACTAATATTATGTTTAAATAGCACAAGACCGCCCTGCTACCAAACATGGCGGTCTTGGCTGTGGACCGGACTTTGAGACTTACCGCCTGCAAAAAAAGCGGCAAATCTAATAAAAGCATATCCTCTCAGCACATTTCAGTCAAATTAAAAAAACTATGACCCTGCTAAATATTCTGAGAGAGAAGTTTTTTGACTAACATTAAATGGAAACAGAACAAAACCGCATGGCCTCTTGTATTGCAAAAGCATGCCAGACACGTAACAGAGACGTCTGCAAAATTACAGACGTCTCTGTTACGGACTGCCAAATAAGGCGGTCTAAGTAAATCCCAGACTAGATAGATAATATCACGTTAGATCCTAAGGGGTCAATTTCCTTTTAAAAAGATTTTTTACATAGGTTTGCCAGAGGCCTTTTATTTTTCAGATAGGTAAATGGGTTGCCTGGACATTACGTGGCGTGGCGGAGGCGTAGATTATGTTGGAGGTGGTTGCTACCGGGGTTTATACTGCAGTTAATTATATTATGCAAGACCTGACTGACTATATATAGAAGTAAGTCGTGAGCGGAAGCGCTGCGACTGGGACGCGCGGGAGATGGTGCTAGGTGAGGGCCGAGAGGCCCGAACCGGCACTTCTTGTAAATACCTCAAAATGAGGGGTTTTTTTGCATAAAAATAAAATTCTTCTGTCTTTTATCATCTATTTATTATTGTTCTGCACAATCTAATGGTAAAATTGTGCGGAAGTTAAGAAGTAATAGGTAGAAACATAATAGATGTCCTCAGTTTTGGGGGCATCTATTATGTATGTTTTTGTAAGTATGCTTACAAGCTTTAATAATTTTAGAGCTTACCCAAAACAAATAAATTTACTTTTTACATAAAAAAATGACGGTTCTGGGTTTTTGCCAAAATTGGTGTAAACCCTATATTACGGGGCTGACTTTTTCATAAACTTATGATAAACCCTAAATGGCGGGCTTTGACTTTTTAACAAATTTATTAAAAACCCTATATTGCGACTTTAGCTGACTTTCCGATAAATTTATCGAAAAGCCTAGATGGCGGTTCTAGGTTTTCGCCCAACCATCATAAATTTATGATGGTTAGAGGTTTCCGGATAAACCCGATATACCTTTCTCCCGGTTTTGGGAGAAACCCTAAAGGACGCGCGTCCTCCGGTTATATGTTATATGCAGAAAAAAATGACGGTTCTGTCGTTTGCTTAAAATTCACATTTCATAATTTTATGAAACGTGAAAAACCCCAAGGGAAATATTGAATAGCTATTGAGCAGATGATAGACTAATATTTAGAGATATTTAGCTTAAGAGGGTGTTAACTTTGGCAGATAAAAAAGAAGTGCCGATAACAACAGCAACAGCAAAAGATTCAGAGGTAGTTAAGGCTATAGCAGATTCTAACAAAAAGCATAGTGAAATGATGAATAAGCTAGCAAAATAGCCGTTTAAATCCGATCCTGAAAATACTGTGTTACCAATTCTAGCGCAAAATCTCCTTTTTGGCGGCGGTTATCTTCCCCGGGACATATGAGGTCTAAATTATATTCCGCGCAGAGCCTGTTTACAACATTTATCTTAACAATTAGGCTGTCATGAATTTTCGTGCGGCTTGCATCAATCCCAGCCAGCATCTCTTTAGTTTCCCTATCGACTTGCCCCTCTAACATCTGAATCTGAACCCCTTGCTCTACCACCTTCGTGATGTACTGTGCTGCACTCTGCATCAATTGCAGTACATATGCCTTCTTCCGCTTTTTCAATTCCGCAGGAATATCCGTATCTCGATCGATTTCACAAATTAATTTCTGCAGTATAGTCATTTCGTCCAAAAAAAATACACCTTCATCTTTTTTACTATAGAATTACTTAAAATATCGATGTCGTCATATCTATTTTACAGCCAAATTTTGGGTATGAAGCTTTAACTGTGTAATGTAAAATATTGGCCTTTGATAATTTAATACCTGTCAATATAACTTTAAGTGTGGAATGTACTAATTGCAATGCTGGCATGATAAAGAACATAAGAACTGGGGTTAATTGCCCAGTTCATCAACTTGTAGAGTTATCTGTCTTGAATGTTCAATTTTGTTTTTAAAGCTTCCTGTAAAACCTGCGAGAAGTTGACACCGGCGTGTTCGCCGAGATCGTTTAGCCAGCTTGGTAGAGTAAGATTTTTTCTAATTGAGCGGCTATCATGAGCCCGACGATAAGCATCAATATCGATATCAACAAACGCCAAGGTGCTCCCAGAAGGGACTGCTATATTATCCATGTTGCTAGGTTGTGAAACCTTTCGACCTTCGTCAATTTCAAAGCAAGCCCACATACCAATAGCATCACGGGCCATTGATATAGCTTCGGCAATATTTTCCCCCTGGGTATCAATATCTAAATCGGGGACATTGACAGCATAACCAGAAAAATGTTTTTCAGATACTTCTGTTAAGATAATCGGATATGCTAATTTCATAGGGATATTCCTCCTTTGTAGTTTATGTATATTCATCCCTGTTTGGAGCCACACTTTATTTTAGCCCCGCCCTTTTCAGTATCTTGTCTGCTGTGATTTCGTTGATTTCTTTATGCCTTGGAATCGGTTCTGATCTTATTCCGTTCGTGTAGATGTCGTGATCGCCTCCGCTTCTGGCTTTATACCAACCATTGGCTTCTAGCTTTTTAAGCAGATCTCTACGTTTCATCTCCTCACCTCTTGATATTATTATATGTATTTAATGCGCATGAGTCAAAGAACATTTGTTAATTGCAGAAACAATTCCACAATTACTTGCACTTATGGAGCACAATAATTTGTAGTCATTGCTCTCCTGATTTACATACTTAAAGTTATACCCAAATTATTTAACAGTTCAGTCTTTTTAAAGCTGCTGATACCGGTGGTAGCGAACTCCACACCTGAACCATTTCTTGAACCACTTCTTAAAATTTATAGGGATTAAAAGGCGTTAATCAACGTAGAATTTGACCATAAGACACATAAATTAATGCAGTAAAAAATCCCCCGGAAGCCCGGAGGATTAGTCTTTGTAATGGTGAGCCATCCGCGACTCGAACGCGGGACGCCCTGATTAAAAGTCAGGTGCTCTACCAACTGAGCTAATGGCCCTCGAAAATGTATTAAATTGGCTGGGGTGGATGGATTCGAACCACCGGATGACGGAGTCAAAGTCCGTTGCCTTACCGCTTGGCGACACCCCAACGCTACTGAGTATACTAGGATAGTCGTGCGGCTGTCAAGGTTAATATGGGGTGGATGATGGGACTCGAACCCACGGCCCCCAGAGCCACAATCTGGTGCTCTAACCAGCTGAGCTACACCCACCACGTGAGGCTTGACTGAATTAAATGGCGTCCCCGGAGGGATTCGAACCCCCGACCTACGGATTAGAAGTCCGTTGCTCTATCCAGCTGAGCCACAGGGACAAAAAAATGGAGCGGGTAGCGGGAATCGAACCCGCGCAACCAGCTTGGAAGGCTGGGGCTCTACCATTGAGCTACACCCGCCGGCAAAAAACATTATACTTCTTTTAACTAAGCATTTCAAGAAAAAGTTGAATTTTAACGACATTTACTATATTTATTAGTTGAAGATAAGGTTTTGAATATGCTATTAACGTGGTTAGAATGGCGATTATACTTGCTATATGACTTATAAAGGAAGTAGATGAAATTAGTAACCTTCTTTAAACTGGACTCATAAGATAAAAGGAAATAAGTTTAAAGGAGGTTATTATATTGGCTTTTAATTACTTCGGAGGTCGTGTGTTGAAACTCGGTAGCACCGGAGACGATGTAACGGTACTGCAGACGCTCCTGAATAAGCTGCCCTCTTCTATAGCTATACCAGTTACAGTGGACGGAGTATTTGGTTCGTCAACGCAAGCTTCGGTTAAGAAATTTCAGGGCTATTTTGGCTTGACAGTTGATGGAATTGTGGGGAAAAATACGTTCTTGTATTTTGGCGAAGTAACCGGATCCAATGCGTTTGGTGCACGAACCCTCCAAAAAGGGTCGTCCGGTAATGATGTAACTATATTGCAAAACCGCATGGCTGGTGATCTCAAGAAATATGCAACTGCACTAGGGATGCCAGCTGACGGTCAGTTTGGTTCCAAAACCCAGGCAGCTGTCAAGTTGTTCCAAGCTGATAATGGTTTGACAGTTGATGGTATTGTAGGCCGCAACACTTTTAACAAACTCTATGTTAAGACCAATTACGGGGGCCGCTTGCTCCAAAAGGATCGCTCTGACCGTAACCAGGGGTTTGATGTATTTTTCTTGCAAGAACGACTAAAGGCTTTGGGTTATTATTCTGGCGCTTTGGACGGTAAATTTGGTTCGGCGACCGAGACGGCAGTAAAAGCTTTACAAACTGCGTCTGGGATAACTGCGGATGGCGTGGTTGGGCCTAAGACTTATTACCATCTAGGTATATAATAGTAAATATACTGAAAAACATCTGATTAAAGCCGGAGCTTGAGCTCCGGCTTAATTATTGGCAATTATTAGGGACTGTCAAGGAATAAAAAGGCACAATACTCCGAGGATTAACGAAGTATAGTGGGAAAAAGACCGGAGTAAATGGTCGCTCTTTGCCATCCATGGCAACGCTGCACTAGTCCTTCCGTGGACGTCGCGACATTAGTCCATCCTTGGACTTCACTGGTTCATTTCTTGATAGTCCCTAATATGTCAGATGATTAGTAATTGAAGCTTGGGGCAGGTTATGCTATTATAATAACTGTAGTATGGTAGATTCTAAAAATGAGTGGTTTTATTAAAAAGGTAGGGCGGCAGGATGGGAGAGGTTTTTTTGCTTTCTCTAACACCAGGGGCTTAGCTCGTGGTGTTTTCTGTTTTCAGTCACCCTACAAAAATGAGGAGGTTAGGCAGGATGGTAGTAGTAATGAAAAAAGGGGCAACTCCTGAGCAGATCAATGCTGTGAATCAACGCCTTTTGGCGGCAGGTTTCAACGTGCATCTGTCGGAAGGGGTAAATAGAACTATCTTGGGGGCAGTGGGAGATCGCCAGCGTCTGGAGGCCTGTTCCCTAGAAGCGCTTCCAGGCGTGGAAAACGTAGTGGCAATTTTGAAACCTTTTAAGATGGCATCGCGTGAGTTTAAGGTCACTAACACGGTCGTAAAGGTTGGGAATGCCTGCTTCGGGGATGGCAGTATGCCGGTGATTGCTGGTCCCTGTGCAGTCGAGGGTAGGGAACTATTCCTGGAAACGGCGCTGGAGGTTAAGGCAAGGGGAGCTAGTCTCTTGCGCGGAGGGGCTTTTAAACCCCGTACTTCACCCTACTCATTCCAGGGTCTGGGTGAAGAAGGTTTGAAGATTATGGCCGAAGCTCGTGATATCACAGGCCTTCCTATCGTAACTGAGGTGATGGATCAGAAATCTGTTTCCCTAGTCGCTGATTATGTAGATATAATCCAAGTTGGAGCGCGTAATATGCAGAACTTCTTCCTTTTGAAGGAAGTCGGTAAAATCAATAAACCCGTGCTTTTGAAACGGGGGCTGGCAGCTACCATTGAAGAATGGCTGATGGCTGCCGAATATATACTGGACAGCGGGAATGAACAGGTAATTTTATGTGAAAGGGGCATTCGCACCTTTGAGACATACACCCGCAATACCTTGGATTTAAGTGCGGTTCCGCTGGTCAAGCAGCTATCCCACTTGCCGGTTATTGTTGATCCCAGCCATGGAACCGGGAAAAGAGAATTAATTACTCCCATGTCACTGGCTGCGGTTGCCTGTGGCTGTGATGGTCTCATTATTGAGGTGCACACCAATCCAGCGGAAGCTTGGTCTGATGGGCCGCAATCCTTAATTCCTGATGATTTTGGATTGCTGATGGAACAGGTGCGTGCTGTGAAAATGGCACTTAGCGCTGATAGGCGTGAGGATTAGATGGCATGAAGAGAATCGCTATCATTGGCTTAGGTGTAATTGGAGCCTCATTGGGTATGGCTCTGCAGAGTGCCCGGCCTGATCTTGAGGTGCTGGGGACTGATATTGACCCTGCAACTATGCAAAAAGCAATGGAAATGGCTGCGATAAGCCGCCCATTGCTTAATGAAGATATAAGTGCCTGTGATGTGGTATTTATTGCTACGCCATTGCGAATTATTCCCCAAATACTAATGCAGATTTCCGAAGAGCTTAGTCCGGGAACGATAGTAAGCGATGTGGGAAGCGTCAAGTCGTGGGTAATGAAGCAGTATGAAAAATATTTGCCCCCTGGGGTTAGCGCTATTGGGGGGCACCCCCTGGCCGGTTCTGATCGGAGCGGTATAACTGGGGCCGATAAATATCTGCTGCAAAATGCAATCTATGTATTAACGCCCTTGGCAACGACGGCCAGTGAAAAAATAGAGAGTTTGAAGGATTTGCTGGCGGAAACGGGGGCGAGGGTGGTAATTCTATCACCTGATGAGCATGATAAGATGGTGAGTAAAGTCAGCCATTTGCCTCATATCGTAGCAGCTAGTTTAATGAATAAGCTGGAGCAGCACCAGGGGGCTTTACGTTTAGCTGCGGGAGGTTTGCGCGATACTACCAGAATAGCAGCTTCTAATCCCGAGCTGTGGGAGGATATCCTGCTTCTTAATGGAATAGCGGTAGTAGAAGAAATACGTGATTTGATTTCCCAATTAAACCTTTACCAGCAGGCTATCGAAAATAATGATAGGACGAGTCTATGCCAATACCTAGCGACTGCCCAACGAATGCGAAAAAATATGCCGCTTTCCCGTAGCAGCTTGGAGTATTCTGCCGACATTGTGGCCATTATTCCTGATAAGCCAGGAATTATTGGGGTTTTAGGGACCTTGTTAGGTGAGGCGGGTATAAATATTAATGATATTCAAATAATGGGAGTAAGGGACGAAAATGAGGGTTCAATTCGTATGGGAGTACCCCAGTCTCAGGTTCAGGTGGCTCTTCAGTTACTTAGGGATAAAGGTATAAGAGCATGGATAAGGGACTAAGAAGTACTTAGGGAAATATAAGACATATTTAGGTATATAGATGGCCTGACAATGGATAAATATTGATAAATAGCTTATAATATGAAAAACATATCGAAAGAGAGGCGAATAATTATGGCGGAAATTAACGATTTTGATCTTGGTTCGCACGTTAAGATCGATTATTATGGAGAAATCAAGGATGGAAAACCTCATGGTTTGGGTAAGGCCTACTTTCGGAATGGCAGTATGTATGATGGTGAGTGGAAAGATGGAAAACAGCATGGCAAGGCTAAAGAGTTTTATACAGATGGTACTCTCCAATACGAAGGTGATTATAAAGATGGTCGCAGGGATGGTTTCGGTAAGGTTTATGCCAATAATGGCAGTTTAACCTACGAAGGCGAATGGAAGAATGGTGAGAAAGTGGGCGGCCCGAGCACACGAAACAACTGGGCATAGCCGATGTAAGTCTATTAGAGTCTGACTTTTAGTCAGACTCTTTCTCTTTGTAAATTGCTATTATTTGAGGATGGTGTTTGTACAAATAGAGACGTTGATCTTTGGACGTTCATGATGAGGTGAAGGTTGCCAAGGCTTGAATTGACAGGTAGAATACAAACAGAATACAAACAGGTCTGAATATGCAAGGCAGGCGATTGAGATGAAGTCTTTTAAATATGTTTTGGGATATTTGCTGCTAATACAACTGACGATGCCATATCTAATTCCTTTAGATATGGTTTTTAGGGATCGTATGGATTACAGTCTGGTAAAGGATAACCTATATAGCATAGATGTTATTCTGGACCAAATTGATTTACAAATAAAAAGAGAAAAATTGACTGACTATATTATCATTCTCGGAGACTCCATTGCTTATAGCGGGCCTGGGAATGCCAAGCAATCGATCGGATTTTACATGCAGCAATTGGCCAGGGAGTCTTCGCCTGCCCATCCATGCCAGATTTTCAACCTGTCCTTGCCAGCCATGCAGACAGGTGATATTTATACCATGCTCTTGAAGTTGGATCAGCATCATATATCTACCGACAATGTTATTATTAATGTTAACTATAGTGGTTTTGTAGATCGTGAGCCAAGTCCCCCCAGCGTGTTCTGGTTGAAAAACGATCTTAAATACTTGGATAAAGACAGTTTTAATAGGGTACTGGCGAATTTGAAGGCCAATAACTATAAAGATCAGAAGGACCTGGAGTTCAAAGTGCATCAAATGGTGTTGGATAATGTGGAAATGGACAGATACAGCGCTTTTATAAAGAAAGCGCTGTATAGTCGTTTGCGGGAACTGATCGGTGCAAGTCCACTGGATGATGCGCTGGGTGATGCCCGTCCGTGGTTTGAAAAAGAAGGATTGAGGCAAATTCTTCAGCAACCTGAGTATCTACCGGGATTCTCTAGCAAAGCGTTTGATATGAGTATCAATAACCCGCAGATATATTTTTTAGATAAAATAATTGCCCATCAACAAAAGAAGCATACCTTGATATTCCTGGCAGCTGCTAACGAAACTTTGATGCGTGACGAAGTTATGGCTCCAGGCTATATTCGTAACCTTCAGCAGATAGATCATTACTTTCAGATGCAAGAGGTTACCTACCTAAATCTGCAAGGGAAAATTGATTCCAATCTTTTTTCTGATCATTTGCATCTGACTGCTGGTGGATACCAGGGACTAGCACAATTATTATGGAATAATTTTGAAGGAGGAGCTAAATCCTGATGCTCTTTCACACACCTGAGTTTATGGTATTAATGGTTATTTCACTAGGATTGTATTATTTTCTGCCCAAGCTGAGGCTATACATCCTGGCACTAGCCGATATGATGTTTTATGCGGTAGGGGGAGTCGGTTATCTAGGCTTATTTCTTTTCATTACTACCTGCACCTATTTTTTGGCCTTGCAATTGAAAGGTCAGAGGCGGCAATTATATTTATGGTTGGCGATTGCTCTGAATGTTGGTAATCTAGTTTTTTTTAAGTACACTTTTTTTATTCTAACCAACTTGGAAAACTTGACGTCAGTGCCATTATTGAACCAATACCCTCTGTTTTTACACCTAATTCTTCCGATCGGTATTTCTTTTTATACTTTTGAGTTAATCGCTTATTTGGTGGATGTCTACCAAGGTAAGATACCCTCTACTCGCTCCTGGTTGATATTCTGGGTATTCATTTCCTTCTTCCCTCATCGTGTGGCTGGTCCTATTATGCGGGGCAAGGATTTGATTCCCCAGCTAGGCAATTTAAAAAACCTTGATGTATCGGCCACTGTGAAAGTAGGACTGGCTTATCTGGCTATGGGCTTATTCAAAAAGATTATAATAGCCGATTATATTGCCACTACCGCCAACAACTTCTTTGCCCAGGGAGGGAATTTGAATAGCACAGGAGCGTGGATAGCAGCTTATTTATACACCTTTCAAATTTATTATGATTTTTCTGCTTACAGTGAGATGGCAGTGGGCATCGGGTATCTATTCGGCATAAAGTTGGACTTAAACTTTAAAACGCCGTACCTTAGTTCGAATGCCACTGAATTCTGGAAAAGGTGGCATATAACCCTGTCCAACTGGATAAGGGACTACCTTTATATACCATTGGGTGGCTCTTGGCATGGACCAACTCGAAAATATTTAAATCTCTTCATTGCTATGGCTATTTCGGGCCTCTGGCACGGCGCTGCCTGGACTTTTATAGCTTGGGGAATGTATCATGGAATACTTTTAATAGCACATAACATTTGGGCGAAGTGGAGGAAACCTTCTCTGTTGCAGAAGTTCACCAGCACCCGCCTATATCACGGTATAGCAGTTATGGTGTTTTTTCACCTCACCTGTCTGGGTTGGGTTTTCTTCCGGGTAGAGGGGATTCACAACGCCTTACGGATGGTTTTGAAAATGCTGACAATTAACCCGTTTAATCTTGACACCACCCTGGCAGGCTACTTTGGCTGGGTGGTATTTCTATATTTCCTGCACCTGGCAGAACGCTGGGCCCGGCAAAACTACCTGCAAATATACGCATTCTGGCAAAATCATTTTCCCGCCCAGCTAAGAGCACTGGTCTATACCATCTTCATTTTAATATTAGTAATCTTCACCCAAACCCAGCAGAGCAACTTTATCTATTTCAAATTTTAAATCCCCAATGTGGGTATTACGTACTATGTATAGTGGTGTTGGGTAAGAAATAATTATTCAGAGATTTATTTCGCAGTGGACGGTAAAGATATGTAAATAAGCAGGAGGTGAATGGGATGATTAAAGCTGTCATTGACCGGTTTGAAGGAGAATATGCAGTTGTAGAAGTTAAAGGTGATATAAAAATAATTAGGCGTGTTGATATTTCCAATGAAGCTCGAGAGGGAGATGTGGTGGTTTTTAAAAACAATCAGTGGATTATTGACAGGAAATATACTGGGAAACTTAGAAAGGAAATCGAGGAAATGACAGACAAGTTGTGGGAATGATACTTATGTTTATTAGAAAAACTGGTCGGGGCGACAGGATTCGAACCTGCGACTTTCTGGTCCCAAACCAGACGCGCTACCAAGCTGCGCCACGCCCCGAACTCATCAATAATAACACTTATAGCCGAAAGATGTCAATTTCAAAAGTTAGTTTTTACGGATCAGTGTCGTCTGTTGCTAGATCATGAGCTATCTGTAAAGCTTTATATGTCTTTTTCCCGGCGATTCCGTCAGGGGTTAATCCATTTGCCTTTTGGAAACGGATAACCGCCAGACGGGTCTTGTTTCCATAATATCCATCAATGGCATAGGGGTAGTAGCCCAAATCAGAGAGCATCTGCTGAACCTCCCTCACATCCTCTCCGTGGAAGCCTTTTCTCAGGTTGCGAATTTTTCTAACCGTGCCAGTGATGCTAACCGGAGTTCCGACCCATACTCGGTCATATAGTTCAATCACATTTTCATTATATAGCCGGATACATCCATGGCTAACTGCTTTGCCAATTGAGCTGGGATTGTTGGTACCATGGATGCCATAGCTTCCCCAGGGCACACTTAATCTCATCCATCTGGCTCCGAATGGACCACCAGGGTCTACTGACTTGTAGACAATGGTCCATTCTCCTACTGGCGAGGGGGTAGATAGTTTACCAACGGCTACGGGATAAGTTGTAATAGTACCGTTTGAGGTCAAGGTTAGGATGCGGGTATCCACATGAACATGAATTTTGGGACTGCTTGATGAGACAGAAGATTTCGGTTTTTTAAGAGGATGGAAAGCGCGCTGGTCTTTGTTAAGTTCTTTCCAGGTATCCGGCCCTACTAAACCATCCATTTTTAGACCTCGGAAATCTTGGAATCGTCGTACGGCTTGGCGGGTAGCTTCTGTATATACCCCATTCGGAGTTCCTGGTTTATAGCCTAGCTTGGTCAGTTTTTCCTGAACTTCCAGTATATCAGGACCACACATTAAATTTGGAGTTATCCTAATCAATCTGCTCGCAGAAAGCATATATATACTCCTACTTTCATTTTTTTCTTTGATAATATTCTATTTTTTATCTGCCAAAAGGTTACTTTTAGAGATAAAATTGAAACCTATGGTTTATAATTAGAATAAGACCGTTAACCTGAGCTATCCATCAAAGTTTAAGACTGGCTTTGTAGTGAAGCATTAACGATTAACTGTAATGGGAGTGGGTATTAATGCTTAAGAAAGCACCGGGTATAATTCTTATAACTTTTTTGCTAATGATGACTGGGGGATGTGTATCCTCTAGAAATGTGGGGTTGGAGCAACCGCAGGTAACGATCGATCCAGCAGTTACTAAACCCTTGGAAAATTTCAATCAGTTAACTGAGGCAGCGCAGAAGGCCGCGAGCGAGGATGGGGCCAAGAAAAGTGGTGAGTCGAACCCGAACAAGGAAGACTTGGAAATGAAGCACTGGAAATACAATAGGGATAACGCTCAAGCTAATACTCAGGCTAACACTCAGTCAAATGCTCAGGCTAACGCCAATAATGTGAGCGCATCTCAGAGCAGTTCGGGAGGTACCCAGGGAGCTAAAGTAAACCAGAGCGGGATTAAGAATTACAGTGCCGATAATGGTGATGGACTTCCGGCTACAATCCAGCTTTTGACAGAGGAAGACTTGCAGATGGCTGTAAATCAACTGGTAAAACTGGGTTACCTTTCAGGAAATAAAGTTACAGAAAATGATTTTAATGAGGCTTTGATTCAATTTCAAAACGCTCAAAAATTGAGCCCATCCGGATTTCTGGATAAGGAGACCCTTAAAATTTTAAGCAGCTCGGTGGAACTTGTTAACCCTAAATAATATAGAAATTATAAAAATATGAAATTTATGTGCTTAATTACTTGACTTAACAGGGTAATATTATTTATTCTTTTATAGTAGAAGAAAAACGATTGCGGAAGTGGCTCAGTGGTAGAGCATCGCCTTGCCAAGGCGAGGGTCGCGAGTTCGAATCTCGTCTTCCGCTCCATAGAAGTCCATACCTCGGGTTAGCCCGAGGTCTTGTATTTTTTGTGTTACCCTGTAGATACAAGGTTATAAGTTGTAATTCAAGTTTATTGCAGCTATTATAGCCAGGAAATTATTAGAATTTTTATTAATAAGGAGGAGCATAAATGGGCGCCAAGTTAGAGAAGATAGAGAATAGTGAAGCCTATCTAGAAATTGAGATCGATGCAGAAACCCTGGAAGAAGGTCTGGAGAAAGCCTTTCGAAAAGTAGTGAAACAGGTTAGCATACCGGGTTTTCGTAAGGGAAAAATACCTAGGGAATTTTTGGAAGCGCATTTTGGCAAGGAGATACTATACGAAGATGCACTGGAGTTTGTTATTCCCGACGCTTATGAGCAGGCATTGGATGATTTGCATATAGACCCGATTGCCCAACCTGAATTTGATATTGGAGAAATAAAGTCAGGTGAGGTTTTGAAATTCAAAGTAAAGGTGGCCGTTAAGCCAGAAATTGTTCTGGGTGAATTGGAAGGATTAGAAGTTAGCGTACCTTTCCAAAAGGTCACCGAAGCAGATGTGGACCGCAGAATGGAAGAGATGCGTTCACGTTATGCTCAACTTGTAGATAAGACAGAAACCCCATCTGAATTAGGTGACACACTTACAATTGATTTTGTCGGTTGTATTGATGGAGTTCCTTTTGAAGGAGGAACTGGTGAAGACTACCAGCTAGAACTAGGTTCCAATACGTTTATTCCTGGTTTTGAAGAGCAATTAATAGGACTGAAGGTGGGAGAATCTAAAGACGTTAAGGTTGTTTTCCCAGAGGCTTACCATGCAGAAGATCTTGCTGGCAAGGATGCGGTTTTCCAGACTACCGTAAGTAAAATTGAGCATAAGGAGCTTAGGCCTCTAAATGATGAATTTGCGCAGGAAGTAAGCGATTTTGATACCATCGAGGAATTAAAGAACGATGTAAAAGAGAACCTAGTCAAAGCTAATGAGTATCGCCAGAATGGGGTTACAAAGAAGGAAGTTCTGGCACGGGCCACTGAACAATGTAGCATTGATATAGCACCAGCCGTTATTGAGATGCAATTTCAGACTATTCTTAGCCAGTTTGAACAGCGGATTGGCAGCCAGGGCATTTCCATGGATCAATATTTTCAGTTGACCAACAGTAACCTGCATGAATTTAGACAGGATATGTTACCTGAAGCTGAACGTAATGCTAAAACAAATTTTATGTTAGAAAAAATTATTGAAGAAAAAGGGTTTGAACTTACAGATGAAGAAGTAGATAAACAGATCGAGGAAATAGCCGTACAAATGGGCGTGGACTTGGATCAGGCCAGGCAGAATTTAGAAGGTGTTATGGATAAGGTAAGGTTTAACATGAAGGTTGATAAAGCCATTCAATACTTGGTGGATAATGCGGTAATAACTGAAAAAGAAGTGCCGCCTCAGGATATCGACCAAAATGGAGACATAGAAGGCTAATTTGAATAATATATAGAGTAGAGCTTGAATACTTTAATGATGAGGAGGGAGTTCCAGTGTCATACCTTGTGCCTATGGTAGTAGAGCAAACCAACCGCGGTGAAAGATCTTATGATATTTATTCGCGACTTTTGAAGGATCGCATCATTTTTCTAGGAAGTGCAATTGATGATAATGTTGCTAATCTGGTTATCGCACAGCTTTTGTTCCTAGAAGCAGATAATCCTGACAAAGACATCAACCTATACATTAACAGCCCGGGTGGATCGATAACTTCTGGCATGGCTATCTATGATACCATGCAATATATCAGGCCGAATGTATCTACGATATGTGTGGGTATGGCCGCTAGTATGGGAGCGTTTTTACTAAGTGCGGGTGAAAAGGGCAAGCGTTATGCTCTTCCCAATGCTGAAATCATGATTCATCAGCCATCTGGTGGAACTCAAGGGCAGGCTACTGATATTGACATTCACGCCAAAAGGATACTTCAGATGAGGGAAAACCTGAACCGGATTTTGGCTGAAAGAACTGGCCAAAATATAGAAAAGATTCAAAAAGATACCGAACGAGATTATTTTATGTCTGCCCTAGAATCCAAAGAATATGGTATTATAGATGAAGTGCTAAGCCAAACTAAGGCTTCGATCAAGAAATAGCCTTCCGAAAAGAGAGGTGAAAGAATGCAAAAATATGGGGACGAAAAAGGTCAATTGAAGTGTTCATTTTGCGGTAAAACCCAGGATCAGGTCAAAAAACTGGTGGCCGGGCCGGGGGTATATATTTGCGATGAATGTATTGAGCTGTGTAATGAGATTATTGAAGAAGAACTGGCCGATGATATTGGGTTTGAAATTGGGGATATACCTAAGCCTCAAGAGATAAGGGAAATATTGGATGAGTATGTTATCGGACAGGATATTGCTAAAAAATCCTTGGCAGTTGCTGTTTATAATCATTATAAGCGTATCAATTTGGTTATGAAGCTGGATGATGTTGAACTGCAAAAAAGCAATATAATGATGTTAGGACCAACGGGAAGCGGTAAGACTTTACTGGCCCAGACATTGGCGCGTATTTTGAATGTTCCCTTTGCAATTGCTGACGCTACTTCATTGACCGAAGCTGGATATGTGGGAGAAGATGTTGAGAATATTCTGCTTAAACTTATTCAAGCTGCCGATTATGACATTGAAAAAGCGGAAAAGGGTATCGTTTATATCGATGAAATTGATAAGATTGCCCGTAAGACAGATAACCCCAGCATAACTCGGGACGTTTCCGGCGAAGGTGTGCAGCAGGCTCTGTTAAAGATTCTTGAAGGAACCGTAGCCAGCGTTCCTCCACAGGGAGGCAGGAAACATCCTCATCAAGAGTTTATACAAATAGATACTAGTAATATATTGTTCATATGCGGGGGAGCCTTTGAAGGCATTGATAAGATTATCCAAAACCGAGTTGGCGAAAAAGTGATGGGCTTTGGAGCGGATATTAAGAGCCGGGAAGAAAAGAAAATTGGTGAAATACTGAATATGATTCTACCTCAGGATTTGCTTCGGTATGGTTTGATTCCCGAATTTGTAGGACGCGTACCAATTATTGTCACCTTGGAGGCATTGGATAAAGATTCCCTGGTAAAGATTCTAACCGAACCTAAGAATGCACTTACCCGGCAGTATAAGAAGCTGTTTGAATTGGATGGGGTAGATCTGGAATTCATGCCGGATGCATTGCAGGCAATAGCTGAAGAGGCTTTGCACCGCAATACTGGTGCTCGAGGTCTGCGGGCCATCATTGAAGATGTTATGCTGGAGGTAATGTATGAAGTACCTTCTCGTATCGACATAACCAAGGTATTAATTACCAAGGATGTTATCAGCAAAAAAGAAAAACCTCTGCTGGTTACGGTAGATGCTAAGCGTAGGGTAAATTAGCATAAGTAAAATGGATCAATAATATGGAAAAAGGTAGCGTAAGCTACCTTTTTTTCTGATTAATTCCTTCATTCAAATTTTTTCCGACGGGAATAATAACTGTGATCAGATCGGGAAAGGAACAAAATTAATGAATGATTTTTTTATGCAATATGGAGGAATTTTATATCTCATTCAGCTGCTATTTGGTATCGTAATAGGGATGTATTTCTGGAATCTTCTGAAGGGCCAACAGAGTAGAAAAGCGGTAATAACCAAGTTCTCTGAGAAGGAAACAACGAAGTTGAGGCAACTACGCAGCGTGAAATTGAGCGAACCACTTTCCAGCCTGAGCCGTCCCGGTACCTTCAGTGACATTATAGGACAGGAGGAAGGCATTTCTATCCTGAGATCGGCTCTATGCGGACCTAACCCGCAACATGTAATTATTTATGGACCACCGGGGGTGGGAAAAACTGCCGCTGCTCGCCTGGTACTTAAGGAAGCCTGTGCCAACTTGATGTCTCCTTTTAAGGAAAATGCTAAATTTGTTGAAGTAGATGCTACGATATGTCGCTTTGATGAGCGTAATATAGCTGATCCGCTCTTAGGTTCTGTTCATGATCCCATATACCAGGGTGCTGGCTCCATGGGTGCCGCGGGAATACCTCAGCCGAAACCTGGTGCCTGTACTCGAGCCCATGGAGGTATACTATTCGTTGATGAAATCGGGGAACTACATCCTATGCAATTGAATAAACTACTCAAGGTGCTAGAAGATCGGAAGGTTATGCTAGATAGTGCTTACTATACTGAAAATGATAAAAATATTCCCGACCATATCCATGATATTTTTCAAAATGGTTTACCTGCAGATTTTCGCTTAGTAGGGGCAACTACCAGAATGCCTAATGAACTTCCCCCGGCCTTGAGATCAAGGTGTATGGAGATTTTTTTTAAACCCCTGGATCATAAGTCTATCCAGGCTATAACTCGAAATGCGGCTCAGAAAATACTGCTGGTTCTAGAAGAAGAAGCCCTGCAGGAAATCACTCGTCATGCTGGCAATGGTAGGGAAGCGGTAAATATTGTACAACTAGCTGCGGGAATCGCCCAAGTAGAAAATATAGCGGAGATTAGCCAAGAGGTAGTACAAAAAGTTCTTAATAATGGACGTTTTTCGCCCCGACCGGAACCTAAAGTGCAAGATGAACCTCAGGTAGGATTGGTTAATGGCCTGGCAGTCTATGGGGCCAATATCGGGACCTTAATTGAGGTAGAAGCCTCAGTAATCTCTGTAGGTGAAGGTCGGGGATCATGGACGGTCACTGGAGTCGTGGAAGAAGAGGAGATCAGCAGTGGAGGCAGAACATCGCGTCGTAAAAGCATGGCACGAGGGGCGGTGGAAAATGTGCTGACCGTCCTTAAAACTAGGTTTGGGATTAAAATACAGGATTTCGATATTCATATAAATTATCCGGGAGGAACTCCGGTGGATGGTCCTTCTGCTGGGATATCCATGGCTACCGCCGTATATTCAGCTTTAAATAATATAAAGGTTAACAATCTAATAGCTATGACGGGAGAAGTTTCAGTTCATGGACAGGTAAAACCGGTGGGGGGAGTTATGAGCAAAGTAGAAGCGGCCCGGAGTGCCGGGATAAAGAAGGTATTGATTCCGCAAGAAAACTGGCTTTCTATTTTCGAGAGTTTTACCGATATTGAAGTAGCCCCTGTACGTAACCTTGACGAAGTGCTACAATTTGCTTTAATACATGAATAGATTACTGTTCTTGCGCAGTATTGGGCCATATAGTAGAATAAACTTGCTTGGGAGGTGTTTTTTTGTCACAAGAAAACGAATTGAATTATCGCGAAATTCCTATATTACCCCTTAGAGGTGTGCTGGTTTTTCCTTATACTATTATTCATCTGGATGTGGGACGTAAAAAATCCATTCATGCCATAGAAGAGGCCATGTTGGGTTCTAAGGAGATTTTTCTGGCTACTCAGAAGGAAGCTCAGACCGATGAGCCCGATGAAGAAGATATTTATGAGGTAGGGACCGTTGCGGAAATAAGGCAAGTACTTAAGATGCCTGGAGGTACCATGCGCGTTCTGGTAGAAGGATTGTACCGTGCCAGTATAAAAACGTATATCTCCCACGACGCCTATATGAAGGTAGGTATTGAAGAATACAAAAACGAGACTCTGCTCAAGGATGCGGAGATGGAAGCCCTGATGCGTACGGTGATTTACCAGTTCGAACAGTATGTGCGAATGAGCAAGAAAATCCCGCCAGAAACCGTGGTCTCCGTGGTAGCGATAGAGGAACCGGGAAGGTTGGCAGACGTAATTGCTTCCCATTTAAATCTGCGTATACCGGAAAAACAAAAGGTTCTGGAAGCTAGGGATGTTAACCAACGGCTAAACCACGTATGCGAGATATTGGCCAAAGAGATGGAAGTTCTCGAACTGGAAAGGAAAATCAATATCCGAGTACGCAAACAGATGGAAAAGACTCAGAAAGAATACTATCTACGTGAGCAAATGAAGGCTATTCAAAAGGAATTGGGCGAGAAAGATGAAAGATCCTCGGAAGTTGAAGAGTTGCGGGAACGCATTAAAAACGCCAATCTTCCCAAAGAGGCTTTGGAAAAGATTAACAAGGAACTGGAGAGGTTGGAAAGAATGCCGTCTGCAGTTGCTGAAGCTGTAGTAGTGAGAAACTACCTGGATTGGGCCTTGTCTTTGCCTTGGTCAACAGAAACTCGTGATCGATTGGACTTGGATCTGGCGGAAAAGATATTAGATGAAGATCATTATGGCCTAGAGAAGCCCAAGGAAAGAATACTGGAATACTTGGCCATAAGAAAACTTGCTAAGAAGATGAAGGGCCCTATTCTATGCCTAGTTGGGCCTCCTGGAGTGGGTAAAACCTCACTAGGAAAATCAGTGGCTAGATCCCTAGGGCGCAAATTTGTACGTATGTCGCTGGGTGGGGTTAGAGATGAAGCTGAAATAAGGGGTCATAGAAGAACTTATGTTGGTTCTATGCCAGGACGGGTTCTTAATTCTATGAAGCAGGCCGGTTCTAGGAATCCTGTATTTCTGCTGGATGAAATCGATAA
This sequence comes from Firmicutes bacterium HGW-Firmicutes-15, assembly GCA_002840245.1. Classification (GTDB taxonomy): domain Bacteria; phylum Bacillota; class Syntrophomonadia; order Syntrophomonadales; family Syntrophomonadaceae; genus PHAA01. Next base: position 42,861 of record PHAA01000012.1, read on the forward strand.
GATGACTACGGATTTCAGGGGCGATCCAGCATCGGCACTCTTGGAGGTATTGGATCCTGAGCAAAATAACTCTTTCAGCGATCATTACTTAGAGATACCTTTTGATCTCTCCAAGGTAATGTTTATTACAACGGCTAATTCCATTCATAACATTCCCCGTCCGCTGCTGGACAGGATGGAAGTAATCGAAATATCAGGTTACACTGAAGAAGATAAACTGCACATAGCTTTAGGATACTTAGTGCCGAAACAGGTAAAAGAACATGGGCTCAAAGATAGCAACATCTCTTTTTCTGAGGCTGCCCTACGCAAGATTATCAGGGAATATACACGGGAAGCCGGGGTTAGAAGTATGGAGCGACAGATCGCTTCTATATGTAGGAAGGTGGCCCGCCAGGTAGTAAAGGATAAGAATACCTCAGTCAATATAACAGTAAGCAGTATAAACAAATACCTGGGGACAGAAAAGTTCCGTTTCGGTACTGCGGAAAAGGAAAGCCAAATAGGAGTAACTACCGGTCTGGCTTGGACGGATAGTGGTGGAGATATTCTCTCCATCGAGGTAGCGCTCATTAAAGGCAAAGGCAGGTTAACTCTTACTGGTAAACTGGGGGATGTAATGAAAGAATCAGCGCAGGCCGGCTTGACCTATGTCAGGTCGAAAGCTGAGGAACTAGGAATCAGCCCCGAAACTTTGGAAGGATATGATATACACATCCATGTTCCCGAGGGAGCTATACCTAAGGATGGACCATCGGCGGGTATTACCATGGCTACCTCGCTTGCTTCAGCTATGTCGGGGAGGCCGGTTAGGAATGATGTTGCCATGACTGGTGAGATAACCTTGCGGGGCAATGTTTTGCCTATCGGCGGCCTGAAAGAGAAGGCTTTAGCAGCCCACCGGGCGGGTATTGATACCATTATACTGCCTATGGAAAACAAGAGGGATTTAGAAGAAGTGCCAGCTAACATAAAACGAAAAATGAAATTTATACTAGTCAGCCACATGGATGAGGTTATTGCTGCTGCCCTGGAAAAACCGGTGCTTGCTTAATGATCTTGCAGATAAAGCGAGCAGAATATAGCGGCACCTTTGTTGATATCGGGCAATTACCGGAGGGAGATCTTCCTGAAATTGCTTTGGTGGGACGTTCCAACGTGGGCAAGTCTTCCTTAATTAATAAGTTGGTAAATCGTAAAAAGCTGGCCAAATCCAGTTCTACGCCTGGCAAAACCCGTACCATTAATTATTATCTCATCAATGAAGAGTGGTATTTGGTAGATTTGCCCGGTTATGGCTTTGCCAAGGTTTCTAAGGTGGAGCGAGAAAAATGGGGCAAGATGATTGAGAACTACTTGCAGAATCGTTCCCAAGTCCAAGGGGTTATCCAACTACTAGATATCAGGCACACCCCCAATGAGAATGATATTTTAATGAAAAACTGGCTGCAGCATTGCGATATTCCTATTCTGATGGTAGCTACTAAAGCGGATAAAGTCTCTCGCGGAGGGAGACAGAAGAATTTAAATATCATTAAAAAGACCCTGGGGCTGATAGAAACACCCTTATTTTTCTCAGCCGAAACCGGCGAGGGATTAGCCGAACTGACGGCGGCTATTGCCGAGATAATAACCCCGGTTAACGAATGAAGCAATTGACGTCCCCGAAGCAAGGGGACGTTTACTTTTACTTCTAGATTAATCCAACACCCTGATAATATTACATGAGGATACAGGGTGTGTTTTTTTAAGCTTATAACCCGGAGGAGTCTAATGGATACACATAAATTCTTTTCTAAACGTTTGGAAGAATATATAGCAAAAAAAACTAAGCTGGACAGTAAATCTGAATTATTCAGCAGTATGAGGTTTTTCAGCTTTTTAATTGGTGCAGTGCTAACAATACTGGTTTTTATGTACTATGAAAAAATATATGGATATTCGATATTAATAACCTCCTTAACTCTGTTTGCAATTTTAGTAGTTCGACATGATAAAGTAATAAATAAAGCCAATCTATACAGCAATATGGTAGAAATAAATGAGAAATATATATTCAGGATGCAAGATAAATGGGCGGAATTTAGAGATGCTGGTGAAGAGTATATTGATTACTCGCATCCCTATGCCAATGATCTGGATATTTTCGGCCATGCTTCTGTGTTTCAATGGATGAATGTAACAAATACCTACAATGGGAGAGAACAATTAAGAAAACTGCTCGAAAATCCCATAAAAGATATTAAGAGTATTCGGCAAAGGCAGGATGCCGTTAAGGAGCTGGCCTCCAAATTAGACTTTTGCCAAGGTTTGCAATGCGAAGGTATGGGAACTCCTAAGTTAACTAAGAATCCAGAAGACATACTTATGTTTACCGAAAAAGAGGATAAGCTTTTTGGCAATAAAGGGTCGAGGGTTATGCTTTACCTGTTGCCATTTATAACCGTGTTATCATTTGCTATTTGGTACTTTAGCAAAGTTATTCCTTTTTATATTCCTTTTACTCTGGTATTAATTCAGGCTATTATTAACCTTTTTAGCTTCCGGAAAGTCAGTAATATTTTAGAGACTATTTATGCATACAAAAATAAAGTTGAAGTATATCAACGCTTATTGGAAACAATTGAAAAAGAACATTTTAATGATACTTATTTATCAAAAGTGAAATCAGAACTATTTAACATCAATGAATCAGCTTCTAAACAAATTAAACGCCTTGATAGTATAGTTGGTGCAGTCGGATTTAGATATAACCCAATAGTACATTTGCCACTTAATACTATTCTGTTTTGGGACCTTCATTGCGTATTCGCATTAGAAAAGTGGAAACAAATTTCAGGGGCATCGCTGCGCAAATGGCTTAATACTGTAGGTGTGTTCGAAGCATTATCATGTTTAGCCTTAGTCTCGCAACTAAATCCAAGCTGGGAATTTGCAGAGTTCAAGGAGAATGAAGTCTATTTTACAGCAGAGGATCTAGGACATCCACTAATAAATCATACTAAAAGAGTTACAAATAATTTTACCATTAATAATGAGATCGGTATTATAACTGGATCTAATATGTCAGGAAAAACCACGCTGCTTAGAACTGTTGGGGTTAACCTTGTTTTAGCGTATGCTGGTGCTCCTGTATGCGCTAAAAGTTTAACATGCTCAATTATGGATATTTTTACATCCATGAGAATTAGCGATGATTTAACTAGTGGAATATCTACTTTTTACTCTGAATTATTGCGGATTAAAATGATTATTGATTTTTCCAGGCAGGAAAGATTAATGATATTTTTGATTGATGAAGTATTTAGAGGTACTAACTCCAATGACAGGATAGTAGGGGCAAAAAATGTTCTCATGAACCTAAATGAACGCTGGATTATAGGTCTCATATCCACTCATGATTTTGAACTTTGCAATGCTGAAGAGGGCAGCAGTGGTAGGGTAAAAAATTATAATTTTATAGAAACCTATAAAGATAATCTAATAAACTTTGACTACAAAATAAGGCCGGGACGCTGTACAACTACCAATGCCCAATTCTTAATGAAAATAGTTGGCATAGATATAAAAGATTGAAGCCTAAGAAAGCAATGTGGACGTTCTTTTTGCTTCCATCAGGCTTTGAATATTTGTTTTGGAACGACAAAATAAATAATATGGGATTTTTAATAGATAATGAGAGGAATGAATTTTTTTATTATGGAAGGCCCTTTATCGTTTAACTTTTTTGTTTTAGTAAAGTTAGCCCTAGCCCTGATCCTCGTTTTGTTAAATGGTATGTTTGTAGCGGCTGAGTTTGCTTATGTAAAAGCTAGACCAACCCGCATATACCAGCTAGCATTAGAAGGAGACACTAAGGCCAAAATGGCTCAATTTGGGCTGGATCACCTTGATGCCTATCTTTCCGTTTGTCAGCTTGGAATAACCTTAGCCAGCTTGGGTTTAGGCTGGTTAGGTGAAGCTACGATTGTATCTCTACTTTTGCCCCTATTTAAGCTTCTGGGCATCGGCTCACTAACTTTGATTCATACGATAGCTGTAATCATCTCCTTTGGGTTGATAACATTTCTTCATGTAGTTTTTGGAGAACTAGCTCCGAAATCAATTGCAATTCAAAAAGCCGAATCAGTAGCATTAGCAATGGCCTATCCAATGAGAGGCTTTTATTCTTTGTTCTACCCTGGTGTAGTTTTATTTAATGGTACTGCCAACCGAATCTTAAAAATGATAAAAATTGAGCCTGCTAGTGAAGCTGAAAAAACCCACACCCAGGAAGAACTCCAAATGCTTATTTCTCAATCTTACCGGGGTGGACATATGGGAGAAAATGAACAGAAGCTTTTGCAGAATGTTTTTGATTTTGAGAACCTAGTTGCACGTGATGTAATGGTTTCTCGTTTGGATACCGTTTTTTTGTTTAAACAGCAAAGCCTAAAGCAAAATTTGTTAATTGCCAGAGAGTCAGGTCACACCCGTTATCCGCTCTGCGATGAGACGCCAGACAAAGTAATTGGCTTGATTCATATTAAAGACCTTTTGTATATGGAAGAAGGAAGTAGCATTGATGGCATTTTAAGGAATATGATGTTTATTCCTGAATACTTTCCTCTTGATAAACTTCTTAATGAATTCCAAAAAGAAAAACAACAGATGGCAGTTGTTGTTGATGAATATGGAATTAACGTAGGAATCGTTACCATGGAAGATGTGCTTGAAGAGCTGGTAGGCGATATACAAGATGAGTTTGATGAGGAAGAGCCTGACTTTGTACAACAAACGGATGGGAGCTTTCTAGTGGCCGGTAGAATGACTTTAGATGAACTTCAGGAGCTTATTGATTTAGCATATATTGAAAATGACCATGAATATAATACGGTAGCGGGATATGTTATAAACCAATTCGGGAAAATACCTAAAGAAGGCGACTGCATCTTTACAGATTCAATGGCTTTCGAAGTAATTGAAATGGACGGATTACGGATTGATCTTATCAAGATTACTAAAAAACCAATAAGTGAATCAAATGAGGATAATCAATGAAAAAACAACAGCTTATACCAATGATACAGGCTATTCCAGCAGCGACTTTATTTGGGGCAGTGCACCCATAGCCAAGCTGTTGCTTGGGGAAATACACCCGATTCCATTAGCGGTTTTTTATATCTTAGCAGCGGATTAGGCTTGTTTTCTGGCGGGGTATTACTCCAGATATTCACCATAGGCATAGTTATTAGTTTTCATTAATAAAAAACGGCCCAGATCGTACTAAAAGCAACCCCGGCCGGCTATTTTACCGTGTTCAATTTGGCATTTAACCTCTTATTTTACTTAATTCTGAGACGCATATAGTTTAATAAATCTGTACTATACTCATTGCCAGATGCTTGGGATGCAAACGAATCAAGCATAACGAAGAGACGTTCCCGTCCATTTTCTTCTTCCATCACGTCTAGTGGAGTTTTGTCGTCCAGCTCCCGGTGCGGAGTATGAAGCCAGCGTTCTGTTTCCTGATCTTTGACTACGCTGTACCAGATATGATCAAGTTTGGGCGTTGGTGGCTGGAACAGGAAGAGACTATGCACAACCTCCCAATTCTCTTGAGGGATGAATTCCTTTAACAAGCCTTGCATAAGCAGGATATCATCAAGTATATCAGCATAGCTTATTACATACTCGCTATTGACTCCAATGCGGGTATTACCTAAGTTTTCTCGAAGTTCGTACCATCGTATTCCTCCGGTTTCATGTGCTAAATTGCAAGCATGGGCATGATCTAACGCTTCGATTAAATCCGGTATATTGTTTTCCAGATGCATAACTCGAATATCATTCAAGCTTATAAGTGCCTTGTGATTAGCATGTTCAAAAAGGGCAAAGAGGATTTCGCCATTATTCTTAAGGATAGCGGAAAAGTCTTTTCCTTTTTGAAGGTCATGTAAATAATCTATATGTTTACTAATGAATTTTCCCTGGCCATCATCATTTTTAAGCATCAGAACCATTCCGGAGAAAACATTACCAAGAGGCAGACCAACCAGGCGACCCAGAAGCAAAGGCCGATTTGCTCCGATTTCCATATCCAGAGTTTCTTTTAATATAACCTGTTCTTCTTTACCGGTAAAAAAATCCCTTACCCGCAAGCAATTGCTTTCAATTCCTACAGGTTCATACAGCGAAAGGTAGGAGTTATTTAGAGCTTGCAGGCATTCTCGTAAGGGTTCTTCCATAAAATTTCCGTTTTCCCGCAGGTACTCGTTACTAAATGTTTCACCCTCACTATCGGTCATATCAAACCAGAGCCAATCAGAGAAAAAAGATGCCTGTTCTTCGGGAAGATAGTGGGTGGTGCACAGGCGTAGGAATCGATCCTGAAGAGATTTCCGCAGTTTTTTTATTTGGGATTGGTAGTTCTGGTCGAGCTTGACTTTGATAGTCGAAATTAACTGGCTATAGAGGTCAAAGGGCTTTTCATTCATTTCTACTATACCCTTTAAGCCCAGGCAACAGTTTTTGTATTTTTTTCCGCTGCCGCACGGGCAGGGATCGTTTCTACCCAACTTGGTTTTTATAATAATAACCTCCCATATTCACAGGACATAAAATATTTCCAATAAAATTATTGCTTATTATCATATTTGAAAATGCGTGTATACGAATCATAATAATTAATTATGGGGAATTAATACAGGCATTGCCTGAGCGTTAATAGTAATATCTTTAAGCCGGTTACCGCGGCAGATATTTTCCCGGGCAACTCCCTGAGCATAATCAAAGTAGGCGATACCAGCTTCCCGGTTTTCGCTGCACCGGTTTGCTTCCAGTTCCGGTTGGGCTCTGTCTTTTACTAAGATGCCGTGTAAGTCATTATTGCTGCATACATTACTATGGGCTATACCTTCAGCGGAGTCCAAATAGGCTATGCCCGTCAATTTATTGCGACTACATTGGTTACCTTCTAAAAGTGGCTGGGCTTTAAAACTAACTTGAATACCATGGCTTCTATTGCGGCTAATATCGTTATTCCTAGCGGTTCCTCCTTCATGACCATTATATAGGATGCCAGCTTCCCGGTTTTCGCTGCATTGGTTGTTTTCTAACGTTGGTTGGCCATGGTCAGTTATCAAAATTCCATTAATATTCTTTTTGCAAATATTTTTTATAGCTTTGCCAGCACCATTTTTAAAATAACTAATACCATTTTCCTTGTTTGAATTACAGTCATTTTCCTGCAGAATTGGTTGGGCATTGTCTGTTGCAATTATGCCGGTGTTGTTACTTTTGCATTCGTTTTTAATAGCTTTTCCTGATGTTTCTTCGGTAAAAAGAATTGCACAGGTGTTGCTGCTGCAACGGTTTTCACTGAGTAATGGGGATGCGGTACCGTATACAGCTATACCATTTATGTTGCGCTCCACCAAGTTATTGGTAATTACCGGTTTACCGCTGAGTATCATTATACCGGTATACCCACCTGAGATCCGACAGTTCTTCAAGCTAACTGAGGATTTAATCAAGCACACTGCACCGTTATCCTTGAAACCGCTTTGAGTGAAGGAGAAGCCTGTAATTTCACTGCCTGCAGATGTATTTGTTTCCAAAACGCTACCTGTGTCATAAGATACCTTAACTGTATCCATTCCGTCCCCGAAGAGCTTCACGGGTTTTCCTGTAAGTAATATCTGTTCTCTATAGGTTCCGGATTTTACCATGATTTTCTGGTTGGGACGGGCTGCATCTATAGCTTCATTAATTTTACGGTAGTTTCCTGAACCCCTGGCATCCACAATTAACACATCCTCTTCGGTGGAGGGCTCTTCTATGATTTTTGGGACCGGCTTCTCAGAGTCTGCAATTTCTTGTTGAACACGAACCTTGAAGCTTGTAATATCATGAAGACGATTAGATTCCACGGATTCCATCATACTAGCTTTTTTGCCAGACAGTTCTAATAGTAGTTTTTCTACTGTTAGGGCCAGATTATGAATGTGTTTAGATAAGGGAGGAGTAATAGCATTTAACCAGTGGTCAGTGGAAAGGTAATATTCCATAGATTTAGAAAGAGTTACCTCTTCAATAATGAATGATAGTATGGGTATTCCTTTGCTAGCAGCCTTATTAATTTCTCTCAGAACATGAGGGGATGCAGCTGAGCTTACCGACAGTATTAATACAAAAACTCGGCAGTCATTAATAGCATCAATAATTGCCTCTGCAAAATCTTTGCCGGGCAGGATATCTCTGGGTGCCATCCAGCAGCTTATCTTATTTGATTCTAGAGTTACGCATACAGTATTGGCAATAAGGTTGTTAACTGACGCATAACTGAGGAAAACTTCATGAGCCACTAAAAAACCTCCTGAAAAAATAGAATTTATACTTAAATATATGGTGCAATCAGTATTATCAAAAAGGTTATTTTGTAATAATATAGTTAGCGCTTCTTTTCGATACTGTAACCGAGAGCCATTATGGTCTTCAGAGTTTCCAATGCAGTTTTTCGATCATATTCCTTCTCTGCTTCTGGTAGATCTTCGTATGGTACCAGTACTGGCGTTTCTTTGCGTAAGTCGCTTCTTTCAGCTCCGTAAGTCCACCCCTCGGCGAGACGCCTCGAAGCCCAGTGTGCATGAACATTCATGGCCAGCAACTCAGTCAGCTCAAGTATATCATCACTTAGCTCAACCCCTGATGTGTCCATGGTTGTCGCTTCATAGGACATCGGTCATAATACCTCCTTAATAATTATAGTTCATATTCTGAATTCAGAATCAATTTTGCGATAACGATAATGCTTTTTAAGTCATATTATTTATTTTATAGTCGAAAATGTTTTATATAAGCTCGGTTGATTTCGTGTAAAAGATATTTCAATTATTCCGCCGACAGCAATTCAATTATTCCTGCCATTTCAGTTTCCTTACGGCTTAATATGGCGTAGGTGTTAATTTGGGTTATTGTTGCTGAGCGTTCGAAAGAATCGGGATGGTGTCGGTCCAATGCTTTTGCAAAGGTTACTTCGGCCTTAGTAAGGAAATCCTGCAAGATTTGAGATTCGGCCAGAGTACTGTCCAGCCACCAATTCTCACCTTCGCGGTTTTGCCAGGAATCCATAACATAGCGGGCCAGTTTTACGCCGTTATCACTTTCGCTTCCTCCCAGAAATCTATATAGATAGGCTGCGTTTATAGCCGGATAATAGTCTTCAATATTACGACGGAAAGCTTCCAGGTATAAGTCTTTGGCTTTTAGTAGTAATTCACGGTTGACTATATCTATGGAAATGGTGTCGTCCGGTCCTACCAAAGCTCTGCGTTTATACTGGGCAGCCAGCATTGATAGGGTATCGGAATCTTTCATTCCCTGTTGCCAGAGGCTGTAGACAATGTCTGAGGCTTCTTGGTATTGCCCCAGGCGGGTCAGGCAATTTGCTTTAAGTTTTAATACATCCTGCCGGTGTTTATAAGGAAACATTTTCAGTCCGGCTGTTTCAATAAAGTTATTTTCGATGTTATGTACAAAACTGATAGCTTCACTATATAGACCAAAGTTTTTGCAGATTAGTGCAAGTCGAAAATAGAATTCACCACTTCTATCCTGTATTTTATCACTACCTAGGAAAGTTGTGAAGTTTGTATCATTGCAGGAAGCATAGTGATCTATAAGTTTCAGTTCTTCCGAAGTGAGATCAGGGGATGGAGGGAGGGCTCCTGAGAGATCCATTGCATATATTTTATCAATTACCTGAGGATTTTCAGAATCATAGCGGAGACGGAACAGCTCTCTTTCACCAAAGCTTTTTGCTAGTTCTACAAATCCCAGTTCGTCAAAACTAATATAATCGAACGGCATAGCCAACTGCCCAATTGCTTCTTTAAATTGTCTGGTTACAAATATCTCCCCAGCTCGAGTAACAGGTTCAATGCGAGCTGCGGTATTGACATTGCTCCCATACATGTTCATTCTTCCCAAGATTTCATCGCGAAAAGTAAAAAGCTCTCCATAGTGGCCGCCTATCCGGGGCATTAAGCAGGTCATTCCAAGACCATCAAAGTCGAAGTTGTTAAAAAAATCTCGGTAGTTTAACATCAGATCAATTGCATCTTTTCCATCAGAAAAGGCAGCTATCACCGCATCACCCCAAGTATTAAAGGCCTCAGCTCGGGCAAGGTATGGTTTTATCTGGATGGACAGAGCGGGGTTCAATTCAGTAAAAAAAAGTCCTGCTTCATTTTCAGAAAGCTTAGAGTATCCTTTTAAATCGGTGAAAATGATGAAACCTTTCACGGAAATCATGCCTTTCCGACAAATTTGGAGCAATTATCTATATTTATTGTAAGCCATTATGGTAAAAACATTCAATAGCATGCTTTAATTTGCTTCATTAATTATGTACATGGGTGGTTAATCCATAGGCAATTCAAATGCTATTTATATAGTACATGTTTTATGCAAATTAACTCCGCTATTGTTCATGCTTTTTTAACTATGACTTGCGCAGAGCGCTACTTTTTAAGTAGAATTAGGCAAGTTGATCTATTGGATCTGGTAGCGTTAGTAACAGCATAATAGCTTATAGGCTCTTAATAAGGAGGTCAATTGGATGTCAATCGGAACGAGTTTAGCCAGTGTATATGATCCCGAAAAGGTAGAGGGCAAGTGGTATGAGTATTGGAAAAGCCAGAACTACTTTGCCCCGAGCGATGACTTTAGCAAAAAACACTTTTCCATCGTAATGCCGCCGCCTAATGTAACCGGGCATCTACATCTTGGACATGCTCTGGATAATACCCTGCAGGATATACTAGCTCGCTGGCGCAGGATGCAAGGCTATAATACTTTGTGGCTTCCTGGTACTGATCATGCAGGAATTGCTACCCAGGCTCGGGTAGAGGAGAATCTGGCCAGTGAAGGTTTGAAACGGCAGGATTTGGGCCGGGAGAAGTTTTTGGAACGGGTATGGGAATGGAAACGATTATATGGAGATAGAATTACCCAACAACTTAGTTTGTTAGGTTCTTCCTGCGATTGGAGCAGGGAGAGATTTACTATGGATGAGGGCTGTTCCCAGGCAGTACGGGAGGTATTTGTCAACCTTTATGAGAAGGGTCTTATCTATCGGGGTAACTATATTATCAACTGGTGCCCGAAATGTATTACCGCCATTTCTGACATTGAGGTAGAGCATGCCGACAGTGATGGTCATCTCTGGCATATCAAATATCCCATTGAAAATTCGGATGAATTTGTGGTAGTAGCGACGACCAGACCGGAAACCATGCTGGGTGATACGGGTGTGGCAGTACACCCTGGAGATGAACGGTACAGCCATCTGATCGGCAAAAATGTGGTGCTCCCGCTGATGGGGCGAAAAATACCTGTATTTGAGGATCATTATGTCGATCGGGAATTTGGTACAGGAGCGGTAAAGGTTACTCCTGCGCATGATCCCAACGATTTTGAGATGGGGATGCGCCATGATTTAGAACAAATCGTGGTTATGACCCCAGATGCCTGCATGAATGAAAATGCGGGATCTTATGCGGGTCTTGATCGGCAGGAATGCCGCAAGCAGGTGGTGAAGGATTTGGAGGCCGGAGGCTACCTGGTGAAGATTGAGGAACATCAGCATGCAGTGGGACATTGCCAGCGATGCGATACGGTCATCGAACCTATGGTTTCCTTGCAGTGGTTTGTGAAAATGAAGCCTTTGGCTGAGCCAGCCATACAAAAGGTAGTTGATGGAGAAATTAGGTTTATTCCCGAACGTTTCACTAAAACTTATATCAACTGGATGGAAAACATCCGAGATTGGTGCATATCCCGGCAACTATGGTGGGGACACCGTATCCCGGTGTGGTACTGCCAGGACTGTGGGGAAGTTATATGCAGCAGGGAAGATCCCATAGTATGTCCCGCTTGTAGTTCCAGTGAACTGAAGCAGGATGAAGATGTACTGGACACCTGGTTCTCTAGTGCTTTATGGCCTTTTTCTACCCTGGGATGGCCAAACGAAAGTGCGGACATGCAGCAGTTTTATCCCACCAGCGTGCTGGTTACAGGGCGGGATATTATCTTTTTCTGGGTGGCTCGAATGATCTTCTCAGGTATCGAACAAACCGGAAAAGTGCCCTTTCACGAAGTGAACATCCACGGCCTGATTCTTGACGGCCAGGGTCGTAAGATGAGTAAGTCTTTAGGCAATGGAATTGATCCTATAGAAGTTATTGAGAAATACGGGGCAGATACTTTGCGTTTCTCTATGATTACTGGAGTTACCCCTGGAAATGATGTACGTTTCCAATGGGACAAGGTGGAGAATACCCGTAATTTCTCTAATAAGGTGTGGAATGCATCCCGATTTGTCCTGATGAATATGGAAGGATTTGAACCGGTTAAGGTGGAAAAAGATGAACTGACCTTGGCGGATCGCTGGATTATCTCCCGGCTAAATCTGAAAATTAAGGAAATAACTGAACTTCTGGAACGTTATGAATTGGGCGAAGCCGCCCGAGGTATGTATGATTTTATTTGGGATGATTTTTGCGATTGGTATATTGAACTGGCCAAACCTAGACTCTTCCGTCCTGCAAACGGACGGGAAAAAGCGGTGGTGCAAACTGTACTGCTGGATGTGCTTATGGGGATATTGAAATTGCTCCATCCTTTTATGCCATTTATCACCGAAGAGATATATCAATATTTACCCGGACACAATGAGACTATAATGCTTGAATCTTGGCCGATTAAGGATGAGAGTCTTGTGGAACCGGAAGCTGTCGAGCAGATGCAGGCTATTATGGGGGCAATTCGTGCGATACGTAATATCCGGGCGGAGTTTAATTTAAGCCATAGTGCTCCAGTTAAAGTAATTATGCTGTTTAAGGATGAGCACGGGATGCAGTGGTTTGAGGACTACGGAAGCTATATTAAAGACCTGGCTAAAGTTAGCGAACTACAGTTGGTCCTCACGCTAGCAGAAAAGCCACGTCAGGCAGTTTCTGCACTACTTTCCTTTGCCGAGCTCTATGTACCCCTTGAAGGAGTTATTGATGTTGATAAAGAAATTGGCCGGCTGGAAAAAGAGCTTAAGATTACAGAAGTGGATATTGATAGAGCTGGGGCAAAGTTGATTAATGAAAAATTCCTAGCCAAAGCGCCACCGGAAGTAATCGAAAAGGAAAAAGCTAAGATAGAAGAAGCCGTGCTCAGGAAAGAGGGGCTATTACAACGCTTACAGATATTAAGAGGCGCATAGAAGAGCGTTTGCAAGAATTGAGCGCATTAGGGAGTAGACCCGGGCTCCAGCGGATAGAGAGCCTACTGGAAGAGATGGGAGATCCCCAGCAGGGACTTAAATATGTGCATGTTGCCGGAACCAATGGCAAGGGTTCTACATCTCTTATTATTGCTGATGTTTTAATAAAAGCTGGGTACAGGGTGGGGCGATTTTCATCGCCCCACCTGCATTCATATTTGGAAAGGCTCACCATCAATGGTCAGGAGATAGGTGCAGAGGCGTTTCAATCAATTTTGGATGGTATAGAAAAACATATCCTGGTGATGCTAGAAAGAGGTGAGCCCCACCCTACTGAATTCGAAGTCTTAACTGCGGCAGCTTTTCAATATTTCCGGGATGAAGCGGTAGACGTGGCAGTACTGGAAGTGGGTATGGGGGGAAGCTATGACTCTACTAATGTAATAATTCCGTTGGTGGCAGTTATAACGGGGGTAGATTTTGACCATACAGAGTATCTAGGTACTAGTCTGGAAGAGATTGCGTCCAACAAGTCCGGTATAATAAAGGCAGGTGTGCCAGTGGTAGCTGGTCTAATGGAGGAAAAGGCTTGGCGGGTCGTGAATAAACGAGCCATATGCGTAGGGGCCAAATTACTTAAGGGTTCGCAAACTAAGGTGAGTCGTGTAGGTAATCCCGATTTTCAATATCAAGTAATTGATATTGAAGGCATACAACTTGGTTTAAAAGGAGTGAGATTTGCACTTCGAGGCGATTATCAGCTTCAGAATTTGGCGACTGCTCTCACTGCTCTTCAAGTTATGAAGGAAAAGGGTTATCGGGTTCAGGAGCAAAGCATCAGAGATTCATTAACCAGTCTGAAGATGCCAGGTAGGATGGAAGTAATCCAGCAGAATCCCTTGGTCATAGTTGATGCCGCCCATAATCCCCAGGGTGCTAAGGCTTTAGCAGATTCCCTGGATACCCTTTTGCCTGATCGAAAAAAAATTCTAGTGCTTGGATTGGTAGATGATAAAGAGCGGAATGGCATAATAAAGTCCCTGGGAAGGAACACCCGGGCTGCAGTGGTAACACGACCACAGGGGCCAAGGGGAAGCGCTTGGAAAGAGGTGAAAGTAGGGTGGCAGCAAGTTTTCCCCGATATACCAGTAGTTGAAGTAGAAAGTATACCAGAGGCAGCAGCCGTAGGGCTAGAAATGATGCAGAAGGATGATTATATGGTGATAACAGGCTCATTCTATGTACTCGATCAAGCTCGCCAAATATTTATCATTAATTAACAGATACTTAACAATGCTTATCAAGAGTATTGTTATAATTAAGATAATTGTATAGAAACAAATATTTAGGGAGGTATTGATTTGGGTTTTAAGTTAAAGCCCCAAGATGATCGTTTTTTTCATTTTTTTGAAGAGGCTTCCGAGGCTATAAATGAAGCTACCCAGATATTAAAGGGATACTTTGTAGATCGAAGTGATCCGAACGCCAATTTGGAGAGAATTAATGAGGTTGAGCATCGGGGTGACCGAATATTTCGTGATGTTATGGAACAAATAAATCATTCCTTTGTTACCCCGTTCGACCGGGAAGATATTCTGGCCTTGGCCCAGTCACTAAACAAGGTGCTGGATCACATTCAGGGGACCATGGAAAAAATGGTTATTTATAAGTGTGAACAACCTAAAGAAAGATATATCCCTGCGTTGGTGGATGTATTAGAAGAGGCAGCAAAAGAGATAAAAAAAGCAGTATTGAATTTACAGGATGTGAAGGCCAATCATGATATGATTATTGTATCCTGTGAAAGAATTCGGGCTCATGAACATGAAGGGGATAACTTATACCGGGCAGGAATAGCCCGTTTGTTTGAGCAAACGGATGATGCTATTTATATGATTAAATGGAAAGAGATATATGAACACCTGGAGACTACTCTTGATTATTGTGAAGAGGTCAGTAATGTAATCAAGGGAGTAGCGGTTAAATATGTTTAGTCTAGGATGGGTAATTGTTATAGTATTTTTTGCCCTTATATTTGACTATATTAACGGATTTCACGATACTGCTAATGCCATTGCCACCTCAGTTTCTACTAAGGCTTTATCGCCTCGGGCAGCTATAGCAGTAGCAGCGACTTTCAATTTTTTGGGGGCCTTGAGTGGTACAGCAGTAGCATCTACCATAGGCAAAAACATCGTGGCTCCTCATGATGTTGTTCCATTGGTCATTATTGCGGCTCTTTTCGGAGCAATAATCTGGAACCTCTTAACTTGGTATTTTGGCATTCCCAGCAGCTCATCCCATGCGCTGATAGGTGGCTTGATAGGTGCCGTGATTGCCAGGAGTGGATCAGCTGCAGTTCTTTGGCAAGGTTTTTTAAAGATTTTAGTTGGGCTTATTAGCTCCCCCATAATTGGCCTAGTAATGGGCAGTTTGGTTATGACCCTTCTTTTTTGGGTGTTTAAAGGATCTTCACCGGTGAAAACCAATCTCAAGTTCAGGAGATTGCAGGTATTATCCGCTTGTATGGCTTCTTTTGCTCATGGCTCGAATGACGCGCAAAAGTCAATGGGGATTATAGGCTTGAGCCTCTTAAGCGCAGGAATGATAAGTAGTTTTCAGGTACCACTCTGGGTAAAGATCGCCTGTGCACTGGCCATGTCTGCAGGCACTGCGGTCGGAGGGTGGAGGATCATTAGAACCATGGGGGGCAAAATATTTCGCATAGAGCCTATTAACGGTTTTGCCGCTGATTTTACTTCGTCAGCAGTCATATATGGGGCGAGTCTGATGGGAATTCCAGTAAGTACCACCCATGTGGTTTCCTCCTCAATCATGGGTGTAGGAGCTGCTAAAAGGCTGAAGGGGGTACGCTGGATTATAGCTCGGCAAATTGTCATCGCTTGGTTTGTGACCATCCCATCAGCAGCTTTGATGTCAATATTATGCTATCGTTTGTTGATCTTGTTCTTTTAACCAGTTAACTGAATATATGAATTTTGCAACTCTACCTGTTGATATCGGGAAGAGTTTTTTTGTTTAATGGTAAATCTTATTTGCATATTCTTCGATTACATTACATAATGAATATGATGAATAAATCAAAGGGGTTGGGAGTTTGAAGGTCTATAAAATACCTGAAGCCACCGTTATGAGATTATCAATTTACTCCCGACATCTTCAGCATTTGCGGGTTGAGGGTGTAGAAACGGTTTCATCGGAGGAAATCGCCAATGGGGTAGGAGTAAGTTCGGCTCAGGTGCGCAAAGACTTAGCCTATTTCGGTGAGTTCGGCACCCGTGGAGTAGGCTATAAGGTCGAAGAATTACTGGGACATTTGATGAAAATACTAGGCTTAGATCAGAAATGGAATGTGATAATGATCGGAGCCGGGAAATTGGGTTCAGCCTTAGCATTGTACGAAGGTTTCCGTGAAAGAGGCTTTGTAATCTGTGCGATTTTAGACGCTGATGAAAAAAAAGTGGGCGAAAAACTGACAGATGTGATCATTGAACCTTTGGGGGTATTAGATGCCAGGGTTAAGGAACATAGTATTAACATTGGAATTGTAACCGTACCGGCTGTAGCTGCCCAAGAAGTTACGGACCGCCTGGTAGCTTCAGGCGTCAAGGCTATTCTTAACTTTTCACCACGAGTGCTTAAGGTGCCAAGTGGTATTGTACTAAGAAATGTTGATCTATCAGTGAACTTAGAAGTGTTAAGTTTTAACCTGTCCTTTAATAGGTAAATATAGTATTATAAGGAAAGCTTTCGCTAGGGGGCTCTCTGTTTTAATCGACCTTGTTTTTACCCAATACTAGTGCTAAACTTGAAAAAATGCATGGTGGAGGTCATTCGGTGGCAAGCAGGACTCGTACATATCCAGGTTGGCAATTGTTATTGTTGCTACTGGCCCTAGGGGGAATTATTGGCGGCTGGATCGGGGACGCTATACTTAAAATATGGCCGGTCTTAGGTTTGCTGGGCAATGTTCAAAGTGTTGGGTTACCCACATTTACGATGGATCTGCATGTATTTTCGCTCAGTTTTGGTTTTATGCTTCATATTAATTTCTTCACTATATTGGGATTTGTATTAGCTTGGTTTTTTTACCAGAGACTATGAGGAATAAGTCTTGAAGAAGATTATACTTGCGTCCAGTTCACCCAGAAGACAGCTTTTATTGCAGCAAATAGGGCTTGATTTTACCGTTTGTCCCGCCAACATAGAAGAAAATCTATCCGCTCCAGCATTACCGATGGAGCTGGCGCAAGCCATTGCATTCCAAAAGGCCCAGGAAGTTTCCAGGCAGTTGGATGGAGGCATTGTTATTGCCGCCGATACTATTGTAGTCTGGAAAGGAATGATTATGGGAAAGCCGGAGAACCGAGATGAGGCTTTTATGATGTTATCACGGCTGAGTGGTCAGCGTCACCAGGTGATTACCGGCATTTGTATTATAGATGTCGAAAATGAGGTTAATGACATTGATGGCGAGATTACTGATGTAGTTTTTAGCTCTTTATCCTCGGATGAAATCAATTGTTATTTAGATAGCGGAGAATGGGTGGACAAGGCAGGAGCTTATGCGATTCAAGGCCAAGGGGCTTTGCTGGTCGACCGTATCGAAGGCTGCTATTTTAACGTGGTGGGTCTTCCCTTGAACAGGCTTAAACTAATGTTGGCTAAAAAAGGCATTAATCTATTGGGGGTAAATTAATAGTGCAATATACTACTCTCATCAAAGACATGCCTCCCAATATGCGCCCCCGGGAAAAGCTGCTGGCAGAGGGAGAAACTGCTCTTAATAATCATGAACTACTAGCGATTGTCTTGGGCAATGGAACTAAAGATATAAGTGCACTTGAGCTAGCTAATCGGCTTTTAGATACCTATAAAGGGTTAAGGCGTTTGCAGGAAGCCAGCCTGGAAGAACTTATTCAGGAAAAGGGGATCGGCCCGGCTAAAGCGGCTAGTATTAAAGCTGCTCTTGAAATGGGTCGGCGTATAAGCTTGGATGTCGAAATCAGAGATCTGATTAAGTCCCCGAAGGACGTTGAAAAAATGCTAATTCAAGAAATGCGGGTCTATGACCGGGAGCATTTTATGGTTCTATACCTGGATAGAAAAGGTGGACTTATTGTCAAAGAAGACATATCAGTGGGAGGGCTCCATAGTTCAATTGTCCACCCTCGCGAGGTTTTTAAAACCGCAGTGAAACGCAGCGCTGCTTCCATTATATTGGCACATAACCATCCCAGCGGTGACCCTTCCCCCAGTCGAGAAGATATTGATATTACTCGTCGCCTGGTTGAAGCGGGCGGGATTATGGGGATAGAGGTTCTAGATCATGTAGTTATTGGTGAAAACACTTATTGCAGTTTTAAAGAAAAAGGCTTGATATAAGCTTAAGGAGGATTCGATACAGTGATTTTTGGTAAAGATATGGGTATAGATTTAGGTACGGCGAATACTCTGGTTCACCTCAAGGGCCAGGGAGTTATACTGACTGAGCCTTCTGTTGTTGCCATTCAGAAAAATACTGGTAAAATTTTGGCGGTTGGGGAAGAGGCCAAGCAGATGATAGGACGGACTCCGGGTAATATTGTAGCTATTCGGCCAATGAAGGACGGAGTCATAGCTGATTTTGATGTAACCCAGGCTATGATTAAATATTTTATTAACAAAGCGCTGGGAAAGAAGAATCCTTTTAGTAAACCACGGGTGGTAATAAGCATACCGACAGGATGTACCACGGTGGAAGAACGTGCGGTTAAGGAGGCAGCTCTAGCAGGTGGAGCCAAAGAAGCATATTTATTGGAGGAACCGATGGCTGCCGCAATTGGTGCTGGACTGCCGGTACATGAGCCCACTGGCAATATGATTGTGGATATTGGAGGTGGCACCACCGAGGTAGCAGTTATTTCCCTAGGGGGAATTGTTACTGCTAAATCAGTACGAGTAGCCGGAGATAAAATGGATGAAGCCATCATTCAACATCTGAAGAAAAACTATAATCTACTCATAGGTGAGCGCACAGCCGAGAACATCAAAATTAACATTGGGTCAGCACTTTGGGAAGGACCAGAAGACCAGTACGAAGTAAGAGGTCGCGATCTGGTGAGCGGACTGCCTAAGACCCTACAGATTTCATCGTTAGAAATCCAACAGGCTTTGAAAGAAACTGTCGAGCAGATCTTGGAGGGAATCAAAGTCTGTTTGGAAAAAACTCCACCCGAGCTAGCTTCGGACATAATGGATCGAGGTATTGTTATGGCAGGCGGAGGGTCGCTGCTACGTGGATTGGACAAGCTTATAAGCCGGGAAACGGATATGCCGGTCTATGTATGTGAAGAACCTTTACTGGCTGTTGCTCGTGGAACAGGTAAGGTGCTGGAAAATATAGAGGACTTGAAACGGCTGTTGGTTAATCCTAGAATGAATGGTTAGCTAGGTGAGGAATTTTGTTTAATTTTTTGCAAAAAAAAAGCTTTTGGACGATTCTGATTACGGCATTGCTGCTCCTTGTAATTATGAAATTGAGTTCTAGCAATCGCCAAGAAATAACCGTTTTGGAAAAGTTATTAAGAGATAGCTATTCACCCCTGCAAACTGGAGTGGACAAACTAAAAATCGGAATTAACCAAATTAGCGTTGGTATGGCCCATAAAAAGGAAATAGAAGAGCAAATGGTGGCTCTTGAGACGAAGAATAACCTCTTGAGCTTGGAAAACCAGCAGCTTAGAGAAAATAAAGCCGAAGTAGAACGCTTAAGAAGTCTCCTTGCCTATAAGCAAGCCCAGCAGGACCAATACGATCTGGAAGCCGCTCGGGTTATTGCCCGAAGCCCGAACAACTGGTATAAGATCATAACTATTGACAAAGGGGCTGAGAACGGAATTGCTGGAGGTATGCCGGTAATAAATCCCGATGGACTAGTAGGCAGGGTAGTAAGTGTGAGTACGAACTCAGCGCAGATATTGCTTATCACTGACAGGGAGATGGCGGTAGGAGCAATTTTACAAGAAACGCGCGAAACTAGGGGTATTGTTGAGGGCATGGGTGATAGCGGTACGTTGAGAATGATTAATATTCCTTATTATTCCCAAGTAAGAGTTGGTGAGAATGTGGTTAGTTCAGGCCTATCAGAAACTTATCCCCCCGGAATTCATATCGGATCCATCCAAGTCGTTACCAAGGAATCCAATGGCCTAGTGCTATCAGCAACAGTAAGTCCCGCAGTTGATTTTAACCAACTGGAGGAAGTACTAGTAATTAAAAAATACCGTCAGGTAGAAGCAAATGGAAACAAAGGGGCGTAACACGAATGCGCTATTTAATACTGGCATTGTTGCCTTTTCTAGCCCTTTTTTTACAATCAACGATTTTCAGAACATTCAACATAAATGGTGCGATACCGGATATGGTACTGGTACTAGTTGTTTTTTATGCTCTCTTAAACGGTGATCGCAAGGGAACAATGTATGGCGTGATGTGCGGTCTCTTGGAAGATCTTTATATTGGGCGTTTTATAGGTATTAACTCGATAAGCAAAGGTATTACTGCTTATGTTATAGGCAGGCTACAGGGAAATGTTTTTAAAGAAAATATCATTGTAGGTATAATCGGGGTGATCGGAGGTACATTGCTTAATTCAGGCCTGCTTTTTATCCTATCCCTGACCAGTTTTGAGGTGTTTAACTTAGACCACTCTATTTTTATCGATATGGTATATCAGGGTATTTATAATACTCTAATAGCGATTCCCATGTATGTGTGGTATTATCGCTCTTCCAGCCGAGGATTACTCAGGGAAGTAGGAGAGAGGTAAATGAAACAGCTCGAACTGAAGACTAAGTTAAGAATATATGCTTTCATTATCATCGGGTTATTAGCTGTACTGTGCGCTAGACTAGTAATTGTGCAGCTTTTTTATAGCGACGAATATCAGACCAAAGCCAAGGAAAATAGGATTCGGCTGGTTTCTATAAAAGCACCTCGGGGAGAAATCTACGATCGGAACGGGGAGACCCTAGCAGCCAATCAACTGGTGTATACATTGAGCTTAACATACCCAGGAGTAATTGGTCAGGACCAGTTAGTGGAACGGCTGGCGGTTTTGCTAAACCGCTATTATCCAGAGGTTACAGTTTCCTTTATTAAAGAGAAAATTGACATGCAAAAATTTCGCCTATTTGAGCCGGTGGTTATTATACGCGATATACCTTGGGATTTGGTGGTGAAGCTAGAGGAAGATCGTCAATCTCTTCCTGGAGTAGCGGTTACTATTGAGCCTTTGCGGGTGTATCCCCAAGAAACCTTGGCAGGACATGTTTTAGGTTATATTCACTCCATCAGTTCTGAGGAACTAGCAGCTACCAACGAGAAATATACCCTTAACAGTTTGATTGGTAAATCCGGGATAGAGAAACAGTATGAAACGGAGCTGCGGGGGAAAGATGGGGCTCGCCGGGTAGAAGTTGATGCTCAGGGCAGGCCGGTAGGAGTTGATGCTCAGGGCAGTACGGTAGGAGAGCTGGTTACTTTGGAGCCTGTTCCCGGCAATAACCTCACCCTTACTATAGATTTGAAGCTACAGACTGTAATGGAAAATTATATGGAGTCCAACCTTACACGCCTGCAAACGAGTTTTCCTAAAGCCCGGGTAGGTTCTGCTGTATTAATGGATGTCAAGACAGGAGAAATTCTGTCCATGTGCAGTAGCCCGGCCATGCGGCCAGATGATTGGAAAGGCAATATAAGCAGCCAACTGGCCAGCTATTATTTCCCGCAGGGCTCGTCCTACAACCCTTTAGAACCAGGGGCAGCTCTAAATCGTGCCATTCAAGTTAGTTATCCACCCGGCTCGACCTTTAAGCCTGTTACTGGAATGGCGGCATTGGAGTCTGGTGTCATAGACCCCATAAATGATTACGTTAACTGTAAAGGTGCCTACTGGATTGCTCCCTACATACCCTGTACGGGGGTTCATGGCAATATGAATTACTATAGTGGCATGGCTAATTCATGTAACACTTATTTTCAGGAAATAAGCCGTCGGGCTGGAAATGAGGCCATAATAAAAGTAGCTCAGGATTTTGGACTAGGTGCTAAAACCGGGATTGATCTTCCTTTTGAAGCTCAAGGTCTAGTCCCCACTCCTGCTTGGAAAAAGGAGCTAAATGCCCTACTCATTAACCGCAAGTACGACTCTCTAAGAAAACAACTAGATGATAAATATAGCCAGCTGTTATCAGCGGCAACTGAAGCAGAGGCGATAAATACCTTGGAAAACAAGAAGAAGAATGAGAAGGCCCGCCTAGAAGAACAATACCGTATTGACTACAATTTTGAAACCAATTGGCAATCATTCGATACCTTCAATATGTCTATAGGCCAAGGCTCAAACAATTACAGCGTTATGGAACTGGCAGACTATGTAGCTACTATAGCCAATGGGGGAGATTTAATGCGTCCCCATATCCTTGAGTCGGTAAAAGGCTTTGATAAAAAAATAATACGGGAGATAAAACCTGAATTGATTCATCATGTATCGGTATCAGCCCTAACGCTGGCTGAAACTAAAAAGGCGATGGTTCAGGTAACCCAGCCGGGTGGAACGGCTGCTTTTCTTTTCAATGATTTTCCTGCGGCTATCCAGGTAGGAGCCAAAACCGGTACGGCTCAGACCAACCGAGTAGGAGATAATCAGAACAATGAATTTCACGGAGTATTTATTGCCTTTGCACCCGCTGATAATCCAACTGTTGCTTTTGCTGGAGTGATTGAGTATGGTCAGCATGGCAGCGAATCGGCGGGCTGGGTCGCGAAAGCAGTATTCGAACAGTATTTTGGATTAAAGGATCATTTTGCTGAAATAATGGCACAGAAAAATCTCCAGAAGGCTGAGGGAAAAGCAGTATTAAACCCAGGCAGCATTAAGAATTCCCAATAGATTGAGCAGTATTGTTTTCCATCGCCTGAATGAAATTGGCGACCAACTGCGGGTTAAACTGGGTCCCAGAGCACCTTTTCAATTCAGCCATAGCCTCTTGACAACTAATAGCTCGGCGATAAGGTCGATCATTAGTCATAGCGTCATAAGCATCTGCAATGGCTAGGATACTACATTCCAGGGGGATTTCATCCCCTTTGAGGCCGAGCGGGTAACCGCACCCGTTCCACCATTCATGATGTTTGAGAATCCAATCGGCAATGGGTACAAGGTCAGGTGCCGTCTGAGCGATACGGTGGCCTATTTCGCTGTGCCGCTGCATTTCCGAAAACTCCTCAGGGGTTAAAGGACCCGGTTTTGATAGAATGCGATCCGGTACCCCTACCTTGCCAATGTCGTGGAATTGGGACAATAGGCGCAGGTCGTTTACTCTGTGCTCGGGCAAATTGATAACTAGGGCCATAGCCTCAATTAGGTCCTGTAGACGTTCCACATGTCCACCGGTAATGAAGTCTCGTTCCTGCAAGGTTTTCTTCAAGGTCTGTACGATAGCACTATGGGCACTTTTGCGACTGTGTAATTTCTCCCGGTACATATTGTCGTCGGCTTCTCGAAATAAATCTTTCATATTTATGTTTGTTCCGGTGCTTACCGCAAAACCTACCGAAAGGCTTAATGGGAGTCCCGGGTTATTGATATTGTGCTGGGTAACTGCGTTTTTTATCCGTTGGCAGGCGTTTTCTACGTTAACACGGTCGCTGCCGGGGAGTAGTACTGCAAACTCATCACCACCGATGCGGGCCACCACATCTTCTTCCCTGAAGCATCCTTGGATAATTTTGGCTGCGGTTATCAACAGGTCGTCTCCAGCTTTATGCCCCAGAGTGTCATTGACCAGTTTTAGCCCATCCACATCGCACATAATTATCCCTACTGGTAGGTGACGTCCGCAGTCCAGGCGGGACATCTCCTGTTCGAAGTAGGTGCGGTTGTAGAGGCCAGTGAGAAAGCTATGCAGGCTGAGGTATCTAAGGTTGTCTTCCGCGACTTTTCGCTCAGTAATATCCAGGGTAATAGCTAGCATGCGTGGCTCGCCGCTGACAGTTATCATTTCCCCAGAAAAGGATCCCACTCGTCCTTCTCCCGATTTTATGCGGAAGTGGGTTTCCATATCGCGAACTGAGCCGGTCTCCAATAGTTGAGTTAACACCTTTTCGCTTTGGGCACGCTCCCAAATCCCTAAATCTATATAGGTGCGCCCGATGATTTCATCACGCTTGTAGCCGGTAATCACTAGAAAATGGTCATTGACTTCGGTAAAGCGTCCCTCATGAACAGTGGTTATGGTTACTAGTCCAGGAATAGCATAAAAGGCCCTAGAAAACTTTTCTTCCGAGGCGCGCAATGCCTCTTCCGCCTGCTTACGTTCAGTAATGTCCTGGGCAGCTGCTACTACATATTCAACATCCCCATTCAAATTCAATTTAGGGGTTTTGGTGATAGATAGTAAGCGCCGTTCTCCTATAGCGTTAGTCAGCCATTCTTCAGTGTGAATCCGTTTCTTTTTGTTAAAAACCTCATTGTTTCCGGTTATACATATTTCTGCTTCTTCCTTACAAAGAATTGTATACAAGTTTCGGTGTTCAAGGTTCTCTCTCTTTACTCCGCAGAATTTGGTGCGGGCCTGGTTGACGGCCCCATAAGTTTCTGGATCTTTTAGGTACCAGATTTGGGTTTCGATATTATCCAACAACAATATCTGTTCTTCCGATTTTTCTCTTAGTTCTTTCTCGGCCTGCTTACGTTCGGTTACATCTAGATGGGTAGCGGCTACTCGCAGGGCTTTACCATCCTTATTCCAAGACACCGCCCGGCCTCTATCCAAAATCCATTTCCATTCACCTGATTTGGTCATGAGTCGGTGTTCCACCTCGTAATAAGGGGTATGACCGCGTAGGTGTTCTTTGAGGGCTCTGGTGGCTAAGGGCATATCTTCTGGATGGGTGATATTTCTCCAGAAGTGGATGTTGGGCTCAATTTCTTCAGGGGAATAGCCCAGGATCTCTCCCCAGCGCGGGCTGAAGTAGACCTCGTTCGTCTCCATGTTCCAATCCCAAAAACCGTCGTTACTGGCTCCAAAAACCAACTGCAGGCGCTCTTGGTGCTGATCAATAGCTTTCTGAGCTTCCAATTGACGCATTCGTTCCAGGCCCATAGAAGCTAGCATATGGGCAAATTCTGACAAGAAGGACATAACCGATTTCATACAGGCAGTAGGTATGATGGGAACCTGTGCTAAGGCCTCCAAGTATGCAGATTCTTCGAATCCATACTTGTGAGCTTGCTTCTGGAAGAATATCTTGTCAGGGGGATCATGTAGAAATTGTCCCATGAAGACCGTGCCTAGATGCTGATTTTCTACAATAACCGGCGCCGCGCAGTCGATTAGTCCGTTAAGGCACTTATAGGATACAAAAGGGCCGTCATAGAGATGATCGTGTACGCATTTGTCGCTCTGCCGGCAGCGTTGTTCAGTATCCGGATTGATAAGGTGAAAATTAGCGCAAATATCCTCGCAGCCAGTTCGTGCCAAGATACTACCGTCTACATCCATGATGGTAGAACTTATTTTGGTGATGGTGTGAAAATGGTTTATAAGTTGCTGGAGTGGAGCTATATCCACCAGTTCTGCTAAGCAGTAACCCATTTAATTACCTCCTTATAGTAGCATGTACCCTAGCTGTTCGTACAAACGGGACATTCTCAGTAAGGGGTGTGTTCCCTAGCAATTAAGTATTTATGCTAAATTGTACATCTATTGTTTTAATTCTATATGTGTCTTTTAAAATATTAGACATTGTGTGGAAAGGTTCCTGCATCATAAAAAGGGGAGATTGGTCTGATTTTAGCGAACCGATAAAATACTTTCGACACTGTTAACAAGGCATTAACGGATGAAAATAATGGGGATAATGCAATGGGATTATGATGTTGCTATGAATCTGGAAAAATGAACAAATGTTATTGCCGTTTTTTCGTCTAGCGTTAAAAACTTATCCTAATAGGTCGAACCTCTTGTCGGATAATTGAATAATTTTGTAAAGGCCAAACGACGACAATAGAGGAAATCAGATATAATGTCCTCTATTGTCTTGTTTTTCCATAGAGGAAAAAAATGTTAATAATAGAAGTAATTAGTTAGGGAATGGCCTGAGACAACTTATTATGTATGCGGATGGGAGGACATGCCATGTCTGTGGAGGTATTGGCGGGGGGCACAAATTCAGAAATGATAATAGATCTAAGCAAATTTAGCAGCTTGGAGGATATGAAAACGGAACTGGAAAGAAGCCTCACCGTATTGGAAAAATATGCGGACGAAAACCTAGTTTGCATTGATACTGGCAGCAAAAGATTAACTGAAAGGCAATTGCGGGAATTGGAGTACATATTGGGGGAACACGGGCTACAGCTAAAAGAATTGAGGAACAGCCAAAGCTCCGGGCAGGGGGGATTTTCTGAGCCCGCCGATATATATCGGGGTGCCTATGATTTACTAGAGCCAGGTGAAACTGCATTAATATATCGCCACCTAAGATCTGGGCAAAAATTCTTTACACGGGGAAATGTTGTAATCCTAGGGGATATTAATCCTGGAGCTGAAGTGGTTGCCGGGGGAAATATTCTGGTTATGGGAGCATTAAAAGGTATGGCGCATGCAGGGGCGTTGGGAGATGAAAATTCAGTAGTTGCCGCCTTTCGACTGAGCCCTATCCAGCTTAGGATTGCCAATCATATTACTCGTCCCCCTGATGGGGATAAAATAGTGGTCAATAATCCTGAACTAGCACGTATCAGGGCGGGAAAAGTAGTTATTGAAAAGTTAAAAATATAATGGGGGGCTTGATGATGAACAGTAGGGTTTTCGTTATTACTTCCGGCAAGGGTGGGGTGGGAAAAACAACCACTACCGCCAACCTAGGTACAGCATTGGCAATGATGAATAAGAGAGCTGTACTCGTGGATACTGATATCGGTTTAAGGAATTTGGATGTTGTTATGGGATTGGAGAACCGAATAGTCTTCGATATTGTGGATGTGGTTAATGGCAATTGTAAGCTGAAACAGGCGTTAATCAAGGATAAACGCTTTGATGGGCTTTGTCTTTTGCCAGCTGCGCAGACCAAGGATAAGACTGCGGTTACCCCGCATCAAATGAAGAATCTCACCAACGAATTACGCCAAGATTTTGAGTTTATACTGGTAGATTGTCCGGCTGGTATAGAGCAGGGATTTAAGAACGCTATAGCCGGAGCGGATGCTGCCATAGTAGTAGCTACCCCGGAAGTATCTTCGGTGCGAGATGCGGATCGGATTGTGGGTCTTCTGGAAGCTGCAGGTTTGAGAGAAACTAAGCTGATTGTAAATCGTATTCGTGCCAAAATGGTGAAAAAGGGGGATATGATGGATATATCTGATATTCTTGATATCCTATCTATCGACCTTTTGGGTGTAGTTCCAGAGGACGAATGTATAGTAATATCTACCAATCGCGGAGAACCAGCTGTCTTGGGTAACATCTCTCGGGCTGGAGAAGCTTACCGCCGGATAGCCAGAAGAATAATGGGAGAAGAGGTTCCAATGTACTCGCTGCAGGAATCATCCAATATCATGGCCCGGTTCAAAAGAATGCTTACATTAGCCAGATAGCGAAGGAGGTATGAACTTGTTAGATATAATTGCCAGATTTTTTGGTAAAGATTCAACAGGCAGCAAGGATGTAGCTCGGGAACGCTTGCGTTTGGTGCTTATTCATGATCGCAGCCTGGTATCGCCTGAGCTAATTAATGCCTTAAAAGAGGATCTTATCCAGGTTATACAGCAATACATGGACATTGATGTGGAGAGCCTGCTGGTCAACCTGGAAAACGAGGATGATTCAGTGGCTTTGGTGGCAAACATACCGATTAAGGGTTTGAAGCGAGCGGTTAACATCTAATTGGCAACTTGGATTGGTGGAATTAAACGCAAGTAAAAATACCTGAGTTAATTGGGGGCATTTGATATGCCCCCTAATTTTTGCCGGTCTTTGCCTACTGGACATAACAATTTTCTTACCCTTATAATGAATCAGGGAGGATTATGTCTTGAACTTAAAACGATTGAAATTATTAGATAAATATTTTTTGCTGGTTCTGGCCTTAATAATGGTATTTGGACTGGTGACATTATCGAGCGCTAGTAGTGGTATAACTAGTGATTCCAATTACTATTTGAAAAAGCAGGCCATTTTTTTGGTTGTGGGGATCGTAATAGCAATTTTTATCCTCAGATTTGACTATACCCAACTAGAAAAATACAGCACTTATCTTTATATTCTTTCTCTATTAATTCTAGTCGTGGTGTTAGTTTTTGGTAAGGAAGTCCGCGGAACTACTGGCTGGATAGGCTTTGGGAGTTTACCTCCTATGCAGCCAGCGGAATTCACCAAAATACTGTTAATTGTTGCCTTTGCAGATTTTCTGCAGCGACGAAAAGGGGAACTAAATACCTTGGCCCAGATATTCCCTTGTATTTTATATATGGGTGCTCCATTTATCCTTATAATGATGCAGCCTGATTTAGGCACAGCCCTGGTTTATATAGCTATTACTGTTATCATGATGTTTGTCGCCGGGGCAAACCCGCGTTTATTGCTCCAGATTTTAGTAGGAGGATCACTCTTTATTGCTTTGTTGCTATTTTTGCATTTCAAGTTCAACATGTGGCTGCCTCTAGATGATTATCAATTTAATAGGCTTAAGGTAGTTATTGATCCCTACCAGGATGGACAGGGAGGGCGGGGAGCCGGGTGGAACACTATCCAATCACTGATTGCCATCGGGTCCGGAGGCTGGCAGGGGAAGGGCTTGTTTAATGGAACTCAGGTGCAATTAAATTTTCTGCCTGAGCGTCACACGGATTTTATATATGCGGTTATTGGCGAAGAACTAGGATTTCTAGGAGCTGCATTGGTTATTTTACTTTTTGGAATTTTATTAGTAAGGGCGGTGGTCATAAGTTTTAACGCCCGGGAATTATACGGAACTCTTGTAGTAACTGGCATAACTGCTATGTGGCTATTCCACATATTTGAAAATATTGGTATGTCTATAGGCGTAATGCCGATAACTGGAATCCCGTTGCCGTTTATAAGTTATGGCGGCAGTTCTATGTTAACTAATATGATAGGAGTAGGATTGATACTGAGCGTAAATATTAGAGGTAAGAAGATAGTTTTTTAGATAAGGAGGATTTAGATGAGCCCGGAACTTATGACTAAAGAGTCGGCTAGAGAAAAAGTAAAGGAATTGCTTTTGCTTATACCAAATTTTGTGAAGCTGCTATATCGATTGGTTGGGGATAAAAGTGTGTCAACCCAGGAGAAGGCCCTGCTGCTAGGAACGGTTGCCTATGTTATTTCACCCCTGGATTTTCTGCCTGATGCTATACCGTTTCTGGGGCAAATTGATGATTTGCTGCTGGTTGCCCTAATTTTAAAGAGGTTCATGAACAGCATCGATCGGTCCGTGCTCTTAGCATACTGGGATGGGAAGGATGATTTGCTGCTAACTATCGATAAAATACTGGGATTTACAGGTATCTTCCTACCTCGCGGGGTTTATAATAAAATTGTAAAAAAGTCCAAGGAAGAAACCATCGATATGGAGTATGATGTAAATTAACACCATCTATATTTAATCAGGAGAACCGCCTGTTTGTTTGAGGCTCACAAGAGATACTCTGCTAGATAAAGAAAGAGCAATATATATGTTATAGCCGCCAAAACAGGCGGCTTATTTTCTGTGCAACAAAAATGACACGGCAAAAGCGTTCACTTGTGTATTGGCATAAATCACCCTGAAGAATTATATATTTAGTAAAAACCAGGGGTGGTGATTGAATATGATGCGTAGTTTTAAATTAAGGCTGTTAGGAGTTATTGTGCTGGTGGCTGTGGTGGGTTTGTTTATGCAATCAGGGCAGGACAACAGGCAGTTGGTGGAGCCAGTTTTGGAGTATATGATGGATAATAAATATGATGTGGGTAAGCTAATCTCCCGCTACGTAGATGTACCTGGAGCGGTGGATTTGACTAAAGTCCTGCCGGTTTCGGGGGGGACTATTTTACGCCAGCCCTGTGAATTTTTAGATATAGAGCACAGCTATGGATGGCATTGGAGTCAGGAGGAGCATAAGCAAACATTCTGTTCGGGTATATACCTAAAAGTAAAGGATAATACCACAGTCAAGCCTATCTTAGGCGGTCAGGTGCTGGAAATTACGCGCGCAGCCAATCAGGGAACGGTATTAATTAAACATGATGCTAACATCTACTCTTTATATGGAGGGCTCAAAGAGATATTGGTGGACAAAGGAAGCAACGTGGGAGAGGATAAATTAATAGGGCGAACCGGAGAAAGTTTCTATCTTGAAGTGAGAGGCAAGGATGGACCGGTCAACCCCCAGAGCATTTTTAAATAGCTATGCTGGTAGGAAAAATTGCTGGGGTGCGCATCCGGGTTAACCTCTTCTTCTTGCTGCTCTGTGCGGCATATACAGCCCTGGGGCTGGGTTGGGAGATACTTTTCATATTTGTATCGGTCCTGGTTCATGAAATAGGTCATGTAGTGATGGCATTGGCTCTGGGAGTGAAGGTAGCGGAAATTGAACTCTTACCCTTCGGGGGACAGGCCAAAATCGAGGATTTTACCGGGCTCGAACCGGATCGCGAAATTTATATTGCCCTGGCTGGTCCGGCAGTTAGCCTTTCCCTGGCAGGGATTTTTTATTTTCTGCGACCGGATATGGCTTCTTCTTATTTACCCCTGTTTATCAATATAAACCTGTTCTTGGGAATATTTAACCTTTGCCCGGCTTTACCCCTGGATGGCGGGCGAATTATGCGGGCCTTTTTATCCGCCAAGATAGGTTACAAAAAGTCTACCACCCGCGCAGCGATCTTGGGCAAAATCATAGCGCTTGGTATAAGTCTTTATGGATTATATTTGATTTATTATCACCAAAGTGGCCTTAATTATCTGGCGGTGGGCACGCTGCTTTTCTGGGCTGCACATCGTGAGGGTAAACTATTGGCGTATGCCTTCATGCGCTATTTGATAAATAAAAAAAGAGATCTGGCCAAAAACGGCGTATTACCATCCCAACAGGTAGTCAGTCAGGAAACTACCCAGCTAAAAAGAATCCTTGAATACACCCGACCTACCTACTACCTGGTGATTATGGTGGTAGATGAAGGTGATCACCTGGTGGGCATGCGCACCGAAGCGGAGGTAATCGAGTGTTTTTTAGAAAAGGGCCCCAGCAGCACCCTGCGGGACTGCTATTAGAGGCGATGGTTTTTAATTCAACTATCGCAGTAAATGGATTATGCGCAACAAACCTTTACAGTACTGAGGTACAAGTAAACGGGATTTGCTGTTGCGCACTATCAGTCAACTACGACAGTTGAGTTTTAACTTTGCCTTATCAGACTTTTTCACCAGCCTTTAGTATGCATGACGGTTTTGTGATAAGATAGTAGCAATGATTTTTTTGAAGCTGGAGGCAGGGTATGAAGGACAGGCTGTTTAAGGATATATTGCCGCGCGTTTCCAAGCCGGCACGCTATGCAGGTGGCGAACTGAACATGATTAAGAAGGACTGGGAGCAAAGCCAGATGAAGATGGTATTTGCTTTTCCGGATGTCTATGAAATAGGTATGTCCCATCTGGGGGGCAAGATACTGTATGGGGTAGTAAATGAAAAGAGTGAGCATTTGATGGAAAGGGCCTTTGCGCCTTGGCCGGATATGGAAGAGTTGATGCGCGAGGAGGGGATTCCGCTATATTCCCTGGAATCGTTTACTCCCCTGAACCGCTTTGATGTGATAGGATTCTCCATGCAATATGAATTATCAATCAGCAATGTCTTAAACATGCTGGATTTGGGAGGGATACCGCTCTGGTCAGAGGAGCGTCAGGAGAGCGATCCTATAGTTATTGCCGGGGGACCGGTGGTATTTAATCCGGAGCCGTTTGCGGGTTTCTTTGATGCTTTTCTCGTCGGAGAAGGGGAAGAGTTGATTTTGGAGTTTCTGGATTGCTTGGAGCAAAACCAGGGGCTGGATCGGAAGACCAGACTTTTAAAGGTGGCTGCTATCGAAGGGGTTTATGTACCTGCTTTGTATTTAGTTGAATATAAGGCAGATGGAACTATTCAGGCGATGCGCCCCCAATATCCTGGAGTGCCAGATCGGGTGCGTAAACGCCTGGTGCAAGATTTCGATGCTGCTTATTTCCCGGATGCACCTATCGTTCCGTATATGGAAATCGTACATGATCGGGCAGTACTGGAAGTAATGCGTGGCTGCCAGCGAGCCTGTAGATTTTGCCATGCCGGCACGGTATACCGGCCAGTACGGGAAAAGAGTGTGGAAACTCTAAAAAGGCAGGCCCAGAGCCAGTTGCAAAATACCGGCTATGATGAAATATCGCTGGCTTCTTTGAGCACTTTGGATTATTCCGGAGTGAACCGCCTGGTGAAGGATTTGGTTAAGACCTATGGGGATCAAGGCATTGGTGTAGCCCTTCCTTCTCTACGTGTAGATGCCTTTTCTATTGACCTGGCCAATGAAGTGCAGAAGGTGCGAAAGACTACGCTGACCCTGGCGCCGGAAGCGGGGACTCAGCGTTTACGTGATGTTATTAATAAAAATGTTAGCGAAGATGATTTGTATCGGGCAGTTGAAGCAGCCTTTGGTTCGGGATGGAATTCGGTCAAACTCTACTTCATGTTGGGACTGCCCACCGAGGAGGAAGCAGACTTAGATGGAATATTGGATCTTCTGGCCAAGGTAAAGTCTATCGGCAACCGCCTTTCACGTCGATCTGTAGAGCTAAGGGCCAGTATGGCCTGTTTTGTACCCAAAGCCCATACCCCTTTCCAATGGAAGGCTCAAAACAGTATTGTTGAACTTGAGGAGAAGCGCAGATATTTACAGGGCCGAAAGATAAGGAACGTGAAGCTGAGCTTTCATGACAGTCAAACTAGTATGTTAGAAGGGGTTATGGCTCGTGGGGATCGGAGGTTAGCACAGGTTATTCATAAAGCTTGGGAAAGAGGCTGCAAATTTGATGGTTGGTCAGAGTATTTTAAATTTGAGCAGTGGATGGAAGCTTTTGCTGATTGCCATATTGAACCGGAATTCTATACCGTAAGGGAGCGACCTTACAATGAAATTTTCCCCTGGGATTTTATAGATACTGGGGTAAGCAAGGCCTACTTGTATAAGGAAAATGAAATGGCATCTATAGCTATGTCTACTCCCGATTGCCGCCAGGTAGGTTGTTTGGAATGCGGGATTTGTCCTGACTTTGGAGTTTACCTTGATCAAAAGGAGGAAGCGTAATATGCGCTTGCGGGCTGAATATAGCGTAGGGCCAGATTTAAAGTTTTTAGCCAATCTGGATATGATGCATCTAATGGAACGAACTCTGCGACGGGCGGGGATACCCTACCTGCTCAGCGAGGGATTTAATCCGCACATCAAGATGTCAATGGGGACTATATTGCCAGTAGGAGTATGGGGGCAGAAGGAGTATTTTGATCTGGAGCTTAACCATATGCCCATGGTGGACTTTATGACCGCAATGAATAAGGCTCTGCCGCCGGGTATGCATATAAGGCATTGCTGCGAAATACCACTGTTGGCCCCTTCCCTTATGAAAGTGATCAATGCCGCTGATTATATTTTTATGATGCAGCCGACTGGTCTTGATCTTGAAAATATTGCGGCTCAGATTTTAGGCCAAGAGAAGGTTATGGTACAGAGCAAGGGCAAAAATAAGCTCAAACAAAAGGATCTTCGACCGGGGCTTTATGATATAAAAGTTGAGAGCCAAGACGAAATGGAAATTATAATGGTAAGAGTTAGTGTTAATGAACCGCTAAACGTAAGATTTGATGAAATATTGGATGTTTTTGTGCAAGTTGGCATTGATAAGAAATATATGCTGGATTTTTGGCGCCGGGGGAATTATATTAAAAAGGGAGAAAAGTATTATTCGCCATTGGAGAAGGTGTAGTAGTTGGTGAGAGACATAATTGCTGAAGTATACCCATGGGAATCACGGGTGGCGATTGTGGAAGAAGGTCGTCTGGTAGAGGTATTCTGGGCTGATCAGGAAGAAAATGTGGGCAATGTTTACAAAGGCCGGGTTAAGGATGTAATACCGGGTCTCTCTTGTGCTTTCATTGATATTGGGCTGGCTAAGAATGCCTTTCTGTATTCGGGAGACATAGCTCGAGTGTCTGCTAGTAAGGGTGCCAACATTGCTGACGTTTTAAAAACCGGGCAGGATGTAATGGTACAGGTGAAGAAGGAAGCTTTTGCTGAAAAGGGTGCTCGGGTTACGGGTGATCTTACGATTCCCGGACATTTTCTAGTTTTGCTGCCTTTTCAGAACGAGGTTTCTATTTCCCGCAAGATTGTGGGCGACGAGCGCAGAAACCACCTGCGCAGCTTGATTGAGAAAAACAAGTCTGATCGAGTGGGTATTATTCTGCGCACGGCCTGCTTGGATGCGGAAGATGGCGAAATTATGGGCGAATTACATAGACTAATGGATATATGGAAAGATATCAAGAACCGCTACGATAAGATGAAGGCTACCCAAATGATTTATGAAGATGTTGATGTAGTGGAAAGAGCCTTACGCGATTACCTGGACGGAGATATACGCCGCATCATTGTTAATAACCTGAAGATGAAAAATAAAATAGACCTGTTAATTGCAGATCAAGATGCTATTTATTCTACTCGCGTACAATTTGCTGAAGGCGACCTGTTCGAGAAATATGGTCTGGAAAAGGATATCCGCAAAGCCCTGCGACGTAAGGTATGGCTGAAAAGCGGAGGGTACCTGATCTTTGATGCTACCGAAGCTATGACAGTAATCGATGTCAACAGCGGTAAGTTCACCGGCAAGAAAGATTTTGAAGATACCGTACATAGACTTAACCTGGAGGCTGCGGTAGAAATTCCACGCCAATTGCGATTGCGTAGTCTCGGAGGCATTATTTTAATAGATTTTATTGATATGAAAGATAAGCAGAACGAAGCAGATGTGATTGCGGTACTCCGCAAGGAATTAGAAAAGGATAAAGCCCATTCCCGCATTATTGGCATGACTGGACTGGGTTTTCTGGAAATGACTCGCAAAAAATCTCGTTATGGTATCACGCAGGTTTTTACTGATGAATGTAGGAACTGTCATGGGCGGGGTCATACGATCAATATACTATCTCTGGCATGTCAGGTGAAAAGAAAACTTGCCAACATGGGTTATCTGGAAAGCGATGAAATTATATGTGAACTAAACCCACGACTATTGGAATTTATAACTGATGACGATAGAAACCTGGGTTATATACAAAAAGTGACTGGTAAGAAAATTCGAATGGTACCTAATGAGAGTCTTAATCTGGCAGATTATAATATAAGCTCCGGGTAGTTTCTGCGATAGTCCCTCGGCTAATCTTGCTTGACGCGAGACATTTTATGTGTTAATTTGTTATTTGGTTGCACGTTTTTGCAACCGCGCGGTTCGGGTTTCAAATGGCATAGCCTACCTTGGGACCGGCGAGTCTAAGAAATGTGGAGGTGTTTTAATGTACGCAGTCATTCAAACAGGTGGTAAGCAGTATAAGGTTGCCGAAGGGGAAATCCTGAAGGTTGAGAAGTTAGCTGGCGCAGCCGGAGATAAACTAGTTCTCGATCAGGTACTCATTGTCAAAGATGAGAATGGAATCAAGATCGGCGCCCCGTTGCTTAAGGATGCTCGGATTACCGTTGAGGTTATTGAGCAGGGCAGAGCCAAGAAAATCATCGTTTATAAGTACAAAAAGAGGAAGAATTATCGCAGGAAACAAGGCCATCGCCAATCCTATACCAAAATTAAGATCGAAAAGATCGAAGGTTAATGGTCGAGATAAAGGTGATATATGATGGTGATGCCATCAAAGGGTTTAAGGCGCAAGGCCATGCCGGTTATGGCAGCGCAGGTCAGGATATATATTGTGCTGGTGTATCGGCAATAACCGGAACAGCCCTGATAGGTTTGCAGAAGCATCTATCTCAGCCGCCAGTCTATGAGCTTAGAGAAGGCTGGTTGGAGTGTAAGCTTCCAGACTTATTAGACGGCGAAGATTTAGAAAAAGCTCAGTTGATATTATCAACAATGGAAGCAGGTCTGATTTCCTTGCAGGATAATTATCCGCAATATATTAAAGTACTTACTGGGAGGTATTAAGAGTGTTTAAAATTGATTTGCAACTCTTTGCACATAAAAAGGGTGTTGGTAGCACTAGAAATGGAAGAGACAGTGAATCTAAGCGTCTCGGAGTAAAAAGAGGCGATGGCCAGTTTGTTTTGGCTGGTAATATACTTGTCAGGCAGAGAGGTACCAAGATTCATCCTGGCAAAAATGTTATGATAGGTGGAGACGATACCCTCTTCTGCACAGTGGATGGTAATGTTAAGTTCGAAAGAAAAGGCAGAGATAAAAAGCAGGTTAGTGTTTACCCAATTGCAATTGAGGAAAACGCATCACTGTAAATAAAAACCAAAACTGCATCGATTCACCAACCCCTGGAATGTTTCAGGGGTTTTTGTTATTATTAGGAATAGAAGAATTAGCAAAACAACCGTTTTGGGGGGTGATGCTTTGGAAGCTGGACAAGTGGTGGATTTGTTGAGAAGAGTCAGACATGATTTTGGCAATCACCTGCAGGTTATCGGGGGATATTTGGAGATGGGCCAACCGGATCGGGTAAAAGACTACCTGCGTACGGTTATGGAGGAAATAAGCTCGGAAAGAATAATATTTGAAGCCTTGAGCCCAGAGGCAGCTCTATATTTTTATGAGCAGTTGTCCAGAGCACATGATATGGGAATTATACTTCGGTATGAGGATTTAGATATTGCATCATGGGACATATTAAAGGCAAACGATGAGCCCTATCAAAGTATGGCTATCCTGTGCAAGGATACAGTTGGATCGGAAGAGGATACGCTGGTCTATCTATCCCTTTATGAAGACGAACGGGGAGTGGATATGTTTTTCACCTGCGACAGGTGGGGGGAAAGTCCCAAAGGGATTAGGATTAACAAGGAGTGAGTTAATGTTTATTGATCATGCTAAGATATATTTAAAGGGCGGAGACGGGGGCAATGGCTGCGTGGCCTTTCGCCGGGAGAAATATGTGCCCCTGGGTGGCCCTTATGGGGGAGACGGTGGTCGGGGCGGTAATGTGATATTTGTTGCTGATGAAGGTATGAGTACTTTGATGGATTTCCAGTACCGGAAACATTTCAAGGCTGATAGAGGTGTTCATGGGATTGGCAAGAACCAGCATGGGGCCTGGGGCGAGAACCTAGTCGTGAAGGTTCCGGTTGGCACTATTGTGTTGGATGATGATACTAATGAGGTAATTGCTGATTTTACAGCTGCGGGGCAGGAAGCTATTATTGCACGTGGTGGACGTGGAGGTAAGGGCAACAGCCGTTTTGCTAATGCTACCCACAAGGCTCCGTCAATGGCAGAAAATGGCGAGCCGGGGGAGGAAAAATGGATTCGCTTGGAGTTGAAATTACTGGCTGATGTAGGTCTGGTAGGTTTCCCTAATGCTGGTAAATCCACGTTTATTTCTCGGGTTTCAGCCGCTCGTCCAAAAATAGCAGATTATGCCTTTACCACTCTAGTTCCTAATTTGGGCGTAGTTTTAACCAGGAATAAGGAGTCCTTTGTTATTGCAGATATTCCTGGTTTAATTGAAGGAGCCCATGAGGGTGTTGGCCTAGGTCATGAATTTTTACGCCATATCGAAAGAAATAAGGTTCTGCTTTTCATTCTGGACACCGCCCAAGTAGACAGCCGGGACGTAATGGAAGATTTCATAATTCTACGCAGTGAGCTGGAATTTTTTAACCCGGAATTACTTAAGCGACCTTATCTGATAGTAGCTAACAAATTGGACGTGCCAGATGCCCATGATAAGTTTAAAGCCTTGCAGGAGAAATATGGTGACCTGGTCTGCGGGATTTCGGCAGTAAGTGGTCAGGGTGTGGATGAATTGGTGGAGAAAACTTATGATTTGTTGCAGAGCATTCCACCTGAGGAGCATATTGGCGAGGCCAGGGTAATAAGGCATTTTGAGCAAGATATACCTTTTGTAATAGATATTATCGATGGAATATATCAGGTTTCTGGTAAACGAATTGAGAATTTACTCAATATGACTAACTTCGATCAGGATGAAAACTTGCAGAAATTCCAGAGAACCGTAGCCAGAATGGGATTAGATGAAGCTTTAAAGGCAAAAGGTATCCAGGAAGGTGACACTGTCAGGATTAAGGATATGGAATTTGATTATAGCGAATAGTATCTTAACGGTGACCGAAAGGGAACACCAGTAGTACCCGAAGGGTGCGGTTTGCGGGGAGTTGGAAAAATGCGGGAGGATTTCAAGGATTATAAGAGGATTGTTATTAAGGTAGGAACCAGCACCTTAACCCATGCTAATGGCCAGTTAAACCTGGGGCGTATGGAGCGGATCGTGAGGGAAATGGCTGATTTGCATAATCAGGATATA
The DNA here is from genome assembly GCA_002840245.1 of Firmicutes bacterium HGW-Firmicutes-15. Classification (GTDB taxonomy): domain Bacteria; phylum Bacillota; class Syntrophomonadia; order Syntrophomonadales; family Syntrophomonadaceae; genus PHAA01. The sequence continues at coordinate 81,764 of PHAA01000012.1, forward strand.
GAGGTTTTGCTGGTGAGTTCGGGGGCGATTGGAACCGGAGCGAACCGGATGGGTCTAAAAAAAGTGCCCCGAACATTGCCTGAAAAACAAGCTCTAGCAGCAATTGGTCAGGGTGCACTTATGCATATGTACGAGAAGATCTTTGCTGAATATGGAAAAACAGTGGCTCAGGTTTTACTCACTCGTGAGGATTTGGATGAGAGAATGCGCTACCTCAATGCCACAAATACCCTCCTCGCGATTCTCAACATGCAAGTAATCCCTATAATTAATGAGAATGATACGGTGGTTGTGGAGGAGATAAAATTCGGCGACAATGATATGCTTTCCACCATGATCGCAGGCATAGTAGATGCAGATTTGGTGATTATATTATCCGATGTGGATGGTTTATATGACCGGGATCCACGTGTGCACAAAGATGCATGTCTGCAGAGCGAGGTGTTTGAGATCACCGGGGATATGGAAGACAACTCTAATAATAGAGGTATTGCTTTTTCCAAGGGGGGGATGCTTACCAAATTAAAAGGGGCGCGTATTTGTATGGCAGCCGGGATTCCTTTGGTCATTGCCAACAGCAGCGAAACAAATGTAATACGTCGGATTGTTGCTGGAGAAAAGCTAGGGACTCTTTTTGTGCCGAGGGAAGAAAAAATGCAGGCGCGTAAAAAGTGGATTGCCTTTGGCACTGTGCTGCACGGAAAAGTTAAGGTGGACTCAGGAGCGGCAAATGCCCTTCTTAATAAAGGTAAGAGTTTACTAGCTTCTGGTATTGTGGATGTAGCGGGTGATTTTGAACGGGGTACAGTGGTGGCCATTCTGAGCAGTGATGGCCAGGAGATTGCCAGAGGCATGGTTAATTATAACGCTGAAGAGATAAGGCGTATCGCCGGTAAAAAATCAGCAGATATAGAGAAGATTCTAGGGGAAAAGGATTATGATGAGGTAATCCATAGAAACAATTTGTGGGTAAAATGTTAGTGCAATAATTAGGAACGAATGTATTATAGGGGAGGGAGTAAAATGAATAGCATTCAAGAAATACTGGTAGCTCAGGGTATAAAAGCGAAGCAGGCATCCCGTTTTCTGGCTACTGCATCAACAAATATTAAGAATGAAGCCCTGCACGCGATGGCTGATCGATTGGAAGCTGGCCAGGCAGAAATACTGGCGGCCAATGCGATAGATCTTGAGCTGGGTAAAAAGCAAGGATTAACTGTTGCTTTACTGGAGCGATTGACTTTAAATGAAGGCCGAATTCATGATATGGCTCAGGGCTTAAGAGATATAGCTGCATTGCCTGATCCTGTGGGAGAACTAATCGATGCGTCTCGGAGACCAAATGGCCTGGATATAAGCCGGATAAGAACTCCTATTGGAGTAATCGGCATCATTTATGAATCCCGTCCTAATGTAACTGCTGATGCGGCCGCTCTGTGTCTGAAGTCCGGTAATGCTATCCTGTTAAGAGGTGGGGAAGAAGCCCTGAATTCTAACCGGGTCATCGCCAGAATTATCTCAGCAGCAGCCTGCCAATGCGGGATACCAGAAGGCGCCATTCAACTAGTAGACAGCGAGGATCGGGCCGCCGCCGTTTTCATGATGAAAATGCATGAATATCTGGACGTGTTAATACCCCGAGGCGGTAAAGTCCTCAAACAGGTGGTGCTGGAGAATGCCATAGTACCCATAATTATGACCGGAATGGGCAATTGCCATGTGTATATGGATGAGTATGCTGATTATACGAAAGCATCTAAAATCGTCTTTAATGCCAAGGTGCAAAGACCATCGGTTTGCAATGCAGCTGAAACCCTGTTGGTGCATGAAGCAGTAGCCGTCGAATACTTACCCGGTATTATTCATGAGCTGCAAGCAGCCGGGGTGGAGATTAGAGGCTGCTCAAAAAGCCAGGAAATTGTTCCTGGAATCCTAGCAGCCAGCGAAGAGGATTGGGCTGAAGAATATCTGGATCTGATTATGGCGGTAAAGGTAGTAGAGAATCTGGATGAAGCTATTGACCACATTAATCAGTATGGAACCGGTCACAGTGAAGCCATCGTAAGCGAAAGCTACGGTAACGTGCGGCGCTTTTTAGCGGAGGTTGATGCCGCTGCAGTTTATGCCAATGCTTCAACCCGTTTCACGGATGGCGGTGTGTTTGGATTAGGGGCTGAAATGGGAATAAGCACTCAAAAACTCCATGCTCGCGGCCCGATGGGTCTAAAGGAACTGACCACCAGCAAGTTTGTCATTTATGGTGATGGGCAGGTAAGATAAGGCATCAAGAAAAGGGTGAGGGGTCAGTGTGATGTATATAAGCGGCCAACAGATGAAACAAATTGAAGATTGCCTGTTGGAAACACTTGATCCCTATCTTTTTAATCCAGTCCAGAGCAGAGATATTAATTATACATTCTAATTATTTTCAACTTTTCTTTCTCACTACCTTACTTACGATTCGTATGAAAGATAGAAAACTTAAAGATACTACCGTACCATAAATTGAATATCTTAGTGCCGCCTCCAACATACTTATGCTTAGTTTCGTATCAAAAAAACCTGCATCAAAAATAGCCCACTGATTTTTCAAGAACTCAGCCAAAATAAAAAACATAAATCCTAAAACAAACCACAATTTGCCGCTGATTTTTTCAGTCTTTATATAAAAAAATAATAGGAGCGCTTGAATCCATGGAGTAATATAGAAAATCGATAAGAACCAAAATCGGTTTAGCAAATCAAAAGGTTCGAGTCTAATAAAATTGATATACAGATAATCATAAAATAAAAGGGGAACAGTTATATAGAAAGCCAGCCATAGACCATAGATTAGACGATTGCTGCGGCATTGTTTAACTCTAGTAAAAATGTATATTCCAACAAGCAGGTAAACCGCACAACAAAAGTATAAAAGCCATTTTAAGGACCAGGTTTGGTAGTAACTCGGCCAACCTATTAAAACAAACAATCCCCAACCTGAAGTGACGAATAACAGTAATCGCAGATGTTTAGAGAGAAGCATATATACCACCTTTCTGCTGATTAATTATTTCGAAGCAAGGGTAAGGTAATCTTGCTTCACTTAGGCTTAAAATTTATACTTTTAAATTTAAGTCTACTGAACCTGGATTTTGTCGGAAAAGTGGCTGTAGGCTTATTCTAGCTCAAGGTCAGGCAAGTAATCACGCCTTACCGGTGAGAATACTTCTATAGCTACTGAATCTTCTACTAATTCTGCAGAATGATCAATTCCTCCTGGAATTGCCCAACTGTCTCCAGGCAACATATCATATTTTTCATTATCAATCATCAGGACAATATGACCAGAGACCAGGTATCCAACTTGCTCTTCATCATGTTTGTGTGAGGGCAGCTTTTTTCCTCCTGCCAGTTTAAATTCAGTTAAGAGGGCATTTCCCCCCCATACCAGAGTTTTCCGATAGATGCCATCTACAGCCTCAATATACCCCTCTGGAGAGTTTTTAGATACTCTTTGATGTTTCACACTTATTCCTCCCTATTTTTTGTCCTTCACTCTAACATAACCGGATAGAGTTCTTAATGTTGAACTATTATATTCATTTGCAAAAAGTTTAAATAGTTACGATGTGAATTATATTACCATTTTGCTCAATGATTTTTTGCAAAGCATCAAAAGAAATCCATACCGTGGCAGTATTGTCATTGGGATGAACCCCAAGCTTCTTTTTCCCTACTAAATCGTTGTCCAATACTACCTCTACAGAAGCGTCATGGTCATTAATTATGCCTAGTGGGGTTACTTCCCCTTTGTGAAGATGCAAGTATTTAAAAAGCCTTTCTTCGGAAGCAAAGCCCAATCGTGTACAACCCAGTTGCTCTTGAATACTTGCTAAGTCAGCCTTTTTGTCTTTATCCAGAACCACCAGGAAATGCCGTTTACCCTTGTCATCACGTAAAAACAGGTTTTTGCACCCGTTACCATATTGGTTTAAGTTCAGTTTATCCATATCTTCCACTGTAAAAGCAGCCGGATGATTAATAAGCTGGTATTCAACTTTTAAAGCATTCAGAATTGCAAACACTTTTTCTTGTGGATTATCCATTATTTCTCCTTATGTTAATTACTAAACCTGCCAATTATCAATCCACCAATAATAATTAAAATTAACCCCAAAATCCTGGCAACTATTTTGGCCTTTTTTATTCCAACCATTCGAACAGTTTGAGGGGTACAAAAAGGAAACTTAATAATAGTTATGCCTACTACACTAAGAGCCACAAACATAACGATAAAAGTATAATGTTCATCAAAATTCAAAGCACTTATCAGGCCATTGCCTATAACCATTATTAAAATAGATCCTAACGTCAAGCCAATAAATAAGTTTCCGTTTTTTTTGGCAGCATTGATATAGTCAGTTAGCTCTTTTTTGCAAATTTCTGAACAGTAGTATTGCTCTTGTAAGCCGATATTATAATCTGCTGGAATCTTTTCCATAGCATCTTTATGACAATACGCACATTTAGGCATATCAGATCTCCTTTCCTTAATTACCATCAACTTCCAGAGACTTTAATGGAAATTATAACATATTAGTGCATAACTCGTTATGCCAATTGCAAAAGTGAAAGATTTTGCATCGGGATTTTGGTATAGTTAAGCTATAAGCGAGAGTCCTTGTGGTAATACCTAAAGGGGAGAAAATATTATGATATTTTTTAGGGAAACATCAATAGGGAAGATAGGTATAGCTGAAAAAGGTGCCTGCATTAGCCATGTATATTTACCGACCGACAACGTTCCTCAAGATATAGAGTTAAATGAAACACCGCTGATAAAACAGGCCTTCGAGCAACTTGAGCTTTATCTTAGCGGGCAGTTAAAGGAATTTACTGTACCGCTCAGGCCGGTGGGAACGACGTTTATGAAAAGTGTATGGCAGAAGCTGCTGGATGTTCCTTACGGTCAAACGGCCAGCTATAAAGATATTGCTATAGCCGTAGAAAACCCCAGAGGTGCTCGTGCTGTTGGACTGGCCAATAATAGAAACCCTATCCCGATTATTATTCCCTGTCATCGGATTATTGGCTCCAATGGAGATCTGGTAGGCTATGGCGCGGGATTGGATATGAAGATAAAACTGTTGAGTTTGGAAGGGTATCGAGGTAAGGGTATGGACTCATTTTAAAGGAGGAAAACATAAAATGCTTAATATCGGCTGTCATTTATCGACCTCAAAAGGCTTTAAACATATGGGGGAAGAGGCTTTAAGCCTGGGAGCCAATACCTTTCAGTTCTTCACCCGCAATCCACGGGGCAGTAAGGCAAAGAAGATGGATGAAAAGGATGCATCTGCCTTGATGGCTTTGGTGCAGGAACATCAATTTGCGCCGCTTTTGGGTCATGCCCCTTACACGCTGAATGCCTGTGCGTCTGATCCGCATATTCGGGAATTTGCTCATATGGTCATAAAAGACGATCTGGCCAATATGGAGTATTTGCCTAATAATCTGTACACATTTCATCCTGGCAATCATGTGGGACAGGGTGTGGAAACAGGCATAGAACTGATTGGGCAACTGCTGAACCAGGCCTTGCGCCCTGAGCAGACGACCCTGGTACTGTTGGAAATTATGTCAGGCAAGGGCAGCGAGGTAGGCACAAGCTTTGAGGAGATCAATCAAATCCTGCAACGAGTGAATTTAATCGAAAAGATGGGCGTGTGCCTGGATACCTGCCATATTTATTCGGCTGGATATGATATTGTAAACGACTTGGACGGGGTGCTCACCCAATTTGATGAAATCGTCGGTCTGGATAAGTTGAAGGCTATACATTTGAACGATAGCTTAAATCCTCACGGAAGCCGAAAGGATCGCCACGCCAAAATAGGGCAGGGAACCATCGGCATGGAGGCTATTACGAATATTATTAATCATCCCCGGCTGCGGCACCTGCCATTCTATTTGGAGACTCCCAATGAATTACCCGGTTATGCCGAAGAAATAAAGCTGTTAAAGGCAGCCTTTCACGGGTAATTGCGGATGCAAAGTGATGGTCAAATTATTTACGTAAATCGCCAGATATCATAATATATTCCTTGTTATTTGACATCAAAATTCTCGGATTTGAAATTACTATAAAACCGTCCATTATGTGCTGAGAATCTTAAAACACAATAGTCGGGGTCGGTTACACCCAAAGGATAATACATTGAGTCACCCTCATGCCATATAATTTCCTTAGATTCACTATCCTCAAGCACTTCCATAGTACCGGTTAACATAACCCCTCTGAAAAAGCGCTTATCACAAAAGTACACGCTTGCCTTGGGGTTTTCTTTATATTGACTTACTCTCATAGATGATGTATTTGTAGTAAAATAAATATACTTAATTCCATCTCTTCTTCGTGGTGGTAACATGGCTTTCATATTTGGAAATCCGTCACAGTCTATGGAGCCAATAAAAGAAACATCTACCTTGTCAATTAAATTACCTATCGTTTTCTCTGGATCTATCATTTTATACCCTCCTTGTGAATTTACTTCTAATGATCTGTAGATTAACTTTAACCTACAAAAGCTAAGCAGTAAATTACACACTTTTTTGTGGGTATGATGCTTTATTAATCAATAAATCCTTTTGCCTTTAGTACATCTTCCATTCCGTTTTCCTGCATAAGATCAACACCTATACTTTGCATTATATTAATGGCTTCCAGCATTTTTTGACCGCGCTCGGTTAAAAAATATTCAACTCTTAAAGGATAACCATCATATGTATTTTTGCCGATCATTCCAAAGTCAGATAGTTCTTTAAGCTGTTCTATAAGCATTTTTTGATTAATACCCTGTATATCCTTTTCAAGGCTGGCAAGTGATGTGTTGCCAAGCCTTAGCTGCCATAGCATAATCGGCTTCCATTTGCCCTTAGTAATGTCATGTGTAAGTTCTAACGGACAGGTGTATTCTTCTCTTATTTTCAATGCGTTCACCTCTTAGCAGGTTATTCTAATCCCTTTAACAAACTTACGCGCAGCTTGATACCAGCATCATGTTCTTCAAAGGATGTCGACGGATCTTGTGTATCATAATATATTTTGCAAGGCAGTGCTTCACATTGTCCACAATGCTCATGAGGCTTGTCAATAATGCAGCAATGATAAATAGGGCAGGTTGTCTTGTTTACATATTGAGTCCAATAAACCTTCCCTTCAATTGCCCGGCACCCTTTGCAGGATTGGTTGAAATCCTTACATTCATTACATTTTACTCCGCATGGACTTAACAATTATAATCATCTCCAAATTTTAATCATATTCATTTTTTAAATTAAAAAATCATTTACCTTCTAATTTTGGGAAATCTTCATATCCAACATACATTGCATATCCTGCATAATCAATATTTTTGGTTATTCCTTCTCTGTTAGCATAAGGCGTGAAGCTATATCCCCTATCATGTTTTTTGCTTTTACATGTAATTAGTCTTTCTTTGTTAATGATTTCACCTAAATAGTCACCCTTTGAATCATAAATATCTGTTCCACTTATTTTTCCAACATGTTTGCCATCATATGTCCATAAATCCTCGTGATCTCTATATCCAAAGCACTGACCGTCCCAAGTCCACAACCATTTCATAATGAAAACCTCCATGATTCGTTTTTTATGATATTATTGTAGTTATTTCTTTTCACTACAGTTACCATCCCCCCTTGCTCTGGCAGGCTGTGTGAAAACCATTAATTAGCACTGCCACGAATACGTTATTCAACTATATAAAAATTTGACCTGGCATAATCGTAAATTAATGGGTTTCT
>PHAA01000051.1 GCA_002840245.1 Firmicutes bacterium HGW-Firmicutes-15
AGACTATACTGAATTTACCCGCATAATAGTCAGCGATATAAACAACAAAAAAATTGGGATAATAGTCGATGAAGTGATGGAAGTATTAAGGATACCAGGCAAGCTGGTGGAGGAATCGCCGGATATTCTAACTGGCAACCAGGCCCAAAGTTTCATGAACGGAATCGCCAACCTGGGCAACCGCATGATTATGATGCTAAACCTGGAGAATATCCTGGTAGAAAAGGAATGGCAAAAGATAGCTGATATAGGCAAGACAGATGAAATTCCCGCGAAGAAAGCACCAAAACTAAAGAAACGGGGCCGGGAGGATTAAGTTTATGAGAGTTATATAGATGATGAATAGGCGAAACAAGTGGACGATACAATAGGCCCCTTGTTTCGCTGTTATCTATTTACCAGTAATATAGTAGTAATGGGATTTTTAACTCTTTATGGACCGAGCGGTAAATAATCATACGGTAATTTGAAAGCAGGGATATTACAGCGAAAATGTAGTCAGTTATTGGAAAAAATATCCATAAAACAATCACTAACAAATTAGAACAATAAAAAGGACTTTTACCACATTTGGTCGAATTATCATAGTATTTCCTAATTCCGATTTAACTCTGAATTTACATGCCATACATAGTACATTAATTATAATGAAATCTGTTGGGTATTCGGGAAAGATTACTGATTAGAGGAGGTGTCATTGCGGTGGTCGATATTTCAGATTATATTAGCGATCTTAATTCGGAAAATGAAAAGAAACGGGCCTTTGCAGCTGAGGATATTGCTTATGACGGTCTGAGCGAGGGCATAGTTCCCTTAGTGGAAAGACTGCAGATCGAAACATCCCGTTTTGTAAAGGAAGCGATAGTGAATAGTCTGAAAAAAATGAATAGTATGGATTTAGTGAATAATGTGATTCCCCTTTTACGTAGTGATGATGCGTTTATTCGTAATGCCAGCATAGATATTCTAGCGGCTCAAGGGGGAAATGTCATCGAGCCAATCCGAAAACTTTTAAGCGATCCGGATAAAGATGTGCGGAAATTTGCCGTGGATGTGGTTATGCAGCTTAAAAACGGCTATAGTGCTAATATGATAGCAGAAGCACTGGATGATGTAGATATGAATATTGTTATTACAGCGGTTGAGTATTTAGGACGGATGGAATCATATGCATATGCTCATCGGATTAATGCGTTGCTCCAAAATACACCAAGTCTGCTTCTGCGCTGTACTTGTTTGGAAACTTTGTCTATTATAGCCGATAAAGAATCAGTGGCCGCTGTAGCAGCAGTTTATCCCAACAGTCGGTTGATTAGTCCCCTGGAATTATACTCATATTTGAAGTTTATTGCTTATCGAGGAACTGAAGATGATCTACCCTTGATTATGGATTTGATGCGGGATAAGGGTAATATGATGCACAAAGAAATTATAAATGCTCTTCAAGGAATTCTGCATCGTATTCACCGGGACAGGCTGGACGAAGAATTATTGTCCGGGCTGAACGCATATTTGGAAACCGATATTAATGATATTAATAAATATGAACTGCTTCTTCTTTTAGCTGCGTTTAATAATGAAGGGATTTTTCCCATTTTGGTCAAATACGCTACTAGTGACAACCAGCTTATTTGTCAGGGAGCCGTAGAAGGATTGGGAATATATGGCCAGAAAGAGGGACAAGCGGTTTTAACCGAGCTTAAGTATAAGGTAACCGATGAAGAATTATTGGAAGCCATTGACCGCTCGCTTATCCAATTGCATAAATGAGGTGAAATAAGTTGGAGTTACATTTGGAGTATTTCATGAAGCTGAGGAACCTGATCTATGAGAGAACCGGAATTAGTTTTGAAGCCAATAAGATTTATTACATTAAAAAGAGGTTGCAGCAGCGAATGGATGCATGCAGCATCCAAGAGATAGACGAATATATCAAGCACTTGAAGCTTTTTGATCGGGATGGTCGTGAATTTCAAGAATTAATGAACCTGTTAACGGTAAACGAGACCTATTTTTTTAGAGAGTTTTCCCAGTTGCAGGTTTTTGCTGAAGCCTGTTTGGAAGAAGTGGTTCAGCGCAAACTGGCTCAGGGTGATAGGACGATTAAGATTTTTTCCGCCGGTTGTTCCACTGGTGCGGAACCCTATACTCTAGCCATTATTCTGAGAGAAATGCTGGATGATTTCAAGCACTGGGAAGTTATGATCAAAGCGGGTGACCTGGATGAAAATGTTCTGGCCGCGGCCCGCAGAGGGACATACGATGAGCGCTCAGTGAAAGATGTGCCGGACAATTACCTGACAAAATATTTCACTAACCCTCGTCCGGGTGTTTACCAGATCAAACCACAAGCGAGCGAATTAGTGGTCTTTGAGCATTTAAACCTGATGGATCGGCGCGCCTTGCGCTATGAGGATAACTATGACTTTGTTTTCTGCCGGAATGTACTAATATACTTCGATGATGTTTCTCGTAAACAGGTGGTTGAGAAATTCTATGCGATGCTCAATAAAGGAGGGTTCATTTTCCTGGGTCATTCTGAATCCTTGAGTCGAATTAGCACAGCCTTTAAGGTGAAACGATTGGACGGGCATATTGTATATCAAACATAGGCTTGTCATTGAATATGGTTTTGGGAGCACACTTTAAACTATTTATTGAGAAGGAAGGGATATTATGGGAGGGAAAGTTCTTATAGTTGATGATTCTGAAATGATTCGTAATTTCCACAGCTATATAATAAAGACCATTGGCCTGGAAATCATTACTGCGGTAGACGGAGCCGATGCCTTGGAGAAAATATATGGCAGTAATCAAGAACTTCTGGGTTGCATTACTGATATAAACATGCCCAATATGGATGGCTATACTTTTATTGAGCGCCTGCGGGAAGATCCCCAGTATGAAGATATACCTATAATCATTATTTCCACTGAAGATGAGTTTAAAGACCGCGAGAGAGGTTTTGAAGCCGGAGCCAATGTATATATTGTTAAACCCACTGATCCTGATGTGCTGCTGGAGAATATTCGTATGCTATTGGGAGTGTAATGAAAGGTGGAGAAACCCTGTGAAATTCACATTCGAACCGGACGATTTAGACATACTGCAGGGTATTGTTGAGGAATCGACCGAACATTTGAACGGAATAGAAGAAGGGATACTAAGGCTGGAAATGGGTTTTGACCCGGAGTTGGTGGATAGGGTCTTTAGGGCTATGCATTCGGTGAAGGGTGTTGCCAGTTTTTTAGACTTCATACCTATCAAAGATACCGCCCACACACTAGAATCGTTTTTGACAGATATAAAAAAGGGAGTTTATGCAGCTAGCTCAGATATTACAGACATATTGCTGCGTGGGGTGGATATTCTTAACCTGCAGGTAAGACAATTGCAGACCCATATAAAAGAGCTGGAAAACAATCCCCCAAAGGACTCCTTTGACCTCGAAATTAACGACTTAGGTTATTGCGAGTTTGTAGAGGAAGCTGAGGGTCTGAGGGCTACTGCATCTCAAATCACTGAAACTTCTCTAGAAACTGTTAAGATTAAAGAGACTGGAGATACCCACCAAAAAACCGAACCTGAGAAAAACTTTGTAAAACTTGAGATTTCCTCTTTCCGTGATCAGATGATATTGGATTTTATTGAAGAAACTTTTGAACACCTCGATACCATTGAACATAAGTGTGTAGAACTGGAAAAGCATAACGGTGACCCGGAAATACTAAATGCCATCCTACGAGGATTTCACAGTATAAAAGGCGGAGCCGGAGTTATATCTAGCATGCAAGAGCAGGATAACCCGGATAATCCAATAATAGCGATAAAAGACCTGACTCATAGCACGGAGACCCTTCTGCAAAACTATCGCAATCATTCCCAACAGCCTTCAAGTGAGGCTATCGATCTTATTCTGGCAGCAGTTGATAAGGTGGCGGTTCTAACTAAGCTTATCACTGATCCGGTTCCGGGAGATTATTCTATTGAAAACCTACTTAAAAAAATCGAATCATTATCTGTATCAAATCAAGAGGAGAAGCCAGATTTCGTAGCGGAAAGCCTAGCTGATGAAAATATACCCCGTCAGTTGGCGGCGTTTGTCAATATTAGCAGTCAGGCCTTAGATTCCATGGCTAGTCTTCTCAGCACCAGTCAAATAAACAGCCCTCTTAATGGTAAGCGGGTGAAACAATACATACGAGCCTTAAAAAGCCTGACATCAACAGCCCGCTATCTGGATTATCGCGAGGTGGAGCAGTTTGTGACTGAATCCTTGGATAGTCTGAACGGTTATGTTCCTGAAGAAGATGTCCTAACCTCTGATTTAGTAGATAAATTGAAAAATGGTTACGAAAAAATCAAACAGTTATTGGATAATAAGGTGAAAAGCATTCGTGAGATGTTGGCGGATGTGCCTGCTGAGTATAGCGAAAAGCGGCTGGGAGAAATTCTGGTGGCCGAACGAAAAGTTAGCTCCGAGCAAATGGATTGGGCACTGGGGCAGCAAAAGAAGCTGGGCGAAATCTTAGTAGATAGCGGCATGCTGAAGGAGCAAGACCTTGAATTGGCGATGGTCAAGCAGAGCATAGCCAGAAGCAAAGATATGGCTATGGTGGAACAGACTCGAACTACATCTGAAATTAGCGGGCAGTCTATCCGGGTCAGTCAAGATAAACTGGACCGTTTGATGAACATGATTGGAGAGTTGATCATATCCAAAAACCGCATATTGCACCTTTCCAGTAAGATTAACATGGAGTATGCAATACCAGCCCTTTCCCGCGAGGTAAAAGGCGTAGCAGGAGAGTTGGCGCGGATTTCTGACGAACTTCAGGATGCGATTATGTCAGTCCGTATGGTTCCGTTGCGGGTACTGTTTCAGCGTTATCCTCGTACTATCCGCGATACTGCTAAAAAAGCTGGTAAAATGGTGGAATTTATTATAGAAGGCGATGATACAGAGTTAGATAAGACTGTAATTGAGGCAGTTAATGATCCATTGGTGCATATGTTGCGCAATGCGGTTGATCATGCTATAGAAATGCCTGAGCAACGCCGGGTGGGTGGTAAGCCACAAACTGGCAAGGTTCGCCTCAAAGCCTACTACCAAGGTAATCACGTAGCTATAGAAATATCTGATGACGGGAAGGGATTGAATCCGGAAGAGTTGAAGCTCAAAGCTCTGAAAAAAGGATTGATAACTTCTGAACAAATTGAAAGAATGAGCAACGAAGATGCATATCATCTTATTTTTGCTCCTGGTTTTAGCACTAAGGAAGTAGTAAGCGAATTGTCTGGACGTGGAGTGGGTATGGATGTGGTGAGAAATAACATCGAATCCGTAGGTGGTACAGTAAGCATGTCCAGCTCTATTAACGTTGGTACTACCTTTATTCTGAAAATACCGATGTCTATGTCCATTATCCGGGGTCTAATGGTGGAATCGGCTGACCAGAGATTCATTGTTCCCCTTGATTCGATTGAAGAAACGGTCAAACTGCCCCGGGAAAGGATTAGAATTTACCAAAATAGCATGATGGCAGATATTAGGGAAGAGATACTGCCGCTGGTAGATTTGAGAGATATATTGAAAATTGGTGAAAGAAATACTGCTAAAAACCTTGAGCAACGCTTTACAACATTAGTGGTGAGCGACAGCAACATTATTGGCATCCGTAAGGATGCACCGGTGGTGCCCGAAGGGTGCGAACATCAGGCGTGCCCGAAGGGTGTAAGCGATTTAATTGCGGTCGTGGTTATAAAGGTTGAGGGGATTAAATTTGGGCTTATAATTGACCGCTTTCAAAAAGAACAAGAATTTGTGGTTAAAGCCCTGACAGATGAACTAGCCAGTCTTAAGATTTACACAGGAGCCACCATCCTAGGTGATGGTAGTGTAGTACTTATTCTTAATGCGGCTCAATTCCTTCAGATGGATACCATAGGTTAAAACAGGAGGTAACAATATGGCAGCGATTATTGCATTGGCTAATCGCAAAGGTGGCAGCGGTAAAACAACCACTACTATTAATTTAGCGGATGGACTAGCACGCCAGGGGAAGAGGGTCTTAGTTGTGGATGCTGACTCCCAGGCTCAATCGACCATTAGCTGCGGAATTATGCCCTACCAGCTTGCGGTGAGTCTCTATGAACTCCTACATATCAAGATGGCCGATTCGGAGGCAGCAACCTCAAAAGTGAGCGATAGGGAACATCAGGTGTACCCGAAGGGTGATAGTGAGATCGCGGCAACGATTATTCGCGGTAAGCAGTTATTTGACTTGATTCCTTCCAAGCCTGACTTGTCAGCGTTGGAAATCGAGCTGGCAAACAGGTCTAACTGCCAATCACTATTAAAAGATTTGCTATTGGAGGTTGAAAATACTTACGATTATATATTAATTGATTTGCCTCCTTCCCTGGGTTTAATAACTGTAAATGGTCTGGTGGCAGCCAACTGGCTGTTGATACCGATTGAGCCGACTTTTTTATCTATGGATGGCTTGGCTCAGATGACCAGCATACTTTATAAAATTAATGCAGAATTAAACCCGGAATTAAGACTTATGGGTATTGTGCCCATAAAATGTGATTTACGAACTAATCTAGCTCGTAATGTAGTGGAAGAAATCCGCCAAAATTTTGGCGATAATCGCTTATTACCCCCGGTACGAAATGATATTAAACTAGCTGAAGCACCCAGCTTCGGTAAGACAATTTTTGATTATGCAGCTAACTGTAGAGGTGCATCTGACTATTTGCAGTTAGCTCAATCTATCATAGCCAGGAGTGGTGAGTAGCATGGCAGGGAAAAGGAACCTGGGCATGGGTCTGGATTTACTTTTAACAGCAGCTGCAACCTCAATAGAGAGCAATAGCGAACATCAGGCGTACCCGCAGGGTGATGGCAATAAGGTTCAATCACGTGAAGAAGCAGTTCGAAATAGTGTTATAGCATCCATGGCTCAGGCTATTGATGAAGATGAGAGAGGCAATATATTTGAGGCTTACCATCTATATCGACTGGTAATAGACCAACTAAAACAGTCTAGATTGGGGAATCAGCCAGAATTATGTGCGATTATATCACAGGCTCTAAACAATGCGGCAGTAATTCTCTGTGAATATGGAAAATCAGAAAGTGCTGCAGCCTATCTAAGTCAAGCTGTAAAGCTGCAGCCTAGTAACCAGGTGGCCAAAGAGAATTTACAAGCTCTTGAGCAATACTAATACGGTCCCTTTGACTCAATTAGGGAGGAGAGCGCAATGATAGTAGGAATTGATCTGGGAACGACAAATTCCCTGGTGGCCGTCATCAACCGTGAGGGCAAACCGGAGATAATTATTAATGAACGTGGCAATCGCTTGACCCCTTCGGTGGTTTGTTTTAAGAACGATGAGGAGGTTATGGTGGGCGAGCTGGCTCGCTCTCAATTAATATTAAAAGCAGATCGCACCGTCAGTTGTATCAAACGTTATATTGGTTCTGATTATCAGGTTAATATATTTGAACGCGGCTATACGCCAACTGAGGTATCTGCCCTTATTTTACGCAAGCTGCTGCAGTATGCCGAAAAGTATCTGGGAAAAACGATAGAAGCCGCAGTAGTAACTGTTCCGGCCTATTTTAATGATAACCAGCGGCAGGCTACTCTTATGGCAGGGGAACTAGCTGGTATAAAAATACTCAAGCTGCTGAATGAACCAACAGCAGCTGCTTTAGCTTATAGTTCTGAATTGGATAAACAAGAGCATATTTTAGTCTTGGATATTGGTGGAGGAACCTTTGACATTACCTTGATGGAATATGATGATAAGGTATGCCGGGTACTTAGCAGCGGTGGATCCAGTACCCTGGGAGGAGTGGATTTTGACAGCCGTCTAGTGGAAAATATTCTGCGAACCTTTCAAGAAACTACTGGAATTGATCTTTCCGGTGATCTATTAGCATTGCAGCAGATTCAGATAAATGCCGAAAAAGCCAAAGTTGATCTTTCTACGGTTAATGAATGCTCGGTACTCATACCTTATATAAGCATGGGAGCAACGGGGCCTGTTCATTTGAATCAGGTCATATTCCGTGACTTGTACAATCATCTGTGCCTGGACTTATTCAATGATATTCGCGAATTGATAAAACAGACTCTACTCAAGGCTGAGGTAGACGAAAAGTGGGTTGACGTAGTGGTTTTGGCAGGAGGCTCCTCACGTATGCCTGGCTTTAGAGATCTGGTACGGGAATTGTTTGGTGAGATAGAAATAAAGACGGAAATTAACCCGGATGAAGTAGTGGCTCTTGGGGCTGCTTTGGAGGCCGGTATGCTCTCTGGTGAAGTAGATTATGTGGAACTCCATGATGTTACCAGTCATACTTTGGGGATTGAGGATGATCAGGGGGTATTTGTCCCCTTGATTCCAGTCAATACTCCTTACCCGGTTATAGAGTCGCAATTGTTTACCACCGTACAGGATCAACAAGAGGAGGTGATTATTCACATAATGCAGAGGGAAGAACTTGGTGATTCCGGCGGAGGTAACCACGTTTCATTGGGCAAATTTCATTTGGAAGGAATACAGCAGGCGCAGGCGGGTGAGCCCAATATATTTGTGACCTTTGAGATTGACCGAAATGGGATATTTAATGTGTCTGCCATAGACCTGGATACAGGCAGGCAGAATCAGGTGCAGATTACCGAAGTCAGTTATAGTTCGGGTAACCAGGTTTCATCCTCCCGGGGCAAGAATCTGATTGTTCTTTGACCTAAAAAAAGAGGAGGCTTATATATGGCAAGAAAATTAGAGAGACCATCAAGCTTAGGGACAACTGAGAAGACGGGAATTACTGTCAAGAGAGAAAATGATGATGATGTAAACCGTAAAAGAGAACTAGCGAGAAAGATGGCCCAAGAAAAAACGAAGGCTAGAACTATGGCTAAGCAGCAGGCTATGGCGGAACGGATAGCTTCGGCTTCGGAAGAGTTGTTGGCAGGAATTGAAGAATCCAACGCTGCTGCTCAGGAGTTTTCACGTCTTATGAACACCGTGGCTTCAAGCGGTGAACAGGTGGGCAGCAATGCTGATCAAATGCGTGCAGCTGTCGGGCAGATGAACAAATCGGCTCAGGGGGTACAGAAAACCCTGGGTGTTCTCGACAAGGCCTCCAAAGATGGAGGTCTGGCAGTTAAGGATTCAGTGCAGCAGATGAAGGCCTGCGTGGATCAGATTAAGGAAGCTGCCAGTAGAAATATGCAATCAGGTAAGAGAATTGGAGAATTAGAAGTGCAGTCTCGGCAGATTGGTGACATCGTGCAGGCGGTGGTTATGATTGCCGATCAGACCAACCTTCTGGCCTTAAACGCTGCTATTGAAGCTGCCCGGGCGGGGGAACATGGGCGCGGCTTTGCAGTGGTGGCCGACGAGGTTAGAAACCTGGCAGAAATATCTGAGCGTTCGGCTCGCGATATCCGCGGGGTAATAGATGAAATCCGCTCTGGAGTCGAAGGAGTGGTAAAGGACATAAATACCGCAGTAGAAGATTTTGATCGATCTGAAGCAGGCATGGGCAAAGTAGTTAATGAAGGATTTGAAAAAGTCGGGGTGTTATTTACCCGATACGCTGAAATGGTGGGCGAAGCCCTGGGAGATGCTGTTCGATTGCAGGATTTGGCTAATGAATTCCTGGCAAATAGTGAGTCGATTGCTTCTGCATCACAACAATTGCTAAGCAGCGCCCAGGAATCATCCAAGGGGGTGGCAGAGCAGAGTAAAGCCATGGCCGAGGTTAATATTGCTACCCAGGAATTGACTGAAATGGCCGAAGAACTAAAGACCTCTACCAATATTAACAAGTCTGCGGAGGAAGTGGCGGCCACCGCTGAGGAGTTATCCGCAAACATCGAACAAGTAAGTGCTTCTGCCAGTCAGATTGCGGTTGCCTTGAATCAGATGGTGGGAGGAATCAGGATGGCGGGGGCAGAGGCAGATAAAGCCGATACGATAGCGGGAGACGCCAAGGAAGTATTGCACCAATTATTAGCAGTAGCAGCAGATGCAGGTAAACTCTTTGCAGAAGCCGATGGATTAATGGTAGACAGCCGGGCGGGAGCCCGCCAGGTTTGGTCAGACGTAAAAAATAGCATCCAAGCTTATGAGGGCACTAACTCTTCTATTGAAGACTTACAAGATAAGATCCGCCGCATAGAAAAGATAGTTGATACCATAGAAAATGTATCCATTCAGACTAACATGCTGGCAGTCAATGGCTTCGTGGAAGCTGCTACAGCCGGGGAGCATGGTCGTGGTTTCTCGGTAGTGGCGGGTGACATTCGGAATCTGGCTACCGAGTCGGCGGAAAATGCAGATAAAATTAAGGATTTAGTAAGGGATATTCAAATGCAGATGGTTAAGGTTGCCGCAGAAATTGCTCAGTCGGAAGTAGCTGCCCGCAAGGCAGATGATGCCATGACTCTGGCAGCCCAGAAGAACGGTGTAGTAACCAAGGTTCTGGAATCAATTGTCGAGACCCGTAATTTACTGAGGATTGGACTCGATGAAATTCAAAGTGCTGTTAGTGAGGCAGAGCAAGGAACCCAGCACGTAGTGGACATCATAAAACAGTCTGACGAACAGGTCGAAGAGGCCTCACGGGTGGCACAGGAGCAGGCTAAGGCGACAAACGAGCTGGCCAACGCAATCGAGGAGATAGCATCGATTGCGGATGAAATGCAGGTTAATTAG
>PHAA01000013.1 GCA_002840245.1 Firmicutes bacterium HGW-Firmicutes-15
GAGGCACAATACAGCAGCTGTTTGCTCATTTCGGCAGCGCCGGTTGCCCCATCAATCAGGCGTTCAAAATTGGTGCTCATCAGGCGGACATAAGAGCCTTCAGGCATATCTCCCGCAAAGGTCATACTCTGCTGGTCTTCATCTATCGCCAAAACAGTGCGTACCAAGCCGATCCCATCAGAGGTACTAATAGATAGAGGGAAAAGCATGGCGGTAGCGGGCAAACCATTGGCATGCTTCCCTAGATATTGTTTATATAGATCCAATGCCGACTTTCCGTCCATTTCGAATAAAACATTGGCTTGAGAACGGGTGATCAAACGTTCAGGGCCAAATGGAATCCAGCCCCCCTGGCTTCCATAACCGACCCTCAATCTATCTCCGTAAAAGCCTAAGCCCACAATTGTATCGCTGGCGGGAGGGCTATCCAGGAAGACCAGGGTTTCATGGAAACACTCTCCATCAGCAGCCAATCCCCCGGTAACCGTCACGTGTTCAGGTAGGTGCTGGGTAAGCCCTGCAACCAGTTCGCTGCCGTTTACTAGCAGGCCATTGGAGATCACCATGAGATGCGCTAGTCCTTCACGGGGAAAGGATTGAGCCAGACGCTTGCCGGCCTGAAAGCTATTCTCTTCAGCGCCAAGCTTTATTTGCAATCCACGTACTTCGGCGTGGTCGAATTTGATTGCTGTACATACCAGGGAATTATCAGATATTCGGGTATCACAGATTTCGCCGGCGGTCGAGCAACCGCAAATATAGGCATTCGGATAGAACTCATGCATTTCCTGCCAGAACTGGCCTTGACTCAGAATACTGGTAGTGCCGAATAACAGAACCAGTTGGGCCGATTCACCCAGGGACGCATGGGTGGATTCCCAGCCGCTTACTTTTGTCCAGGTTTTTTGCTCAATTCTCATCGTTCGCAGGGCCCCTTCCCCTCGTTGTTCTGGTAATTAATACTTTTTCGAGTATGACGGAACAAATTTGGGGTTACAATTTATAAAGGATTAATTCCAATGTTGCCATAATTCTACAACTATAGGCAAATTCCTCTTTGCAAATAAAAAATAGGAGTCATAGGTAAACGTTATTTAAATTTCGGGAAACCATAATATCTATACATAATTTACAAATAACTTGACAATAATATTGATAGATTATATCCTGTATATAGGATATGGAAAAGGGGAAATATTAGTGGTTGATGTATCTCGTAACCAACCTGTTTACAACATAAGTATTGCGGCGGAATTGGTAGGCGTCCATCCGCGCACCCTGAGAATATATGAAGAAACAGGTCTGATTATTCCGGCGCGAACTGAGGGGAATACTAGACTTTTCTCTAATGCGGATATTGAAATATTGCAGCATATTCGTTTTCTTATTCAAGAAAAGGGATTAAATCTAGCTGGGGTCAAACTGATACTTATGGTGGAAGAAAAATTAAGTATCCGCATAGAGGAATGGTTTGAATAAGATTGATTTGGAGGTGTTTAGTAATGGGAAAAGCAGTAGGCATAGACTTAGGTACCACTAATTCAGCGGTAGCTATTATGGAATCAGGTAAACCAGTTATCATAGTCAATGCGGAGGGAGATAGAATTACACCTTCGGTGGTAGCTTATACCAAGGATAATCGACGCCTGGTTGGTACCTTGGCCAAGCGCCAGTCTATAATGAACCCGGAAGCGACCATTTATTCGGCTAAACGCTTTATTGGTCGCAAGTATGATGAAGTCAGTGAAGAGATGAAAATTGTACCCTATAAAGTTGTTCGCGGTAATAACGATGCGGTGCATTTTGACATTCAGGGAACAGCTCATGCTCCAGAGGAAATAAGCGCTCAGGTGTTACGCAAGCTGGTTGATGATGTCTCCAACTACCTGGGTGATAAGGTAACAGATGCGGTAATTACTGTGCCTGCATATTTTAATGACGCGCAGCGCCAAGCTACCAAGGATGCTGGTCAGATCGCGGGGTTAAAGGTACTGCGAATCATAAATGAACCAACTGCAGCCGCGTTGGCTTATGGTTTGGAAAACCACAAAAATCAGACAATTATGATCTTCGATCTGGGTGGGGGAACCTTTGACGTCTCCGTATTAGATATTGGCGATGGGGTGGTAGAAGTACGATCTACTTCAGGTGATACCCATCTGGGTGGGGATGATTTTGATAAGATGGTGGTTGACTGGCTGGCCGAGGAATTCCAGAAAAATGAAGGTATTGATCTGCGTCGTGACAAGCAGGCCCTGCAAAGGCTATATGAAGCAGCCGAGAAGGCTAAAGTCGAATTATCCAGTACCACTACTACTACGGTTACGCTGCCATTTATAACGGCTGATGCTAGCGGCCCACGGCATCTGGATATTAAGTTAACTCGGGCAAAATTTGATGATCTTACCCATCAGTTGCGGGAGCGCTGCCTGGTATCGGTTAAACAAGCCTTAAAGGATGGCAATCTTACCGAAAAGGATCTGGATGAGGTTATTCTGGTGGGCGGCTCTACTCGTATTCTGGCTATACAGGAATTGGTGCGTTCCCTTACCGGTAAGGAGCCTAATATGTCAGTAAACCCTGATGAGGTAGTAGCCTTAGGAGCGGCGGTTCAAGCTGCGATCATTACAGGAGAAGTTAAAGATGTGTTGCTCTTGGATGTCACTCCACTTTCGTTGGGGTTGGAGACCATGGGCGGAGTAATGACTCGCTTAATTGACCGCAATACTACTATTCCTTGTCAGCGTATGGAAAGTTTCAGTACTGCTGAAGATAATCAGCCCTCGGTTGATATTGTGGTTTTACAGGGCGAACGGGAAATGGCTAAGGATAACCGCCAGATCGGGCGTTTCCGTCTTGACGGCATTGCACCAGCGCCACGAGGAATCGCACAGATAGAGGTTACCTTTGACATTGATACCAACGGTATATTAAGCGTCTCAGCTAAAGATAAAGCCACTGCTAAGGAACAGAAGATTACCATTAGTGGTTCCACAAATCTAGACAAAAATGAAATCGACCGTATGGTGCAGGCGGCGGCTGAACATGCAGCTGAAGATAAGAAAATTAGAGAGAATATTGATGTTAAAAATGAGGCGGACTCCCTGGCTCACCAAGTGGCCAGGACCCTGAAAGATTTGGGGGATCGGGTTCCCGTGAAGGATAAGGAGCGCTCAGAACAGTTGATTGCTGAAGTGCAGGCGGCTATTGAAACGGAGACCCCGACCCAGAAGCTCAAAGATTTAATCAGCGACTTACAGCAGGCAGCCCATAGTTTAGCTACTGCGGCACATGAACCGGAAACTCCGGAGCAGGGCAGCAGCAAGGGGCAGGATGATACTATTGATGCTGATTTTACTGAGAATTAATAAGGGAGAGTCGGGAACGATTGACGCTGATTTGTATACGTAAGTCATATAAGTACGTGCAGTCACCCTGCGGGTACCACTGGTGCATCCTTACGGATGCCATTAAGGTTGCCGCGTCTTTCGTTCCTCATGGAAGGCAGATGGTATAATTTGGAATACAAAGATTATTATAAGGCTCTAGGCATCAGCAAAACGGCCACTCAAAAAGAGGTTCAGGGTGCTTACCGTAAATTAGCCAGGAAGCTGCATCCGGATGTCAATAAGAAGCCTGATGCTGAGGACAGTTTCAAGGCTATCAACGAGGCTTATGAAGTATTGAAAGATCCTGAGAAACGTGAGCGCTATGATACGCTGGGGGCCAATTGGCGCGAGGGTGAGAGATACAGCCCGCCTCCTGGCAGTGAGAATATTCACTTTGATTTTGGAGATGGGAATGCCGGTCAGTTTAGTGATTTTTTTCAAGATATCTTTGGACGTGGACGCTCCCAAAGCCGATTTAACCAGGAAAGGCCCGGATGGGCTATGCGGGGGGCAGATCAGGAAACAGATATGGACCTGACTCTGGAGGAAGCCTATCATGGGGTAAAGAAAACCCTGCGCCTTCAGCAATTAGAAAAAGAAGGTTCTGCTTATGTGCCTAAAAGCCGAGAAATTAATGTTAATATACCCAGTGGAGTTAGTGAGGGAAGCCGTATTCGCTTAAATGGTCAAGGGGGACCTGGTTCCGGAGGGCAGAATGGCGACCTTTATCTTAGGATTCATGTCCTACCTCATAAGGTGTTTAAACTCACTGATACTGATCTGGAAGTAGAAATGCCCATCAGCCCATGGGAAGCAGCACTAGGTACTAAGGTGGAACTTAGTACCTTGACTGGTAAGGTCAATCTAAGTATACCTGCTGGGGTGCAATCGGGGCAGAAACTGCGTTTGCGAGGCAAGGGGATGCCTGCCGCCAAAGGCTTGTACGGGGATCTTTTTGCAGTGATTAAGATTGCTGTTCCCAAAACGCTTAATGAACGAGAGCGGGAACTGTTTGAGGAACTGTCTCGGGTGTCAAGCTTTAGCCCGCGCCCGGCAGGAAGGGAGGCCTAAAGCATGGAATACCGGCGTTATTGTTTAGTACTTCGTCGCCCTCCATTCCAGCCGGGTTTATTGACTCTGGAAGAAATTGCCCGCCAAGCATGCGTGCATCCTGAATTTCTGGAGCGTATGGTGGATTTGGGTTTAATTGAACCGGAGCAATACAGCCCCAAAATACTATTTGCACCGCGAGCAGTCGCTGATGTTTGCAGGGCATTACGCCTGCGTAATGAGCTAGGGATTAATTGGGCCGGGGTAGGAGTGGTTATGGATTTACTGGAACGAATCGCCCAATTGGAAAGCGAACTTGCCAGATTAAGACATGAATAGTGGCATGCACAGACAAGCAGACAAGGGGACGGTTCTTTTGTCTGCCTTACCACCAATTCAAGAGCAGACAAAAGAACCGTCCCCTTGTCTGCTTGTCTGAATCGTAACTAGTTGTTTTTTTACCAAGGAGGTGTTTATAGATGGATTTAAACAGATTAACTGAAAAGTCGCGTGAGGCAATACATGATGCGGAAAACCGAGCTGCGGGGTATGGGCATCAGGAAGTTGATGTCGAGCACTTATTCCTGGCTCTGCTAGAACAGAGTGATGGCTTGATCCCTAGCCTTTTGGAGCGGGCTGAGCTTGATCCTGCGGGGATTATAAGCGAATTGGAGAATAATCTGGGCAAGCGCCCTAGGGTTTCAGGTGGAAATAGCGAAGCAGGTAAGGTTTACGTAACCCAGCGTTTGAACCAGTTGTTGGCGCGTTCGGAACAGGAAGCCGGACGTCTTAAGGACGATTATATCAGTGTTGAGCACCTGGTTTTGGCGATGTTTGAAGAAGGCTCTTCCGGGGCGTCAGCTCGTATTATGAAAGACGCAGGTCTAAGCCGGGATAATTTTTTAAGCGCCTTGACGGCCGTAAGGGGCAACCAACGGGTCACCAGTCCCACGCCCGAGGCTACTTATGAGGCACTGGAACGCTATGGCCGAGATTTGGTCGCTTTGGTGAGAAGTGGTAAATTGGACCCGGTTATTGGGCGTGATAGCGAGATTCGAGATGTGATTTTGATTCTATCCCGTAAACGTAAGAACAACCCGGTTCTAATAGGGGAGCCGGGAGTAGGTAAGACTGCTATTGTAGAAGGTCTGGCCCATCGTATAGTTCGTAATGACGTACCCGAAGGGTTAAAGAATAAGACCATTTTTGAACTGGATATGGGATCTCTGGTGGCAGGGGCTAAATATAGGGGTGAATTTGAAGAACGTCTGAAAGCGGTTTTGCAGGAGGTAAAACAGAGCGAAGGCCGGATTATCCTGTTTATCGATGAACTGCATAACATTGTGGGAGCAGGCAAGGCAGAAGGTTCCATGGATGCAGGCAATATGCTGAAGCCCATGCTGGCTCGGGGTGAACTGCACTGCATCGGAGCAACCACCCTGGATGAATACCGCAAGCATATTGAAAAGGATGCCGCCCTGGAACGGAGGTTTCAACCGGTTATGGTGGATGAGCCTACGGTTGAGGATACCATATCCATACTTCGGGGTCTGAAGGAAAGATACGAAGTTTTCCACGGGGTAAAAATTCACGATAATGCCCTGGTGGGAGCGGCTGTTCTTTCCGACCGCTATATATCGGATCGTTTTTTGCCCGATAAGGCCATTGATTTAGTAGATCAGGCCTGCGCTATGGTAAGAACTGAAATTGATTCTATGCCAGCTGAACTGGATGAAATCTCGCGGCGCATTATGCAATTGGAAATCGAGGAAGCGGCCCTGAGCAAGGAAAAGGATAAGGCCAGTCGGGAAAGGCTCATGGCTTTACAGAAGGAAATGGCCGATATTAAGAGCAAGTCAGATTCTATGCGGGCCAAATGGGAGTCGGAAAAGAATGCTATCCATAAGGTGACTGCACTAAGGGAAGAATTGGATCGAATCCGTCAGGAAATAGAAAGGGCGGAAAGAGATTACGATTTGAATCGGGCTGCCGAGTTAAAATATGGGAAACTGCCTGACTTGGAAAGAAGGCTTAAGGCGGAAGAAGAGTTTATGTCACGTAAACAGGGCGGAGTGAGTGTTCTCAGCGAAGAGGTTACGGAAGATGAAATAGCCCGCATAGTTTCGCGCTGGACAGGGATTCCCTTAACTCGTTTGGTGGAAGGGGAGAGGGAGAAATTGCTCCGACTGGATGAAATATTGCATGAACGTTTGGTAGGTCAGGATGAAGCGGTTAGCCTAGTGGCTGATGCTATTATTCGCGCCCGAGCAGGCATCAAAGACCCGCGCCGCCCGATTGGCTCATTTATTTTCTTAGGGCCGACCGGGGTAGGTAAAACTGAACTAGCGAAGACCCTGGCACAGTCTCTATTTGATTCGGAAAAGAACATGATACGTATCGATATGAGTGAGTACATGGAAAAACATACAGTTTCCCGTTTGATTGGAGCCCCTCCGGGCTATATAGGCTATGATGAGGGTGGACAATTGACTGAGGCGGTGCGCCGCAAGCCTTACGCTGTTATCCTTTTTGATGAAATTGAAAAGGCTCATCACGATGTATTTAACGTTCTATTACAAGTATTGGATGATGGCCGTATTACTGATTCACATGGGCGGACGGTTGACTTCAAAAATACCATCATTATTATGACATCTAATCTAGGTTCTCAGTATCTCTTGGAAGGTATTAACGACCAGGGTGAGATTAGTGAAGCAGCGCGTGATCAGGTTATGAACGAACTACACAAGTGGTTTCGACCTGAATTCCTGAATCGGGTAGATGAGACTGTGCTCTTTAAGCCTCTTACCCTGCAGGAGATTGAACGCATCGTAGAATTGATGGTGGATGATTTACGCCAGCGTCTACAGGAACGCCAGATTAAACTGGAATTAAGCGAAAATGCGCGATTATTCATAGCTGCTGAGGGATATGATCCGGTTTATGGAGCCCGTCCATTGAAGCGGTTCCTGCAGAGTAAACTTGAGACCTTAGTAGGCCGTGCTTTGGTTAGCGGGCAAGTAGTGGACGGGGCCATTATCCAGGTTGACGCTCGCGATAGTAAGCTCGCGATTGACTGGGTTAATCCCTAAACGGAACCCTGGGGAGGCTGCTGCCTCCCCAGGGTGTCAATAAAGTTGACACCCTGATAGACCGAGCAAAAGAAGTGAAGAGCAAGGCATTCAAGATGCCCGTGATTGAGGCGTACATAAGGTACGTTGATTGAACGGGATGATTGAATAACGCAGCTATTCGCTTATTTTGACGATCTAAGGAGGCTGCTGCCTCCCTTGTATGTTTGGGAATATGTTAACTCTAAAATAGGTGCTGACGATTATGTTTGCGCCTATTTTTATAGTTATAACTATATGTTATTTTTCATATAATAGACAATGTGCTATAGTTTTCTTATCGAAATGGGGTGAGTTAGAGATGGAAACCCTTTATATGGATAATGCAGCTACTTCGTATCCTAAGCCGGAATCCGTCTACGCAGCGGTAGATCATTTTAACCGCTATCTGGGGGCAAGTCCCGGTCGGGGCAGCCACCAGCAGACTGTGCAGGCGGGGTCTATACTGCTGAATGCGCGGGAGGCGTTGGCACGTCTTTTTAATATTAGTGATGGTACCCGTATTGCTTTCACTTTAAATGTGACGGAAGCTTTGAATACTGGACTCAAGGGTTTTTTAAACCCTGGCGATCATGTGATTACTACTAGTATGGAACATAATGCGGTTGCTCGTCCCCTTATGGTTATGAGTCGGATGGGTGTAGAATGGACTGCGGTTCCAGCAGCTTCTGATGGTAGTCTGGAACTGGAACAGATTAAAAATGCTATTCAGGATAATACCCGCCTGATTTGTATGTCGCATGCCTCTAATCTTACTGGCAGCATTATGCCAATTGCCGAAGTGGGAAAAATAGCCCGAGAACGGGGTATTTTTTTCATGGTGGACAGCGCCCAGACTGCAGGAGTACTGAACCTGGACGTGGAAAAGCAAAATATTGATATGTTGGCTTTCACCGGCCATAAAGGATTGCTTGGGCCTCAGGGAACAGGTGGTCTATATGTTAGGCCTGGGCTTGAGATCAGGCCATTAAAAGAGGGTGGGACCGGTTCAATGTCTGAGTTTTTGGAACAGCCTGAGTTCATGCCCGACCATCTGGAAAGCGGAACACCTAATACCCCGGGAATAGCCGGACTTTTGGCTGGGGTGGAGTTTATTCAAAAAACCGGCAGGGAGAAGATTCAAAAGCATGAACAGGAATTGATTGCTATGCTTTTGGAGGGTATGAAGCAAATTAACGGGGTCTTATTGCATGGCCCGGCTGACAGTACTCAGCGAACCGCGGTATTGGCCTTTAACATCAAAGGAATGGACTGCGGAGATCTGAGCATGAGGTTGGATTTTGAATACGGAATCACTACCCGTTCTGGTTTGCATTGCGCTCCTATGGCCCACCAGACTCTGGGAACGCTGGAGATGGGAGCATGCCGATTAAGTCCTGGCTTTTTTAATACTGAAGCTGATATTCATAGGGTGGTGGAAGCAGTTTATAAAATTGCTCGCAGGGTTTAGTTTACTTTTAATTTGCTGTTTATCATGGAACGGGTTGACTCTCGATTACTATCCTTGAATATATACATTTTATTATCGGCTTCTGCAAATATTTTTTCTAGTAGTTGATCTGGATCGGATTTTACTGCACACCCTATGGATAAGGATAAGGGAAGATGGGAACTGGTATCCCGGTATTCCTCGATCTTTTGCGAAATACGTTTGCAGGACTGCTCCAGCACTTCCTTAGATGTCTCGCCTAACAGGACGGCAAACTCATCCCCTCCAATACGCGCCACGACATCACCATCCCGAAAACAGCTTTTCAATACGGTTGCAGCTGCCTTTATTAGTTCGTCACCCCTTTGGTGGCCCAGGGTGTCATTGATAATTTTCAGACCATCGATATCGGCCACGATTACACCCACCGGTAAGAAACGGTTGCTATCCAATCGGATCATTTCTTCATCAAAATAGGCACGGTTATGTAGTCCGGTTAGGGCATCATGCATACCCAGATACTGCATTTTTTCTTCCAGAAGCTTGCTTTCAGTGATATCCCGTCCTACCGCCTGGTATTCTACTATTTCCCCTATATCGTCAAAAAGTGCCCGGTAATTCCATTGTTGCCAGCAGATTTCACCATTTGGCATTCGTATACGGTGCTCAATTCTGGCAACGGGGTTCTCTATGGTGATAGCTTTAAAACTATTCTTGAATTGATGCCGATCTTCTTCCAGAACCCAAGGGCGAAAGCGGGAGCCTATCAACTGCCCTTTGCTGATGTTAAAATATCGGCAAAAGGCTTCGTTGACAAAGGTAAAG
Organism: Firmicutes bacterium HGW-Firmicutes-15; assembly: GCA_002840245.1. GTDB lineage: Bacteria > Bacillota > Syntrophomonadia > Syntrophomonadales > Syntrophomonadaceae > PHAA01. The sequence goes on from PHAA01000013.1 coordinate 9,825, forward strand.
CTATCATCCTTTTGGAATCGGCAGATAAGTTCGGTTTGATCTTCAACAACCATTCGATAAAGGGCCTCACTTTGGAATAAGGCTTCTTCCAGTTTATTTTGCCCAGTTATATCTCTGATTATGGTCTCGTAATACATTATGGCACCGTCTTTGTTTTTAACCGCAATACTGGTATAGGTAAGCATTACCTCATAACCGTCCTGGGCAATCAGTTTAAGATTAATATTATTAATTATATCGATGCCCAGGTTCATTTGACGTAAAATGTATTGTAATTTATCTGACGAATCTGGGTGGACGATCTGAAAAGCTAGATGAGGGTTGCTCAGCCATTCCTCCAAAGAATACCCCAAGAGTTTCTTGGCTGTGGTATTGACATAGATAATCTGGCCATTATCAGCTCTTACTCGGAAAATGACTTCTCCGACACAGGTGATCAGCCGTTCATAACTCCCATTTATATTCCGAAGTTGTTCTAGCTCATTTGATAATTCTTTTTTAGATTTACCATGACTCTTCATATGAATCTGTCCTTTCAAAATGTATTTATTGAGAGGTTTGAAGTAAATCTGAGGGTAATATACAAACAATTAATAAGAAATGAACATGTTTAATACAATTAGGAACTATTTACCTTTATTATAGTATAATAAGACTAAATAGTTCTTAATAAATCGGAATAATATAATAGTTTTTTGGTGGAAACAAGGTTCTGGAGAATGGGGGCGGGAATGGTGAAGAGAGTCTTGGTAGTAAATGATTCTAGATTTGAAAGAAAGATTATGAGAGATATGCTCATTAGTTTGGGTTATGAGGTCAAAGTTACAAATGAATATGAGGTGTTTTTTCTTTTGGATAGCTATAATCCTGATATTGTAATTGCAAATATGAATATGACTAATATAACCGGCGATCGTCTTATTCAGGATATAAAAGGGAGAATACCAACTACTAAATGCTACTTGTCATCCTGTAGCGAGATTAACCCAGAATATTCACAGAGCAAGTGGATTGACGGTGTTTTTGCAACTCCTATAAATCCAGGATCTCTAGCGAAAATATTACAGCAGGAAGAGATAGAAGTACCAAAACCTTTCGAAGAAATAATGGACCTAGCAGTTAATTGCAGCCTTGGGCAGAACCTTCATGACGAAAATGACGTAACTCGGTTTGCGTTCTGCCCTTATTGCGGTAATACACTTAGTGAAAGCAGTGGAAAATTTGATTTTTGTCCTTTCTGTGGGATGAAAATATAAGGTAAGGTGATACAGCTCTTACAAGGAATGTCTCCATGTCTTTTAAACATTACGCCAACAAAAGTTGAGACCATAAACATAAGCTGTAGATAATTCCAGGTTTTTGTGAAAAATAATCATAAGGAGAATCCAAACATAAATTCGCATTTGGTGTATAAACTATATAGGATCATAAAACAATGAGAACGAATTTTGTTTTATTTTGATACAGCGAGGCGGAGGAAGGGCAATAAGGGTAGTATTGCAACTTACGACAAAAATGGCTGCAAAATTGGGGACTGATTATTTCGTGATCCCGTAATATAATAGAGTATAATACTATTCAGGACCATGGAAAGGATTATAGAGAGGTTTTTGGGGGGATAGGAAAGATGAGCGGTTTGAAAGCAGGTTTTACAAGTATCATGGCTAAGTTTAAGGATCCGGTAAGTGGTTTAACCCACCTTGCGGGTGCCCTATTATCAATCATAGGGTTGGTTGTTTTGGTAAGATATGCAGAACGGTATGCTACGATAAAGCATGTTGTTTCCTTCGCTATATTTGGCGTTACTCTGATATTGCTGTATAGTGCCAGTGCCATATACCATCTTTTAAATATCTCGGATAAAATTGATACGCTCTTGAGACGCATTGACCATATGATGATCTATGTGTTGATAGCTGGTACATATACGCCCATCTGTGTTATTGGCCTGACTGGTGCATGGGGAGTAAGCATGCTGATTATGGTATGGGTTCTGGCAGCACTGGGTATTATTATAACCGTGGTGTGGTTTGGAGCACCACGCTGGTTAACCACTGCACTTTACTTGCTGATGGGTTGGTTGGTTGTTATTGCTTTTTATCCGCTAATACATTCCTTGCCGGTAGGAGGGATTACCTGGTTGGTAATAGGTGGTCTGCTATACACCATTGGTGCTGTTATTTATGGTTTCAAATGGCCGAAAATAACTTCGCGGTGGTTTGGTTTTCACGAGATTTTTCATCTGTTTGTAATTGGGGGAAGCCTAGGGCACTTCTGGTTGATGTTTAGATATCTGATGTATGTATAAAGACTATTAAAATCCAGGCAGAGACTGAATAGGAAATATATAGCAAATCAGGGAGGGTATGAACATTAATTACATATCGCGTAATGACCCGTGTTGGTGCGGGAGTGCTAGTAAATATAAAAAATGTCATTTGGAGCAAGATGCCCGGCTGATTCAAATGGAGTTAGAGGGCTGCCAGGTTCCTAGCCGGAAGCTTATTAAAACTGAGCAACAGATTGCTGGAATTGGTCGGGCCTGTCAGTTGAGCAAGCAAATTCTGGATATGGTTGGAAAGAAAATTAAAGCCGGTATTATAACTAATGAGATTAACCAATGGGTACATGAATACACTATCCAGCATGGCGCTATTCCAGCTCCTTTGAATTATGAGGGATTTCCCAAGAGTGTCTGCACTTCTCCCAATAATGTAATTTGTCATGGCATTCCGAATGATACACCTTTACAGGATGGGGATATCATAAACGTGGATGTTACCTCTATATTGGATGGTTATTATGGCGATGTAAGCCAGATGTTTTTCGTCGGAGAACCTTCCCAGAAGGCGCAGGAATTGGTTAGGGTAGCTAAGGAGTGTCTTTACCTGGGAATAGAAAAGGTAAAACCATTTAATCGTATTGGGGATATAGCGTATGCTATAGAGCAGCATGCGAATCGACACGGGTATTCCGTTGTTCAGGATTACGGTGGGCATGGCGTAGGTCTTGATTTTCACGAAGAGCCTTTTGTGCAGCATTATGGCGACCGTGATTGTGGTATGGTATTGGTTCCAAACATGGTTTTTACCATAGAACCGATGATTAACGCCGGCAGCTATAAGTGCAAAAAGCTTAAGGATGGCTGGACCACGATAACAGTTGATGGCTCTCTTTCGGCCCAATGGGAGCATACCGTTCGAGTAACAAAAACCGGCGTGGAAATATTGAGCGAGTAGCAGCACAAGGAGAACCGTCCCCTTGATCGGATCGGGTGTTGGGATTGAGAAAGTCGCGAGAAATTGCTACAATGTAGGACAGGCAACAATTGAGGTTGCTATTAAAACTAAAATTAGATATTTGGAGGGTTGACTGGTGCATAAGAAGTTATTTATCCCCGGTCCAGTAGAAGTTAGGCCGGATGTACTAGCGAAAATGGCTACGCCAATGATCGGGCACCGCAGTAAGGATGCATCTGAGCTGCAAAGGAAAATCAGTGATAAAATGAGAAAGCTTTTTTATACGGATGAAGCCATATTGCTATCAACTTCGTCCGGCACCGGTCTGATGGAAGGGGCGGTACGCTCTTGTACTCTAAAAAGGGCGGCAATTTTTTCCATAGGAGCGTTTGGTAATAGATGGTTTGAAATAGCTGAGAGTAATAATGTCCCGGCAGACTTGTTTCCCGTTGAATGGGGTACGGCTACCACTCCGGCACTAGTGAATGAAGTTCTGGCCACCGGTAAGTATGACCTGATTACTATAACCCACAATGAAACCTCAACTGGATTAATGAACCCGGTTGAGGATATAGCTGAGGTTATGAAGAAATATCCGGATGTGGTCTACTGCTTGGATGCGGTAAGCTCGGCAGGTGGAACTAAGATTGAGGTCGATAAACTGGGGGTGGATATATGTATCACTTCTACACAGAAGGCTCTGGGATTGCCGCCGGGGATGGCAATTTGCTCATTTTCACAGAAGGCAATAGATAAGGCTGGACGGGTTTTACATCGCGGTAGTTACCTGGATTTGCTTTCTATATATGATTACATTATTAAAAAGGACTACCAATATCCTTCTACACCTTCTCTGTCACATATGTTTGCTCTAGATTACCAGTTGGATAGGATTATGGAAGAAGGACTGGATAATCGCTTCGAACGGCATATGGAAATGGCAGAACAAGTAAGGAGCTGGGCTCGTGAACACTTTGCCCTTTTTGCGGAGGAGAGATATCTTTCCAACACCCTTACGACTATAAGCAACACTCGAGGAATTGACGTTGGAGCTTTGAACAAAGAGCTGGGTGCCAGGGGATACCAGATTTCTAACGGTTATGGCAAGATGAAGGACAAGACTTTCCGAATCGCCCATATGGCCGATTGTACCCTTGATGAAATAAAGGATCTGTTGGGTAATATTGATGATATTTTAGGAATACTTTGATAAACTTCTATAATTGACAAAATAACTTGGGGTCTGACTCCAGGTTACTAATTGTGAGATAAATAAATTACTTGGGAGGATTAGAAATGGCAGTGATAAAACCCTTTCGGGCGGTTAGGCCGGTGCCGGAGTTGGCAGGGAAGGTAGCGGCTCTCCCCTATGATGTTATGAGCAGTGAAGAAGCCCGGGAGATGGTGAAGGATAATCCCTATTCTTTCTTACATGTAGACAAAGCGGAGATCACCCTGGACCGGGATGTAGATTTATATGACTTGAGGGTATATGAGAAAGCGAGAGATAACTTGCAGGGGATGATTGATAGCGGGGTATTGGCAGAAGAGGAAAGACCCTGTCTCTATATTTACCGCCAAGTTATGAATGGACGGGCGCAGACAGGAATTGTAGCCTGCGCTTCCATAGATGACTATTTAAACAACATTATTAAGAAACATGAACTCACCAGGGCCGATAAAGAAATGGATCGCACGAGGCATGTGGACTACTGCGATGCTAATACCGGACCAATATTTCTGACCTATAAGTTCCAGACAGAGATAAATGAAATTGTAGCCGATTGGACAGGCAAGGAGCCGGTTTACGATATTCATTCTGATGATGGTATTGACCATATTGTATGGGTAATAGATGATGAAACTGCGATTAACAGTCTTATGGCTTTGTTTGAACAGGTGGAGTGCTTGTATATTGCGGATGGACATCATCGCTCAGCATCTGCGGTTCGGGTTGGTCAGAAGCGCAGGCAGGCTAAGCCTGATTACACCGGTGAAGAAGAGTTCAATCATTTCTTATCAGTGATTTTTCCGGATCAAGATCTTTATATTATGGATTATAATCGGGTGATCAAGGATCTCCACGGGCTTTCCGCTGAGGATTTTATGGCGAAGGTAGCAGAGTGTTTCTCCATAAATAAACATGAAGGCCTGGGAGCTTTTAAACCATTGCATAAGCATAGCTTTGGCATGTATATGGGTGGACAATGGTATGAATTGGAGGCCAAGGAAGGAAGTTATGATGCCAATGACCCGGTCGCCCGGCTGGATGTTTCTATAATACAAAACAATATTCTAAAGCCTATACTGGGAATTGAAGACCCGCGCATTGACAAGCGGATTGATTTTGTAGGTGGTATCCGGGGACTGAATGAACTTGAGAAAAGGGTAGATGAAGGAATGCAGGTAGCCTTTTCCATGTATCCTACCACTATTCAGGACCTGATGGACATTGCCGATGCTGGTCAGGTGATGCCTCCGAAATCGACCTGGTTTGAACCTAAGTTGAGAAGCGGTTTATTTGTTCATAAACTGTCATAAATAATTGCTCCCGTATTAATAATGTAATGTTTTAAGCGAGCCGCCTTTACTTCTTTATGTTGGGGAGTTCATTTTTAGGTTATTAGAAACAAAACAGGCGGGTGATGGAAAAAACCATCATCCACCTGTTTATTGCTTATCAGAGTCCTTTAAGCAAGCTGGTGGCTATAGCTGGATATAATAGAATTAAGCTCTCAATTTATTAGTTTTAACCCAGATATTATTTTTCTCTGCCTCTTTGATCAGTTCATCGCGTAGGTCGGGATGAGCTATACTAATGAGGGCTTCGGCTCTTTCCCAAGTACTCTTGGCCTTTAACAGCACTATGCCATACTCGGTGACTACATAGGCATTGAGGCTGCGGGGTACAGTCACAGTCGCACCCGGGGTCAGGGTAGGCATGATACGGGATTTTAAGTTGCCCTCTTTGTCCTTGAAGGTGGAGGTGAGGCAGATCAGTCCCTTGGCGCCTTTGGATTTGTAGGAGCCATAAATATAATCCAGCTGGCCGCCGGTTCCGGAGATATGCCTTACTCCCGAGGATTCCGAAGCCACCTGGCCATAGAGATCGACCTCGACCGCGTTATTGATACAGATCATATTGTCTTGCAGGCATATGATGTCGGGATCATTGGTGTAATCCACCGGGAAGCTGGCGCAGACCGGATTGCTGTCCAAGAAGTTATAAAGCTTGTTGGTGCCCATGGCAAAGGTATAAACCATTTTACCTTTATCCAATTGTTTGCGAAGTCCAGTAATACGTCCTGCTTCATACATATCAACAAATGAATCCACCAGCATCTCGGTGTGAACCCCCAGATCTTTTAGATCGGATTGGGCGATCATGGCACCCACTGCATTCGGCATGGCGCCTATCCCCAACTGCAGACAGTCCCCGTCCTTGATCTGCTCCAAGATGATGCTGGCAATTTTTTTGTCGACATCGGATATGGGCAGTTCGGGCAGATTTATCAACTGTTTGTTGTCGCCCTCTACGAAATAGTCGATTTCCGATACGTGCAAGGTCTCGCGCAGTCCTCCCAGACACCGGGGGACCGATTCATTTATTTCGGCGATTACTATTTTCGAAGCATCACAAAAAGCATGGGTAAATGAATTGGAGGTGCCTAGGTTTACGAATCCGTGCTTATCTGGGGGCGTTACTTTGATGAGGGCTACGTCGGGCTGGACATAACCGCGATCATAGAAACTGGGCACTTCATGATAGGTTATAGAGATATAGTTGCACATGCCCTTGTCATGCAGCTTGCGGCTGGCGCCGCTGAAATGATAGTCGTTATAGATGAAGTGTTTTCTTTCTGGATCATTTACTACCGTTTGGGGTGGAAAAGGACAGGTGGTGGTTCTTATATTCACCCCTTCTAGTTCATCTGACCTTTTGGCCAGGGCCGCATCTAAAACATGGGAGTTCATCACGAATTCACCATAATGGACCAGATCGCCTGATTTAACTACTTTGACTGCTTCATCAGCAGAGACGAATTTGCTTTTGTAATTATCCATATAACTCATATTTATCGCTCCTTCATTTTAAAATAGGGAGTGTTAGGTATGCTTAAATATTTCTGTATCCACTGGGAAGTCATGGCTGGGTTGCCGCCATATTTTCTTCCTGGTCCTCTGTTAAAGAAAGACACAGTTTGGAGAACTACCCAAGTTATTCAAGCTTGTCCAAAAAGAGTTTTAACTAAACCTAGCATTATGTCACAGGACACGGAGAGTTTATAGCCGTTGTCCGGGGTGAAGCTATCAACCGCAGTAAAAAACGGTTTGTTCATCGTAACTACCGTAAACCTCCTCTCATATTTGAATAGTATTTAACCTTGTGCGGAGAACAATATCACCTCCTTGGATTAAAGATAGGAAAGGTGATTTGCCATTATATGCAAATCGCTCCTTGTATAGCACAGATTTTCTTCCTAATTTATTACAGCAATATTCATGCCAATTATAAGGAAAGTAGTTAAAGTAGGGCGAAAAGGCGGTATATATGGTTTTAGTACATGCCACTACAAGGTGACTTTGATACAAAATACATATAATATTTCCTAAATTGCTTAGAAGCGAATTGAGAAATCGTTATAGAATAGGCAGAATGCCCAATGGATCTCTTCTCAAAATAGGAGGCAGAATTCCCGAAACCGACAGCTCAATGATGGAATACTATTCCAAGCCATATTTAGATAGTTTACGGTATAAGGCAGAGCTGTGTATTCCTAATGATTTTGCTGCTTGAACCTTGTGGCCAGAGGTTTTTGCCAGAGCCTTAATAATAATTTGCTTTTCCAGGGTTTCAATAGTCTCTGTCAGGTTGATATTCTCTTCATCCGGACTGTTAACCTCAGAATTGGCATCTTCTAGAAGTGAGGGGAAATGCTTAATGCCTAGATAATCCTCGTGGTTCATATCGGCCAGATTAATGGCCCTTTCAAGCAGATTTTCGAGTTCACGTACATTGCCCGGCCATGAGTAATTTTGTAGTAGTTTTCGTACCTGTTCGGAAATGCCAGTGATAGCCGTTTTTAGATTACAGTTAATCCTATCGATTAAAGCTTCGGCGATGAGGAGCACATCAATCTGCCTTTTTCTCAGGGGGGGAATGCTCAGTCTTACTACATTCAAGCGGTAATAGAGATCCTGGCGGAATGTCTGGTTGTCGACCATTTCCTCTAAATTACGGTTGGTGGCGGCTATGACTCTTACATTGACGGAAATAGGTGCGGTTCCCCCGATCCGTTCTACAGTTCTTTCTTGCAATACTGTGAGCATTTTGGTCTGCATAGCTAGAGGCATATCTCCTATTTCATCCAGGAAAATGGTTCCTCCGCAGGCTAGTTCAAATTTGCCCTGCTTACCACCTTTTCGGGCACCCGTAAAGGATCCTTCTTCGTAGCCAAACAATTCGGAATCTAACAGGGTGTCGGGTAAAGCAGCGCAGTTTATCCTGATGAAAGGACCGGAGTTTCTCTTGCTGGCATTATGAATGGCTTGAGCAAATAACTCTTTGCCTGTGCCACTTTCGCCGGTTATTAGGAGTGTGCTGGTGGTATGGGAAACATGTTCAGCCATTGTTTTAATCGCTAAAAACTCGGTGTCCTGACCGATAAGGTCGGGAAACCGCCATTTGGCTCTATAAAAATTGCGCACTTCTTCTTTATAAATGTTTAATTCTTTCTCAGTATCCTGTAATTTTTTAACCAGAATCTTAGCGCCAGACATATCCAGGAATAGGCTTTTCTCTATTGCACCTACGATATCGCCGTCTTTGATAATAGGTAGGCGGGTCACGATAGTTTCTCGTCCTTTGATCATGAAAATATCAGCTTTGTCAATACGCTTAGTTTTCAAGATCATAGGGAGTTCGGAACTGGGAGTTATATCAAGTATATATTTACCTACGACATCCTCTTTCTTCATCTCCAGGATGTCAAGATAGGTTTGATTCATCGTGGTAATATAACCATCTTTATCCACAATAACATAAACCATATAAGGGCTTTCAATCAGCCCTTCTAGTATGGAAGCAAATTCTTTCTCCGTCTCTTGCATTTTTTTCATTAGAATTTTGGCTCCGGACATATCCAGGAAAAGGCTTTTACCAATGGCTCCAATAATCTCACCGTCTTTGACAATAGGTAATCGTGTTACGATTGTGTCACGCCCTTTTATGGGCCATATGTCAGCTTTGTCTATGCGGCCAGTTCTAAGAACCTCAGGAAGTTCAGAAGTCGGAGTGATATCCAGTATGTGTTTCCCAACTACATCTTCCTTCTTAAACCCCAGAATATCCAAGTAAGTCTGATTCATGGCAGTAATATAACCTTCTTTATCAACAATAACATATACCATGTAGGGGCTTTCGATTAGACCTTCCAGGATGGTGCTGAATTCTTTTTCGGTTTCCTGTAGCTTTTGCATTAAAATCTTAGCTCCGGACATATCCAGAAAAAGACTTTTGGCAATGGCGCCTACTATTTGCCCGTTTTTAATAATGGGTATTCGAGTTACGATCATCTCGTGTCCTTTGATAGACCAGATTTCCGCACTGTCAATCCGACCCGTTTTAAGTATTTCAATAAGACCGGAATTTGGTATTATATCAAGTACGTATTTTCCGATAACATCTTCCTTTTTCATTTCCATGATGTCTAGGTAGGTTTGGTTCATTGCCGTAATGAAGCCATTGCTATCAACTGACGCATAAAGCATATATGGACTCTCTACTAGGGCTTCAAAAAGGGCAGTGAATTCTTTTTCTCTTTCCTGCAGTCTTTTCATAAAAATCTTGGCTCCGGACATGTCCAGAGAAAGACTTTGCCCAATCGCTCCTATTATCTTGCCATCCTTTATAATGGGTACACGGGTAACGATAGTATCTTGATCTTTAATAGGCCAAATATCGGCTTTGTCAACGCGGCCAGTTTCAAGTACTTCTGGAAGTTGTGAATGGGGAAGAATTTCAAGAACGTGCTTGCCAATTACATCAGCTTTCGTTAATTCTAGGGAATCAAGAAAGGTTTGGTTCATGAGGGTTATATGGCCTTCCTTATTAACGATCACTAAGGCCATATAAGGACTTTCAATTAGTGCTTCAAAAGTTGCATTGAATTCGTAGTCAGAAACCATCGAAATTTGAACGACCTCCTTTAGCGCACCTTATATTGTAAGTATTAATAATATTTTATCATATCATTTCCGATTGCTATTGTAAGAATTAGTACAAAGTGTTTGGAAATGTATAAGCTTCGTGCTCTGTGCGTATACACTGCCAGGCGGCGGTAGAAAAGTAGGTGGGTGATGGCACTAGCCATCACCCATCTTCAACCTCTTATATTTTCAATTACCATCCATTTCATTAATGCTATTTTTTATAATCAAAGAAGCCTTCTCCGGTCTTAATGCCCAGTTTACCAGCACGCACCATTTTAACCAGAAGTGGGCAAGGACGATATTTAGGATCACCAAATTCTCTATGCAGGGTCTGCATAACAGCTAGGACTATATCCAATCCAATCATATCCGATAAAGCAAGCGGACCCATGGGATGTCCAGCTCCAAATTTCATGGAAGTATCAACATCGACAGGATTAGCTACGCCTTCCATAACTGCATATATACCCTCGTTTAGCATTGGAACTAAAAGCCGGTTAACAACGAAACCGGGAGCTTCATTAATTTCAACCGGAGCTTTGCCCATATCTTCGGTTAGTTTCTTAATAAGATCATAGGTATCTTGGCTGGTAGAAGATCCCTTGATTATTTCAACTAACTTCATGGCCGGTACTGGGTTGAAAAAATGCATGCCTATCATTTTGTCTGCTCTATTAGTGGCTGCACCGATTTCGGTAATACTGAGAGCTGAAGTATTCGAAGCTAGGATACACTCGGGTTTGCAAATGGCATCTAATTCTTTAAAAATAGTTTTCTTTATTTCCATGATTTCAACTGCGGCTTCGATTACCAGATCAACATCTTTTAAAGCGGTCATGTCAATAGTACCTGTGATTCTTCCTAATATCTCGGCTTTTTCGTCTTCAGCCAGTTTGCCTTTGGAAACCAGCTTATCAAGATTCTTAGTAATTCCAGCGATACCTTTGTCAACAAATTCCTGTTTGATATCTCGTAAAACTACGTTAATTCCCTTTTGAGCAGCAACCTGAACGATACCAGCACCCATCGTGCCGGCTCCAAGAACTGCAATTTTATTAATTGCCAATAGAAAATCCTCCTTGTATTTAGTAATACGTTCTTCCATTAGGTGTGTTTAGATATCTCTGGTCCACAAGGAAGCCATCGCCGGACCGCCGCCCACACAGAGAGAAGCGCCACCCAGGGTCAATCCCAGGCGCTCCATTTCATAATACATAGATACGATTATGCGCAGGGCCGTAGCTCCCACCGGGTGACCCAGGCCAATTCCGGAACCATTGTGATTAACCTTGGAAAGATCCATTTCAATGCCGAAGTCTTCCTTTAGCATTCTGCCCACCCCGATAAATTGCGCAGCAAATGCTTCGTTGATTTCCCAGTAATCAATATCTTCATATTTTAAGCCAGCCTGTTTAAGAGCCTTGGGAATTGCTACTGCAGGGCCAACTCCCATAATGGTTGGATCAACACCCTCAGCTACAATATTGATCATCTTCAACAGGGGTTTAATTCCGAGTTCTAAAGCCTTTTCTTTGGACATTACGATAACGGCTGCAGCAGCGTCGTTAATACCGGAAGCATTGGCAGCTGTGACAACCCCTTCTTTTTTGAAAGCTGGAGGCAATTTGGCCATCGATTCAACACTGGCATCGGGAATCATATGTTCGTCATTTTCGAAAAGTTTTACACCCTTCTTGGATTTAAGCTCCACTGGAACGATTTCCCGTTTAAATATTCCGTTTTGCATAGCAGCAGTGGCTTTTTGATGGCTGGCCAGCGCTAAGGCATCGCATTCCTCGCGGGTAATGCCATACTTGGCGGCTACGTTTTCAGCGGTAAGGCCCATGTGACCAGGAACCAGTTTGTCAACCAGTCCGTCGTAAAGCAAGGAATCTTCAATGCTTCCGGGGCCCATGCGATATCCCATTCTAGCTTTATCCATCATATAAGGTGCATTGGTCATACTTTCCGCGCCTATTACCAGACCGATGTCGATCTTGCCCAGCGCAATATGATCGCATATTATTTCCAGGGCTCTCATGCCAGATGCGCAGTTCTGATTAACGTTACAGGCGTTACTTCTAACCGGAAGTCCCAATGCCATAGCCACCTGTCGGGAAGGCAGCGATCCTTGAAAATGAGGATAAATCTGGCCCAGAACCAGTTCATCAATGGCATCGGCGGGGATACCGGCTCTTTTAATAGCTTCTTTGCCTGCGGTTATGGCCAGTTCTTTGACCGACACGTCTTTCAAGGTTCCCATAAACCTGGCTATTGGGGTTCTACATGCACTTACAATTACTACTTCTTTGGTTTCCACTATATATACCTCCTCATAAATCTATATTATTTGCATTTAAAATCAGCTTTCCGTTTCTCAACGAATGCCGCCATACCTTCTTTCTGATCTTCAGTCGCAAAGCACAGTCCGAATAAGTCAGCTTCAATCGCCATAGCGGTATCAATATCTGCCTGCATACCTCGGGTTACCTGATTCTTACTTAATCGAACTGCCAAGGGGGCTTTGCCGGATATTATCTTAGCCAGCTTTTTTGCTTCAGCCATTAATGACTCCGCAGGATATACATGATTTACGAGACCTACTCGATAGGCTTCATCGGCATTAATATTAATAGCAGAATAGATTAATTCTTTAGCTCTCCCTTCACCAATTAGGCGGGGTAATCGCTGGGTTCCACCATAACCGGGAGTGATCCCTAAACCTACCTCAGGTTGTCCAAACAGAGCCTTATCAGAAGCCAGCCTTATATCGCAAGCCATGGAGAGTTCACAGCCGCCGCCCAGCGCGAAGCCATTAACCGCTGCAATAACAGGTTTGTCCATTGTTTCGATAAGCCTAAAAACTTCTTGACCTAGGATAGCGAAGGCGCGCGCTTGCATGGCCGGAAGTTTTTGCATGTAGGCTATATCAGCGCCAGCCACAAAGGCTTTGTTACCTACCCCGGTAATGATTAACACATCTACATTCGGATCTTCAGCAATTGCCAGCACGGCATTTTTTATATCTAATAGGGTATCTGCATTAAGCGCATTAAGCGCATTAGGTCTATTGATAGATAGTAATGCTGTCCGGTCTTCTATTTCCAGTAATATGTTTTCATAAGCCATCGTTTTTAGTTAAACCTCCTCCTCTAGTAGATAAGTACTTATCTGATAATGATCCTCACCTCCTTAGATAACGGACTGCAAGCCGTTTTAGATTATATGCAGATCACTGGTAGAATAGTATATGGTTATATACAATGAATAGAGCAAGATTCATGCCAACTATCAGAATATGGCGGTAATTAAGATGAAAGGGCGGTATATCCAGTTTGTTGGATATACCGCCCCAAAGTGATTTGATGTAAGTAAATATACATTTTATTCAAAATAGGATAGATTCGAAATGATTGTCCCTTGTAAGGTTAGGATGATGCTGAATAGAAAGCACTTGCCCAAAATAGGAGACCGCTTTTCCAAAAAAGGAGACTTAATGCCCAGCAAATTATTCTAACCCATACTTGGAGATTTTACGATATAATGCTGAGCTGTGAATCCCCAGCATCTTTGCGGTTTGTACCTTGTTCCCTGCGGTTTTTGCCAGAGCTTGAATTATCAATTGCTTTTCCAGGTTTTCCATGGCTTCGGGCATATTCATACTATTTACGCTTTGGGTTTGACTAACAGCGGAATCAGCCTCTTCAACCAATGAAGGGAAATGCTTAACAGTTAAATAATCTTCATGGTTCATATCAGCCAGATTCACGGCTCTTTCCAATAGATTCTCCAGTTCACGTATATTGCCCGGCCATGAATAATTTTGCAGCAGTTCACATGCCTGCTCGGATATGCCAATTATACAGGTTTTTAGATTCTTGTTAATCCTATACATCAAGTCATTGGTGATAAGTAGTACATCAGTCTGTCTATTTCGCAAAGGTGGAATACTTAGTCTTACTACATTTAAACGGTAATAGAGATCCTGGCGAAATTCCTGCTTACTGACCATTTCCTCCAAATTCCGGTTGGTGGCTGCTATGATCCTTACATTGACGAGGATAGGTATAGTTCCACCGATCCGTTCTACGGTTCGTTCCTGTAATATGGTGAGAATTTTTGTCTGCATAGCCAGTGGCATATCGCCGATTTCATCCAAGAAAATGGTGCCGCTTTGGGCCAATTCGAACTTACCCTTTTTGCCGCCTTTTCTAGCTCCGGTAAAGGCACCATCTTCATACCCAAACAACTCGGATTCCAGCAGGTTGTCTGGTAAAGCTGCACAGTTAATACGGATAAAGGGCCCGGATTTTCTTTGACTGTCATTATGAATGGCCTGGGCAAACAGTTCTTTGCCGGTACCACTTTCACCAGTTATCAGCAGAGTACTGGTGGTATGGGATACATGTTGGGCCATTGATTTAACTGTTAGGAATTCAGAACTATTACCGATCAGGTCAGAAAAATGCCATTTGGCTCGGTAAAATTTGCATATTTCATCTCTATAAACATTTAATTCTTTCTCGGTATCCTGAAGCTTTTTTACGAGGATCTTAGCGCCTGACATATCCAGGAAGAGGCTTTTGCCGATGGCACCCACAATTTCTCCGTCTTTGATAATGGGTAAGCGGGTTACAATGGTTTCACGTCCTTTTATTATATAAATATCCGCTTTATCAATCCGACCAGTTTTTAGGACTTCGGGAAGCTCGGAAGTTGGAGTTATATCCAAGATATACTTTCCTATAACATCTTCCTTTTTCATTTCCAGAATATCTATATAGGTCTGGTTCATCGTTGTGATATAACCATCTTTATCTACGATAACAAAAACCATATAAGGGCTTTCAATCAAGCCTTCCAGAATTAATGCAAACTCTTTTTCTGTCTCCTGCATTTTCTTCATCAGGATCTTAGCACCGGACATATCCAGGAAGAGACTCTTGCCAATGGCACCTACAATTTCATTATCTTTGATGATAGGTAATCTGGTTACGATGGTGTCGCGTCCTTTTATAGGCCATATATCTGCCTTGTCAATGCGGCCGGTTTTTAATATTTCGGGAAGCTCTGAGGTAGGGGTTATGTCTAATATATATTTGCCAACTACATCTTCCTTGTTCATTCCTAAGATATCTAGGTAAGTCTGATTCATAGCGGTAATATAGCCATCTTTGTCAACAATAACATAGACCATGTAGGGACTTTCGATTAGACCTTCCAGGATCTTGGCAAAATCTTTTTCGGTTTCCCGAAGCTTTTGCATTAAAACTTTGGCCCCGGACATATCCAAGAAAAGACTTTTAGCAATGGCCCCAATTATTCGGCCGTTTTTTATGATGGGCAGCCGAGTTACGATCATCTCGTGCCCTTCTATGGACCAGATGTCTGCATTATCAATTCGGCCCGTCTTTAATACTTCAATAAGTCCGCAATTGGGGGTTATTTCAAGTATATATTTGCCTATTACGTCTTCGATTTTAACTTTTAGGATGTCCAAGTAGGTCTGGTTCATTGCTGTAATGAAGCCATTGCTATCCACGGCAACATAGAGCATATAAGGACTTTCAACAAGGGCCTCAAAAAGGGTAGTGAATTCTTTTTCTCTTTCATGTAGTCTTTTCATAAAAATCTTGGCTCCTGACATGTCCAGAGAAAGACTTTGCCCAATCGCTCCTATTATCTTGCCATCCTTAATAATAGGGAACCGAGTAACGATAGTGTCCTGGTCTTTTATTGGCCAAATATCGGCTTTGTCAACCCGGCCTGTCTTAAGTATCTCAGGAAGTTTGGAATGGGGAAGGATTTCAAGAACGTGTTTGCCCAATACATCATTTTTCGTTAATTCCAATGAATCTAGGAAGGTCTGATTCATAAGGGTTATATTGCCTTCCTTATTAACGATAACCAACGCCATATAAGGGCTTTCAATTAGCGCTTCGAAAGTTGCATTAAATTCGTAGTCGGTAACCATCGAAATTTGAATGACCTCCTTTAGGACTTGTTTTTCTAGAAGAAAAGAACCGATTATATTGTAAATTAGTATTATTTTATCATATCATTTCCGATTGTTATTGTAAGAATTAGTGCAAAGTGTAGAGATTCGGGTATTAACCTTTCTACAGTAACTTACATCAATCGTTAGGAAATATTATATTGAACATAATTTGGCTGTATTAAAATATCTGGGTATGAGAAAATAATGGTAAGTCTTGTTACGGAAAAAGTCTGAAGGATTGCTTGATACAGTTAAAACGTGGCAAGCCCTAAGTATACAACCAATTATTTTAAAAGGAGGTTTATTATATGCAGACTGAAAAAATAAAGATTTCAGGTATGTCCTGCGGACATTGCCAGGCGGCGGTAGAAAAGTCCATTAAGTCATTAAATGGTATAGTTGGCCTGGAAGTATTACTGAAAGAAGGTCAGGCTCAAGTATCCTTTGATGAAAGTAAAATTTCGCTCAAGGATATCCGGGCTAGCATTGAAGAGGCAGGCTATTCAGTAGACAATTAGGTTCTGGGAGAGGAAAAAAGGGGTTTCTTTTGCAAACTGTGTCCATAAGAGGTCAAGTTTTTTGATGGGGTTTAACTGGTGGAGGTGGAGAATGAAGAGGATTATCGAGGTTTGCCCGCATATATACCAAGTAGGTGGCAACAGCTTATCTGATTCACAGGACTGCTGTGTTTATCTTGTAGAGGGAGATAGTGAATCAGTATTAATTGATACCGGGGCTGGGAAGAGCGTTTCTTTAATCGTTGATAATATGAAACACAGTGGCATAGATACTGACGCTATTAAATATATTATTGCCACTCACGGTCATATTGACCACATCGGAGGACTGAAGGCTATGCAGGAGCGCTTGCAAGCTCAGGTTGTAGCCCATCGCTTGGAACTACCTGCTATTCAGGAAGGTTTGGCACATCTGACAGCAGCGAGTTGGTATGGAGTTAATTACCAGAAGGTAACAGTTGATAGGGTATTAAATGGGGTGCAAGAAACTTTACAGGCAGGCAATATGAAACTTGTATGTATGCATACACCTGGACATACCCAGGGTGGCATCTCAGTATATGTTGATACGGGCGGTTTGCGGGTGCTTTTTGGACAGGATATTCATGGCCCTTTTAATCGGGAATGGGGTTCAGACTTAAAGCAGTGGCGGATTTCTATGCAGGCGCTAGTGAATCTAAAAGCGGATATTCTTTGTGAGGGTCATTTTGGAATTTACCAGCCTGCTGTAGCTGTGCGTGATTATATTGAGGGTTACCTAAAGCGGAACTAGCACGAGAATAGAGAACGTTAGGCACGGATGTATCCGTAGTGAGAAAGTCATTGTAGTGAAAATAACGCTTAGACAATAATTAATTATTGTCTAAGCGTTAATATAATCCAGCTTATGTGCGACTAGTCCTTCCAGAGGTCTTCCAAGGTCTGGGCCTTTCTAATCAAGCGAATCCCACCATTCTTTTCCAGCAGAATCTCGGCCGGCAAGGGACGCGAGTTATAGTTGCTTGCCATAGTAAATCCGTAAGCTCCAGCGTCGTGTACAATAAGGGCGTCTCCCTCCTGGCAGCAGGGGAAAACACGGTCATGAGCCAGAATATCTCCGCTTTCGCAAATCTGCCCCACTACATAAACGGCTTTATCATATTCTTGATAAGGTCGATCTTCCTGGGGAACGACACTTATCTCATGATAGCTGTCATACATTACCGGGCGTACTAAGGTGTTGAAGCCAATATCCGTTCCAATGAAGAAGGTATTATAGTTTTCCTTCACCGCCGTAACTGTACCTAGTAAGGCTCCGCATTCGGCAACAACATAACGCCCCGGCTCGGTACGAATATTAATAGATCGATGTGAAGCTACCCAATCCTCAACCAGGTTATCCAGTTCGTTGCCCAGTACGGCAAGATCTAGGCGCGATTCTATACCATGGCGATAGGGGATACCAAACCCTCCCCCCAGATCTACCATTTCTACGCTGGGAAGGGTAGCGGCCAATTCTAATATACCCGCCGCAGCTTCTACATAAGCTTTTGATTCTAGAAACAAGGAACCTATATGATGGTTTAAGCCAATTATGGTCATATCATAGTTGGCGGCAATGTCCTGTGCCAGATTCAAATCTTCTATGGCAATGCCAAACTTGGCTTTTTTTCCCCCGGTTATTACTTTATCGTGGTGCCCGGCACCAATGCCCGGATTTATGCGGAGGCATACCCGTCCTCCCCGATTGATCTCCCCCAGAAGGCGGAGCTGAGACAGCGAATCCACGCTTACCAGAATATCCTGATTGACTGCGAACTGAAGCTCATTCCGGGAGACATTGTTGCCGATAAAAGTTATGCGATCGGAAGAGAAGCCGGCCTTCATTTCCAGGTGCATCTCTCCAGGAGACATGCCATCGACATCTAAGCCTTCAGAGCATATTATTTTCAATAGTTCCACGTTGGTATTGGCTTTGGCGGAATAATTTACCCGGAAAAGAGGGTACTTCATGAGGTTTTTCATTTCCTGGCAGCGTTTTCTTAAAGTTTCTTCGTCATACACGTATAGAGGGCTGCCATATTCTCTAAGCAGTTCATGGACTGCTTCTTTACTGAAGACCAATTTTTCAAATCCCAATTTATTCACTCCCTATTAGAACTAACATAGACTTATATATTGTAATCTAGCCAGCAGGAGTTTGGCAAGACTAAGCGGTCAAGTATACAGGAGGTTTTAAGACGTAATCTCTGTACCTTGAATCCTTTCCCGAGTAGGTATGAACCCGGAAAGCGCAAGGTTTAGAACGGCCATGATGCCGGAAGCAATGAAAACAGGAACATAGCCGTAATGTGTCCACAGTAATCCTCCTCCTATAGGGATCAACATGGATACCGCATGATCCAGGGTAAGACCCATGGAAATGGTAGGGGTTATGTCTTCCGGAGAATCTACGATACGGTTGAGATAAGTGGTACGGGCTATTCTCACTGCGAAAAGCAGTTGGTCTACAACGAAGCAAGCCATAATGATGTATAGAGCAACACTACTAGAAAACCAGCTAGTAGAAAATCCATAAAGTATGCTCAAAATTACTAGCAGCAAAGATTCTGCTGCGATGATTACCTTCTCACCCCATGAGTCAATAGCCCGTCCTAATAGGGGGCGGAACACCAGGCTCAAAACTGTACCTGTAAAACCGAGCAAAGCAAAGGTTTCAATTCCACAGTCAAAAACCTTAATAAGCACCCAGGGGGCAAAGGTAAGAAAGATCTGCTTGCGTGCCCCAAAAACAACATTGAGAGCATAGAACAGAAAGTATTTCCGCTTGAAAACTAGGCGGCGGGGACTGCTAACTAGGGGTTGGGGTTTAATATGATAAAGGCACAAGGCAGCAATCAAGGCAAAGATACCGGCCATTCCGAAAATCACCCCAAAGGAGAAATGGAGGCGGGAAGCTCCCCAGTATACGACCAGCATACCGACTAAAGAACCCAGGGATTCTAGGGAGCCGAGCTGTCCCAAACGGCGCCCTTCTTGCCCTTCTTTTGCTAGGCGTAGTCCAATAGAAGGGGTAATGGCCATATACAAATGCGCACCGGTACTCCAAATGATCATCCATACTACAACTATGGTAAGATCGGGCGATAGAAAGCCTTGCCCCCATAAGGCCAATCCTACTAGGAGGGATGACAGGGCTGCTATTCGAGTATCGGCCAGAAAGATCAAGGCTGTAAAGACAAAGACAAAGACAACCATAAAACCAGGCAATTCCCGAGGAAATTCCAATGCCCCGCGGGCCAGCGGGCTAACATTATATGTTTGGGCCAGGTAATTATTAAAGGAAGGGTCATAAAGCCCGGAATAAAGACCCATTAATAAACTGGCTCCGGCGAACAGAACTAGAGGTGCCCCCAAAGCCTTTTTAAATACGGTCATAGATGTTTCGCCTTCTTTTCCAGGATGATTTTGTTCGCTAATGTCCATCTATTCTATACTTTCGCCGGCAACTTGTGAAGCTATTGAAATTCTATTATTAGAATAGAGATGGGTTATAAATGCTTTCTTATGATAATAAGCTATAAGTAGGAACCTCTCAATTACGCTGCAGGGTTCAGGGTGAATGCTTGTATATATATAGCAAACATAGTAAAATTCAATATATAGTAATTACATATTTTGCTTTTTCGTTATACGATTCAGTACATAGGGGAGTTGGGCAATATTGGGGAGAATCATACTTTATGCGGATAACGCCTGTGATCTGGACAGAGATATTTTGGTCAAATATGGAATAAAGCTGTTTTATATGACCACGATGATAAAGGGCAGGACTTATATGGATCGCTTAACCATTAGTCCCCCAGAATTCTACCAGTTATTGGAGGAGCCAGGGATAGTTGCGACCACTTCCCAAGTGAATACAGCGAGCATGCAGATGGAGTTTGAAGAGTTTATGAAAGACAGTGATGTGGAAATTATCTACATCGCTTTTTCATCAGGCTTGAGTGGAACCTATCAATCTGCTTGCATAGCTCGGGATATGGTTAATAGCGAACGAATCACCGTGATTGATTCCCTAAGCGCTTCGGTGGGGTATGGGATGACAGTATTACGGGCTGCTCAGGCAATAGCTGCGAACAAGAGCAAAGAGGAAGTTATAGCGGATATTTATGACAATATCAACCGCATGCAGCATATTTTTATTGTAGGTAATTTTGAAATGTTGAAAAGGGGCGGGAGAGTTAATTCGGCTGCAGCGATGATCGGCGATTTGCTTAATATTAAATTGATACTGCAAATAGTAGATGGAAAAATCGTACCCTTAGAAAAAGCGCACGGGCTAAAAAAGGCCCAAAAGAGATTCCTGGATATTATGGAAATGAGGGGTTATGATCTAAAAAACCAAACTATCGGAATAAGCTACTCTCACGATCTGGAAGGAGCATTGGAAGTCAAGCGGCTGGTGGAAGAAAGATTTGGTACTACTGACTTCATTATATCCGAGATTGGAGCCTTAATTGGTGCTCACGTAGGTGCAGGCACCTATTGTGTGTTCTTTATAGCTAAGTAAGCCCAGGATTACAGTCGAGTAAGCACGGGGACATTCCCTGGTAAGGGTGTGTCCCCGCACATTATATGTTATACTTTAACGGCTGGCGTGTTTGATGGAGTATCTTTATCGGATAGGACATTTTCAATCAGGTTTACAGTCAATAAGGAGGAACAGGTAATTGCAAACCCAGACATTTAATGAGATGGGGCTGAAACCCCAACTGTTGCAGATGATAGAAAAGAAAGGCTTTGAGGTCCCTACCCCCATACAAATTGAAGCAATTCCACCTGGATTAGCAGGGCGAGATATCATGGGCCAAGCCAAAACGGGTACTGGGAAGACTGCAGCCTTTGGCATACCCATGTTAAACAAGATAAAACTAAACCAGGGCTTGCAGGGGATGGTGCTTTGCCCTACCCGTGAATTAGCGGTTCAGGTATCTGAGGAAATTGCTTCTCTGGGGCAGGGATTGAAGATAAATATCCTGCCTGTTTACGGCGGGCAGTCGATAGAAATCCAGTTGCGAGCATTACGGAGAAGACCGGAAATAATAGTAGGGACTCCGGGAAGGATGATTGATCACCTGAACCGGGGGACTATTAATTTATCAGGTCTGGATTTCGTAGTTTTAGATGAAGCGGATGAAATGTTGGATATGGGATTTTTGCCTGATATAGAGAGAATACTGGTGCAATGTCCGGAACATAGGCAAACATTTCTGTTTTCAGCTACCTTGGTACCAGAAATTAGGGAATTAGGGAGGACGTTCATGAAGAACCCGGAGCTGATTGTTATTGCATCTCCGGAGCTTACTGTATCTCTTACTGAACAATATTATTATGAAGTAAACCCTCGGCAAAAAGTGGAGACTATTTGCCGGGTTATTGATGTGGATCAGCCACCGGTCAGCCTGGTATTTTGTCGTACTAAAAAGGGTGCCGATGAACTGAACCGAGTTCTGAATAGTCGTGGTTATGCAGCCGACTCCCTGCATGGGGATATGTCCCAGCGGGAACGGGACCATGTCATGGAGCGTTTTCGTAACGGTAATGTAGAAATATTGGTAGCTACGGACTTAGCGGCCCGAGGGTTGGATGTTGAGATGGTAACCCATGTTTTCAATTACGATATTCCTGAAGATCCGGATGGTTATGTTCACCGTATAGGGCGAACCGGTCGGGCGGGAAGAGATGGAGTTGCTATCACTTTGGTGGAACCAAGGCAGATTCGGCAGTTGAAAATTATTGAAAAGTATATTGGCACGAAAATTAGTCGCCAGATGCTGCCCTCCTTGAAAGACGCCATCGAGCGTCGCCAGGAAACCTTAATAAGTAAATTAATTGAGAGTGCTGACCAGGATCAGGGCATTTACCAAGCCATGGCGAAGGAACTCTTGGAACGATATGATGCCCAGTACTTATTGGGTGCAGCATTAAAGCTGATAGCCTGTGAAGCTCCGCAACTGGAAACTGCCAGCGTTGAAAATATCCATCCAACCACTGCTCATGTTGAGCTTCCCTTAGGAAGATTCCAAGGGCTTCATCCTAAGAGGCTGGTAGAATTCCTTACGGCCCATACCCCAATTACACCTCGTCAGGTTGGGGACATAGAGATTCAGGGCAACAGCACCTTGGTAGAAATACCGATGGTTTTCGTCGATCAGGTTTATGCTGCTTTTAGCCAGTTTGAAAATAGCTTAAGAGGCAATAAACGGACGCGTATGCCCTCCAATCGTCGTTCCACCAGTCAGCAAGCCAACTGATTCACGGATATAAAGGTGGCTTCGACTATGAAGTCTAAAGAATTTGCCAATTAGGTAAAAACTAATAAGCCAGGAACAGTCTTAAACCGTTCCTGGCTTTTCGTTGCTTTTATAAAACTTGTGATTTATTGACTGACTTGGGATTTGACGGTTTGAATATCAGCCTGGGGAGCCTGAGAAGCGGGTTTGTAAAAACCCTTTTGTTCTGCCATCTGGTAAAGCTGATACTGGAACTGTTCATCAGCATTTCTAATCTGCTGAATGGTTTGCCTGAACTGGGCATTGGAAGCCTGGCTGATGACGCTGGCATAGCCGCTCAGGCTACCATTTATCATAGCCAGAGTATCATTGACCATTTCCTTTTCTTTTATTTGCATGTTGGCCACTATTTTACCTCCCTATCCTAAAAATGACATCAATTTTTTGTGCGTATCGCAAGCTGATTGAGCGGATTGCTCAAACATTTGCCGTACCTGAGCATCTTGGCACTGACTGGCATAGAATCTGAGTTTCTTTTCAGCGGTTGCATGCGAACCTATCAGGTGTCTAAGATTTTGTAGTTCTAGTTGACTTAAATTCACCGCATGAACTCCTTCCATAAATATTTTTGTGACATTTATAGAATGGCAATAAATCTGTTAAATATACGGCCATTTAGTAAAAAATAATATTAAGAAGGGAAGAAATTATGGCTAACCAATCATAATTTTACCTTTAGGATAATGGATTTCAGGCTGTTTGCGTTTGTAAGCCAGGGCAAAGCCCAGGGTTAGAGGACCTACTCGTCCCAGAAACATAGTGATGATAATTATAAGCTGTTCGCAGGGCGTAAGCTGAGTAGTCAACCCCAGGCTTAGACCAACGGTACCTAAGGCTGATGCTACCTCAAAGATGATTTGGGTTAAATCTGCCTGGTGGATTAGGGCCAGCAAAAAGGTCATAGTGATAAGGGTGAAGCCCGACAGTAAAGTGATGGTCAAGGCCTGAAACATATCGCTGTTAGGGATTTGCCGCTGGAATATTTCGTTATCTTTTTTGCCACGCAGTTGGCTGATGATAGCAATCCACAGTAAGGCAAAGGTTGAGGTTTTAATTCCTCCGGCAGTAGAACCAGGTGAGCCCCCGATAAACATTAATAATATAATTATTAATTGAGAAGATAAAAACAGTGAATTCAGGTCGATGGTGTTAAAGCCAGCAGTACGCGGAGACACTGACTGAAAATAGGAGGCTAGAAGTTTACCGGCCAGGGGCAAGTCCTTGAGTGCGTGATTGTATTCACTGAGAAATAAAATGATTGTTCCCGCAATAATCAATATAGCGGTAGTAATCAACACCACCCGGGCATGCAATGACAGAGTATCCTTCTTTTTAAAATGAAATATTTCGTATAGTACCACAAAGCCTAACCCGCCCATAATGATAAGGCTGGTAATGACCATGTTTACGGTGAAATCAGTAGTAAATCCAGTCAAACTGCGAAAATTGCCAAATAAGTCGAATCCGGCATTATTAAAGGCAGATACCGAATGAAAGATTCCGAACCACAAGGCTTTCTTAAATCCTAGCAAAGGTGTCCAGTGAATTGTCAAGATGAGAGCAGCAATGGCCTCAATGGAAAAGGTGATTATTAAGAGGTAGCGGAAGATTTTTACGATACCGCCTACAGAAGATTGGTTCATGGCCTGCTGCATGATCAACCTTTGTCGAAAATGAATTTTCCACCCAAATAATAGGGCTAAAAATGTGGCGAAGGACATAACCCCTAGGCCCCCTATTTGAATCAGTATTATAATTACTACCTGTCCGAAGTGAGTCCAGTGGGTGGCGGTATCCACTACTATTAGACCGGTTACGCATACTGCTGAAGTGGCAGTGAAAAGGGCGGTCAAAAAATTAATCTGACCGTTTTGAACGGACCACGGAGTGCATAGTAACAGGCTGCCCGCTAAAATTATACCCAAAAAGCTTAATACCAGTAGTTGGGCCGGGGTAATGTGTTCATTGGTCACTTTGTAAACCTCATTATTATTGTCATTAATCGAGCTCACTTAACTTTTGCAGGTCGTCATTATGTCCCAGTGCTACCAGAATATCTCCCTGCCTCATATTTTCGTTAGGACCTGGAGCAACAATGATATTATCCCCACGCCTTATAGCCAGAATCGTAACCCCGAACTTCTGCCGCAGGTTAGCTGCGGTTAAACTTTTATTGGCAAATAATAGAGGTGTATAAAATTCGATTATGCTGTAATCAGGGGAGAGATTGATCTGTTCCACGAAATTCTGTGAAACTAGGGAACGAGCTAGTTTGATAGCTACGTCTCGCTCCGGATAGATCACGATATCTGCGCCGATTTTCTCCAAAACCTTGCCGTGCATGGCGTTTTTGGCTTTGGAGATGACTTTTTTCACGCCCAGCTCTTTTAAAACTATTGTAGTTAATATATTGGACTGAATGTTATCGCCAATAGCTACAATGACTGCATCAAAGTTGCGGATGCCTAAGGTTTTTAGGACCTGATCATCCATAGTGTCGGCCTGAACCGCGTGGGTGGCAAAATCAACTGCATCGTTCACTTTTTCTTCATCAACATCTATAGCCAGGACTTCATGCCCCATTCGGGTCAATTCTTTGGTAAGGCTTTCTCCAAAACGTCCTATACCAATTACAGCAAACTGCTTCTCTTTCATCCTTTATCCTCCTAGATATTATAAATAATCCAGTCATATCTATTAAGGTACTATCAAATAACAAGTATCGGGTTTTCTAGCATTATAATAGTTTCTACAGTATTTACAGAGACTATTATGAACTTTTTATTAATAATTGCAATATGTAAAATAAAAAACCTGCCTCCTCGGAGACAGGTTAAAATCAGTTTGGTGATTAAACTAAACCGTGAAAAAAGCAATGGCTTTCTTCAAATCTTCTATAACAATGGTTAGCCGATCGATAGACGCTCCGGTTTCTTCTAACCCAGCTAGCTGTTCACTAGCTAATGAGCTGATCTTCTTAGCTACGACAGCATTTTTATCCGCAGCATAGGTTGTTTGTTCAATTGAATGTATGGCAGTCTCGGCGCTGGCCGCCATCTGTTCGCTGGCGGCGCTTACTTCCTGAATTTGCTGGTTTACAGTATTAATGGCCTGAATAATATGTTCGAAGGCCTGCCCTGCATGGCCTACTACTTGAGTACCCATAGCTACTTCCTTAGTTCCCTCTTGCATGGCTTCCACCGCGTTGTCAGCTTCAGACTGTACCTCTTTGACCAGACTGGCAATGCGCTTGGCGGCTTCACCAGATTCTTCGGCCAATTTTCGGACTTCTTCTGCTACCACCGCAAATCCGCGTCCTTGCTCTCCAGCTCGGGCGGCCTCAATAGCAGCGTTTAAAGCCAAGAGATTGGTCTGGTTGGCAATGTTGGTAATCAGATCTACTATTTGACCGATTTCTTGAGATTTGGTTCCCAGTCCCTCTATGATCATAGCAGTAGAGTGAACTGTTTCACTGATGATGCTAATCTGACTTATGGCCTTCTCTACCTGTTTCTCTCCTTCTTCCGCCTTGTTAGTAGCGCTCATAGCAGAGGAAGCTACTTCCTGGGCATTTCCAGCCAATTGCTGAATAGCTACCGACATTTCTCCGATAACCATTTTGGATTTGCCGGTCAGTTCGGCTTGACTAGCGGCAGTGGAGCTCATCTCTTCAGACTGAAAGGTCATATCCTTCATGAGCGAAGCGCTCATTTCCGAACGATTTAGAAGTTCAGAAGTAGATTGGCTTACATTTACAATCAAATTCTTGGTGTTGCCTATTAATTCTGACATTCTGGCGATCATGACGTTTATCAGGCCAGCTAGCTGACCCAATTCGTCATTCGCCGTCTGGGGGATCATGGAGGTCAGATCGCCCTCGCTGGATTTTCCAATGGAACCCTTGATTCTTTCAAGCGGTTTGTGAACCGTGTAGGCCAGCAGTAAAGCAGCTAGGAACCCAAGCAGTATACCTAGCCCGGCGTAGAGTAACATGCTGCTGCGAAAATTACTAACCATGTTATCATAAGGAGTTGCCGGTACGCCTACATACCAGATGCCGATGACTTGACCGCTAGCGTCCTTAATCGGCTCGTAAGCGGTTTCGTTCCAGGTTCCTACCACATTAGCACGACCGATATAGGTTTTACTATCTTTAAGAACTGTTTGTATTACTTCGGCTGATGCCTGGGTTCCGATCTGTCGCTTATCGTCTTTCTTAACATTGGTGGAGACTCGTGTATCGCCTTTGAAAATTGTAACTGTGTCGCCGGTCAATTTACCAATCAAATCAACAAGGTCATTATTGTTCTCCATCAGAGTAGTGCCTTTATACAGGGAACCATTTACCAGCTTCCAATCGCCGGGAAAGTTCTTGTCCAGCATTTGTCCACCCATTGCCAAGTCTGATTTCAACTTTTCCTGGGCGGAAATTATTATCTTTTCCGACATAACCGAAGTAGCATAAACACCCATTACCCCGGTTACCGCAGCTAAAATTAGCGTAAATACCAGGACTAAACGCAGGCGTACATTGATTTTACGTGCTAGGCGTTCTAGCTTAATAACTAAATCCAAAATGAATCCATCTCCTCTCTATAAACGGTCAAATACAAAAACAACGTACTAAACCAAATTATTCCTTAATCAGTTCTACACCCGTATACCATTTTCCTGCCCAGAAGATAATATTTTTTTATAATTTATAGAATCATGTCAGGTATTGTTGTAACAAAGGAGACGAGGCTAATTATTTGGAGGATTTTGCTTTTATTCGCATATTAGCTTGTCTAAATGAAGGGGCTTAGCATGAATAATGGGATGGTAATGGCTGAAGGTAGCCAGCTGATAAGCGAGCAAACAACCGCCAGATGTCTTGCAGTACGCAAGGTGATTATTGCTGGAGGGTGTAAAAGCATATATTTATGATGCGTAAAATTGTTGAGAATGGGAAAAAGTAAATTGACATGGAGTTGAATTAGTTTCCTGGAAGGGGCATAAGGTGATTGACGGTAACTTACTGAGCAGCTTTACAGATTCCGTCTCTATATTGACCAGGAGTCTTATTGCCATAGTGGTGCTATATGTAATAACTAGGTTGATGGGGAAAAAACAGATCTCCCAGTTGACCTTTTTTGATTATATAGTGGGGATTACTATTGGTTCGATTGCTGCCAGTCTTTCCATCGATGACCACATCACCTATACCCATGGTTTGATAGGACTTGTGGTCTGGGGATCGTTCCCTATCATTATTGCTTATCTTAATCTGAAAAATATGCGGGCTAGAAGGTTATTGGGAGGTGTTTCTACCATCGTTATACAGAACGGGACAATAGTAGAAGCCAACCTTAGAAAAGAAAGACTGCATATCAATGATTTGCTGGAAGAGCTAAGAATCAAGGGAGCATTCAATATAGATGATGTTGAATCTGCTATTTTGGAAACCAACGGACAGATTAGCGTTCAGATGAAAGCTGACAAACAAGCCGTTACTCCATCCGATTTGAATATCGCAGTCAGACAGCAAGGTTTATCGGCCAACCTCATCATCGATGGTAAGGTGATGCCAGACAATCTTACCCTGATGGGTTTAAGTTATGAGTGGTTAATTGGAGAACTGAAAAAGAGCAATATCAACTCTCCTCGTCAAGTTATGCTAGCCTGTCTTAATTCGAGTCGAGATTTGCATATTTACTTAAAAAATCAGGACATTAAGACCTTAACGGTTATAGATTAATTTAAGATTCCATGGATTTTCAGAGGGTAAAGGCTGGCTTGGCGGGTTACAATAATGGGTAGTAAAGGAATTATGCGAACATTGAAAGTAAGGAGGATGTGCCATGTATCCCTATATTCCTAGTTATGGTACCGAAAATGAGTGCAAAACTAACCCGGTTGCTTTTCCCCCGCAACATCAAGATCAACAGCCGGGGCTTGAATTCAATATGGTTCCTCAGCCCATCTATGAAAACCCTGATTATCAGGGGAGTAGTAAACTGGCGAACAAGGTGGCCATTATTTCTGGTGGTGATAGTGGAATCGGCAGAGCTGTGGCCATTGCTTATGCCAAAGAAGGAGCCGAAATAGCAATCGTATATCTCAATGAGCATCGGGATGCAGAAGAGACCAGGAATCGGGTTGAACAGCTTGGTCGCACCTGCCTATTAATCGCCGCTGACCTGCGCCAAGAGGAGTTGTGCAATAATGTAGTGCAGCAAACCATAGATAAATTCAAACATCTAGACATTTTGGTAAACAATCAGGCTATAATGATCCCCCAAAAAAGTCTGCTGGACATTACGGCAGAGCAACTAGATAATACCTTTCGTACTAACATTTATTCATACTTTTATATGAGCCGGGCGGCATTGCCGCATTTATCGAGGGGCAGCTCAATTATAAATACCACTTCCGTAACTGCTTATGAAGGTCATGTAGAATTAATAGATTACTCGGCGACCAAAGGAGCCATTGTCAGTTTTACCCGTTCTTTAGCCTTATCCCTCAGTAGTTCTGGGGTACGGGTAAATGCTGTAGCACCTGGGCCAGTTTGGACTCCCTTAGTTCCGGCTGGCTTTTCTGCGGAACAAGTCAAAAAGTTCGGGCTAAATACTCCTCTAAAACGCGCCGGGCAACCTTTCGAGCTTGCTCCTGCTTTCGTATTCCTGGCCGCAGATGATTCCGGTTTTATATCGGGGCAGGTAATTCATGTAAATGGTGGAGTTATGGTAAATTCATAAATAAATTGGTATTTGCCGTTGACTACCTATGGAAGCGCTATACCTGAAAACCAAAACATTTTACTAACAATAATAATTGGGAAGTATGAAAGGCAAGTCGATGTTAAACCGATGAGGAGGAGCTAAAATTAAGACAACTATAGAGGCAAATCGCTTGATAAATGAAAAGTCACCATATTTATTACAGCATGCCCACAACCCGGTGGACTGGTATCCTTGGGGTGAGGAAGCGTTTACGAAGGCCGTTGCTGATGATCTGCCTATTTTTCTTAGTATAGGCTATAGCACCTGTCACTGGTGCCATGTACATAAATTGCCCTAGACTAATCCCTTGACAAGACCGATGCGTCAATAAGCTTGTAACCCGAGAAGAACTGAACTTCCGCACCAGGCTCCGGAGACTGATGTTAAGTCTCCGGTCCATCCTTGACTTTCCTTTAATATCCTATATTATGGCCTTAATAGTATTGAACTATTTGGTTCTATCCCGTTATTCCTATTGAAAAACTATCTGTTTGGGAATTGATTATAACCAAAGTTTTAACCAAGAAAAAAATCTAATCGATCTGTTTTTAATCAAAAAACCTTACTCTGGCGATCAATAATTAGAGAATTAGCTTTAGCGGTCAATAATGATAACTAATTCTGCTTCTTCCAATCCACACCCTCCAGCCCTAACACCTTCACACATTTCAATATTTAGCGATGATATGGCCGACTGCTGCACCTGGCTTCGGAGGCTAAATATCAGCTCCCTTTAAATACCTAGTTGTCTAAACCAAGCCCTATGTTTGCTGTTTTATACTTGTATCTCCCAATTTAGCAGCTTTTAAGCTGAATAACTGTATAAAATAAATAATGTGATCATTTAGGCTATAATATGCCAAATTAATCAGAGATAAGCAAAAATGTAAAATACATAGTATACTGAAAGTGGCAATGTATGATTGACATAAAAAATATGTTTTTAGGAGATATCTTTGGATTCCTTTGGGTCCCAGAACTTAATTAAAACAAGAAATAAAAAAACTTACAGATAAGCTTGAGTATAGTTGGATGCTGGAATTGTTTGATGATAAATATTGCATTTAGGAGGATATCGTATGATGAATTATGTAATAGGTAAATCAGATTCATGCCAAATACTTGTTGTTGATGATATTCCAGCTAATCTCAAGCTTCTTGCTGACATCCTTGCCAATCAGGATTATAAGGTTCGTCCAGCCTCCAGCGGACAACTGGCATTAAGATCCGTGGCGGTTGAAATGCCGGACCTAATTCTGCTGGATGTGAAAATGCCTGACATGGACGGTTATGAAGTCTGCCAGTTACTAAAGGCTGATGAAATCAGCCGAAGGATCCCGGTAATCTTCATTAGTGCTCTTGATGAGGTCTCCGACAAGGTTAAGGGTTTTAATGTTGGTGGAGTTGATTATATAACTAAACCATTTCAATCAGCTGAGGTTCTAGCCCGGGTTAATACACATCTCACTGTATGGCGTTTGCAAAGACAACTTGAGGAGCAAAATCTTCAACTCCAACAGGAGATTGCTGAACGAACGAGGACGGAGATTGAGTTGCGCAGTGCAAATGCAGAAATTGAACAAATATTTGCAGCTATTCCTTCCTTAATGATTAGCATATCTTCAGAAGGAAACGTCACCAAGTGGAACTCTGGGGCCGAAAAAACACTTGGGATTATAGCGAAGGAGGCAGTGGGCCAAGAACTGATTGAATTGTCGATTAGTTGGGAATGGGATAAAGTTAATCAGGGGCTGGCTACCTGCAGGGAAAATGGCTGCCTCATTGAAATGAATGATATTCACTTCCAATACTCAGATAAAAGGCCTGGTTTTCTAGCGATTAGTATTATTCCCATCCAAACAGATGGGTCAATACATGAGGGTCTAATTGTTTTAGGAACGGATATAACTGAACGCAAACATATGGAAATTGAAATCACTCGCCTTGATCGGCTTAATCTAGTGGGAGAAATGGCAACTGGCATTGGTCATGAAATTAGAAACCCGATGACATCTGTTCGTGGCTTTTTGCAAATGTTTAAGGACAGATATGCTGAAGATAAAGAATTTATGGATCTAATGATCGAAGAACTGGACACAGCCAATTCGATAATCACTGAATTCCTATCTCTAGCCAAAAATAAGATGGTAGACCTGAAATTAAATAACCTTAACTCAATAATTAGTAAAATATTGCCGTTAGTTCAGGCTAATGCCATAGTCCAAGAAAAAAACATAATTATTTATTCTTCGGACATACCGGATCTGTTGGTGGATGAGAAAGAGATTCGTCAGCTTATACTCAACTTGGTTAGAAATGCTCTGGAATCAATGACTCCGAATGGAACTGTTACTATAAGGACGTTTATGGAAGAAGAAAAAGTAGTATTAGCTATCCAGGATCAAGGCTACGAAATAAGTAGTGATTTGTTAGATAAGCTGGGCACACCATTCTTTACCACTAAAGAGCAAGGGACCGGCTTAGGACTGGCAGTATGCTACAGGATAGCTGCTCGACATAATGCCAAAATTGATATAGAGACCAGTTCAAGCGGTACAACATTTTACGTCCGCTTCCCAAGGACAAGCAGCGATTATTAGTAGTGCTAAGGATTAGTTACATTTATTGATGTCCTCTCTTGCCCCAAAAAGCCATTATAAAAAGCCTTGTGTATTCTGTATTTTCAGAATACACAAGGCTTTTTAGTTGGGTGAAAATTTGAACAAACAAGACACTTTCTTTTACGATATACTTTTTTAGATTTATTACAATTATATCTTCTGTTTTTAGTGTTTTTGTCTTAATAAACACTAATATACCATTTATTACCTATACATACTCAATATGTTTATTCTAATTTAGAACAGTGACAGAAATGCGAGGTATAACATGATAGATTTTTCACCCAATTATATGGCACCGTTTAAGGAACTGATTAGTAGCCAAGAAGAGTGGTTGATGAAAAGGATATTTCACTATGCGTTTGAACGCAATTATGCAGAAGGAACCGCTACGATTGAAGAAGCATGGCGCAATTGTGTATTTGGTCTTTCAAGGGCCATATTAGAGAGTGTTGACACCATATATCCTGATTACGAGTTTGGACCGGATCATGATTTCAGGAGTGATCCCCTCTGTTCCTTTATCGTTGATACAGCCAAAAGGCACAGGGAAAGGGGTGTCAGTCTGCAGATGTTTCATGGACTGATGATCTATTACAGAGAAGCCTGGCTCGATCTGGTTCGTAACGCAGAATTTAAAATAGATTATAAAAATGAATGCTTAAAAATAGTTGCACGCATGTTCGACCGTTTTATAATTGCACTCTGCACAGAATGGGCTGAGACTGACCGATGTCGGCAGATTGAAGAACTCCAGGTTCGAAATCGAGAAACTACAGTAGAGAAGAACCGGTTTTTAACAATATTTGAAAGCGTTCCTAGTCCAGTATTCATTATTGATGATAGCAAACAGATTGTTAACTTTAATTTTGTGGCAGCAGTGATGCTAAATGTATCAGCCCTCCATGGTTCTCAATACTACCCAAAAACGGAGAAATCGACTTCTGTTGTGCAATTTGAAGAGGAGACTTCGGCCAAAAGTTCCAACACAATAATTGGCAAACCATTCATAACCTTTTTTCCATGGCTGGCTGATGATCTTGATGTTTTTATCACAGGTAACGAATCTTCTGTAAATCTCGAAAAGGAAGTCGTAAATGAAAAAGAAACAAAGTACTTTAATATCAAATTATCACGAAGGTTTGATGTAAGCAAAACATTCGTCGGCGGAGTTATTATTCTTGAAGATATAACAAAGGAAAAACAAGCCGAAGAGGAATTGCGTCAGGCAAAAGATGCCCAAAGGGAAGAAGTAAAGCGTAATGAAAACCGTTTAAATAGTATTTTAAATATACTCCAGCATAGCTCATATTCGGTGCGTGAATTCTTAGACTATACTCTTGACGAAGCTATAAAACTGAGTGGAAGCAAAATTGGTTATATCTTACATTACAATGATAACAAGCAAGAATTTATCATTAATACCTGGTCCAAAGGAGCAATGAAGGAGTGTTCTATTGATTATAAACCAACCGTTTTTTATTTGAGCCAGACCGGTATTTGGGGAGAAGCGGTAAGGCAGAGGAAAGCGGTCATTCTCAACGAATTCCAGGATCCCAATCCACTAAAAAGGGGATACCCCGACGGGCATGCTCATATCGAAAGGTTTATGGAGATACCGGTATTCAGCGATAACCACATAGTGGCAGTAGTTGCCGTGGCCAATAAAGAATCCGAGTATGATCAAACCGATGTACTCCAGCTTAGTTTACTGATGGATTCAGTTTGGAAATCCGTGGATATGAAGCTAATGCAAGAGGTTCTCCTGGACAGTGAAGAAAAATACCGAACCGTCTTTCAGACCACCGGCTCTGCGACAATAATTATCGAGGAAGACACGACTATCTCTCTGGTAAATGATGAATATTGCAAACTATTTGGCTATTCCAGGGAGGAGATAGAAGGCCAGAAAAGCTTTATTGAATTTGTAGCAAAAAATGATATTGAAAAAATAATAAAATACCACCGTTTAAGACGAATTGAACCAGACACGATTCCCCCGAACTATGAATTCCAGGCTATTGACAGGCAGGGTAGAATTATGGATTTACTAATATCTGCTGCCATGATTCCAGGTGCCGGGAAAAGCGTGGCATCCATGATAGATATCAGTGATAGAAAGCGAACTGAACGAGAATTGTATGATGCTAATGAAAATTTGATTGGAATCAACAAGCAGTTGCAGAATGCCAATGTTGCTCTTGAAGAACGTACAACGGAACTGGCAGTCGCCAAAGATAAAGCCGAAGCTGCCAACAAGGCCAAGAGTGCTTTTCTGGCGAACATGAGCCATGAATTGCGTACTCCTCTGAATGCTATATTAGGGTACGCTCAAATAATGCAAAGAGATAATAACCTCTCACCTGGTCAACGTGAGTATCTGAACACCATAAATAGCAGTGGGGAGCATCTGCTGGCGTTGATTAATGAAGTGCTGGAGATATCCAAGATTGAAGCAAGACGTATTACTTTAGAACGGGTGAGCTTTGATCTCCATACTCTTTTTTACGACCTTGAAAAAATGTTTCGGTTCAGAACCAATGTCAAAGACTTGCAGTTAGAATTTACCGGAATCAATACAATACCACGTTATATAATAGCGGATGAGAATAAATTGCGCCAGATATTAATCAATCTGCTGGGAAATGCTGTGAAATTTAGTGAGGAAGGCGCTATTAATGTGCGGATAACGGGAACCTATGGAACCCTGGATGAAATGCGCTTGGTAGTAGAAATTCAGGATACTGGGATGGGAATAGCAGAGAATGAATATGACAAACTATTCCAATATTTTGAACAAACAACCAGCGGAAGACAGACCCAGGGTGGAACTGGACTGGGGCTAGCCATAAGCCGAGAATATGCCCGGATGATGGACGGAGATATCACCTTTATCAGTCAGGTGGGTAAAGGTAGTACTTTCCGGGTGGAGATCGGCGTCAGGCAAGGGAGAGAAACAGAACTTGAAGAGGGTAAGAGGAAACATAGGGTTATAGGTTTAGAAAAAGGCAAAGACAGCATTCCACGTATCCTAGTAGTGGAGGACATGTTGGAAAGCCGAAATCTGCTCAGCAAGCTTCTGGAGATAACTGGATTTGAGGTGAGACAAGCCGCTAACGGGCTGGAGGCAATGGAAATCTTCGAACAGTGGCGACCACACTTCATTTGGATGGATATTCGCATGCCAGTTATGAATGGATTAGAGGCGACCCGGCGCATTAAGGCCACAGAGAATGGAAAGCTCACCACAGTGGTAGCGCTTAGTGCCAATGTACTGGAAGAAGAAAAGCAAGCAATCCTGGCGGTAGGTTGTGATGGTGTCGTTTGGAAGCCGTATCGTGAGGAAGAGATATTTGAAAGTATGGCTGAGCATATGGGGCTAAAATACATTTATGAACGAGAAGCAGCAGAAGAATTGCCTTCAGAGTCATTGGTTGAGATGAATTGCGAACAACTGGTCGTAGCCTTGGATACAGATTTACGCCAGGAATTGTGTGAAGCTGTGCTTAGATTAAATATAGAACAGATTATGAAAGTAATTGATAGGATTATGGTGCAAGATGCTTCCATAGGAGTTGCATTAAAAAAGGTAGTGGAGACATTGGATTTTGAATCATTGTTGAACTTGTTGGAGACTGAACTGAAAAAATAGGAAGGACAAAAATAATGGAATATAAGGATAAGGAAACATATTCTCCTCAGATTTTAATCGTTGACGATCTAAAAGCCAATCTTAAACTTCTAACAGATATTCTCAGCAGCCAGGGATACAATGTGCGTCCAGCAATCAGTGGGAAGCTGGCATTGAGATCCGTGGCGGTTGAGGTACCGGACCTAATTCTGCTGGATGTGAAAATGCCGGACATGGACGGTTACAAAGTCTGCCAGCTCCTAAAAGCCGACGAAAAGAGCCAAAGGGTACCTATAATCTTCATTAGCGCTCTCGATGAAGTGTCCGATAAGGTTAAGGGTTTTAGTGTTGGTGGGGTTGACTACATAACTAAACCATTTCAATCAGCAGAGGTACTGGCCCGGGTTAAAACACATCTTACTATATGGCATTTGCAAAGACAGCTTGAGGATCAGAACCTTCAACTCCGACAAGAAATCACAGAGCGCCAGAATGCGGAAAAAAGAAGCCAGGAACTTATGCAAGAATTAGAATTTACCAACCAGGAATTAAAAGATTTTGCTCATATAGTATCACACGATTTGAAAGCCCCTCTCAGGGGAATTACATCGCTGGCCGAATGGTTAGCAAATGATTACCAGGATAAATTGGACGAAGATGGTAAGGAACAGTTGGGTATGCTTTTAAATCGGACTAAAAGAATGCACAATCTTCTGGAAGGAATACTTCGCTATTCGAAGTTAAGCTACAGTAAGGAAGAAAAAAATACCATAAATTTTAATGGGGTGATATTAGAAGTAGTAGACATGCTGGTTCCACCAGATAACATTTCTATCATCATTGAAAATGAGATGCCTTTACTTAAGTTGGATAGAACCCGCACCCAGCAGTTATTTGGGAACTTAATCGGTAATGCCGTTAAATATATGGACAAACCCAATGGTCAAATAAGAATATCATGTCACAAGCAGGGAGAGTTCTGCCAGTTTAGTATCCATGATAATGGATGTGGCATCGAGGCCAGGCATTTTGATAAAATATTTACTATTTTCCAGACCGTAAAATCACAGGATGAATTTGAAAGCACGGGTATTGGGCTGACGATTGCCAAAAAGATTGTTGAAATGTATGGTGGAAAGATTTGGGTTGAATCAAAGGTTGGTGAAGGAAGCACCTTCCATTTTACTTTGCCAACGCTTCAAAATGGCGTTTGAAGGTTTAATAAATAAAAAAAGTAGAATGTAGTCTTATGTTAGTATTAAAAATTGAGACTATTATTATATTATACTAAAAACTATCACTCAAATAATAGCACTTACAGTTTGATATGACCCAAAAAAAGTTAGACAAATAATTCAGGCAACTAAGGATTGAATTCTGTAGTATACAGGACTCAGTCCTTTTAGTTTGCTCTTGATTCTGTGGTTATTATAGTACTCGATATAGACTTCCAATTCATCAATAAACTGTGTTAAAAAGGGCAACATAAATAAAGAATAATAGTACTGGGAGATGATTAATTAGTGAGTATATCATTAGATTTAGATAGAAAAGCGAATCGTCTGATTACTGAGAAATCCCCGTATTTACTGCAACACGCATACAATCCAGTGGATTGGTACCCTTGGGGAAAGGAAGCATTTGAAAAAGCTAAAAGTAAAGATACTCCAATATTTCTAAGCATTGGATATTCAACTTGCCATTGGTGCCATGTGATGGAAAAAGAATCATTTGAGGATTCCGTAGTAGCGAATCTCCTGAACCAGGATTTTGTGTGCATAAAAGTTGATCGGGAGGAACGACCGGATATAGACCATATCTATATGCAGGTTTGCCAGGCTCTGACTGGTAGTGGAGGATGGCCTTTAACCATCATTATGACCCCGGAGCGACACCCTTTTTATGCTGCTACTTATCTGCCCCCGCTGAGCAGAGGGGGGATGCCGGGGCTTTTGGAATTGCTGCCGCGATTGTCTCAATTGTGGAAAAATGACCGAGAAACGGCCTTAAATGCTGGGCAGGAAGTCAGTAATTTGATAAAAATTACACCTAGGGTAAAGACGGGCATACAGTTGTCGGAAGAGGTATTTATACGGGCATTCAAGCAGTATGAGCAAGCTTTTGATAGTGCTTACGGGGGCTTTGGTTCTGCGCCGAAGTTTCCTACTCCCCACACTTTACTTTTTCTGCTCAAATACTATGAACTGCATAGAGAGAAAAAGGCTTTGCAAATGGTGGAAAAAACTCTGTTAAGTATGTACCAGGGGGGCATTTATGACCATATAGGATTTGGATTTTCTCGTTATTCCACAGATAGGAAGTGGTTGGTGCCTCATTTCGAAAAAATGCTCTATGATAATGCCCTTCTGGCTATGTCATATTTGGAAGCAGATCGTATTACTGGGAGTCATTTTTATGGTAGAGTAGCCGGAGAGATTTTTACCTATATATTAAGGGATATGACTTCTCCGGAAGGGGGATTCTACTCGGCGGAAGATGCTGATTCAGAAGGTGAGGAGGGTAAATTTTATGCCTGGAGCCCTGATGAAGTAATGCATGTGCTGGGACCGCGAGGGGCTCACTATTGTGAAATGTACGATATAACTGATGCTGGTAATTTTGAGGGTAGAAGTATTCCCAACTTGGTTAAGAACATAAGGGTTACAGATGCAAGAGCAGAACTGGAGCAAGAGCGGCAGGCACTTTTTGCCCATCGGGAAAAACGGGTTAAACCTCATAAAGATGATAAAATACTGAGCAGTTGGAACGGCCTGATGATAGCCGCGTTGGCCATGGGTTATCGAATTATTAAAGATGAAAGGTATTTGCAGGCGGCTGAACGAGCTGCGGATTTTGTTTTACGGAAGCTGCGTCGGGAGGATGGTCGACTTTTGGCCAGATATCGTGAAGGAGAGGCTCTTTATCCTGCTTATGCTGCAGATTACGCCTATTTAATATGGGGACTTATTGAGCTGCATGAAGCCGGTTCGGACAGTCGGTATTTAAAGGCAGCTCAGGAGCTTAATAATGATTTACTCAAATTATTTTGGGATAAAGAAAAGGGCGGCTTATTCTTCTATGGAGAGGACAGTGAAAAACTTTTGATTCGCCCTAAGGAAGTCTATGATGGGGCCATGCCATCGGACAATGCAGTAGCAACCTCGAACTTCCTTCGACTGGGGCGAATGACTGGTAATGCGAACCTTGAGGAAAGGGTTAGGGATCAATTCCTGCTTTTTGCCGGAACAATTAATGAAAATCCAACTGCCTATGCCTTCTGGTTGCTGGTAGCTCTCAATCAGCGGCAAACTGGTCTAAGGATTGTATTATAGAAAGAAAAAAAGGGGGAAATATGTACGTAACAACTTCTCCCTTTTTTACCCTTTGGTTTTTTGCAATAGTTCTGTTTACATATCTTTGGCCATCATGTCCAATTCAGCCGCCATGTTAGTAACTTCCTGTACGCTTGCAGTCATCTCCTGGGTGGCGGCAGCCTGTTCTTCGCTAGCCCGCAGAGTGAGTTCACTATTCTGGGTGGTTTCCTTTATTTTATTTTTAATATTTTCTGTCAACTGGCGTATTTTTACCACAGTTCCTTTTGATTGATCGGAAAGTTTTCTTATTTCTTCAGCGACTACACCGAAACCGCGACCAGCCTCACCAGCCCTGGCTGCTTCTATAGCAGCATTGAGCCCCAGCATTTTGGTTTCATCTGCAATCTGTTGGATAAAACCTAGAACTGCATTTATGTCTTCAGATAGTTTATAAACGTCTTTTACATTCTGGTGGAGATGGTGTTCATTAGAGGCTATTTCGGTGGCTGAAGAGGCCAGTTCTTCTAGCACGGAGGCTATTTCTTCTAATCCTTTGTCCATGTTACTGGCCATATTTTTTAATTGTACTGCCTTGGCACGGGGGATTGCTACTCCGAAGGTGGCTACTACCTTACTGGGGTCGTCTTCATCAAACTGTGGGTAGCAGGTTATGGCTACTGGAACCCCATAAATATTGGCATCCAAATCTCGTGTGATTGTCTTTTTGGTTCGAATTACCTCAGAGGCAATTTGTCTATCGGTAAGCAGGGTGCCTTTCTGAAGATCTGGCATATCGAATTTATCCGCAGCCTGCCGATAAGCTATTTTTTCTAGATCGCTCATGTACAGGAAACCACCCTCAGGAAACATATTAGCAACCATTGGTGCAAAAGTGTCGAAGGCTTTGGCAATCGTATTGAGGCGCGGGGTACCAATAACAAGCGTTCCAACTACTAAATCTTGATCGAATACTGGTATAGCAGTTAAAATTAGTCGCATTCCATAGAGAGCCCGAGGGACTTTTTCAGTAGTGGTTTTTTGTTCTCGCATAGCATTATAAGGTCCTCCGTTAACTCTAACCGGTGCTCCGACAGCAAAGGCGGGAATGTTGAAAACATCGGAAGCTAACTTCCAGTCTATCTGTTCACGATCCGTTGTTGCAAAAATAACACCATCAGGAAAAAGATTGACAATTAGCGGAGCAATTTCTTTGAAACACGCAACAGTAGTGGTGGTTATCATGGACAAGCCCTCCTTTTAAATTAGATATAAATAAACTATGGATAATTACTCCAAGGTTTTTCGCCCCAATTACATGGAATGTTAATAGGATTATGTGCATAGAAGTATAATTTTTGTAGCTTAAAAGGATTTGACGCCCGGAACGCAAACGAAATACTTATATCAGCAATATTATACATAAAATCGCAAATTCCTTTTAATGATGTAGAAATGCATCGTGGATTTTTTCTGCATCACTTGATTAAAATATGTGATATTTAAAATGCAATCTGGCAGATATTTGAATCAATTAGATTGAAAACATGACGGATTATTTTGCTAATCTAGGAGTGATTTATTCGGTGCTTTTGGGACACAATATTGTATAACTAATAATATTAGGAGGTTATTTTGTGTTGCGCAATTTGAGGCTCTTTTTAATACTGATAGCTTTACTCTTTGTCATCATTTTTCCAGCTGGTTTAGCTAAAGCCCAGGAGGGAGTATCATCAAAGCCGAGTTCGATCGAAAGAGTAGATCGAACCGATTTTCCTATTTTATATCTGAAAACCCCACAATTGCAGGGGGATGCTATATGGATGGTGCAGGCTCTTCTGCGAGACATTGGTTACGAAATAGAGCCTGATGGAGTATATAGTGAAGCTACCAGTGAGTTTATACGTTTGTTTCAGTTGGCTAATAATCTAGTCGTAGATGGCAGGGTCACCCAAGAAGTATGGGAAAGGCTCATTAATGATGAACCGGAGGCGCCTTGCTTAACCCAGCCGGAAGGAGAAGCTAAGATAAGCATAGAAATTGATGTGGCTAAACATAGCCTGATTGTTTTTTCTGATGGTCAGCAGATCAAAAAGTTTGTGGTAGCGGTAGGTAAGAGTTCAACCCCATCACCTTTAGGTGAATGGAAGATAGTGCAAAAGTCGTATAATTGGGGTAACGGTTTCGGAACTCGTTGGATGAGATTGAGCGTACCATGGGGTATATATGGTATTCATGGAACCAATCAGCCAGGTTCCATTGGCTATTCTGCATCTCATGGATGTATCCGGATGAGAAATAAAGATGTGGAGGCATTATATCCACTCATTCCTATGGGAACAACCGTTAAGATGATGGAAAACGGACAGATTTTCCCCAAGTCTTTTTCGGCACCTACCTTAAAAGAAAAATCATACGGACAGAATGTAGTTTATTTACAATCTCAACTAAAGGAAAAAGGCATAATGTTTGATAATGCAGATGGTAGATATGGGAAAATGACTGTGCTGGCAGTAAAGTATTATCAATCTTGGCACGGACTGACTCCAACCGGGGTGGCTGACAAAGAAACATACCGCAGCCTGGGTATGATTAAATAACTGATATGCATCCCAGGTTTAAGCAAGCATTAAACAGATAATATGAATTTTAAGGAGAATGTTCTGTGTTGCTTACTAGGAAGTTCTTATTAATATTATTAACGATGTTTACAATCATAATTTTTCCTGCAGAGGGATTGAGCAGCGAAGAAATGGCCCCGGAATCGTCTGTGCGAGTAGATCGGCACGATTTCCCGACTTTATACCTGGCTGAACCTGAGTTGCAGGGAGATGCAGTCTG
This sequence comes from Firmicutes bacterium HGW-Firmicutes-15, assembly GCA_002840245.1. GTDB lineage: Bacteria > Bacillota > Syntrophomonadia > Syntrophomonadales > Syntrophomonadaceae > PHAA01. Next base: position 52,295 of record PHAA01000013.1, read on the forward strand.
GATGGTTGAGGCACGGCTGGCCGAACTAGGGTATGAAATAGAACCGAATGGAATATACAATGAGGCTGCATGTGATGCTGTAAAAATATTTCAAATTGCCAACAACCTTAAGGCGGATGGCAAAGTAACCCGGGAAGTATGGGGAAAACTTATAAACGAAGATGCAGATGAACTATGTCTGACCCAACCAGAGGGACAGCCCAAAATAAGGATAGAAATTGATCTAGTTAAACACACCTTAACTGTATTTTCCGACAACCAACCAATTAAAAAGTTTCCGGTAGGAACCGGCCAAAGTGCAACTCCATCACCTTTGGGAGAATGGAAGATAGTACAAAAGTCAACCAAAATAGGTGGCCCTTACGGTACCCGTTGGATGAGGCTTAGTGTACCCTGGGGTACATACGGCATCCATGGAACCAATCAGCCTGGCTCAATTGGCTGGTCTTCATCCCACGGTTGTATTCGGATGCGCAATAAAGACGTAGAGGCGTTATACCCACTTATTCCGATAGGAACCCCGGTTAAAATTATGAAAAGTGGTCAAATTATCCCTGAATATTTTAAGACACGTACTCTTCAAGAAAAGTCATATGGGCAGGATGTAGTTTATCTGCAGAGTCGGCTTAAAGAAAAGGGGATAATGTTTGATAATGTTGATGGTAGATATGGAATTATGACCGAACTGGCTGTTAAGTATTATCAGAAATGGCACGGTCTTAATCCTACCGGCAAGGCTGATACTGAAACTTACCGTAGTTTGGGTTTGATAAAGTGAAAGAAGTCACAATAATTTACCCATAAGAAGCTAAAATGTATTAAAATATGCAGTAATTATATTTATGTTGTGATGGGGAAGGGTGGTAACAAAATGAATATTCTGGTTTTTGGGTTAGGGGCTTTGGGTACGGTTTACTCCTGTCTCTTAAAGGAGCAGGGTCATCAGGTTAGCGGCTTGGATAGGGAAGCGGTGCTGGACGCGATCCAGGAAAAGGGAGTACGGGTAAATGGGATATGGGGGGAGCACTCCGAAAGTTTGGATGAACTATTATCTGAGGTAGGTGAGCTGGCCGGTAAAGATTATGACCTGCTTATCCTTACAGTGAAATCCTACGAGACTGAAGAGGTAGCCCGGCAAATCGCTCGAGTTATTTCTCCCAATACATATGTTTTGTTGGCTCAAAATGGGTATGGTAACTTTGAAGCAGCGGCTAAGTATATTTCCGAAGCCCGATTGATTTTAGGCCGGGTGATATTTGGTGCTGAAACTACCGAACTGGGTATGTCAAAAGTTACAGTCATTGCGGATGATGTGGTACTAGGCTCGCCTGCGAATTTGGTGGATGCGGAGCTCCTTGAGACTTATGCAGGGATTTTCAATGAGGCGGGGATACCTACGCGCACTTCCACTGAGGTAATGAAATATGTTTGGGGAAAAATCATATATAATTCTGCACTGAATCCGCTGGGTGCCATCCTAGAAGTGCCTTATGGTAAACTGGCTGCAAATGAAAATACCCGGGCACTGATGGACAGCATTATCCAGGAGATTTTCGCAGTATTGTCAGCTCATGGTCAGGAAACACTCTGGCGTGATTGCAGAGCTTATCGACAGACTTTTTACGGGCAGATGGTTCCAACCACCGCCCAGCACCATTCTTCCATGCTACAAGATATACAGAGAGGGCGGAAAACGGAGATCGATGCATTAAATGGGGCGGTGGTAAAGCTGGGTAAACGTTACGGTGTGAGTACACCAGTCAACGAGGTAATCATTTCTCTCCTGCGGTCTAAAGAGGAGATGCGTGATTAATTCCGGATTCAATATTGTTAATATGTTCTAGCATCTTAGCCCAAGCTTCCTCGGGTTTTCGTTCTTGAATAGCCTTGTTAATGGCCTCATGTTCGCTTATAACGCGAGGACCCAGACTGGGGTTGGCATATAAATTCTCCCGAGCTTGCCGAAAAGTATTATGCATGAGATCGGACACCGTGTTCATTATACGTAAAAGCACGGTGTTTTTAGTGGCTTCAGCAATGGCAAAATGGAAGCGCAGGTCAGCATCCACGGCTTCAGAGATAGAGTTAGCAGTCTTCATAACGAAGAGGCTTGCTTCTATTTTCTGCAGGTCTTCTTGTGTGGCCCGCACAGCTGCCAGGGCAGCACATTCTGTCTCCAGAATCCTTCTTACCTCCATCATCTGGGCTTCTGGGTTTCGTTCAAAAGCCAGAAGCAGGGCCAGAGGTTCGAAGGTCTCAGAATCACTGGTACGCCGCACGAATGTACCTTCGCCGGGTCTTATATCAAGAATTCCCATGGTTTCCAAGGCAGTAAGCGCTTCACGCACAGATGCCCGGCTAACCCCCAGGGATTCAGCCATATCACGTTCAGCAGGCAGTTTGTTGCCAGGCTGAAGGTCACCCCTGCTAATCATACCTTTTAATTGTTCTACGATCTCTTCATATATTCTCTTGGTCTTGATTGGATGGAAAGACAATGAGATTCCTACCTTCCTGCTATAGTATTTACATCAATCCAATTTTTAGTAACTATATATATTATATATAATTTATAGTTAAATAAGAAAGAAAATTACCTTTGATTATCTTATATTGGAAGCTTTGAGGCTATATGTCTACTGTTTTCCCGGCTTACGTTCGTCGCATATTCCATACATATTTTTATGCATGCGCACTTTCAGTGTGCCTAAAGGCGCTGTTGGTATTATGCCCTTATAAGGCCTGTGCATTACCACCGGTAGTAACCGGTGGTAATGACTATGAAGGCTAGTGAAAAATGTAACGATTGCCGGTGTACCGCTGAACAGACAGATGGAAAGCAGATACTAAGGGTTTGTCACGTAATAACTGTATCCAGCATGCCGACAGATTTTCCGACCTGCTTCGTTGTCGTCTGCTTAGATACGGTCGAGTATCTGCGCCTCCTTCCGCCTTGCATGACGAAAAATCTGCACCGGCATCAGAGGACACATTTATTATGTGACAAGCCCTAACATAGTGAAAACTAAATCGTAATCTTCGCCCGTTCTCGCATAAAAGCGATCTCCCGATCGATGTCGCCTTGAATTTCAGCGATGCGGCTCTCTGCGTCAGGGCCTTTAAGCAGGCGGTTGAAGCGACCCTGCTTCATTACGTATTCATCCACCGGGTCAGCGCCCTTTTTGCCGCTGATGATAAGCGAGCTGGGGTTATTAAAGCTTATTTTGCCATTTTCCGCTTCCCACAACAGCCAGGCACCGCTCTTTACAGCCATACGGCTCAACTGCACGGTTTCAGGCATGTCGAACTGCCAGCCTAAATAGCAGGGGGCTAGAATTTCGATGTATTTCATGCCAGGGATGTTTTTGGCTTTTACCACCTTGTCGTACAGGTCACCGGGGTAAGCCACGGTAGCGGTAGCCACGTAGGGAATATTGTGCTCCAGCATCAGCAGGGCCATGTTTTTCTTGGGCTGGCGCTTGCCGGTGGGCGTGGTGGTGGTGAATGTGCCGCGCGGGGTGGCACCGCTGCGTTGAACTCCGGTGTTGCTGTAGGCTTCGTTGTTATAGCAAAAGTGAATCATATTATCGTTGCGCTCTGCTGCGGCTGAAAGCGCCTGGAAGCCGATGTCATAGGTGCCGCCGTCGCCCACCCAACTGAATACGGTGGGCAGTTCGCCTTGCAGGCGGCCTTTTTCCTTCAATATTTCAACCGCATGGGTAATACCGGAGGCCGAGGAACCAGCGGTGGCAAAGCAAATATTAATGCCGGGCCAGTTGTAGCCCAGCTTGGGGGTCATGCCCATGCTGGCTACCGAGCAGGAGGGGGTCAGCAGCATGATGGCGTTTGATCCCAAAGCCTTACCCACGATGCGCAGCGCCATTGTGGCAGGGCAGCCGCCGCAGGCCCCGTTGCCGCTTAAAACCTGCTCAATATCCGGTAATTTTTTAATACTGGTAGTCATATCTCATCCATTCCTTTCATGGTCTATGTTTTTTGCACTATCACAAGGTATAACATTTTGTAAGGTTGCAACCTACGGGCACTACTGATGTTCGCTTCGCTCACTATTAAGGTAGCGGCGGCAAGCCGGGTTTTCTTTATTCATCCATCATGGCGCGAATCTCAGCGGCCATGAAGCGGCGGGTCAGATCGATGCCACCAATGCCCATTACCCGGTTTTTAACCGTGATGTCGTTGCGTCGGCCAAAGAGCACGCTTTTAAGCTCGGAAGCCAAAATGCCGCCAGGGTGGCCGTAGTTATAGTTGCGATCCAGTACCATCACCTGGGCATTTTGCGGCAGTGCGCTGATGATATCCTCGGCAGGGAAGGGCAGATACAGGCGCGGTCTGAGCAGGCCGGCTTTGATGCCCTGCTCGCGAAGGATATCGATGGAAAGCTTTAATTCTGCTGCCATACTGTTGACCGCAAATGCAACCACTTCGGCGTCTTCCAGCCGATAAGTGTCGATGGTGTCGCCATCCCACATGCCGGTGATATCCTTATATTCCTGCGCCGCCTGTTTTACCAGCGGGATGGACGCGATAATATCGTCGGACAGCATCTGGCGGAATTGTGCGTATTCAGCCGCCATGGTCACATTACTGAAGGAAGAGGGATTAGCCGGGTCTAGCCGCCATTCCGGTTCATGCGGGGGCAGGAAACGGTCGATATCCTCCTGTGGTGGCAAGGTGAGGGGCATCAGACAATGGGAGATGGCAAAGCCATCGAAGTTGACCATCACAGGGATATTGGTCTGTTCGGCCACGCGGAAGGCCTGCAAAATGGTGTTGAACACCTCCTGATTGGAGGAGCAGTGATATTGGATCCAGCCGGTATCGCGCTGAGCAAATGAGTCCTGATGATCGGCCCACAGGGTCCAGGGGGCAAAAATACCGCGGTTGACGTTGACCATTACGACTGGCAAACGTCCACCAGAAGCCATATGTAAAACTTCGTGCATATACAGCAATCCGTTGGCCGAGGTGGCGGTAAAAACGCGGGCGCCGGCAGCGGATGCGGCCACGGCAGCGGCCATGGCGCTATGTTCGCCTTCCACCGGAATGAAGCGGGCGTTCATCTCGCCATTTTCAACCATGGCGGCCATCGCTTCCATAATACTGGTCTGGGGGGTGATGGGGTAGCCGGGCACGACGTCCACCCGGGCGCTTTTTACGGCCAGCGCGGCGGCATTGGCACCGGTAGCCATTATAACTTGCGCTGCTTTCATACTGCTACTCCTCCTTTTCCATGCTAATTGCGCCGGTGGGGCATTCTGTGGCGCACACGCCGCAGCCCTTGCAGTAGCGGTAATCAATCGTAATTTCCTTGCGGTCAATGACCGCTTCCGGACAATATACCCAGCAAAACTGGCATTTGGTGCATATCTCAATGTCAACGACCGGACGGTGCGCTCGCCAGGAACCGGTGTCACCGCCGGCTCCCTTCATCGGCCAGGAAATAGGCCGGTAAGCTTTCGTAACTGATTTCATTTATTTCCATTCCTTTCGCTAATCCAAATATAACGAGGTGATAAGATATCCCCCGCCTCGTTGCAGCGGTGTATTGAAACTGCTTCGCAGTTTCTTCCGATGCTTAAAAGCGCCTATAAGCTAATCTGTGTTACAGTGTTATAAGCCTTGCCCGCGGCACCCAGATTGCGCTCGCCGTTATTGCCCGGCCATTTATTCAGGATGGTTTGTTCCATAATATTTTGCGGGATGTTTAGCACTCGGCACACCGCGCCAAACAGTGGAATATTGATATTGGGTCCATCGGCGGAAAATAATCCGGCTTCGCGGGCCATGGCGTCGGCGTCCACATGCCAGGTAGGGTGCTTATCCACGGCTACGGCTTCGGGAGCATTGATGATCACGGTGCCGATCGCAGTAATGCCTTCACTGACCGCCGCTCCGATGAGCTTTTCGCTCATCACTACCACATAATCGGGCAGCTCGCATTGACTGTGCGCGTGGATAGTGGTGGGGGACATGCGCACTGCGGCCCGCACCGGCGCTCCGCGGCGTTCCACCCCGAAGAAAGGCAAGGCCTGTCCCTGCTCACCATTTTCCAGCGCAGCCTGCGCTAACAAGTGAGCCAGGGTAACGGAGCCTTGCCCGCCAAACCCGTTGATTCGTAGTTCTAACATATTGTTCCTCCGTCCTTATTTCTTGACTGACCAGTGTCCTGGTGGTCAGACCACCTTTATGCAACATTATATTATATTGGGGCCTTATAATTCTAGTAGAAAATAATTTTTATGAAATTGAGTTTCCTTCCTGAGCAGTCTGGCTGGTGTTAATTATTGGAATTATGGTAAAATAAAAATGAGTCAATGAAACTAATATATACAAAAGATAAAGGAGATGACTGGATTACGTGAAGAAAATAATTGATGCTCGCGGCTTGGCCTGCCCAGAACCGGTAGTATTGACCAAAAGGGCACTTGATAGTAATGAGGTACATGAAGTAATAACTATCGTTGATAACAGAATTGCTCTTGAAAACGTTTCCAGGATGATAAAAACGCTCAGCTTGGAAAGTATGATTGAAGAACAGGATGGCAATTTCTACATCAATATTACCAAGGAGGATATGCTTCCGGAAAAGGATACTCTGAGAGGCAGTACAGTAGTATTGATTAAGAGCAATGTGCTGGGGCAAGGTGATGATAAACTGGGCAGCATATTAATGAAGAGTTTTATGTATACCCTCACCCAGATGGAGGGTGAGATTAAGACCCTCATCTTTTTAAATAGTGGGGTGTTACTTACTACTGCGGGATCTGATTTGATCGAACATATCAAAATATTGGAGAGTAATGGAGTGGAGGTTCTTTCCTGCGGAACCTGTCTCGACTTCTACAGCTTGATAGATAAATTACAGGTAGGTGTGGTAGGGAATATGTATACCATAGCTGAAGAAATGATACACGCGAGCAAGGTTATTGTTTTATAAATAGAAACTATAGGGATGTAATAAATATTAATTTATAGAAAGGAAATACGGTATTGTCATAGAATACATTCAATAGAACAGCGCAACGCGTATTGGGTCAGAATAATTGCTAATTAGAGGAGGGTATACTATGGCTGAAGAGATTCAATTGGTGGTATTTAAATTAAAGACGGGTGACACTGTATGTGAGTATGGGGTTCCGATTACCCAGGTGCAGGAGATAATTCCCATTGCAACGCCTACCAGACTGCCGCAAGCTCCGAGTTTTGTTGAGGGAATAATTAATCTTCGGGGTAAAATTATACCCATAATTGACCTTAAAAAGAGATTCGGTTTGGCCTCCTCAGAGTTAAGTAGTGAAAGCCGCAGCGTAGTGGTTGATGTGGAAGGACAGACTGTTGGCATTATGGTAGACGAAGTTAGCGAGGTGCTGAGATTAGCTTTTGATAGCATAGAACCTCCGCCAGCGCTGGTAGGGGGAATTACCTCCGAATATCTGACCGGGGTGGGTAAAATGGAAGACCGCCTCTTAATCCTATTGGATATGAACAAGATATTAAGCGAAGGGGAGAGGGCCGAACTCCTGAGCGTTGGAGGGAAAGCCAGCTAGCACCAATGTGGCCTTGAAACCGAGGGCTCATGAAATAATAAGTTCCCATTTTTGAAAGGGTATTTCCGATATTGCGGCGTTGTCATTTGTAACAATACTACCAGTATTGCTAGCTCTTGCGCTTGATACGATCGGAAACACTTCGCTACCAAATTTGGTCTTATTATTTCGTGAGCCCTAAGGTTTCAGGGCTTAACTATATTCAGAACTTAGAATGAAAAGTCAGGGGGATAGTTTGTTTGCTTATCGGTATTGATATTATTGATATTGCCAGACTTAGAAATGTGATAAATAGAACACCCCGATTTTTGGAACGGGTATTTACCCAGCAGGAAATTGAGTATTGTTACCGGAAAAAGGATCCCTACCCTTCTCTAGCGGTAAGATTTGCGACTCGGGAGGCATTTCGCAAGCTGGATATGATATTTGTTAATGGAATCCGCTTTCACGATACAGAGGTTGTAGTGGATACGGGAGGGAAACCCCAGCTTATCTTACATGAGGCCGCCTTGCTTAGGGCCTATGAAGCTAAAATAGATGACTTTTCGATAAGTCTCTCACATAGCAAAGAACAGGCAATAGCAGTCGTTATTGCCAGTAAGGGGTGATCATATGAAGCTGCTAACTGCAGAGCAGATGAAAGATATTGATAGGCGAGCTACAGATGATTATTTAATACCAGGACTGATACTTATGGAAAACGCTGGTTTGCGCGTTTTAGAGACAATTGAAGGTTTAATAGGTGAGCTGCGCAACGCGAAGATAATCATACTGGCTGGGAAAGGCAACAATGGGGGAGACGGCCTGGTTTTGGGACGGCATCTTATAAATGCAGGAGCCCTAGTCGATACCTTCCTGTTGGGAGAACCACAAAATATGAGTTCCGATGCCAACATTAATTATAGTATCCTTAAAAAAATGAGTGATAGCTTGTTTCCATTAAGGGTAGATGAAGATTTGAATCGCCTAATGATTGCTCTTTTGTCGGCTGACATCATTGTCGATGCTATTTATGGAATTGGATTTCGGGGTAGTCTGGATGATTTTGAAAACCGGATAGCACAAATGGTTAATTGGAGCCAAGCAGTGGTGGTGGCAGTAGATATTCCTTCGGGAGTGGAGGCAAATACGGGCAAAATACATGGGATAGCTATAAAAGCTAATCACACTGTAACCTTCGCTCTTCCGAAACTAGGTTTGGTTTTAGACCCAGGTCGGGATTACGTGGGAACTTTAACTGTTGCCGATATATCTATCCCTCAGGCTCTGTTAGAAGATGACAAGTTTAAGCTCAACCTAATCGGCGAAGCTATGGTTAAAAGGCTATTAAAACCTCGGATGCCAGAATCACATAAAGGCACCTATGGACATGCCTTAGTAATCGGAGGTTCTACAGGGATGACTGGAGCAGTCATTATGACTTCTTATGCGGCTTTACGCACCGGTGCAGGGCTGGTTACTGCCGCGCTTCCTGAGTCATTAGTGCCGATCTTGGAAGCTTCGGTTATGGAAGTAATGAGCCGAGCCCTGCCGGAAACAAGTGAGGCCACCATCTCCCTAGAGGCACTTCCGGCAATTGAAAATCTTTTGGGTACAGTGTCGGTTTGCGCTATTGGCCCCGGGATGTCTACGTATCAGGAGGCGAATGCAATACTTCGCCAAGTACTAGAGAAATCAGGAGTTCCAATTTTGATCGATGCTGATGGACTCAATGCTTTGGCAGGCGATACAGCGATATTTAAAGACCGGCAGGTTCCGATAGTAATAACCCCTCATCCAGGAGAAATGGCGCGGTTAACCGGTTTGACAGTAGAGGAAATCCAGCAAAATCGTCTCGAAATTGCACGGAACTATGCTGTTGAATGGGGGATTACCGTAGTTTTGAAGGGTAATAAGACTGTGGTAGCCAGCCCATCTGGGGAAGTGTTTATCAATATGTGCGGAAATCCAGGTATGGCAACAGCCGGCAGCGGCGATGTTCTAAGCGGAATTATCCTTGGGCTTATGGCTCAGGGTCTAAGACCCCAGAGCGCTGCGGTAGCCGGTGTTTATATCCACGGCAGCGCGGGTGATCGGGCAGCCGAAATACTCGGGCAGAGAGGATTGATTGCAGGTGATTTGCTTAATCATCTGCCGTATGTCCTACATGAATTGGAGAAGAGTTAATAAAACCTAAGGAAGAAGGATGGGTAATGTTAGCAAAAAATATTATGACTAAAGATGTAATTACAGTGAGGCCGGATGAAAAGGTAGAAAAGGTAGCTCAGATGCTGGTGGAAAATAGGATTAGTGGAATACCAGTGGTGGATGAAAATCATCATGTGCTAGGTATTGTCTCGGAAAAGGATTTGATGATTAGGGCCAGCGAGTTGAAAGTTCCATTCTATCTCACATTATTTGACAGTATTATTTTTTTAGAGAATCCCATACGATTTAATAATAATCTTAAGAAATATACGGCTTTGCAAGTAAAAGATGCTATGACAACGAAGGTAATCGTCGTTGAGGAGGACGCTCCGGTGAGCGAGGTGGTAGACATCATGCAAAAGCATGAAATCAACCGTGTGCCGGTTGTAAGGCACGGCAAACTGATAGGTATCATTACTCGTAATGATATATTGAAGTCTCTGGTAGAAAGAGATGGATAATTGCCTAATAAGCTGGGCAGAAATAGACTTAAGGGCAATACGAAGTAATATAGCTGGAATAAAACGCCTGATTTCCCCGCAGACCAAGTTGATGGCGGTAGTAAAAGCGAATGCTTACGGGCATGGCATGGTGGAGGTTTCAAAGGCCTGCCTGCAAGAGGGGGCTAGCTATTTGGGTGTGGCTAATCCTGACGAAGCGGTGGCTCTGCGGGAAGCAGGTATCAATGCGCAGGTATTGCTATTAGGGTATATGCCGGAAGAATGTGCCGAGACTATGGTGCAAAACCAAATCGAAGTAACGGTGTTTAACCTCGATACCGCCAAGGTTTTATCGAAGGCTGCTTCCAGCTCTGACGGTGAGGCTCGGCTGCACTTGAAGATTGATACGGGGATGGGGAGAATAGGTTTTAACCCGGATTCTTCCTCGCTGGAGTTGATTTCGGAAATAAGTCGTCTACCCGGAATTTTTATTCAGGGTATATTTAGCCATTTGGCTACCGCGGATCATAGTGATAAGAGTTTTGCACGGCAGCAAGTGGAAATATTCAAGCGCTTTATATGCAAGTTAGAGGAATCCGGGGTGTCAATTCCGCTAAAACATATTGCGAATAGTGCGGCTATTATGGAAATGCCTGAGGCACATTTTAATATGGTAAGAAGCGGGATTACTACCTACGGCTTATATCCCTCGCCACAGGTTGATAAGGCTAAACTGGATCTTACACCCGCCATGCGCTTGAAGAGTAGGGTCAGTTATGTTAAAACGATCCCTCAAGGCCAATCAGTGAGCTATGGCCGTACTTATATAAGTGAGCACGAAACCAGGGTGGCTACCGTATCTATAGGCTATGCAGACGGCTATAGCCGGCTTCTTTCCAATAGGGGCTGGGCTACAATTAGGGGGAAGAAGGTACCTTTAATTGGAACTGTTTGTATGGATCAATGTATGTTTGATGTAAGCGGGTTAGAAAATGTGCAAGTAGGAGATGAGATAATTCTTTTTGGCAGGCCGGAAGATGGAGTAACGGCAGATGACCTAGCAGATACAATAGGAACCATTAACTATGAAATTGTATGTGCTCCCAGTAGCCGAGTTAACAGAATTTACATGGGATAAAATTTGTGCAAGTAATAATTGGATTTGCGAGCCCAGGGTCTTGTCTATATAATAGATATATGATTTTGTATATTTATTATGGGGGTGCTCGTATTGCCTACCTCTAAAAGAATTATTATTTCTATTTCTGAAATGCTTCTATCTGAAGTTGATAGTTTTACAGTTTTGGAAAAAAGAAACCGCAGTGAAATTGTGCGGGACGCGATAAAGTTTTATCTAGAGGAACGTAAAAAGGAATTAATGATTGAGCAGATGAAAAAAGGCTACTTGGAAATGGCGCCGATTAATTTAACGATCGCCAGTGAAAGTTCGGTTTTGGAAGAAGAGATTCTGGTGTGGCGTGATTATAAACTGCTGGAGTGATAAGATATATGATTAAACGAGGCGAGATTTATTTTGCCCAGCTTAACCCGGTTGTAGGTTCCGAGCAGGGAGGAATAAGACCGGTTTTGGTGGTGCAAAACAACATTGGCAACCAGTATAGTCCTACCACGATTGTGCTGGCAATAACCTCGCAGATTAATAAAGCTAAGCTTCCTACCCACGTAGAGTTAAAAGCGGCTACTTATGGAATGGAACGCGATTCAGTTATACTAACCGAGCAGATAAGGACCATCGATAAAACCCGTCTAAAACAGAGGATAGCTGTTCTGAAAGACGAATTGATGGAGAAGGTAGACCAAGCTCTAGCCATTAGCCTGGAGTTAAGTGAAATATAAATACATATTAATGTTGACGATAGAGCAGGTTCTAAGTGGAACCTGCTTTTTTGAGGGAGGGGTTTGGTGAGGCCGGTTATTGGTATTACAGGAAATTATTATGCCGAGAACAACAGCTTTTGTTTAAAGGATTATTATGTAGCTTCCATCGCGGATGCTGGAGGGATTGCCGTTATCCTGCCGCCCACGGCTGATGGAGAGTTGATGGAAGACTACCTTAGTATTTGCCAGGGATTATTGTTCTCTGGAGGGGGAGACCTTGATCCGGTTTACTGGGGAGAGTGTCTTGAGCAAGATTCAGGGGAAATTGAACCACTACGGGACGGTTTTGAGCTTAGCCTGGCGAGGAAGGCCTTCCTGAGCAAGAAAGTGGTTCTGGGAATTTGTCGGGGTTGCCAGGTGTTAAATGTAGCCATGGGAGGAAGCCTGGTTCAGGATGTTAAGGGCTTGATGAGCCATTGGCAAAAAGCTCCCCGAGCTTATCCTATTCATGATATATTTATAGAACCAAATAGCCAACTTTACTGCATAATGAGCAGTGAACGCATCCGGGTGAACAGTTTTCATCATCAGGCAGTAAAAGAGCTGGGACGAGGTTTGTCTATTGCCGCGATGGCGGCCGATGGAACGGTGGAGGCGATTGAGAGCCGGGAACATACATTTTACATGGGGGTGCAATGGCATCCAGAATGCCTAAGGGATGAATTTTCCGCTCACCTATTTACAGCTTTGACAGCAGCTGCACAAATCTACCCCCATTTTTAGCCGGGTAGATAATGGCAGCTCGGCAGCAGAACAGTATGATTACCGAATTCATAGAGTATAAGGGACGGGAGGAACTCTTTCATGTTAGCGATAAAAGGTGGCAAGATATTAACAATGGATGAGGCTGGAGTCATAGACAACGGGGTGATACTGGTAGAGGGAGAATTTATCCATCAGGTGGGAAAGGACCTTTCGATTCCGAAAGGCAGCGAGATTATAGAGGCTTGGGGTAAATATATATGTCCGGGCTTTATAGATTCCCATACCCATATTGGCTTGGAAGAAGAGATATATCGGGTAGAAGGAGACGATGTTAATGAAACTAGTCATCCTATTACCCCTCATTTGCAAGCTGTAGATGGGATAAATTTTATGGATTTGGCTTTCGCTGATGCCCTGCGGGGAGGAGTAACCCGAACCATGTGTATGCCCGGGAGTGCTAATATTTTAGGTGGCCAGGCCGTGTTTCTAAAGACCCTGGCTTCCAGTATGGGAGACATGATTTACCGTAACCCCTGGGGTCTTAAAGCAGCCCTGGGAGAGAATCCTAAAAGGGTTTATGCAAGTCAGAAGAAGACACCTAAAACCCGTATGGCCAGTGCTAGCCTATTGCGAGAGGCGTTTTCTATAGCCCGCAGCCTTATGGATAAAGATGACCTTAAGGCTAGGGAAGTGTACAGAAATTCAGCCATTTTTAAGGTTCTGCGCAAGGAAATGCCATTGCTGCTCCATGTTCACCGTGCCGATGACATCCTGACTGCTTTGCGAATCAAGGACGAATTTGGTATTGATATGTTACTCCAGCATGGAACCGAAGCAGTTCTAGTAGCGGAAGAGTTGGTGAAAAGAGATGTTGCCGTATTTCTGGGACCTCTATTAACAACTCGCGCCAAGGTAGAAATGAAGGAAGTTGCTTTTAAAAATGCTGCACTTCTGGCCGCAAGGGGAGTGAAATTCAGTTTCATAACCGACCATCCGGTAATCCCTATCGAACACCTGCGGGTGTGTGCAGCCCTAGCGGTGCGTGAAGGCTTATCTGAAGAAATGGCATTAAAGGCCATTACCAGCATTCCGGCACAACTATTGAAGGTTGACCAGGAACTGGGATCAATTAAAGAGGGGAAACGCGCCGACCTGGTAATTTTTAATGGACATCCGTTCGATTTTCGTTCCCAAGCGGAAAAAGTACTGGTGGATGGCAAAATTTGGGGGGGATAGCCTTGGATAAGGGGGATATGTTTACAGTCTATCTGGATGGAAATATGATGACGATATGTGTTATAGGTTCGTATAAGGAAGAATACAGCGGTGAAGAAATGGTCATCCTAGCGGTGGTCAGCCAGGATAATTTAGTGCATGTTCCTGCCGACGACCTAGATTTATTATTCCCGCAAAAGAAGTACATCAATTAGGGGTATAGGGGGGAGTGGGTGTGCATATCAAGAGAATCGTCCTCCCGATATAGGCTCGTTATCTTCTTCCAGCAGATCGTATGCAAGATGGGACAGGGTTGAATTGCTGTTGCTGTCAACAAACAAGCGATGCCAGATTTCTAAGACCATGAGGGCAAAAATTTGTCGACCGTGGGCGGGATGGGGTCGAGTATTGTTAAGCAAATCCTGTACAACTTCAGGGCGAAAATAACACCGATCGTGAAACTGTTCAGAGTTTAGCAGGCTGGTGGAAAAAGAATGCAGTTCTCCGTTAACCCAGGAGGTGATAGGGGCGGTAAAGCCAATTTTTGGACGCTGAATAATCTCCGAGGGTAATACTTCGCCAACCGCCTTCTTAAGTATATGTTTTAGGCTTTTTCCTTTCACTTTAAAATGAGATGGTAAGCTAGCAGCAAATTCAATCACGCTATCGTCTAAGAAAGGGACTCGTAATTCCAAGGATTGGGCCATGGTTATTTTATCGCTTTTGATTAGGGTATCATCAGCCAGCCAGTATTTTGTATCAAAATAAAGCATTTTTTCCAGCGAGTTCATATCTTGTCCAATTGGAAAACAGCTTGCCGCCCGGCGCTCAAAGTCGAAGCCCAGGCTGGCTTGACGTAAGGACTTGGCATAGAGCTTAGCCTTTTCGCCTTCGCTAAAGGTAGAACCTACTCCACGATACCAGGCTTCTACCGGAAGTGCGGCCCGCAGGAAGAAGTTTTTGCCGGGCCAGCCGGTAGGCCAGCTATCTGCTAGGGAAGCTGAGAGCCTTTGCTGAAAAGGGCCCGACATTCGTTCCCAAACAGATCTCTGCCAGGATTCCTGGTACACCTCATAACCGGCGAAAAGCTCATCAGCGCCTTCCCCGGATAGAATCACCTTAACTTTTCCCGATGCCTTACGGCTAATAAAATGGAGTGGAATCATGGTCGGATCACCCAGCGGTTCTTCGAGCTGCCAAATCATTTCTGCCAGGGCGCCAGGAATTTCTCCCGGCGTAACCTCTAGTTCATGGTGCTCGGTTCCATAATGCTTAGCTAACTCTCGGGCTACATCCAGTTCCCAGAAGTCTTGGTGTGGTTGGTTGTCTCGCGTGAATCCCAGCGAAAAAGTTTGTAATCGGTCAGGTTTAACCTGACTTGCTAAGGCCAGTATTGTGCTGCTGTCCAGGCCACCACTCAGGAACATCCCCAGGGGAGCATCGCTCTGAAGATGGCTTGTGACTGCATCTTGTAACAGGGATAGGAGTTTAGATGCTGCTTCCTCTTCATCGCCAGCAAAGGTGCCGAATTTTGGTAGATCCCAGTAACGATTGATATCAAGTTTGCCTCGGCAATAGGTCAGGCAGTGGCCGGGCTCTAGCTTTACTATGCCCTGGAATAGAGTCAGGGGTGCAGGAACGAAGCGAAAAGCTAGATAGCTGTCTAGGGCTTCCAAATTGGGAAGTGCTTTGACGCCAGGTACACTGAGCAGGGCTTTAATTTCGGAGGCAAAAGTAAGCTTGCCCGGCAATAGGGTGTAATACAAAGGTTTAATACCTAAACGGTCGCGAGCTAACATTAATTGGCGCCGTTTTTGGTCCCATAAGGCAAAAGCAAACATACCGTGTAATTTTTTCACACAAGCTGTACCGTATTCTTCGTATAGATGGACGATAACTTCTGCATCACTATCCGTGCGAAAAACGTGGCCCATGGATTTTAACTCTTGGCGGAGTTGCAGATAATTATATATTTCCCCATTACATACCAACCATATCGTACCTATTTCATTGCTAAGGGGTTGGTGGCCACCCTGCAGGTCGATAATGCTTAGTCGCTGAAAACAGAGACCGATACCCTGCCCGCGATAAAGACCCTGGTCATCAGGGCCGCGGTGGGTCATAGTCTGTCCCATAGCATTCAGCAGTTCAGGCTGGGGACTTATTTTAGGCTCTGAATAGGCTATGCCGCCAATACCACACATACTGAATTTCCTTTCTTAATTGGCAATTATGGGTAAGTATACATTAATTCTGCAGAAAGGTCACTGAAAATAGGCGCAATGAGACGTCTTTTGTATAATCCTTATCTATAGAAGTTTATAAGTCCTGTGGAAAATTTTGCTTCCTAATTCTCGACACCAAAATTCGACACATCTAAACAATTATCCTTCTTGCCAGAGGAGTAGAGCGAAATTTTATTACTATTATTTACCGCAAGGATTTTTCCAACTTTATTAGAATTAGTAAATGTAGTTCATTTATTGAGGAGTTGGAGAATTGAAAAAAGGGCTTTGGGCATTAACAGTCTTTTTATTAGTATTACTGTTCCTTCCTACGGGTGCGAACGCAGCCTCAGGGGGTCCTGGTATTAGGATTGACGGAGAGATAAGGATCTTTAATCCGCCTTGTCAAATCGTGAACCAGCGCACGATGGTTCCCTTGCGATTTGTGATTGAAGACACTGCATTGAAAGGCAGCGTTAATTGGGACTCAAGTACTGGCAAGGTAACGGTTTTATGCCGGGAGAAGAACTTCGAATTTATTATCGGAAAATCTAAGGTTCTTGTAAATGGTGTTGAGTCCTACTTGGATTCTGCTCCTTATGTGTATCAAAACCGAACTTATCTGCCATTAAGGTTCCTAGCTGAGAATCTAGGGGGAATCGTGAGCTGGAGCAGCGCACTAAGTGAAGTCAGGATTAGCTTTCAAGATCCAGCCCTGAATAAAAATCCGGCTGTGTTTGCCTATTATTACTCGGGTGGATTTAGAGAGTTGCAAGAGAATGCCAATTTATTTAGCGATATCGCTTTGCGGTGGTTTGAAACCGATTCAGACGGTGACCTTTTTTATGAATACCAGGATAATTATTCTCAGGTGCTGGATTTTATACGTAATAAAGGCATAAAGACTCATGCCAGCGTAGTTTTTATGGATAAAGCAGGTTTACATACCCTGTTATCCAGTTCCGAACGTAGGGCTAATCTGATTAATCAGCTTTATAATGAAGTTCAAAAGAATGATTATGATGGGGTTAATATTGATTTCGAATTTATCGCTGCGAATGACACTGATTATTTCACTATTTTTTTACAGGAACTAAAAGATCGGCTGGGTGGGGACAAGGAATTGTCAGTCGCCGTTTTTGCCAGGACTGTTAATGATAATTGGGCAACAGGCTATGATTATCAGGCCATTGGTGAGATAGTGGATCGAATGGTGGTGATGAGTTATGATTATAGTTACAAGACTAGTGATCCGGGGCCGGTGGCTCCTTTGTGGTGGGTTGAAGAGGTAGTGGATTATATGACAAATACCGCGCGTATTCCTGCATCGAAACTTCTTCTAGGGCTAGCTACTTATGGCTATAACTGGGGTTCTGGTCAAGCTACTACCACGGTAACATGGGATAAACTAAATAAAGTTAAGAATACCTATTCAGTAACTGAGCATTTTGATAATGCTAGCATGAGTCCTTATTATACTTACACTGATGGAAATGGTATAGCTCATCAGATTTGGTTGGAAAATGAACTGAGCTTGAATGAGAAATGGAATGTAGCTCTGGATAAAAATCTGGGGGGAATTAGCTTCTGGAGAATTGGTAATGGCTTTGAAGACCTGTATAATCTATTGAATAAAAATCTGGCCGATTAGTAAGGCCAAGAAAGGGCAAAACAAAAGCCCTTTAAATTTACATAATATTTGCATATGAGATATAATTAATAAAACCGCCTGTACGGGCGGTTTTATATTAGAGTATAGGAATACTTAAACGATTTTAACGATTAATATGAAGCGGGAGGGGCAAGAATGTCTAATGAACAACCCCGCCTATTTGGCAAATTGGAAGAGCCTAGCGTTGAATCATATCAGATAGAGCGGCTTGAAAAAGCATATGTTTCTTTTTTGCCAGGTATTAAGATGGAAGAATCCTTTCAGGATATAGAAGACTATCAGGATCTGCACGACCTGGTAATTGAGTGCCAGCGCTGCCGCTTGAGAAGTTCATGCCAACAAGTGGTTTTTGGAGATGGAAATATCCATGCCGATATTCTGTTTATTGGCGAGGGACCTGGGCAGGATGAGGATCGACAGGGCATACCATTTGTGGGCCGGGCTGGACAACTGCTTAATAAGATATTGGCTGCGGCAGAATTTGAACGGCAGGAGATATATATTGCCAATGTAGTTAAATGCCGCCCACCAGGGAACCGGCTCCCCAGTCCGGACGAGGTGAAAGAGTGCCGGAACTACCTGGAAGCACAAATCAGAATCATTAAGCCTAGGATTGTTGTCTGTCTGGGCTCCCTAGCCTGCCAAACGGTTATCGACCCCAAGGCCAAAATAAGCTTGACCAGGGGCAAGTGGTTTATACGCAACGGCGTAAAGATAATGGCCAGCTATCATCCGGCAGCACTCTTGCGCAACGAAAGTTACAAACGTCCCACTTGGGAAGATTTCAAACTCATCCGGGATGAATATAAGTCTCTGAAAGCTAGACAGATGAGGTGTGATGATGCTTATAACGGTTAACAGCGAGGAGGATATGCTGAGGCTGGGTCGATACCTGGCGGCTATTCTTCGTGAAGATGATGTGGTATATTTGCTGGGCGAGCTGGGGGTTGGCAAAACCGTTCTGGTCAGAGGCTTAGCCCATGCCCTAGGATATGAGGGGAGGGTAACCAGCCCGACTTTCACCATTATGAATGTATATAATAGCACCCCGCCAATCTATCATTTTGATTTCTACCGACTCCAAAGCCCTGATTTGGCTGACCTAGGACTGGAGGACTATATGGAAAGCGGGGGCATATCACTGGTTGAATGGCCTCAGGTAGGAAGGAATGTGCTTCCTAGGGAAGCATTGTGCTTGGAGATAAGATTGCGGGAAGATGATTATGACGGTGCCCGACAGGTTCAGATAACTGCTCGTGGCGAACAATACCAGGAAAAGCTAGAGAGGTTGAGGCAAATTGTTGATTTTAGCGATAGATAGCGCCACTCCGGTGGCTGGAATAGCTCTTTTGGATGAAGAAAAACTCATCCGGGAAGAGTTCATAAACTATAAGAAAACTCATTCGGAAACACTTATGCCAATGGTTGATCAATTGCTGCGTGATTGTGAAAGGTCCTTGCAAGATGTAACCGCCTTGGCAATTACTATTGGTCCCGGTTCATTTACCGGATTGCGGATTGGGTTGGCTGCTATAAAGGGACTGAGCCTGGCAGCAGGGATTCCAGTAGTAGGTATATCCACACTAGACGTACTGGCTCATAATATTGCCTTCGGTGATGCCTTGGTTTGCCCGCTCTTAAATGCTCGTAAACAGGAAGTATATACCGCTTTTTATGATAACTATAATTATTACCCGCATAGATTGAGCGAAGAAATGGCCTGCTCACCCCAGGAATTTACTTATATAGCCCTAGAAAAAGCTCAGGAACTAGGGAAGAGCAGGATTATTCTACTCGGGGATGGATATTATCCTTATAGTGAATTATTTGCCGACCACCTCGGGGATAAGATGTTAGTTGCACCCTCACATTTGATGTTAACGCGAGCCTCGGCCTTGGGAAGCCTAGCCTTGGAGCGGGTAATCCGGAGAGATTTCGATGAAATATTAACTATGCGGCCCAGGTATATCCGGCTATCAGAAGCTGAAAACAAATTAGGAAGAGGGGAGCTATAGGTGCTGAATAGTAGCTACCTAATTAGAAAGATGACTAAGCAAGACCTGGATGAGGTGATGATAATCGAGATTGAATCCTTCACTATGCCCTGGTCGCGGGAGTCTTACGAAGCGGAGCTAGAAAACCAGTATGCCAGCTACCTGGTCTGTGATTATGCAGGAGAGGTGGCGGCTTACGCTGGTATGTGGAGTGTTTACGAGGAGGCCCATATTACCAATGTTGCAGTGGGGAAGGAATTTCGCTGCCAAGGGATGGGGCGGAACTTGATGTTAGAAGAGGAAAAGCTGGCCCGGGCTAAAAAGGCTGAGCGGATTCTCCTGGAGGTTAGACCTTCTAATTCAGCAGCCCTAGCGATGTATCAAGGCTTGGGTTTTATTCCTACGAGTATTAGAAAACAGTACTATTCAAATAACCAGGAAGATGCTCTGATAATGACCAAATATTTGGATAAGGTATAGAAGGGAAGCAGGTTAGATGTGATGAAAGATGTCTTTATTCTAGGTATAGAAACTTCCTGCGATGAAACGGCTGCCTCAATTGTAAAAAATGGGCGGCAGATTTTGTCCAATGTTATTAATTCACAGGTTGCCATCCACCAACAATTTGGAGGTGTGGTTCCCGAGGTGGCTTCGCGCAAACACATTGAGAATATTGCTGTTGTAGTAAATACAGCCTTTTTAGAAGCAGGATTATCTCACGAAGAAATAGATGCCGTGGCTGTTACTACCATGCCTGGTCTGGTAGGAGCTTTGCTGGTGGGTTTGTCCTTTGCCAAGGCCTTTGCCTATGGTTTGAATCGGCCCTTGATTGCTGTGAATCATCTACAGGGACATATCTATGCCAATTTCTTGGAGCATGGTAACATTGAATTTCCCGCAGTTTGCCTGGTGGTATCCGGCGGTCACACCAGCCTGCTTTATATGAAAGGGATTAGTGATTATGAACTAATCGGTTCGACAAAGGATGATGCAGCGGGTGAAGCTTTTGATAAAGTGGCTAGGTTCTTGGGTCTAGGTTACCCGGGTGGCCCGGCCATTCAAAAAGCCGCCGACCAAGGGCAGGCAGGGCTATATCATCTCCCTCGAGTTTTTTTGGATAGGAATGATTTTGAATTTAGCTTTAGCGGCCTTAAAACAGCGGCCATGAATTTATGGAGGAAAATGGAGAAAAGCGGAAATAATAGGGTTGAAGATCTAGCGGCGGAGTTTCAAGCAGCTTTAGTGGAGGTTCTGGTAGAGAAAACCATCCGAGCGGCGAATAAATATGGAGTGGAAAACATTTTGTTGGCAGGAGGGGTAGCTGCCAACCGGGACCTAAGAACTAGGCTGGGGGAAAGTGCTCGCCAGAGACAATTAAATTTGTATTTTCCCTCCCTTTTGCTGTGTACCGACAATGCCGCCATGATTGCTGGAAAAGCCTATCATGACTACGTAAATGGGCATTTCGCTCCATTGAATACTAATGCACAACCCAGCCTATTTTCCTTGTGAATACGGCTGTGGATAATGTGTATAAGTCTGTTGATAAGTAATATGACTGGCTTCGTGGGCATCCAAAGTTGAAACCTATTTAGGTAATTGGAAAGAACTGCCGTAATATAGAGCCGCTTGTCTTGTGGATAAATATCAGGGGAGGATTGATAAGGGTGCATCCGGTTTTAATAGACCTAGGGACGGTAAAAATCTATTCCTGGGGTTTTATGTTGGCGGTGGCCGTACTTGTCGCTATTGTGGGCATAAGTAAAATATTTAAAGAGGAAGGTTATGATCCCGAAAAGGTCCTAGACATGGTTATCATATTGGTTGTGACGGGCCTGTTGGGTTCCCGACTAGCGTATGTCGCTCTGTATGAATGGGGAGATTTCCTGGTCCATCCGGGCATTTTTTTCGGTTTGACCGGAGGAGGTTTTAGCGGACTAGTATGGTATGGAGGTTTCACTGCAAGTGTTGTGGCTTTTGTGATATATGTTCGCCAGCAGGGTTACTCCTTCTGGAAGATGGCGGACATTTTTTCTCCTTTTCTGGCATTAGCGTATGCAGTAGTAAGGATTGGATGTTTTCTGAATGGGTGTTGTTATGGGAAGGTTAGTGAATCGGCTTGCACGGTAGTTTTTCCCTTTGTAGATGGGCTGAGCAGGTATCCCACCCAGCTATACAGTTCAGCAATCAATTTCGTGTTATTTGCGGTTCTGCTATGGTATTATCCTCGTCGAAAATTTTCCGGACAGATATTTATTTATTACCTCCTAGGTTATTCGGTTTATCGTTTTATTATTGAAATTTTCAGGGAAAACTGGGTTTTTTATGGCTCCTTCTCTGTATCCCAGGTTTATTCACTGGTGCTTCTGGCGGTGGGAATGGGCCTATACTTTTGGCGCCGTTTTACCGTGGAAAGACTGGGGGAATAACGATGGATAGAGCAGAGGGATACAGGCAGGACCTAAGGGAAAAAATGAGTGAGCGAAGGGTTAGCCTTTCTGCTGTTCAGGTGGAGGATTACAGTCGCTTAATAGCAGCAAAGTTAAACGAATTAGAACCCATTATCCATGCTCGTAGGATAATGGGTTTTTCTGCTATCAGAAATGAAGTGGATCTACGTTTTTTTATGGAAGCAGAGGAGGTCCAGAGGAAGAAAATATTGCTTCCCCGGGTCGAAAAGAGTGGGAAGTTGGCGGCGGTCGAGTTTGAGAGCTGGCAGTCAACACGCCCTGGAGCGTTCGGTATCATGGAACCAACCGGGCAAGTCTGTTCCCTTGATGAGATAGACGTGGTTCTGGTTCCAGGCCTAGTCTTTGATGCTCACGGCTATCGCTTGGGTTATGGAAGGGGTTATTACGATCGATTTCTCAAACTTTTGCCCAAAAAGACTTTTATCTGTGGGGTCTGTTTCGAATTTCAGGTAGTAGATGATATAATGCCGCATTCCGGGGATGTGCCTATGAAATGGATCGTGACTGATAAATCAGAACTGGTGATTGATTGGGACTTCTTTTAAGGGGCTCTCAAGAAATAGACTTGTCATTAGCCCTAATTCTGCATGTAGATAATTGGAGAATTATGTTCATTGTTGTTATGAGACGGGCTTTATTGTATAATTGAATCCTAATAGCATATGCTCCGATTCAGTTCACCTAAGGGATTAAGCTATGGTGGCTGAACGATAGGGTGTAACAGGAAACAGTTACGCCTCCCATTGGAAAGGAGTGCGAGAAGTGAGTTTGCGAGCGCCTTTTTATTGGGCGTTTATTTTTTTGGAGGTGTTTAGGCAAAATGGAAGAGAGAGAGTTACTTGAGAAGTTGAAAGAAATGGCTCCGCAGGGAAGGATTAGCTGTAGTGAAGCCCGCCAATTAGCTGAAAAGCTAAATGTTAATCCCAGTGAAGTGGGAAAAGCCTGTAATGAGGCCAAAATTAAGATATATGCATGTGAATTAGGCTGTTTTTAAAGAGTATCAGAGATATAAAACATCTTATTTTGATGGTCCCTAAGTGGGACAAGCCCGATCTTATAACGGTATTTAAAGCATAGCTAGGGAGGGCGATGATTTTGTTTGATACCATGGGGAGAAACATTAACTATTTGCGTATTTCTATAACAGATCGATGTAATTTACGTTGTCGCTACTGTATGCCTTTAGAAGGGGTAGAGAAGCTGGGACATGATCGTATTTTATCTTTGGAAGAAATTGCCCGTTTGGTAAGGGTCGCTGCCCAGGTGGGTATAAGGAAAGTCAGGCTCACTGGGGGAGAGCCACTTATAAGAAAAAATATTAGCCAGTTGATTGGTTATATCCGCGAGATACCGGAGATTGACGATCTTGCCTTGACAACCAATGGTACTCTATTTGCCGATATGGCTGAAGAGCTATGGGGTGCTGGCTTGGATCGGATCAATTTCAGCTTGGACACTTTGGTTGCGGAAAAATATAAGTATATAACCCGCCAAGGAAGGTTGGAAGATGCCACCAGGGCCATCAATAAAGCTTTAGAGCTTAAGATGGAACCAGTTAAGATAAACACTGTCTTGATAAAGGGTTTTAACGATAACGAAGTAATGGATTTTGCTGACTTAGCCTATAATCGTCCTCTTCATATTAGGTTTATCGAGTTTATGCCCATCGGTGACTTGAAGTTCTGGAACCGGGAAAATATAATAAGTAGCAGCGAAACTATGAATTTGATAAAAAGGAAATATAAACTGATAGAGGGCGGTAAGACAATCAAGGGTAGTGGTCCGGCTAAGTATTATACCTTGGAAGGTGGTCAGGGTTCGGTTGGTTTCATCAGCCCCATGAGCAATCATTTCTGTGGGGAATGTAATCGCATTAGAATGACTGCCGAAGGGAAATTGCGTGGTTGCCTTTATGACAAAACCGAAACTGACCTAAAGGTGGCTCTGAGAACTGGTGCTAAGGACGAAGACCTCCGCCAAATATTTCTTAAGACTATAAACGCCAAACCGGATAAACACAATATGAATTCCGGTTGGGGTGCGGAAAATCACCGTAAGATGTATCAAATAGGGGGCTAATTAGATGAACCTCAGCCATATCAACGAGCAGGGCTATGCCAGGATGGTGGATGTAAGCGACAAAGAGGATACTACGAGAGTAGCGCGGGCCCAGGCCATTGTACGTATGCAAGCCCAAACCCTGCAGACTATTCGTGAGGGAGGCATTAAAAAGGGCGATGTATTGGCAGTAGCCCAGGTAGCGGGTATCATGGGAGCGAAACAAACCCCCAGCATCATACCCATGTGTCATCCGCTCATGTTGACCGGAGTAGATATAGAATTTAGCTTTGATGATGCCGACTCAACCCTGATTATTCGCTCACAGGTTAAAACCAGCGGCAAGACTGGGGTGGAAATGGAGGCCATAACTGCTGTTACAGTAGCTGCTCTGACTGTTTATGATATGTGCAAGGCGATAGATCGGTGGATGGAAATAACCGATGTGCAAGTTCTGGAAAAATCAGGGGGTAAAAGCGGGCATCTGAATAGAGTAGACAATAAGGAGGTAAAATAGGTGGGGAAGGGCAGGGTGCATTCGATTTGCATAAGTTCTGAGCGGGGGCAATTGAAGCAGGAAGTTGAAGAAGCCATGGTAATTACTGGATTTGGCATAGAAAACGATGGACACGGTGGCGATTGGGGACGGCAGGTCACCTGTTTGAGCTGGGAAAGCGTCGTTAAGGTTAACCAGGAAAAGAACATGAATATCAAACCGGGGCAGTTTGCCGAAAACATACTAATTGAAGGTCTGGACTTAGCCCTGACAGGCGTGGGCGGCAAGTTGAAAATCGGTGTGGATATAGTACTGGAGGTTACCCAGGTGGGTAAGGAAGATCACCCCAGCGTAGTGACCCGGACTTTTGGTGTGACGCTTTTGCCTTATGAGGGGCTTTTTTGTAGGGTACTAAATGGGGGGGAGATAAAAAAGGGAGATCCGGTTGAGGTGATGAATTAATGTATAAAACTGGCATTTTAATAATGAGCGATAAAGGTTCCCGGGGAGAAAGGGAGGACGGAAGTGGCCAACAAATTCGAAACATGTTAGCTGATCAGGGTTTTCAGTTTGATTATTATGATATTATTCCGGATGAGGAAGACATAATTATAGAAAAATTAATATATGGATGTGATCAACTCAAGCTGGACATTATATTTACTTCGGGAGGGACCGGCTTTTCCAGCCGGGATGTTACTCCGGAAGCTACCATGCAAGTAATACATCGAATCACACCGGGGATACCAGAAGCCATTCGTTATTATGGCTTGCAAAAGACGCCTAAGGCCATGCTGTCCAGAGCGGTGGCGGGTATGAGGGGAAAGACCTTAATCATTAACCTGCCAGGAAGCGTTAAAGGAGTAAGGGAGTCCATTGAGGCTATTTTACCTGCGCTGGGCCACGGGCTAGACATTATTATTGGCTCCAGCACAGAGTGCGGACAAGGCTAGGACCGGCGAAATATTGTTTTGCAGTTCCTCCAAAAAGACAGGGAACAGGCCAGAATGATGCCTGTCTTTTTTTATTTCTGAAATAGTTAGCAATATGAAGGTATAAAAGGAAAAAGGCAGGAGAATAATAATAATCGAAAATATTGGGCGGATTCAGCCAGTATTGCGATTTGTATACTTGGCTACTCTTGCCTAATATTATAGATGAATGTTAGCACTCACAAACGTTGAGTGCTAACAACAAATATTAAAGGAGGCATACCTGTGAAGATTAAACCGTTAGGCGACCGTGTGGTAGTGAAAGTAGTCGAAGTGGCTGAAGAAAAAACCAAGAGCGGGCTGTTTGTGCCTGACACAGCCAAGGAAAAACCCCAGGAAGCAGAAATTATGGCAGTGGGTCCTGGCTCATTAAACGATAAGGGCGAAAGAGTAGCCATAGATGTTGTAGTAGGGGATAAGATTATCTTTTCGAAATACGGCGGTATGGAAATCAAGTTGGATGGCGAAACGTTTCTTATTTTAACCGAGAGAGATATTCTAGCTAAAATAATCTAATATTAAATAAGGAGGGTACATAGATGTTTTCCAAAGAAATTAAGTTCGGAGAAGATGCCAGAAGGTCTCTGGAAAAAGGTGTTGACGCTTTGGCTAATGCGGTCAAAGTTACTTTAGGCCCTAAGGGAAGAAATGTTGTTCTGGATAGGAAATTTGGATCCCCTACGATTACAAATGATGGTGTTACCATTGCTCGCGATATTGACCTGGAAGACCCATGGGAAAACTTAGGCTGCCAGCTGGTAAAAGAAGTTGCCATTAAGACCAATGATGTAGCAGGAGATGGGACCACTACGGCCACCGTTTTAGCTCAGGCTATGATCAAAGAAGGTTTGAAAAATGTTGCCGCTGGTGCAAACCCTATGATTATGAGAAAAGGCATTGAGAAAGCAGTTAAGGCTGCTATAGATGAAATTCAGGCCATTAGCAAACCGGTAGAATCTAAAGAAGCCATTGCTCAAGTTGCTGCGATTAGTGCAGGCGACCCCGATATTGGCTCCCTGATTGCAGATGCTATGGAGAAAGTCGGCCGCGACGGAGTTATAACCGTAGAAGAATCCAACTCAGTTGGCACATCTCTGGAAGTCGTGGAAGGCATGAACTTCGATCGTGGTTATATCTCTCCTTACATGATCACAGATACTGAGAAGATGGTAGCTAGCCTCGACAACCCCTACATTTTAATTAGTGATAAGAAGATTTCTGCTATTAGCGAAATCCTTCCTGTTCTAGAAAAGGTAGTTCAAAGTGGCAAGCCCTTGCTTCTTATTGCAGAGGATATTGAAGGTGAGGCTCTGGCTACCCTGGTAGTCAACAAACTCAGAGGAACCTTTACCTGTGTAGCAGTCAAGGCTCCAGCCTTTGGTGAAAGAAGAAAAGCTATGCTCGAGGATATTGCTGTCTTGACTAAAGGACAGGTTGCTTCTGAAGATATAGGTATTAAGATGGAGAATGTTACCTTGGAAATGCTGGGAAGAGCTGCCAAGGTAGTGATTAAGAAAGACGAAACTATTATTGTTGATGGGGCAGGCTCAGAAGCTGACGTAAAGGCCCGTATTGCCAATATTAAGATTCAGTTTGAAGAAAGTGAATCTGAATATGATAAAGAGAAGCTTCAGGAAAGAATGGCTAAACTATCTGGTGGCGTAGCTATTATCAAGGTTGGTGCTGCGACTGAAACCGAACTTAAAGAGAAAAAGCACCGCATTGAAGATGCCCTGGCAGCTACCAAGGCTGCTGTGGAAGAAGGTATTGTTTCCGGCGGGGGAGTTGCCCTTATCAATGTTATAGCTGCCGTTGAGAAGGTGCAGGCTGAGGGTGACGAAATGACTGGTGTAAAACTGGTTAAGAAAGCCTTGGAAGAACCATTGCGTCAGATTGCTAACAATGCTGGTATTGAAGGCTCGGTCGTGGTTGAGAAAGTAAAGGAAGCTCCGATCGGTATAGGCTTCAATGCCTTGACTAATGTCTATGAGGACATGATTGCGGCTGGTATCATTGATCCTGCCAAAGTTACTCGCTCCGCAGTACAGAACGCTGCTAGCATTGCAGCTATGGTACTTACTACCGAAGCCATCGTATCCGAGAAGCCCGGCGAAGACAAAGGCATGGGCGGCGGTATGGGCGGCGGCATGGGTGGCATGGGCGGCGGCATGGGCGGCATGATGTAAGCTTCCACCCATTTCCGAGATAAACTGAAACTAATTAAACAGAGCCGGTGTAGTGAAAAAACTACACCGGCTTTTTATTGTGATGATTTCTTGATAACCCCTAACTATTCTAAAAGCAGTCATTGTAATAGCTTTTATGGAATAATATTCTGCTCCTGAATTCGGTATATATTAAAAAATGGTCTAATACAATATATTACGAATTGAGTAGGCTGTTTATCTATACTAACTTCCTAGGAACTTATAGTGTAAGGGGTGAGGGTAATAAACAAAACCAGATGGATCATATTGCTGTCTTCGATTATGTTACTCGCTATATTGACCGGTGCCAAGACCATAAGCCAATATTATGAAAGATCGCAACTGGAACCGGGGATGGAGCTGCAGACAGCCCTCAACAATATGCTTGGAAGCGATAGTTTTAGATACAAACTACATTCTGGATTTACGGTCGATGATCGAAAGGAGGTGATAAGTGAGGTAGAAGGAGAAAAACAAGATGGTAATACGCATATAAAGGGGGAGATGGTTAACACACCAGTCGATATTTATTATATTAATCGAACCATCTATAACTATGATTCTCTTTCGAAAAAATGGTTGGTCATAGAGAGTGGTACCACAAATTCCGAAGAGATATTAATTTCAGAATTAAATCCCCTGTCTAATTTCAGGTTTAATAACTTGAATCAGGTAGAAAAACTTAGGTTTGAAATAATAGATGGTGCGGAATGCCTGGTGGTGAAATGTAGGCCTTCAGTTGAGAGCCAGTTATTGGAGAATCTGTGGAAGGATTTTGAATACCTTATATGGATCGATTATCACGATGATAATATTAGGAAGGCAGCTCTAACTGCCACTAATAAACGCAATGAAAAAACCAGTCTGGACATCCAAGTGGAGTTCTCTGATTTTGGTAAAAAGATAGAGATAACAGCTCCTGATAGGAGTTCCCAGAATAAAAAATAAATGACAATGAATAAAAAACGAGGGCCTTATTGCTTACTGGCCCTCGTTTTTTTTCTCAAACTGATGAAGCCTTTTGATGATATCAGGATTTGCTAATGCAAAATCATTAAATATTTCAATCTTTTCAAGAGTATCCAAGCTAAGATGATGCTCGATTAATTCGGTTTCGACTAATACGTTATTTTCAACACCTAGATTTTTAAGAAAAGTTTCAACGGTATTATGCCGGGTCAGAAGGAATTCACCAATATTTTTTCCTTTTTCCGTTAGCTGAATAATTCCATATTTTTCATAATTAATATAAGTCATTTTAGATAGCTTTTGGGCAACTTTTGACGCTGATGATGCTTTAACATTTAGCTGCTTAGCAAGGTTGTTGATGCGAATATATCCCTCTGTCAAGCAGTTTCTATAAATCATCTCCAGATAATCTTCCATACTGGGAGTAAGATTGCTTTGGTTTTTTTTTAGTATTTCATAACCCCGGACTGTATAAAAATCTTGGTCATTTTCCATGCTATCACACCTTTCCAGAGCTTTATATTTCCATGAAATTGAGTCTTAAAGTATTGCTAATACTCTCCTGCTAATAGTAGTAACAATAGGAGTCGCTGAGTCATAGTATAAGTCGTGAGAAAAAAAGCTTCTCACGACTTATACTATGATATGGTTTGTTTAAAAATTATTACTTTTACGGGGGTATCAATTATGGGAAGTCTCATTCCATTGCATCATCTGTCTCCGGGCAGCTTTGGCAAAGTTCGAAAATTGACCGCTCAGGGAAATGAAAGAAGAAGAATGCTGGATTTAGGGCTTATTTATGACACGAAAGTGGAATCACTGAGAAAAAGCCCTTCAGGAGATCCCGTGGCCTACGAAATTCGAGGGGCAGTCATCGCACTTCGTTCAGAGGAAGCATCTCAAATACTAGTGGAATTACTAAGGACGGATAGATAGGGTGGTATTGTAAATGGGTCTGACACATCAATCCACTGGGCTGGGTGCAATGAAAGAAATGTTTCAGGTGCAGCTGAATTCATCGAATGATTTGGTAATTGCTTTAGCAGGAAACCCTAATACGGGGAAAAGCACGGTCTTCAACACGCTGACAGGATTAAATCAGCATACCGGAAACTGGCCAGGGAAAACAGTAACGAATGCTCAAGGTAAATATACACATAAAGGGAATAATTATATTCTGGTTGATTTGCCCGGTACCTATTCCCTATTGGCAAATTCAATTGATGAGGAAGTCGCAAGAGATTTTATCTGCTTTGGCAGACCGGATGCAACGGTGGTGGTGACCGATGCTACAAGTCTGGAAAGAAACTTGAACATGGTTTTCCAGGTCATGGAAATTACAGACAATGTGGTTGTTTGTGTGAACCTTTTAGATGAGGCCAGAAGAAAAAATATCCACATTGATTTAGAAAAACTTTCCAAACTTCTGGGGGTTCCTGTGATAGGGACGAATGCCAGAGTTGGGGTGGGTTTAAATGAATTACAGGATGCAGTATATAGTGTAGCTAGCGGTGAGGTAAAGACCAATTCAATAGAGATTCGTTATGATGAAGTCGTGGAAGACTTACTCCGGATGCTTGAACCCAATATTCGAGAAAGCATAAAAGATAAAATCAAAAGCAGGTGGGTGGCTTTAAGGTTAATTGAGGGTGACATTACAATTCTTGATACCCTCAAAAATTATCTTGGAACTGATATACGGGAAGATAATACCGTCTCAGCTGCGTTAACAAGGGTTGCACAATACTTAGATAAAAGGCAGATTGGAAAAGATGAACTCCGGGATAGAATGGTGACAAGGATTATTAAATTTTCGGAAGAAATTCGTGAAAAGACAGTGATCTTTGAAAACCAACAATATAATCAGTTGGACCGCAAAATCGATAATATCCTAACATCTAGATTTACTGGAATACCTATTATGATCACCTTATTGGGATTGGTATTTTGGATTACGATTCAAGGAGCTAATTATCCTTCCCAAGCTTTAGCCATGGGCCTATTCTGGATTGAGGAACGCTTAACCGATTTTTTTGTATGGGCCGGTTGGCCGGATTGGCTATATGGAGCGTTGGTTCTAGGCATGTATCGAACCCTGGCCTGGGTTGTAGCAGTAATGTTACCACCGATGGCGATTTTCTTTCCCTTATTTACAATTTTAGAAGATTTGGGATACCTCCCGCGAGTTGCCTTCAATTTAGATAATTTTTTCAAGAAAGCTTGTGCCTGTGGGAAACAGGCATTAACTATGTGTATGGGATTCGGGTGTAATGCAGCAGGGGTGATCGCCTGCAGAATTATTGATTCCCCCAGGGAGCGGCTGATTGCAACTATTACCAATAACTTTGTTCCCTGTAACGGACGTTTTCCTACTTTGATTGCACTGGCCATGATTTTTATCGCTGGGACAGCAGGTAAATACCAAACTCTCATCGCAGCCCTTGCTATTGTAGCGATAATAGTACTAGGGATAGTGATAACGCTAATTGTTTCAAGAGTTTTATCTCAGACAATTTTGAAAGGGTTACCCTCTTCTTTTACCTTAGAACTGCCCCCTTATAGAAAACCTCAAGTGGGAAGGATTATCTTGCACTCAATCTATGATAGAACATTGTTCGTTTTAGCTCGGGCGGCGATGGTGGCAGCACCAGCGGGGTTAATTATTTGGATTTTGGCTAACTTCCACATTGGTGGGATAAGTCTTATACAATATGGAGCTAATATTTTAGATCCTCTCGCTTATTATTTAGGGTTGGATGGATTTATCCTGATGGCATTTATATTAGGATTTCCAGCCAATGAAATTGTCATCCCCATCCTTATTATGACCTATCTGGCTACAGGCCATATGATCGAATTAGACAACCTGGAAGCTTTAAGGGAATTGTTTGTGTCTAATGGATGGACTTGGCTGACAGCAGTATGTACTATGCTGTTTTGCCTCAACCACTTCCCCTGCGGAACTACAATGCTGACCATCTATAAAGAGACTCAAAGCAAGAAATGGCCTTTAATTGCTTTTTTTGTACCTACCATAACTGGCATGATTCTATGTTTTGTGGTGGCACAAACCGTACGATTTTTGGGATTGGTATAACTATATGGATTCATATCGCTAATAGTATTATGTATTCCTTTTTTTACATGAGCAAAAGGAATAGACGCCCCTGGTGTGGGGCGTCTCAGGAATTCAGTCTTTCCTTTTTCCACATTGCCTACAAAACCAATAGCTAACAATGTGCGTATTCTCTTCAAAGAATGGCACTAACCTATGTCCTGAGAAATAACACCGTATTTTCCTGAACACGACACACCTCCTTTCTTAAAGTGGCTCGGTTACTCCTTAGATCAGAGCAACTTCCACAGTTGGCATGTATTGGCAGCAAGAACTATCCCCTACCATAATATGGCTTATGTAGTTGAAAGGTTCCCAGACTTCCAAATATTAAAGTGCAGTAGTGGTGAGAATTTCTAAATATACGCTGTTAGTAAATGGGCAAAAATAAAGAGGCTCGAAAGCCTCTGAATTCCCTATGGTGCGGATGAGAGGACTCGAACCTCCACGCCTCTCTTCCGACACATTGCCTTATCAGCTGGCGGAACTCTTGCTGCTGAAAATATTGGAGCACCTGCCTGGTTATAAAAAGCCAGACCTGCAGAAGTGGTCAAAAAGTATGGATGCTATCCTGCGCTTGGACAAAAGACCTCCGGACGAAGTGAAACAGGTAATTATCTTTGCCCAGGGCGACTCGTTCTGGCAAGCCAATATTCTGAGCGTGGATAAACTGCGCAAGCATTATGACCGGCTTAACTCGCGTCGCCTGCAGGCGCGCGCTTCACCGCCAGCTCGGGGAGCGGCTGGGCAGGGCATGAATGGGGAGGAAGACGATGAGTATAACGGGTTTTTCCAGTGAAGAGCTCCGCTTCCAGGCGGTGTGGTCATCCTGCCGGATTCCTCCCCGCCTGGCCGGCGCATCGTTTGAGACTTATAAGCCTACCTGTCCGGAACAGCAGCGGGCTTTGGAAAAGTGCCGGGTCTTTGCTGCGAATGGTTTGGACAATATTAACCAGGGCCGGGGGCTTTTTTTTCAGGGGGCTGTCGGGACGGGTAAAAGTCATCTGAGTGCCTCGATCCTCCGGGCCATCGTAGTTAGTAATATTGACCGGTTCGGACGGCCTGCCAGTGAAAATGGTTTTGTGGGGGAACCAGTTTATGAGGGCTTTTACTGCTCGATGGTTTCGGTGGTGGATCTGCTGGGTACCTTACGAGAGTCATTCGGTGTGGAGCAGTTCCGGGCTCCCGCCCGTCGCCTGCTGCACCGGGCGCGGAGCGATGCTGTGGTCATACTGGATGACATCGGTGCGGAAAAGCCTTCGGAATGGGTGGAGGAACAGCTCTATGCCTTGATTGATCTGCGCTATCGGATGCTACGCAGCACGATTTTTACCACTAACTGCAGTATGAAAAAGCTGGAGGGACAGATCGGGAGCCTATAGTGCCCCCCGTTGTCAAGACACATTTTCAAAAAGAATAAGCTAATGTGTCCTCCTTTTCTTAAGATGCTATTTTTATTAAAGATTGGTGATAAAA
>PHAA01000052.1 GCA_002840245.1 Firmicutes bacterium HGW-Firmicutes-15
CTGGAGGATTGGGATGAACAAGCAACAGTTGGCTTCAAGAATTTGGGAAGCCGCAAATCGGATGCGCTCAAAGATCGAAGCCCATGAGTATAAGGATTATATCCTCGGTTTAATTTTTTACAAATTCTTATCTGATAAAGAAATGAAGTTTTTTTTATACAATCATTTTAAAAAAGAAGACATACAGGCACTTTCAGAAGCTGAGATTGATGATGTGAAATTCATCAAGGAAAATGTAGGCTACTTCATCTCTTACGACCATCTCTTCTCAACCTGGATAGAGATGGGCTCGGACTTCGATGTCTCCAATGTCAGGGATGCGCTTTCTGCGTTCAACCGAAATATCAACCCATCACACAAGAAAGTGTTCGAGAAGATCTTTGATACGCTGCAGACCGGCTTGAGCAAACTTGGTGACAGCTCTAGCTCTCAGACCAAGGCGATACGGGATCTTATCCAATTGATCAAGGTTATCCCAATGGACGGTAGACAGAGCTATGATGTGTTGGGATTCATCTACGAATACCTGATCAGCAAGTTTGCGGCAAATGCCGGCAAGAAGGCGGGCGAATTCTATACCCCCCACGAGGTGTCGTTCTTGATGTCAGAGATTGTGGCCGATCATCTGAAGGGCGAGAAGGAGATCAAGATCTATGATCCCACCAGCGGATCGGGATCATTGCTCATCAATATTGGGCGTTCGGTTTCCAAACATATCGATAATGAGAACAGCATCAAGTATTACGCCCAGGAGCTTAAAGAAAATACGTACAACCTCACCCGCATGAACATGGTCATGCGCGGGATTCTTCCCGACAATATCGTCACGCGCAATGGTGATACGCTCGAGGATGACTGGCCGTATTTTGAGGACAACGATCCGGTTAATACCTACGATCCACTCTATGTGGATGCGGTGGTCTCCAATCCTCCCTATTCCCAGGCGTGGGATCCTTCCAATAAGGAATCGGACCCCCGGTACGCCCGCTTCGGTCTTGCCCCCAAGAGTAAGGCCGACTATGCCTTTCTTCTGCATGACCTCTACCATCTGAAACCTGATGGGATTATGACTATTGTCCTCCCCCATGGAGTGCTGTTCCGTGGTGGAGAGGAGGAGAGGATCAGGAAGAATCTGATTGAGTACAACCATATTGATGCGGTCATAGGACTTCCCGCCAACATTTTCTTTGGGACTGGAATACCCACTATCATCATGGTATTGAAGATGAATAGGAAAACGGATGATGTGCTGATCGTCGATGCATCCAAAGGTTTCACCAAGGTTGGAAAGAACAATATGCTCAGAGCTTCCGATATCAAGAAAATTGTTGATGTTGTCACGGAGCGGAAAAGTCTGCCCAAGTTTGCTAGGTTGGTTAACAAAGATGAGATACGCCTGAATGAATACAATCTGAACATTCCAAGATATGTTGACTCTTCCGAGGCATCTGAGAAATGGGACATCTACTCATTGATGCTTGGGGGCATTCCTGAAAATGAGATTGAAGACCTGCATGAATATTGGAAAGCTTTTCCTGGTCTTGAGGATAAATTGTTTATCAAAGGTGAGGGTTCATACAGAACTTTGGCTGTGGATGATATACGGGAGGCTGTGAATGCTCATCCTAGCGTTATTAAATTTGTCGAGAGTTTTAAAAGCTCCTTTGAAAGCTTTGGAGATAGGCTCAGGAATGATCTGATTGATGGGTTTGAGAGTTTAAAAATCACAAACGAAGAGTTGCTTCTCAGTGATGACATCTTTGTACGTCTTGAAGGTCTTCCACTGGTCGATAAATATGATGTCTATCAATTGTTGGATGATGAATGGACAAACATAGCGATAGATCTGGAGATATTGCAGACGGAAGGGTTTGATGCATCCAAGAAGGTGGAACCAAGGATGGTCTCCAAGAAAGATGAAGAGGTTCAAGAGGGATGGCGGGGGCGGGTGATACCGTTTGATCTGGTTGAGAATACTCTGCTCAAAGATGAGCATGACCACCTTCTTGCGATTGAGGATAGGGTATCTGAGATCAATGCAACCCATGCAGAGATATTGGATGGTTTGTCTGAGGAAGAAAAAGAATCAGATGGGCTCAATGAAACGAAAGATTCTTTCATTTCATCCTGGGTTGTCAAGGAAGTAAAAAAATTGATGGCTGATAAAAAGAAGGGAATTTTAATACCTGAAGATTCATTTGAAGAAAAGATCATGCTTGTCGATGAGTTGATGGCAGAAGAGAAACAATTGAAATCAAAGCTAAAGAAGGAGACTGTAGCGCTTCATAACAAAACCAAGAAAGTAATCGAGGGTTTGTCTTATGAGGATGCAAGATCATTGCTTGAGGCCAAATGGATCGAACCACTCCTGCTTAGCCTCTATTCAATTCCCAAGACGATCATTGAAGTGTTGATCACGAAGGTTGTTGCCCTAGCAGAAAAGTACAAGACGACCTTCTCGGAAATTGAGACTGAATTGCATGAAACTGAAATCGCCATTGGATCCATGATTCAAGAGCTTACGGGTAACTCTCATGATTTAAAAGGGCTCGAAGAATTCATGTCGTTGTTGGGAGCGGAGTAATATGCCAGAGGATAAAAAAAAGCCCGCAATTCGGTTTGTCAGATTTGATGATGCTTGGGAACAGCGTAAGATTGATAAATTATTAACTGAAGTTATACGGCCTGTTAAAATGATGGATGATAAAGAATATGAACTTGTTACTGTTAAGCGAAGAAATGAGGGGGTCACATCTCGTGGGAAGCTAAAAGGTATAGACATTCTTGTTAAAACTTACTTTGAAGTCAAAGCGGGAGACTACCTAATATCTAAGCGACAAGTTGTGCATGGCGCTAATGGAATTGTCCCAAAAAACCTTGACGGGGCAGTAGTCTCAAACGAATACCTAGTTCTTACTGACAACGATGGAATGTCTGTTGAATTTCTTGCAATATTATCAAAGCACCCAGAGATGTATAAAAAGTTCTTTTTAAGTTCGTACGGAATTGATATTGAGAAACTTGTTTTTGATGTTGATGATTGGAAAAAGAGAACAATAAATATTCCGACAATAGCTGAGCAAAAGAAAATCTGTTTGTTTTTTAAAACTATAGAAACCTTAATCACCCTTCATCAGCATAAGTATGACAAACTGGTTTCTGTTAAGAGATCCATGCTCGATAAAATGTTTCCGAAAAATGGTTCGAACATTCCAGAGATTAGGTTTGCTGGATTTACTGACCCTTGGGAACAGCGTAAGTTGAGCGATGTCGCAGAATTCAATCCAAAAGGAACGCTCCCAGACGAATTTGAATATGTTGATCTAGAGTCAGTTGTAGGAACAGAACTCATCAGCCATAGACGTGAAACTATTCATACGGCACCCTCAAGGGCGCAAAGAGTCGCAAAGTATGGCGATATCTTCTATCAAACAGTTCGACCTTATCAAAAGAATAATTATTTATTTAACAGTAAAGAAAATGACTATGTTTTCTCTACTGGGTATGCACAGCTGAGACCCCAAATCAAAGGTTCTTTATTATTCTGCATACTGCAAGAAGATGGTTTTGTGAAGGATGTTCTTGATAGATGTACTGGCACTAGTTATCCTGCTATTACTTCCACGAGTCTCGAAGATATCGCAATTAAGATACCAGTCAATCCGGTCGAACAAGAGAAAATCGGGAGCTTTTTCAAACACATGGACAACCTTATCACCCTTCATCAGCGTAAGCTTGAAAAGCTCAAGAATGTAAAAAAAGCAATGCTCGATAAAATGTTTTTGTAAAGGCGGTTATAGATATGCCTCAAGCTACTACAGTATTCACCAAGGAATCCGAGTTTGAAGAGGCTCTCATTGAAATCCTTTCTAGGAAAGGATGGGAGCAACAAGTAATCAAGCATCCAACTGAGAAAGATCTGGTTGAGAACTGGCGACGTATTCTTAATAACAACAATATGATTCGTGATAGGCTTAATGGCTACCCGCTGACCGATAGTGAGATGCAGCAGATACTGGAACAAATCGTGGCTTTGAGAACACCTCTTAAGCTGAATGGTTTCATCAACGGCAAGACCGTCTCCATCAAGCGCGACAACCCGGATGATATTGAGCACCTTGGAAAGGAAATTAGCCTCAAGATATATGACAGGAACGAGATTGCAGCTGGGCAAAGCAGGTATCAAATAGCACTACAACCAGACCTTCCCTCACGTGAAGCAATCGCTAATGATCGCAGGGGTGATTTGATGCTCTTGATAAATGGGATGCCTGTGATCCATATCGAATTGAAGAAAAGCGGTATCTCAGTCAGTCAAGCGTACAACCAGATTGAGAAATATGCATATGAGGGAGTTTTCTCAGGTCTCTTTTCGCTCATACAGGTCTTTGTAGCGATGGAGCCGAATGAAACGGTTTACTTCGCAAATCCGGGCCCTGAGGGGAAATTTGTCAAAGACTATTACTTTCACTGGGCGGATTTCAATAATGAGCCGATCAATGGATGGCAAGATATTGCATCATCGTTCCTCTCAATACCGATGGCACATCAGCTGATTGGCTTCTATACTGTTGCCGATGGCTCCGACGGCATTCTCAAGGTAATGCGTAGCTACCAGTATTATGCAGCTAGTGCGATCTCGGATCGCGTCTCGAAAGCCCTCTGGGATGGAAGAGAGATGCGGGGCGGATATATCTGGCATACAACAGGATCCGGAAAGACCATGACAAGCTTCAAGTCTGCTCAGCTGATAGCCAACTCCAAGGATGCCGATAAGGTAGTGTTCCTCATGGACAGAATTGAACTTGGAACCCAATCACTTAAGGAATATCGAGCATTCGCAAATGAAACTGAGGATGTCCAAGCAACAGAGGATACCTATGTGCTCATATCGAGATTGAAAAGTACTGATCCCGCTGACACGCTCATAGTCACATCGATACAGAAGATGAGTAGGATCAATGATGATGGAATCGGTGCTCGGGACTTGTGCAAGATCAACTCCAAGAGGATGGTGATCATCGTGGACGAAGCGCATCGTTCCACTTTTGGGGAGATGCTCCTGACTATAAAGGAAACCTTTCCCAGGGCAATGTTCTTCGGGTTTACAGGCACTCCGATTCTCGAAGATAACCAAAAAAAGAAAAGCACTACGTCTACAGTATTTGGGGATGAACTTCACAGATATAGTATTGCAGACGGGATACGCGACAGGAATGTCCTTGGGTTTGATCCATACAAGGTCCTTACGTTCAGGGATAAGGACCTGAGGAAATCCGTTGCATTGGATAAAGCAAAAGCAGCAACGGAAGCTGATGCGGTGATGAATCCAAAGAAAAGCAGGATCTATTACCATTACATGAACGATGTTCCCATGGTGGGCTATTCAACTGCGGACGGAAGACGTATCAAGGGGATCGAGGACTACATTCCCCATTCGCAATACCTTTTCAGCGAACATCAGAAAGCAGTAGTCACAGATATTCTTGAAAATTGGCTAACCTTAAGTCATGGGTATAAGTTTCATGCGATCTTTGCGACCAGTAGTATAAACGAGGCAATCACCTACTACAAGCTGTTGAAGCCGGCGGAATCATATGTGAAAGTGACCTGTCTTTTCGATCCTGGGATAGATAATAACGGGGGGGCTGAATTCAAGGAGGAGGGTCTTATTGAAATCATAAAGGACTACAATGCTCGATACGGCCAAGACTTTACCCTTTCCAATTATGGTAAGTTCAAAAAGGATATCGCAAACAGGCTAGCCCACAAGGATCCTTATCGGTTGATAGAACGAACCCCTGAGAAGCAGATTGACATCTTGATTGTTGTGGATCAGATGCTTACGGGGTTTGATTCCAAATGGTTGAACACCTTGTACCTTGACAAGGAGTTGAGGTACGAGAATATCATCCAAGCATTTTCTCGGACTAACCGGATATTCGGTCAAGACAAGCCTTTTGGGACAATTAGGTACTACAGGAAACCCCACACGATGGAAAAGAATATCGAGAAGGCAGTGAAACTGTATTCTGGTGATAGGCCTTTCGATCTTTTCGTCGAGAAGCTGGATAAAAACTTGGATAAGCTGAATTCTATTTATACAGAGATTTTCGATCTTTTCATCAATGCCGGGATTCCAGATCGTGAAAAGCTCCCTGACAGGAATTCTGAGAAGGCGAAGTTTGCATCTCTTTTCAAGAAATTGAATGATTACCTTGAAGCTGCAAGGGTACAGGGGTTTGCGTGGGAAAAATCCATGTATACCTTCGGCGAGAGTGATGATAAGAGAACTATCAAGGTGGCGTTCGATGAGAATGAATATCTCATACTCGCACAACGATACAAAGAACTTTTCAATGGTGATGGTGGAGGGGGGGCAAACCCTGATGACATTCCCTATCTGATAGACGGAAACCTTACAGAGATTGATACCGGAAGAATTGATAGGGAATATATGGATTCACGTTTCGAGAAGTATCTGAAAGCACTCAACCTGGGCGATGAGAAAGAAAAACAGAAAACTTTGGAGGACCTTCACAAATCATTTGCCGCACTTACACAGGAAGAACAAAAGTATGCCGCCCTGTTTCTCCATGACATTCAAAGGGGAAGTGTGGCCATTGAGGCTGGAAAATCATTCAGGGATTATGTAGTCGAATATCAGGCGAGAATCAAGAACGATCAAATACACAAGTTAGCTCTGGTGTTTGGATTGGATGAAGAAAAGTTAAGAAGACTCATGAAATTCCGCACAACAGCAATAAATATTAATGAGTACGGGCGATTCGAAGATTTGATAAGTACCGTAGATAGGAAGAAAGCAAGGGAATATTTCGAGAGTGTGGAAAAAGCGAAGATTAAGGAATACAAAGTCAATGCGAAAATTGACAAGCTCATGAGGGAGTTTATCATTAAAGGTGGGTTTGAGGTTTAGCTATCCCGCCTAAAGTGAGAATAATCGAGTAGCAGATGATTTACTATTATATCCAATAAAAGGACGAGTTTATGAAAAGCAATATGGTTAAGGTATACGTGGCTTTCCGCTCTGGGTGCTTAGGAAATAATATTCTTGAAGCATACTATCCGTTTTTAGCAAATATTATTTGGAAAGAGAATATCACTGTTATTGATGAATTACAAATTCGAGCAGAGTTTGAGCGAAAATATAAAATCCCAGTACCGATTTCATTTATTCGAGAAGTGTTAGGTGTTGGGATTCGAAATGAGTCAATTATTGATAATCGTGGGAGATACGTAGTTCAGAAAGAAAAGATTTCACAGTATAAGTTTGATTCTATTCCCTTCGAGAATAAATGGGCTCAAATGAATGAATCATTTAAACATTTCTGTAAGAAGAATGATTATTCAGTCTCTGAATATAATATTGATGAGAGGATTCTTGATAGTATCAATCAACAAGATGAGGATATCATATTAAACGAGGATCTCGAGGTGCCTCAAGAATCTGATTCATTTGATTTCGCTTGGCATGAGTTTTTAACGACTGCCGCAAAGGATTCCCCTGAAATTTTTGATTTCATTGTGGCAATAAGTGCAAGCAATATTATGAAACAAGCTGTATTTTTCACAGGGGATGGACGTGAGACCTTTCGTGGACTTAATGTCTACTTGGATTCTCCTTACGTATTTGCGCTATTAGGAATGGATTCTCTAGAAAGAAAGGAGTCTTGTAAATATTTATTTGATAGAATGTTAGAAGCAGGTTGCAATGTCCAGATATTTGACCATAATCTTAACGAAATCAATGGAATTTTATCACGGGCAGGATCCTGGGCAACAAGTCCACATTATAGTTTGGATAAAGCAAACAATGCGGCAAGGTATTTCCATGATTTGCAGATGGATGAACAATTAATTGCGGAGTATTGCGAATCTGTTGAAGACAAGTTAAGCAAACTTGGGATGACGATAAAAAAAACCGACTATGATACATACGAAGACAAGTTTCAAGAAAATGAGAAGCAAATTTTTAAGATGATTGAAGAGAAATATCAAAAATACGGTAAATTGATTAATGAAGATATTAGAAACAGCATCTTGGTAGATGTTAGATCAATAATAATGGTATATCGAGAAAGGCGGGGTCAGACCTCAACTCGAATCCAATCATCTAGAGATATCTTGATAACCCTAAATAATGTAGTTGCAGACGTTAGCAAGAAGTATGAGAGCAATCAAAGCAATGACGCTGGACATATTCCTGCAGGTATTTCATCTGATGTTTTTGGAGCTGTACTGTGGTTGTTCAGTCCTGCTGATCTGATGCAATACCAAAAGAAGCAACTTTTAGCGGATTGTTACATAGCGCTTCGTCCTAACAGAACAATGTTGAAAAAGTATGTTGAATCACTTGAAAGAGCTCGTAGTGCAGGAGAAATTGATGATAAGAAGTATCTTTTCCTGCGTTCTCACTCAGTTGTCAATGATGCTTTAATGAATGTGACCAAAGGAAATTATGCACGTTTTAATGATCGTACATATCTTGAGGTTTATGACGAAATACAGGCAATATCAGAAAAAAAATATTATGATGAACTAGTTTCTCACAAACTGACCCAAGAAGAATTATATAAACTCCAACAGGAAAAGGATGAGCAAAATAGAAAGGCTGAAACAGAAAGATTAGAAAAGGAGAAGAAAATCGACGAATTGGCGAACGAAGTAGGCAATTTAAAATCAAGCATGGAACAAAAAGAAAAAATTGAATTTGAAAAAAAAGTAAATCAATTAGGCTGGCTTTGGACAGGGAGTTTAATTGGTCTCCCTTATTTGATTCTAATGGCAATACTACAGATATCAATTAGCGTTTATACTGATTTTAGTCTATTCTCGATATTAAACGTCTTCGCCTTAGTTCTGTTAACATTAATCTTTGGATATCTTGAGAAAAAAGGGAAAGCTTGTTGTTTTAAGTGGGCAGAGAAGCATTTAAGAAAAAAATTGAATAAATAATGACCTTTCTCATCATTAATTAATCATTGGATACACAAAAAGTCTTTCCCTAAGTGTTCTAGCCGATAGTTTCAAAATACACGAAGTTACATTTAGATGAGTCCTGCTTCGCTGCAAAGTACTCTCCCAAAATCCCCAAGATGGCATGAAAACCTCAAAATGATGCATTTCAGAGGGGTTTCTCGCCTTTCGTACCCCTAAATCATTGTATCAAAACCTACGCAAAGACCTCTCGCGGATGTACGAGCGTATGGTTCACCAGTCCGATCGACACCACGTCTACTCCCATGATCTCGTGGGCTCCATTAAGCGAGACACACAGGAAATACTCCTGTGGCCGGTTTCCATAATGCCGGATGAGCGGGTATACGTCGGATGGGAAAATCACCTGTTTGCGCTTTGCGGGTAACCGTCGTCGACCCAATTCCAATGCGGCGCACACAAGGGTAGCCTTGGCCATTCCCATCCCATCGATCTTGATCAGGTCCTCGATCAATATTTCGCTATCGCCACGTGTCCGATCCAAGAGGGCCAGGATATCCTTGGCAAGGATCGGAACAGGTTTCCTGCTCGTCCCCGATCCAAGAAGGATCGAAAGCAATTCATTGTCAGACAATGCTGTGGAGCCATTGATTTGCAGCTTTTCGCGGGGACGCTGCTCTATAGGCAACTCTTTGATTCCGTTTTCAAACACCGGTGGTTCATTGTATTTTCTCATATAGGATATACGCACGGGATTTTGGTATTGCTTCGTAAATTTTTGAAAAAACTCAGTGGGATGGAGGGGTGTATCTGATGATTGTTTTTTTCACAGGTGATATACTCGGAATAGATGTGAGCGCTTGGGCGAAAAACGTGGAAAGCGAAGCTGGAAACGAGAATCGTTTGACAAGAGCGTAAGGAGCT
This sequence comes from Firmicutes bacterium HGW-Firmicutes-15, assembly GCA_002840245.1. Lineage (GTDB taxonomy): Bacteria > Bacillota > Syntrophomonadia > Syntrophomonadales > Syntrophomonadaceae > PHAA01. The sequence goes on from PHAA01000052.1 coordinate 9,883, forward strand.
AACCGTGGAGCAAGTCTCTGCGCAACGGATTTCGTCACTTGATGACGAACCTCCGCTTAAACAACCGGGTGTTGGAGTTACCTTTCCTTCGCCTAGTCCCAAACGGCCTGGAAATCCCAGGTCCTCCCTGTTCAGAAAACACTATTTTCCGAACACGAATTCGACCCAATGGAACGATTGGCATTGGCAACTTTTCCATAGGATCACGACGCTCGAGCAACTCTACCGATACGTAAC
>PHAA01000014.1 GCA_002840245.1 Firmicutes bacterium HGW-Firmicutes-15
AAATATCATGGGAACAGAGAAGTTGATAGGGATATTGGAGGGTTAGAAACCCATTAATTTACGATTATGCCAGGTCAAATTTTTATATAGTTGAATAACCTATTCGTGGCAGTGCTAGTTAATGGTTTTCACACAGCCTGCCATATACTCTGATTTGGGGAAGCCGAGGTATCACTGGAGGTATGAATCTTGTCCAATAAAAGAACACTGATTGGGCTTAATGTATCGGTCTTTTCAATGATGCTGGGCGTTGGCATGATTATGGCCTTGCTGCCAAAAAGAATCATTGATATCACAGGTTCTGGAGCAACCGTCGGATATCTAGCATCAGCCTTTGCACTCTCATACATAATTTTGCAGGTTCCTTTAGGAACTTGGTCTGATAAGATTGGTTTTAAATATTTCTTGCTAATTGGGTATTTATTGTGTTTCATGACCGGGTTTATTTATTACTTCGCCGACAGTTCCATTCTCATTTTCTTAGGGCGAGGACTACAAGGGGTAGGGGAAGCACCAATATGGTAGTAAGATTATTTATATAACATAAAGATAGACAGGAATTCAACAGAGGTACACAAATGAAGAATTATAAAAGGAAATATCCTCTATTTTCGCTTTGCGGCTTAAATTGTGGGTTGTGTTCAATGCACTTGGATAAATATTGCCCCGGTTGTGGTGGTGGAGCAGGTAATCAACCATGTGCAATTGTAAGGTGCAGCCAACAGTATGGCGGAATTGAATACTGCTATCTGTGTGATGAGTACCCTTGTGAAAAATACGATGGTATAGATGATTTCGACTCTTTTATTACCCATCGCAATCAGTTAAAGGATTTTGAGAAAGTCAAGAAAATAGGGATAGACGCTTATCAATCTGAACTGACTGAAAAAATAGAAATATTAAGGTATTTATTGGAGAACTACAACGATGGTCGACGAAAGAGTTTTTTCTGCATATCTGTTAATCTTTTGGAACTGAAAGATGTAAAATGCGTAGTGGAACAAATTGCAACTGAAACAGAATCAGACAATCTAACGCTAAAAGAAAAAGCTTCACTTGCAGTAAACCTGTTCCAAACTATGGCAGCGAAACGAAATGTTGTGTTAAAACTTAATAAGAAAACCAGAAAAAAGTAGTAGAAATATTCCAATTTGTCGGTGAAATTATGAGCATACTCTGTATTTGCAGTAAGGCTAATCATGCGAACCTAAAAGAAGTTTTTATTAGTTATATAATAGAAAACTGGTCTTTTACTGATGGTATATAATAGCTACAATACGAAAGCAGGTGCGTACGTGTTCGATTTCGATGCAAAGCCCGGCGAAATCATATATTTCGGCACGTATCCGCAGTCAGAGGACGATATAGAACTGCCGATAAAATGGCGTGTTCTTAAAAATTTGGGCAACGAGATGTTTACACAATGATTTGTATAGTAATTTTGGGGTGAGATAATGAATCAAAAAGAGGAACAATCAAAAAAAGCATATAACAAAATAGCAAATAATTATGATAACACATTTGATGGAAGGTTCACACGCTTATTTAAAGATGAACTCATTTCAAATGTGATTCTTAATCAAAATGATGCGGTGCTTGATGTTGCATGTGGAACAGGTGAACTGTTAGACCGTCTTTATAACAAATGTCCTATTCAAGGAGTAGGGGTGGATATATCAGATGAGATGATAAAGGTAGCAAAATCGCAATACAATAAATTTGACTTTCTTATATCAAGCTGTGTGCCGCTTCCCTTTGATGATAAGACATTTGATGTATTAACAGTTTCAGCTTCGTTTCACCACTTCCCTGAGCCTGAAAAATTTGCAATAGAAGCAAACCGTGTTCTAAAACAGGGTGGTAAAATATACATAGCAGAAGTATATTATCCTATACTGATACGTCAAATCGTTAATGCTATATTTCTACCGTTATATAATTCGGGGGATGTTAAGATCTACCATCCAAAGGAACTCATCGAAATGTTTAATAAGGCGGGCTTTTCACATATATCAGTTGTCAAAAAGGGAAAAGTGCAGTTAATGAACGCCACGAAGCGGGTTTAAACCTTATTGATGTAGAACAAAAATGAATCAAAGTGAAATGAAAATCGAAAAGAAGTACCGGAAGGACAACTATTACATGAATACTAGCCCTTACCTTCGGATCGATTATTTTTCTGGAACCGGAAATGCTTTGACCGCATGTCGCTGGATCGCCCAGAATGCCCGCGACAGGAAAATGTCAGCGCATATCCAGGCAATTGATCGGTTTGATCGTCATTCAATCAAGAAAGCTCCAGATAAAGCTCTGCTTGGTTTTGCCTATCCTACTCACGGCTTTGCTCTTCCCTGGTTCATGCTAAAGTATATCCTCTTTTTCCCCCAGGGCCGTAATGCCGTGTTTCTGCTGAATACACGCGCCGGTATGAAAATCGGCAGATGGAATACACCGGGCCTTTCTGGCCTGGCGCTCCTGCTCCCTATATTGATTTTGACTCTAAAGGGCTATCGTATCAAAGGGTTATTGTCCCTGGATATGCCCTCGAACTGGATTTCCGTTCATCCCGGCCTGTTTCCAAGTGCAGTTGAATTTATCGTGCATAAATGCCATACCAATGTTGATCGCTTCAGTGCCAAAATCTTGAGTGGCCATCGCAGCATACCGTGGTATTTCTTTGTTTTTCTGCCACTGGATCTGGCAGTGAGTCCTATCAGCGTCCTATATTTAGTTTTGGGCCGCTTCTTTCTGGCGAAGACTTTTTTTGCTTCGAAAAAATGCAACGGCTGTAAAATTTGCGAGGATTATTGTCCGGTTGGGGCGATCAGGATAATCGACGATCGGCCCTATTGGAGCTTCTATTGCGAAAGCTGCATGCGCTGTATGAATACGTGCCCCCAGCAGGCCATCGAAACCTCCCATTCCATGGCAGCTCTAATGATTGCTCTGGCCACTTCGCTGCCTGTATCATATTATTTATCAGTCTTTGTGAATGAAGCCGGGCTGACATTGGGTGATTCAGCTATATATATATCTGGTCTTGCACTCACCTGGCTGCTGACCCTTACTATCATCTATGTTCTCTATATCCTGATGTTTGCACTGCTTCGAAACCCCTTGATAAATCGCTTTTTCGTCTATACGTCACTGACATACTGCTGGGCCCGCTACAAGGCCCCGGGAATTGGAATTAAGGACTTTAAACGCGTAAAACCTCCATCTTAATTCAGATAGTATAGTTTTCTCATTTACCACATCTTTCGCAAAAATAAGTGTCATCCTATTTTCGACATTATTTGCCAATACAATCGCCTATTATTAAAGATGATATCAGGACTTAAGGAGGCAATCTGGGTGAAGGATGAAGACAAGACAAAAGAGCAACTTATAGCTGAACTATGGCATAAAAATATGGAATTGGAACTTGCCCGAAAAGGTGAAGAATATAGTTCTACAGCATCTGAAATGTCATCACCTAGTCGCCGGTTCTTTACTGACAGGCTCGATTCTTTAGTCTCATTCAGTAATGGAGGCCAACAACCAATTGATAACTCCAATAAATATCATATCTCTGACCTTATAAATATCCCGCTCCTTGAGCAATTGTTGAATTCATATTATGTATCTTCAGGAATATCCCATTCCCTTCTTGATACCGATAATAATGTCCTTATACGGACAGGTTGGCAGGATATTTGCGGCCTGTTTCACTGTGCATGTCCGCAGACTCAATACAGATGCACTCAAAGCTACAGCCACATAGCTAACCATGTGCATGATGGTCCTTATTTTGGGGATGAGTGTTTGAACGGCCTCATGCATTATGCTGTCCCTATTATTATAGAAGGCGAACACCTTGCTACACTCCACAAGGGACAGTTTCTATTCAAGTCACCCGATGAGGATTTTTTCCGCCGCCAGGCACAAGAGTATGGTTTTAATGAAGAAGCCTACATAGAGGCGCTTCGCCGGGTTCCGATAATCCCTGAAGACCAGGTAGCATCAATTATGGAGTTTTTCTCGCAGTTGGGGCAATTTTTATCAACTATTGGACTGGAGCGAAAACGTCAACTGGAGTCAACAGACAAGGCTCTAAAAGAGAGAGAGGAACGCCTGAGACTGGTTTTGGAGGCTAGTACCGAAGGCTTCTGGGATTGGAACATTGAAACTGGTGAGATCTATAGGAGCGGGCGTTGGCTAGACATCCTTGGATACTCGGTGAATGAGCCAGACATGCAATATTGGACAAAGCTTGTTCATCCCGATGACATTGACGCTGCCATGAAGGTGCTTAATGATTATTTGGAGGGACGGATACCAAAATATGAAGCCGAGTATCGGTTGCTAACCAAATCCGGTGAGATAAAATGGATATTAGAACGAGGCAGTGTGATAAAGAGGAATAAAAATGGTGAGCCACTTCGTTTGGCAGGAACGTGTACTGACATTAGTGACCGCAAGAAATCTGAAGCTCTATTACGTTTATCCGAAGATAAGTTCTCGAAAGCTTTTCGTTGCAATCCTGATCCGATTACCATTACTACTTTACAGGAAGGCTTTTATGTTGAAATGAATGATGCCTGGATAAAAACCACTGGTTATGAACGGCATGAAGTCATTGGTCATACTGCGCAAGAAATGAGCATATGGACTGTTATGGAAGAACGAGATCAAATGTTACAATACATTCAAGAAACAGGATGTGTTCACAACTATGAAGCCAAGTATCGAATGAAATCTGGAGAGATTCGGAATTTTCTTGTTTCAGCAGAAATAATTGACATGGATAACACAACACACCTACTCTGTGTGCATAAGGATATTACCGAACGTAACAAAATGGAGGTTGAAATGACCCGCCTTGATAGGCTTAATCTAGTTGGCGAGATGGCTGCAAGTATTGGACATGAAATCAGAAACCCAATGACCACCGTACGCGGTTATCTGCAACTTTTACAGGAGAATAATGATTACCATCAAGAGATAGAATACTTTGATCTAATGATCGAAGAATTGGACCGAGCCAATGCGATAATCACCGAGTTTCTTTCTCTGGCAAAAAACAAGATGGTGGAATTTAAGATAACAAGTCTCAATATAATAATTAGCAAATTATTGCCGCTTATTCAGGCCAAGGCAATGAGTCGAGATCAACATATAAATGTGGAACTGAATGACCTGCCAGACATACTCCTTGATAACAAAGAAATCCGTCAGCTAATTCTTAATTTGGTCAATAATGGGATGGAATCAATGTCTTCGGCTGGAGGCGTTACCATAAGAACTTTTGTAGGAAATGGAAAAGTGGTATTAGCGATTCAAGATCAAGGTCACGGGATAGACCGTGGATTGCTAAATAATCTAGGTACACCTTTCTTTACTACCAAAGAGCAAGGAACGGGTTTAGGATTGGCAATCTGCTATAGAATAGCTGCCCGGCATAATGCCCAAATAGACATAGATACCAGTTCGACCGGAACCTCTTTTTACGTTAGGTTTCCAATCCAGTAGTTGCTATTCAAACTGCTAATATCAAGACAAGGAGCTTAAACATCCTCTTAACCAACTAGGTTCTATGAGTATATTTAATAGATGAACATAAACAAAGAAGTAGCGATGATTTAGCTCTCAACTTTGTGATTTTTCCAAAATCCGATATACTTTTAGTGGGTGATTTTTTGTATGTTTTTAAAAACAGTCTCACTTCTAAGGGAAAATATAAGATCCTTTAACGTTTATCCTTTTTCTATCCCTGCCATTAAGAGCTTGCATGAAATTGAATTAAAAAGTATGGTAACCTTTTTCGTTGGAGAAAACGGTTCTGGAAAATCAACTTTGTTAGAAGCAATCGCCCAGCAGTGTAGTTTTAACTCTGCTGGTGGCGGAAGAAATAACGTTTATGAAGTGCATGCGGCTGAGTCTGCTCTAACAGATTATATTAAGCTTTCATGGATGCCAAAGATAACGAATGGCTTTTTCTTGCGGGCAGAGTCTTTTTACCATTTTGCTTCTCATATTGATGACGTAGATGATACGGATTATAGAGATTACGGTGGCTCTTCACTTCACAAACAATCCCATGGGGAATCATTCCTATCATTGTTTATAAATCGCTTTAGAGGGAAAGCCATTTATCTATTGGATGAACCCGAAGCAGCTTTATCTCCGTCCAGACAATTAGCGTTTTTAAGGATATTACATGACCTGGCCAGGAGTGGAGATGCACAGTTTATAATTGCTACTCATTCTCCAATACTAATGGGTTATCCAAATTCGGTTATATTGAATTTTGATGACAGTAAAATTGATGAAGTAGATTATGATATGACAGATCATTATCAAATCACGAAATATTTTTTACAGCATAGAGAAAAGGTCCTTGCAGACATATTGGATGAATGATTAACTTTGGATTAGCCTGGCAAAAAGTCATTTTCTTAAGTGTAAAAGTAAATAGAAATTATTACACATTTCAAAGAAGCGGTGAGGCGAACGTCTAATGGAATGTTTTTTAATAAGCAAATAGAATCAATTTAAATTATAAAAGAGGAAAGACTATGCAAATCAAAAATGATGAACAAAAAATATTTATTGATTTTCTTAATTCTTACAATGAGTGCTTTTACCGTAAAGATATTGAAAAGCTAAAAAGATTTTATGATTCAAAGAATAACATATTAATTTATTTTGATAATCATAAAAATAACGATACTTATGATTTGGAACAACATATAAATTTACTATTAGATTTCTTTGAAAATGGAAAAACAACAGAATCAGGAGATGTTGAGCCAATAATAATGGAGAATCTAAATATTTTTCAAAAAGAAAAAACTGCTTGTCTATGCTTTATCTCAAAATACAAAAGCTTTCCTGATCCTGCAATAAGATGTACATTATATTTGGAATGTTTGAAAAATGAATGGAAAATAATACATGCACATTATTCATTTCAACCAGACAAATAAAAACACAAAATGAATTTGCCCACCTTCCATGGTGCGGCTGACTTGAAAGCGGCAAGCGGTTTTGAATTGACAACAGATGTATTAATGCTCATCAATGTAGAGAGATATATATGTTGTGGCCACGCTTTCATGCCTCGGAATTTGCTTAGAATTGGAGGCAAGTACATATGGAAGACAAGAAAATTAAAACAAAGATTTTAAGACCTAAATTTGATAACTCTGTAGATATCATAGAGTTATCTAGAGAAAATATAGTTGATGAAACTATATTTTCTTTTGGAACAATTAGCGATTGCTCTTTGGAAAACCATGAGACGGAGAGAATCACTTTTAAACAAGTGAAATTTAATAATGTTATTTTTAATAAAATAACATTTAGACAAATAGAGCTGATGGATGTGAGATTTGAAAATTGTGATTTATCAAATGTTGATTTTAATGCAGCTTCATTACATAGAGTCGAATTTATAAATTGTAAAATTATTGGCATTAATTTAGGTGAAGCCACCTTGAGAGATGTGGTTTTTGAAAATTGCAATGGCCAATATGCTTTCTTTAGCCATTCTAATTGTAAGCAAGTTGCGTTCCTTGAATGTCAATTGCGTTCCTCAGATTTTAAAAATTCAATATTATTAAAAGTTGAATTTCAAGAGTCTAATCTAATTCAGGCTCAAATGAACTTCACAAATCTTAAAGGAATAGATTTTACTAGTTGTGATATTGATGGTATCGGTGTAAATAATATTGATGTTAATGGCGCTATAGTTAACACTATGCAGGCAGCTTCTCTTTCTAGCCTACTAGGTCTCATTGTTAAATGAAAATCAACTTTACATAGACACAGTAAGGAGAAACGAATGGAAATCCAATCTAAATTGAATGAACAACTACTTTTAATGGAAGAAAAACTGTTGCAACCTGAATTTCGTAAATCAGTAAAAGATCTTACAATTCTTATTGCTGATGATTTCATAGAATTAGGCAGCTCAGGTCGTACTTACAACAAACAGCAGGTTATCGCCGGGTCGCCAACTTCGCCCATGGTTCAAATGACATTAATGGATTTTCAAGCAAAACTTTTGGCACCAGGCGTTGCACTAACGATTTACCGTGTAGCCAAACATAGCAAACAGGATGAACTATTAGAATATTCGTTGCGCAGTTCTATTTGGATATTACAGGAAGGTAAATGGCGAATAATGTTTCACCAGGGAACACCATCAATAGATAAGTAATAATCAACATTAGTTGGAAATTGCGAAATTAATTATTGGTTTGATTTGAGGAGAAGAAATATGGAAATTATAAATTTTGATACATGGGAACGGACAACACATTATAAATTTTTCAAGAGAATGGATTATCCTCATTTCAATATGTGTGTGAATATTGATATTACAAACTTCTTAGCAAAAACTAACGAAAAGAAAATTACTTTTTATTACGCTATGATCTATGCAGCAACCTACGCTTTAAATCAAGTTGAGGAATTTCGCTACCGTATTAAAGGAGAGCAAGTTGTTTTGCATAATATAATACATCCTTCTTTTACTGATATGTCAGACGGTACTGATTTATTCAAAATGGTGACGGTATATATGGAAAAATCCATTTTAGACTTTACAAAAAAGGCAAAAGAAAAGTCTAATGATCAAGTGGATTATTTTGTTATTAAAGACGTTGAAGGACGGGATGATTTAACATATATTACTTGTATTCCGTGGGTGTCATTTACACATCTTTCACACACAATATCGTTTAATAAAGATGATTCTATACCAAGACTGGCGTGGGGAAAGTACTTTAAAGAGGGTGATAAATTATTATTGCCATTTTCAGTACAAGCTCACCATTCCTTTGTAGATGGTATTCACATGGGAAAATACATTGATTGTTTACAAGAATACCTTAACGAATTTTAGTTATGCAGAAAATGAGTATATGGTTATGTGTCATGGGAACGGGGTTATTGATAACTACCAGTTTTGCATTATACAAATGTTGTGGCGAATTCGTTGGATTATGCACAAACAAAGATTATTTATAATGAGAGGTAGAAATATGGCAATTTTATCTACTGAAAGACTGATAATGCGACCGTTACAAATTGACGATTTGGATGATGTTTTTAATTATTCTTGCACACCAAATGTCGGGCCAAATGCAGGTTGGAAACCGCATGAGAGTAAAGAAGAAACGCTTGAAATAATGAATGCTATTTTTCTTAATAAGGATACAGTGTGGGGGATCGAACAAAAAGAAACCGGAAGAATTATTGGTTCGATAGGTCTAATTGATGACCAGAAACGTGAATATGATATGGTGAAAATGATCGGATATGCAATTGGTGAAGCCTATTGGGGCAAAGGATTTATGACAGAGGCTATTAAAGAAGTTATTAAATTTGGCTTTGAGGAATTACATTTGGCAGCAATTTCAGCTTATTGTTTTCCTTTTAACAAACGCTCAAAGAATATTATAAAGAAGTGTAATTTTGATTATGAGGGGACATTGAAAATGGCGGAGAAGATATTCAATGGCAATGTTTATGATAATGATTGCTACTTATTGACCGCACAGAGATATTCTAGTTAAACATCATGGCAAGCGGGTTTGCAGGCTAAGATTGTGGTAGAAGGCCGGATGCCAAGGAGCGTGCTTTGTTGCCTGAGCCTGAACTTTACCTGTTCGATGAAACGATGGTAGGACTGGATACTAAGTCCTTTTAACCGGGAATTAACTGTAAAAGGTACTGTTGCTGACGCAAGTACTGATGGCAAATACACAAAAAACTCTATAGGAATACGGGGTAAGGGAAGATGCAGAAAAAATCTTATATAGTTCTGATGCTGGTATTTACTGTACTTGCTGCCGGGTATTACTATTGGAATTATTTTTTTGTTCATTCAGCGGTGGAGGCGTTAGAGAGGGCAAATGTGACGCATGGAGAGATATTGGATACTGTGAAAGTTGATGATGGGGTTGTTGTCTACTATCTGGACAGTGGTGAAAATGGTATTGCTGCTGCTTATTTTCAGCAGCAGCAATTATCGGGCTGGCATTTTATTAAAGGTGGAGGAGTCGCTGAAGTAGCTGAACACCAGGATATATCCTGGTGCTGGTCTACTCTCAAAGTCAGGAATATGCCAGGTGAGTATCGGGATGAGTTTTTGCTGGGAACTATGTTTGGAGAAGTGGATAATCCGTTGATTACCAGTATTATGGTCAAGGCTAATATTGACACTGATATGCGTGAGATTGAAGAACCTATCATCGAAATCTCAGCCCATATAGTAGAATGTGGGGATACCCGGTTATGGTATGTGCTATCAGATCAGGATATTTCAAACTATATGAAAATATATTGTTATTCAGCAGGTGAAGAACTCCTATATATTGCTAATGATTGGGACGGGAAAACCAAGGAATCTTCATCGGGTGCTAACCTAGATTATCGTATAAGTAAAAGCATAAACGGTACTTTTTATGCACCAGATCAAAAACATTTTGTTGAACTGAATGCCCAGCCGGAGATTGCCGTTTCTGGCGAGATTGTCTTCGATGTTTTTCTGGGCGAAACTGGCGGTTCCAAAAAGAAAATGGGAGAACAGGTTTGGGCCTATTCATGGAGGGACAAGGAATATGTTGTCTGGCTTAATGACAGGCAATTTCTCCTCAAAGGGAAAAAGATTATTAATATAGATGGTACTGTAACTGACCTGGGTTGGAGAGAAATTACCTATGCATCTTTCTACCAGGTTAATTCCGACCACAGTAAACTTGCCCTGATCGGTAAAGATGAAGAATGCAGCCGATTGGTAAAGATTATTGACCTTGATAAGCTGGAAGTGGTGGCAGAGGCAAAACACCCCTACATAGACACCGGGCAGACTGGTGAGCTGTGTAACAGACTGGCTTGGGATGGAAAGGATCGGGTCTATTATGAAAATGATCTGGAATCTGTTCGGGCTGATGGAGGTTATTATATTTATTGCCTGAACTCAAATGGCAGCCAGCTGTTCAGTGTTAACAGCCTGGTTTTAAATAGTTCGCCTGATTTTCGATACATAGTGATACGAAAAGTGACTGGTATAAACCAATCAGAGACTCAAATCTATGATGCTCAAAAGGAAAATTATTTATCAGGAGAAATAACCGGCCAACCGGTTTGGGTAAGCCCGGATAAATTTGTGGTTGTACCATATGATGATTCACTGGAGGATAACTCAGATGTTTATTTGTATAAGATCGAGGCGGGGAAAATAGTACAGCAAAAGACCCTGGAATTGCCACCAGGGAAATTGGAATTTGTTATTCTGGATCAGAATCAACTAGTTTTTACTTTAAGCCACTGGACGACAAAAGGTGGAACTCGGTTGATGGAAGCTTTTGAGGTTCTAAGGGAAATTGATTAACCGGGAATAAGGAATTTTAACATATGAGAGTTCCGCTGCCCTATTTGTTAAACGCAATCATTCTTCCAGGTGAAGATCATCCTAATGCCTGGTACTTTGAAGGGGAATGGTTTAACCATATAGAAGGTCAGGTTGATTCGAGATTTAGACTTCACAGTGTTATGTGAAATATCAAATTCTGTTCTGTTATTTAAAAAGAAAAAGAGGTGTTTTATGAGGTTTGAATACAGTGAGGTAAAGAAAAAATTTAATGATAACGCCGGTCAGTATGATAGTCAGAGAAAAAAACTAATTCCATGCTTTGATGATTTTTATTCAATAGCGGTTTCTATTGCTGAAACAAATAATGAATGCCCAAATATATTAGATATTGGTGCAGGAACAGGGCTATTATCTTCTTTCATTTTAGATAAATTTCCGAATGCCAATTTAACCTTAATTGATATCTCCGAAAAAATGATAGAGGTTGCAAAAAGCAGGTTTGAAGATAAACCTGCCATTACATATATCATAGACGACTATACAAAATATCAATTTGAAGAAAAATACGATATAGTGGTATCATCTCTTTCAATACATCATTTGATGGATAATCAGAAAAAACAACTATATGCAATTATATATTCAATCTTAAATCAAGGTGGTGTCTTCATAAATGCAGACCAAGTTCTTGGTAGTACGCCTTTTATTGAAACCTTATACAAACGCGATTGGAAATTTAAAGTAGAGAACAGTGGATTATCACAAGATGAAATTCATTCGGCTTATGAACGAGCTGAATTAGATAAAATGTCTACATTGGATGATCAGTTAAAATGGTTAAAGGAAATTGGCTTTTTGCATGTTGATTGCATTTACAAATATTATAATTTTGTTGTAATGTTTGGCAACAAATAGAAACGCTTACGTATGCGCTGCAGTAAAATACTATTAGAGGGCTGTCAAGATAAGAGGGCATGGGACCGGACTTATACTGGTTGAAAACTGGAGGAAGACAATGAATTTTATTGGCAACATCATTTGGTTATTAATTGGCGGTATTATTGCATTTATTGTATGGTCTATAGCTGGTCTGATTTTGTGTGTAACAGTTATTGGTATACCATTTGGGGTTCAATGTTTCAAGATTGCTAAATTTATATTGTGGCCTTTTGGTAAAGAAATAGAACTTGGTCATTTTGGAGCCGGTGGATTGATCTTCAATATTATATGGCTCATACCTTTTGGAGCGAAAATAAGCTAGACATCATGCGGCTTTTAACTGTCCAGATAATATGAAATCAAGTTTGTGCAACATGACTATAAATAAGGGGCAGGACAATACCTTGCAGCCCCTTATTTTTATTGAACATTACAAGCGGTAAAGGGAATGTTAATCTTAGTGGAGTACATTTGTTATGGTGATATAATCATTGGGAAGAAGTTTGCGAAAGCGGAGGTAAGACTGCTAGGATATATTATAGATTTAGTGGTAGGGTAACTAAAAATGAAAACATTAGAGATTTGAAATTATTACTTAGGGGGAAATAGAATGAAGTTTTTAGCCGTAGTGCAGAGAGAATTCCAGGAAAATGTGCGTAACCATAAATTTATATTTCTGGTCATGTTTATTTTCGGCGGAATTTTGATGGCATTATATACTGAGGTCGGTCCCACAGCCAATTCAAAAAATGTATTAGATCCATTTTTTGAATTGTTTGCGATTTTATGCCCATTAATCGGAATATTTTCGGCGATGGACTCGGTGGTGGGTGAAAAAGAAAAGGGTACGCTGGAATTAGTATTGTCCAAGCCGATTTCCCGTACCAGTTTGTTGTTTGGGAAATTCGTCACTTATGTACTAATTATAGTTCCTTTATTGGTAGCTGAACTGGTTATAGCTTATTACTGGGCGCAGTTCTCGGGAATTTCAACCCTGCGCTGGCATCTCGACATGCCTCCCTTCGGGCAATGGATGTCCATGGTAGGGATTGTAACTATGGTTAGTATGTATTATGTAGCTTTAACCATATTAATCTCTCTTTTTGCTCGTAGCACCGCTACAGCAGGTTTGATGGGGGTAGTTTTCATGGCTCCTGCTCATCCTCTGGGAGGCGAGTTTCTGCGCATCGCAGGAACGATGGTGGGAATTACTGATTTTGGACAGGTGCCGGTTCTGATCCGCTGCGTTTTCAGTGTGTTTTCTAAATATCAGAAGTTTGCCATGACCAGCCCGCTTGATGCCTGGATATGTGTAATCTCGTTGCTGCTCTTGACGGCTTTCCTTTTGTTTATCAGCGGGCAAATATTTAACCGTCAAAATATTACTTTTAGGATGTAAGGGGGAAGAGATATGAGTATCAATGCAATAGAGGTTAAAAATCTAAGCAAGAGTTACCGCAAAGTACAAGCGGTTGATAATATCAGCTTTAATGTAAAAGCAGGCAGTTCCTTTGGTTTACTGGGACTTAACGGAGCCGGAAAAACGACAACCCTCAAAATGCTGGTTAGCTTGATTCAACCGGACAGTGGGACCGCGACGGTATCGGGACATGATATTCGTAAAAAGCCGATGGAAGTTCGTCGGAGCATCGGCTACGTTTCGGAAAATCCCAGCTTCTATACCCGAATGACTGCTATGGAAACATTGCGTTATCTATGTAAGCTCCTGGATGTCCCTGATAGTAAGCGGGAGCAGCGTATTGAAAATAATCTGCAACTGGTGGGGCTGACGGATAAAAAGGATCTTTATATAGGCGGCTACTCGAGGGGAATGAGGCACCGTCTTTCATTGGCCCAAGCCTTATTATCGGAACCGGAAATATTGTTTCTGGATGAACCCACCCTGGGATTGGATCCCCTGGGAGCTAAAAACATGCGTGATTTAATTACCAGACTTAAAAGTGAAAAAGAGGTTACTATCGTGATGTCATCGCATGTTCTGCCTGAAGTGGAGGCCATATGCAGTGAAGTAGGAATTTTTGACCATGGCAAATTAATTGCCCAGGATAGCGTGGAACATTTGCGGAATACGGCCAGCGATACAATTAATTTAGAAGCGGTATTAATCGGACCCACGGAGCAGTTGGTAAAGGCTCTACTAGAATTAAGTTTTGTCAATGATGTGAAAATGGATGGGAACCGCCTCATAATTAATGCACGGAAAGAGGGGGAAATTCGCCCTAAAATTTTAGATGCGATCTATCAGTTGAACCCTCAAATTCTATCCTATGGTATACAGGAAAGCAGCCTGGAGGATATACTCTTACGGATATTAAAGAGGTAGCTAAGGGGAGGGGAGAGTCGATGAGTCAGTTGCTTTTATTGGTGGAAGACGAGGAATCGTTACGAGCGATGTTACGAGAACATTTTATATCTGAAGGCTTTCAGGTGATAGAAGCCCGGGATGGTCAGGAAGCCCTTAGAATATGGGGCGAGCAAAAGCCTGCCCTGATAGTCTTGGACATTATGCTGCCTGTTTTATCGGGGATAGAGGTGCTAAAACAAGTAAGAAGCCGGGACAATACTCCGATTATTATGCTTACAGCCCGGGCTGATGAGGTGGATAAGCTCTTGGGCCTGGAACTGGGGGCGGATGACTATCTTAGCAAACCATTTTCTCCCCGGGAGTTAAGCGCTCGAGTGCGTGCCATTTTAAGGCGTTCGCAGAGGGGTGATAACGGCATGCATACGACTTTTAAAAGCCTTACGATTGATATAGGCCGTTTTGAGGCTTATTTGGGTTCGAACCTTTTGGCTCTCACTACTACCGAATTTAAAATTCTCTCTCTTCTAGCTGAACATCCTGGTCAGGTTTTCTCTCGTCTGCAAATTCTGGAACGTTCCTTGGGCGATATTTACGAGGGTTATGAAAGAACTATTGATACCCATATAAGTAATCTGCGTCGTAAAATGGAAGCAATTTCTTCTCAGGATGTAAAAATCAAAACTGTATACGGGGTGGGATACAAACTGGTTGAGGAGGAATAGGAATGGGCAGACTGGGCTTAGCTGGGCGCATTACGATAAGTCTAATCCTGATCGCGGTTATTTCAACCAGCTTATCGGGTATTATGACCCTTTTTGTTACCAAAAAACAGTTTGCGGGTTATGTAGGCCAATATAATCAAGTATTCGCTACACAGTGGGCGGATACGGTAAATTCCTATTATGCGAGTCAAGGCAGCCTGGAGGGCGTGCAGGAAATTATAACAGGAACATCCCAGTCAGGTATGAGGAAGGGGATGGGGTATAGGCATGGATATCATGCCAAGGGCATGGGTGATGGACAAAGGTTGATTATAGTCGATATGAATGAGACAGTGGTGGGGGATTCGGATTCAATTCTGTTAGGACAAAAGGTTGATGAGCAGGAAATAGCTTTGACTGCTTTTCCATTAGTGGCAGACGAGAATAAAAGGATCGGTACGCTTTATCTGGTCAGTCCATTAACCGCAGGTATTTCCAGCCTGGAAAACACTTTTATCAGCAATATTACCACCCAAGTAATCGTTACCATTATTTTGGTGGGTTTATTGGCCTTGCTTTTGGGATTGCTTATGGCCCGGGAAATAACTTCTCCGCTGGGGGAGCTTTCGGCGGCTATTCATCAACTGGCTCAGGGAAAGCTAGCGGTTAAGGTTCATCCACATGGTGATCGTGAACTAGCTTCATTAGGTCGTGACTTTAACTTGATGGCTGGAAAGCTATTGGGTCAGGAACAGAACCGCCGCCGTTTCATGTCAGATATTGCTCACGAATTGAGAACCCCGCTTACGTTACTGCGGGGAAGGCTGGAGGCTTTACAGAGCGGTAAGCTGGAAAACTGCGAAGAAGTAGCCAGCAGCCTGGTAGACGAAGTGATCCGCCTCACTTGGCTGGTAAAAGATTTGGAAACCATCGGGCTGGCGGAAAGTGGGGCTTTACTGCTTGCGAAAGAGCCTGCCCTGATAAATGAGTTGATCGAGCGTCTGACCCCTCTGCGACTTGCCATGGAAGAGGATAATATCCATTTCCAGGTTTCGGTAGATAATAAGGTGAAACAGGTTGTGGTTGATGTTAATCGATTACTGCAAATACTGATCAATCTGTTAAGCAATGCTATGCGTCATACTGAGGCAGGCGGAGAGATTATTTTGCATATTCAAGAGGAGAGGGGAGGCATTGTTTTTTCTGTCCAGGATAGTGGGCCGGGAATACAACCCGAACATCTGCCGTATATATTTGACCGTTTTTACCGGGTAGATGAGAGCCGCAACCGTGAATTAGGTGGTAAAGGACTGGGTTTGGCCATAGCCCGTAGTTATGTCGAAGCTCATGGCGGCAGAATCTGGGTGGAAAGCCCACCCGGTCAGGGAGCCTCCTTCTACTTTTCAATACCTCGCTGAGCGCGGCCTTCACGGTTTTAACCTGGTCTAATACTCCGCAGTCCACACCCAGATAATCTGCAATCTGCCTACTATCTATTTTGAGGGATGAGGTGCCTTTCAACTAACCTTAGCAGCAACTGTATAAATTGGGAACCTAACGTAAAAAGTGGTGCCAGTTGAACTGGTCGCTATGTCGATTTTAGCATTATGCCGGGCAACTATACGGTAGCAAACTGCCAGACCTAAGCCGGTACCGTGCTCTTTGGTGGTGAAGAAGGGCGTGCCCAGCTTATCCAGCAATTCATGGTCTATCCCGTGACCTTGATCTTGAATCGCTAATATTGCATTTTCGTTTTCCATAAACGTTCTGATGATAACGTCTCCAGTTGAGGCCATTGATTCCAGTCCGTTATTGACCAAATTGAGTATTAGCTGACGGATTTCTTTTTTATCAAGGAGCAGGTCAGGTAGATCATGTAGTTCTAGCTTTATGTATTGATCTTTACTCATAGCCTTGGCCAAAATTAGTGGCAGTGATTTTCTAATTATTGCATTGAGATCTCTAGGGTGCATATCTACAATCTTGTTTTTGGCCAAAGAAAGGAATTCAGTGATTATAGAATTGGCTCTATCCAGTTCTTCGATCATTAGATCAAAATATTCTAACTCTTGACTGTAGTCCTTATTCTCTCGCAAAATTTGCAGATAACCACGCACGGTAGTCATGGGGTTACGGATTTCGTGGCCAATGCTGGCTGCCATTTCACCTACGAGATTGAGCCGATCCAGGCGGGTCATTTCCGTTTCCATTTGTTTACGTTCAGTTATATCCGTGAGTACACTGAGTAAACATCGTTCGCCATCGATATGAATACCTTCTGCAGCAAGCAATCCTAGTCTTTGTTCTCCGGTGTTCTTGCGAAAATGAATTTCCATATCCCGAACGGATTGCTTCGCCAGAATTTTTTGTTTTACCAGGCAACGCTCCTCAATATCTGCCCAAAATCCCAACTCTAATGCGGTTCGGTCCATTGCATCTGTCTGACTATAACCCGTAATGCGGCAAAAGCCATTGTTGATCTTAATGAATCTTCCATCCTCCAGGGTTGTAATAGACATTATGATTGGACTGGCATTAAAGGCTTTGGATAAGCATTCCTCCGACAAACGTAATGCCTCTTCCATCTGTTTGCTTTGGGTAATGTCTCTATTCGAAATAAGTAGATGTGGTTCACCATCTATGTCTATTATCTCAACTGACATGTTAAATGTCCGAATTTCGCCCGATTTCAACCTATGATCTATTTCATAACCTCGAATACTTCCGTGTTCCTGGATATGTTTTATTACTATGTCTCGTTGTTCGGGAACGAACCAGATAAGCAATTCTTGACTAGTATGCCCAATAATCTCATCCCTTTTATAACCAGACATTTCTTCAAAGGCACTATTTACTTCAGTAAAACGCCCTTCTTTTAAAGTGCTGATTGACATTATATCAGGGTTACCATGAAAAGCTTTGAAGAACTTTTCTTCTGATTGAAGTAAGGCAAATTCAGCCTGCTTGCGGGCTGTAATGTCAAGAGTAGTGCCAGTCATACGCAGCGGCTGGCCTGCTTCATTCCTGGCTACCACCTGTCCGCGCACCATAACCCATTTCCACCCACCGGATTTAGTCAACATTCGGTATTCGTCTTCATATTGTGCTGTTCGTCCCTCCAGATGTTCATCAAGCACCTTCATAATAGCGATGGTATCATCGGTATGAAGGTGTTTTTCCCAGGTGCGGTAGTGTTGCTCCAGTTCCTCCAGCGAGTATTCAAGCATCTCAACCCAGCGTGGACTGAAATAGGCGTCACCCGTTTCAATGTTCCAGTCCCAAAAGTAGTCATTACTGACCTCCCAAACCAATCTCAGGCGTTCATCGCGTTCTCTTAGCGTCTGGTCAGTTGCCTCTAGTTGACGTTTTCTCTCCAGCCCCATTGTGGCTAGAAATTGCCCTAGCTGCGAATGAAATATCATAATGAATTCTATATGATTTTCAGGGATTATCGGAACACGGCGAAGCGCTTCTATATATTTGACTTCGTCAAATCCATACTCTTGTGCCTGACTGCGGAAAAAGTTCTCATCGGGAGGCGCGTGCAGAAGCTGCCCGAGGAATATAGTGGCCAGATGCTGGCCTTCCACGATGATTGGAATAGAATAATCGATAAGGCCGTTCAAACAAGTGTAACCAACATAAGATCCATCGTGTAGATGGGCAGCTATATAGGAGTCGCTTTGCTTGCACCTGCACTCGGTCTGCGCACATACACGGTGAAACTGTGTGCATATATCCTGCCAGCCTGTCTTGCTAAGAATATTATTATCGACATCAATGACGGCATTGCTTATGCCGGTAGCTTCATAAAATGAATTCATTAATTGTTGAAGAAAAGCAATGTCTACCAGATCCGAGAATAAATATTTCACGGGGTGATTAACTGCTGGTTCCTGCTCCGGCCGGTTTGAAACAAATGCTTCCGCCCTGCCACTGGAGAACCACCGGTTGGTTGATGAGCATTCGGGGTCTAGATAAATGCGGGATTGATCTTTCTGAGCAAGTTTTAGTTCAATATTTTCCTGTCGCAGTTTAGCCAACTCGTCTAAGAGCTCATCTTTTGTCATGTTTTCATCCTTCACCCGGACGACCTCCTAAAATTATCATCTATGCCTGCTTATAAAAATAGCATATAGCTGTGGAAAAAAATGTCGAAAATGGTATGGGACCAGGTTCTTTTGCCAGATATACTAATTGAGGATGTGTCGGGAGTTATATTTTCGATTCGTTTCACCATTTATATGTTCTAGCTATTTACGCGTTCTCCAGTCCTCCCCCTCGACTATAACCCCTCGCACATATTCTATAATACTGGACACCAATTCGTTGCCACAGGCAAACCGAGGTCGAATGTATGCGGTACATTCACCTTCCCCTTGGCCGTGCGCTCTTGTCAGGATAATGTTGATAGCATAAAATAGAAAAGTCATCTCCCAAACTACAAGGAGATGGTGTCACCATTATTGTTAGGGGATGTCTATTTGACAGGTACGATCATTAATGCCATCGTCATAGTTCTGGCTGGGTTGGTAGGATTATTATTCCGTAAGGGGATACCTGAAAATATTAGCCGTACCATGCAGGATGGCTTGGGCTTACTCATTCTGGGAATCGGGATTCAATTTGCATTCAAGGCAGAGAGCTTGGCTGTGGTAGGCGTATGCTTAGCAATAGGGGCGGTTTTAGGTGAGTGGCAACAATGGGAGGGCAGGCTGGAAACGGTGGGCCATAAACTGGAAAATGTTTTTGGCGGCGGGGATAGCCAGTTCGTAAAGGGTTTTGTTTCCGCAACTCTGTTATTTTGCGTAGGTGCAATGGCAATCGTGGGATCTCTACAGGATGGTTTAACCCATAATTACGAAATTTTATTGGTCAAATCGATGCTGGATGGAATCTTTGCCATGATATTCGCTGCCAGTATGGGGGTAGGGGTACTTTTTTCGGCTCTGCCTGTTTTGATTTACCAGGGCGCCATTAGCCTGGGAGCCGGTTTTATTAAACCTTTGCTCACGGATCCCATGCTGAACAATATTACTGCACTCGGAGGGGTTTTAATTGCCGGGATTGGCATTAATGCTTTGGGTATTACGCGTATTAAGGTGGCCAACCTTTTACCTGGTCTTTTCTTGGTTCCCTTAGTCATGTATCTAATTAAATATTTTCCATGGTAAGTGCTGGTGACGACAGGTCGTTTATTTATGGATATCAAGGCAGATGTGGATAATGCAAGATGGTCCTGAAATTCAGCAAAATGGCAGAGATCATAAGAGAAAAATCCCCAATTTGCCCGAAAAATATTAGATGAATGGGTTCATTTTTGGTATAATGTTGTTTTAGCAGACAAGGAGGTAGGGGTATGGCTTTAAATATGAAAGAAGTTGAGCATGTGGCTTTGTTGGCCCGGCTGAGTTTGAGTGATGACGAGAAAAAGATATTTGGTGAACAATTGAGTTCTATTCTCAATTATGCAGATACTCTCAATGCCCTGGCTACTGATGATGTCGAACCGCTGACCCATGTTTTGCCGGCGTTTAATGTCTTCCGAGTCGATTCAATACGACCCAGTATGCAACAAAAAGAGATGCTTACCAACGCACCTCTCGCAGAAGAAGGTCAATATAAAGTTCCCAAAATAATGTAGAGGGAGTTATCGGCTATGGAATTATATGAGCTTACCGTACATGAATTGCAGGAACGATTAACCCGACGGGAAATATCTTCCGAAGAGATCGTAAAATCACTTTTTACACGTATAAATAATGTTGAGGATAAAGTGAAATCCTTTATAACTCTGACCGAAGAAATTGCCCTGCAAAAAGCTAGAGAAGTGGACAGAGCAGGACATTATAATAGTATTGCTGGTATACCAATGGGCTTGAAAGATATTTTTTGCACCAGGGGCGTAAAGACTACCTGTGGATCCAAAATGCTGGCGAACTTTATTCCTGAATACGATTCTACTGCTTCTCGCCGCTTAGATGAGATGCAGGGGGTTTTAGTGGGCAAGTTGAATATGGACGAATTTGCTATGGGTTCGTCTACAGAGAACTCGGCTTTTTTTGCAACTCACAATCCCTGGGATCTGGAAAGGGTACCTGGGGGATCCTCTGGCGGATCAGCGGCTGCAGTGGCAGCGGGCGAAGTACCTTTTGCTCTGGGAACTGATACCGGCGGTTCCATAAGACAACCGGCCTCTTTTTGCGGAGTGGTGGGAATGAAGCCTACTTATGGCAGGGTATCTCGCTGGGGGGTTATCGCCTATGCCTCATCTCTGGATCAAGTCGGAGTATTCAGTAAAGATGTACTGGACAGCGCTTTGATTATGAATATTATTGCTGGGCACGATCCTCTGGATTCGACCAGCGCTGCCATAGAGGTACCGGACTATATCAGTTATCTGGATGGTAATGTCAAAGGCCTGCGGATTGCCTACCCTAAAGAGTATTTCGGGCAGGGGGTTGATGCCGCAATAAAAGAATCCATAAATAAAGCTCTGCATAAGTATGAGGAATTAGGGGCTATTGTAGAGGAAGTATCTCTTCCTCATAGCGAATATGCTCTTCCGGCTTATTATCTGGTTGCCCCGGCAGAAGCCAGTGCTAATCTGGCTAGATTTGATGGCGTGCGATATGGACACCGGGATTTTGAGGCCGAAAATGTCATTGACATGTTTTCTCATTCGCGGGCTCAGGGCTTTGGGGATGAAGTGAAAAGACGTATTATGTTGGGTGCTTATGCTTTGAGTTCTGGTTACTATGATGCCTATTATCTTAAGGCTTTAAAAGTGAGAAGATTGATCGCCAATGATTTTGATAAGGTATTCCGGGATTTCGATGTTATTGTATCACCTACCACCCCGACGACTGCCTTCAAATTAGGAGAGCAGTGTGGAGACCCGTTGACCTTATACATGAACGATATTTTGACGGTACCTGTTAACATGGCAGGTTTGCCGGGAATTTCTATACCCTGCGGATTTAAGAACGGTTTGCCAATAGGCATGCAGCTGATTGGCAAAGCATTTAATGAAGGAACTCTGTTTAAAGCGGCTTATGGGTTTGAACAGAATACCACTTACCATACTATGAAACCGGAACTGGGGGTGAAATAATTGAGTGAAAATTATGAAACTGTAATCGGCTTAGAGGTACATGCCGAATTGAAAACCCAGACGAAAATATTTTGCTCCTGTTCCACCGCTTTCGGGGCTGAACCTAACACCCAGACCTGCCCGGTTTGTGCAGGATTTCCGGGTGTATTGCCGGTATTAAATGAGAAAGTAGTAGAATTAGCCATTAAAACAGGTTTGGCCTTACATAGTCAGATACCCGAAATATGCAAATTTGACCGCAAAAATTATTTTTATCCTGACTCGCCCAAGGCTTACCAGATATCGCAGTTTGATATGCCGGTATGCATAGGCGGGTACCTGGATATAGATGTAAATGGCGAGAAGAAGCGGATAGGAATAACCCGAGCTCACATGGAGGAGGATGCTGGTAAGCTGGTGCATCAGGGTGATATTACTACCACTCCTTTCTCTCTGGTAGATTTGAACCGCTGCGGCGTGCCTCTTTTAGAAATCGTTTCTGAACCAGATTTAAGGTCTTCTCAGGAAGCACGGGCTTATATGGAAAAACTACGTTCTATCTTGCTTTTTGCAGGGGTTTCAGATTGTAAGATGGAGGAAGGATCCTTACGCTGTGATGCGAATGTGTCGGTTCGACCCACCGGGCAGAAAGAGTTTGGAACCCGAGCCGAGATAAAAAACCTTAATTCCTTCCGGGCACTGGAAAGAGCCATTGAGTATGAAGTCAAAAGGCAAATAGAAGCTCTGGAAGATGGAGAAGAGATTGTTCAGGAAACCAGAACCTGGGATGAAGAGAAGCAGCTTACCCGTTCAATGCGTTCGAAAGAAGAGGCCCATGATTACCGTTATTTTCCTGAACCTGATCTACCTCCATTGCATATAAGCAGGGACCGGGTGGGAGAGATAAGAGATGAAATGCCGGAGATGCCAGAACAGGCACAAGAGCGGCTGGTTAAGGATTATGGCTTGCCCGAGTATGATGCGGCCATACTGACATTAACTCCGGAAAGCCTCTGTTTTTTAGATCAGTGTCTGAGTCATTATCCTGATGCAAAGATGATATCAAATTGGATGATGGGAGAATTAAGTCGTCTATTGAATCAGAACAATCAGGAAATAAGCGACTGCAAACTAAAACCGGCTGACCTGGTGCACATGCTAAAGCTTATCGATGATGGCACTATCAGTGGTAAGATGGGCAAGACTGTTTTTGAAGAGATGTTTAGCAGTGGTAAGAGCCCGGTCCTCATTATTAAGGAGAAAGGCTTGGTGCAGATTTCCGACGAAGGAACGCTGCTGCCGGTTATAGAGGATATAATTAAGGCTAATCCGAAGGTAGTAGAGGACTATAAAAATGGCAAAGACAAAGCATTTGGATTCTTCATCGGGCAGATAATGAAGTCAACCCGAGGGCAAGCGAATCCGGCGCTGGTCAATAAGCTATTGAAAGAAAGATTGGATTGTCTGTAATCGAAATCATATTAGGAAAATATATTTGCCATTACGAATAAATTGCGCTTAGCGCCAGGGGAGGAATATTTGTGACTTGGACGGTTATGAACCGAGATTGGTTCCTGGAACCGGATGCTAAAATTTACATTGTAGACACTACTTTGCGGGATGGAGAGCAAACTGCTGGAGTAGTATTCTCCAATGAGGAGAAAGTTAGAATTGCCTGTTACTTGGATCAAATAGGCATTGACCAGATTGAGGCTGGAATACCGGTAATGGGTGGCTTTGAAAAGGATTGTATTAAAGAGATTGTAAGAATGGGTCTAAAATCCAGCATCATGGCCTGGAACCGGGCAGTAATAGATGATATTAAGGAATCTATTGAATGTGGTGTTGATGCTGTAGCAATTTCCATCAGTACTTCTGATATTCATATCGAGCATAAACTTCAGACCACCCGTGGGGATGTATTGAAGCGCATGGCCGATGCGGTCAAGTTTGCCAAAGATAATAACCTATATGTGTCGGTCAATGCTGAGGATGCTTCCCGCTCTGATATGGATTATCTGACTGAGTTTGCCCTAATTGCCAAACATGCCGGAGCGAATCGTTTGCGTTTTTGCGATACTGTAGGTACCTTGAACCCCTTAACTACTTTTAGATATATTAAGACTTTGCGCGATGCAGTTGGCCTGGATATAGAAATGCATACCCATAATGATTTCGGTATGGCTACTGCTAATTCCCTGGCGGGGATGTATGCAGGGGCCAATCATGTGGGAGTAACTGTGAATGGCCTGGGAGAAAGGGCTGGTAATTCCTGCTTACAGGAAGTGATTATGTGTATGAGGCACTTAATGAAAATAGATGTTAGCTACAATACGACTCTATTTCGAGAGGTAGCTATGTATGTTGCAGAAGCTTCAGGCAGGGCTTTACCGGTTAATAAGGCGATTGTAGGGGCTAATATATTTGCCCATGAATCTGGGATACATGGTGATGGGGTTTTAAAGAACCCA
Source organism: Firmicutes bacterium HGW-Firmicutes-15 (assembly GCA_002840245.1). Lineage (GTDB taxonomy): Bacteria > Bacillota > Syntrophomonadia > Syntrophomonadales > Syntrophomonadaceae > PHAA01. The sequence goes on from PHAA01000014.1 coordinate 24,896, forward strand.
CTTACTTATGAGGCTTTTCTGCCCGAAGAAGTGGGACTAGAAAGACAGATGGTAATTGGTAAACATTCTGGTTCAAACTCAATAAAGGCCAAGTTTAGGGAGTATGGAAATGAGATTAGTGAAGAGGAATCCCAGGAAATATTAAACAGGTGTCGGCAGATGGCAATTGATAAAAAAAGGTCTCTGTTTGATAAGGAAATTGTCTATGTTTATAAAGATTTATTGAGAGAGAGGGAGAAAAATTGAGCAAGACCATCGCTGAAAAAATACTATCCACTAAGAGTGGTCAGGACGCCCGGGCAAATGACATTGTGGTGGCTGATTTGGATTTTGTGATGGGCCAGGATGGAACATCTGGGCTGGCTATTCAAGCCTTTGAGGAAATGCAGGCCAAGCAGGTTTTTGATCCGGCACGTGTCGCTATGGTCATTGATCATAGTTCACCCAGTCCATTGGCAGGAGTGTCGGCACTTCATAGACAAATGCGTGTGTTTGCCGATGAGCAGAAGATTAATTTTTATGATATTGGAGATGGGGTTTGTCACCAATTGCTGCCGGAACAGGGTCATGTTGTTCCAGGGGATTTAGTAATTGGAGCCGATTCGCATACCTGTACCTACGGAGCTATTAATGTTTTCTCTACCGGTGTAGGATCTACTGATCTAGCAGCAGGACTGGTTTCAGGGAAGCTGTGGTTTAAGGTTCCGGAAACATTTAAATTCGTTCTCAACGGCAGACTACCGGCCGGAGTTTATGCCAAAGACCTCATTCTTTATCTAATAGGTGATGTTACCGCTGATGGGGCCACCTACATGGCGGCAGAATATGTCGGGGAGGCCATCGCGGCACTTTCCATTGATGCTCGCTTAACCATCAGTAATATGGCGATTGAAATGGGAGCCAAGTGTGGCTTAATGGAAGCGGATCAGAAGACCATCGACTGGGTAAGAGCTCACAGTAAAAAAGATTTTACACCGGTTAAGGCAGACTTGGATGCTGTCTATGCCCGTATAAAAGAATATGATGTATCGAAGCTGGAACCGCAGGTTGCTAAGCCGCATACGGTTGACAATGTATGTCCCGTAGGAGAAGTGGCTGGGATTCCAATACAACAGGGAGTTATTGGGACCTGTACCAATGGCAGGATGGAAGATTTACGCATTGCTGCAGGCATATTAAAGGGTAAAAAGATAGATAGGCATACCCGATTAATAGTGGCGCCCTCATCTCGGCAGTTGATGTTACAGGCTATGCGAGAAGGACTCATTGAAGTATTCGTTGAGGCAGGAGCGGCAGTAGTCACACCAGGTTGCGGACCTTGCGTAGGAACTCATAATGGTGTACCGTCTGATGGTGAAAATGTCATTTCCACTGCCAATCGCAATTTCAAAGGTCGGATGGGTAATCCCACCTCTTTCATATATCTGGGCTCACCTGCCACAGTAGCAGCGTCTGTGTTATATGGCAAGATTACTGACCCACGTGAGTTTATAAAGTAGAGGAGGAGCATAATGGATTTACACGGGAAAGTTCATAAATTCGCTAATGATGTTAATACCGATTATATTATATCTGGTCGTCACAAATTCAAGACATTAGATATGAAAGAGCTAGCTAAGCATGTCATGGAAGATCTGGATCCTGAATTTTATTCCAAGGTTACAAAAGGTGATTTTATCGTTGCTGGCAGCAATTTCGGCTGCGGATCTTCTCGGGAACAGGCTCCATTGGCCATTATTAACGCTAATGTCAGCGCGGTTATTGCGAAATCTTTTGCCCGTATTTTCTATCGCAATTGTATTAATACCGGATTGCCATTAATTGAGTGTAATACAGATGGAATTGACGAAGGGGACGAACTTGAAGTCGACCTGGGCGCTGGAATATTACACAACTTGAGCAAGGGCACAGACATTGCTATTACTCCCTTGCCGGCAGTTATGCTGAAAATTCTTAATGATGGTGGCCTGGTAGAACACTTCAAGAAATATGGCGGATTTAATTTCGATTAAAGAACGATAGACGCTGAAATATATAAAATAAATGGAGGTAATTATATTGTCTTCAATTCAGGGAGAAAAGATAATCGTTAATAATGGAGTGCTAAATGTTCCGGATCATCCTATTATTCCATTTATCATAGGAGACGGAACTGGGCCGGACATTTGGGCAGCGGCTTCGCGGGTTCTGGATGCAGCGGTGGATAAAGCCTATTCAGGCCATAAATCCATTGTTTGGAAAGAAGTACTGGCAGGGGAAAAAGCTTTTAATATTACTGGGGAATGGCTGCCGCAGGAAACGCTGGATATCATTCGTGAGTATTTTATCGCTATCAAAGGCCCATTGACAACCCCTATAGGAGGGGGCATTCGCTCCTTAAATGTAGCTCTTCGGCAGAACCTGGACTTATATGCCTGCGTACGTCCGGTCAGTTATTTTAAAGGTGTACCTTCACCGGTAAAACGTCCTGAAGATGTGAACATGGTAATCTTCCGCGAGAATACTGAAGATATTTATGCTGGAATTGAGTATCAGGAGGGTTCTACAGAAGCGAAAAAGTTGCTGCAATTCTTGCAGGATGAAATGGGGGTAAACCTAATTCGTTTCCCTGGCAGTTCGGCATTAGGAATTAAACCAGTATCCGAGGAAGGCAGCAAACGCCTGGTGAGGGCGGCAATTAAATTTGCCTTAACCGAAGGAAGAAAGAGCGTTGTCCTGGTACATAAAGGTAATATTATGAAATATACTGAAGGCGCTTTTAAAAATTGGGGCTATGAAGTGGCTGAACAGGAATTTGGGGATCAGGTTTTTACCTGGAATGAATATGATCGCATTAAGGATGCAGAAGGGGCGAAAGCCGCGGACAAGGCACAGTCAGAGGCAGAGCTAGCAGGAAGGATTATTATTAAAGATTCCATCGCAGATATATTCTTACAGCAGATATTAACCCGTCCGGCAGAGTTTGATGTAGTAGCTACGCTTAATCTGAACGGGGACTACATGTCCGATGCTTTGGCAGCCCAGGTAGGTGGAATTGGTATTGCCCCTGGAGCCAATATTAATTATTTGACCGGGCATGCCATATTTGAAGCTACGCATGGAACCGCACCGAAATACACTGGACTTGATAAAGTAAATCCCTCCTCGGTTATCTTATCCGGTGAAATGATGCTCCGGCATCTGCAATGGAATGAAGCCGCTGATTTAATTATAGCCTCAATTGAGAAAACCATTGCCAGCAAGATTGTAACCTATGACTTTGCCCGCTTAATGGAAGGGGCAACTGAAGTTAAATGCTCTGAGTTTGCGAATGAGTTGATCAAAAACCTTTAGAATTTAATTGAACTGAAACTTAAAAAAATTTACCGGGGCATGAACGGCTCATAATGAAAATCGGATTTATTAAAGGTAATACCGGCCAATTATACAGGATGCTGTTTTTAGGGGAGGAGAAGCCAATTAATAATAAATTCAAGGAATCATTACTCGATAAAAACACATTTTCTGTAACATGGGAACTTGTCCCCGGCCGGGGAGCACATGAAAAGCTTCAGGAAAATGCTATCCTTTCAGCAGAGCAGGCCGCAAAAGATGGTAGAATTCATGCCATTACCATTACCGATAATCCAGGCGGGAAGCCTGCTTTATCGGCTGTTTACCTCGGGTTGGAAATATTAAAGCTGGGGATTGAACCGCTCGTTCATTTTACCTGCAAAGACAAAAACCGTAACCAGATTGAATCTGAGCTTTATGCGATGGATCGTGCTGGCATCAGAAACCTTTTGGTGATGACCGGTGATTATCCAACTAACGGGTTTAAAGGTCGTCCTAAACCGGTTTTTGATCTGGACTCGATTCATGTTTTGGATCTGATAGCCAATATGAATAAAGGGTTGGAAATCCAAGAATCGAAAGGTATTGCTCATCAGCCAAGCGATTTCTTTGCTGGTAGTGTTGTTTCGCCCTTTAAAGCTACTGAAGCCGAACTTTTGGTTCAATACTATAAACTTAAGAAAAAAATCGCGAATGAAGCCGGATTTATCGTGACACAACTAGGTTTTGATGCCCGTAAATTCCACGAGGTTTTGCAGATTATTAGGAATTACAATGCAAATATACCTGTAATAGGGAATATATATATCCTGCCTTTTGGTGCGGGTAAAATGATGAACTCAAACCAATTGCCAGGCAGTGTGGTTACTAACAAGCTGTTGTCAGAGCTTGATCAAGAAAGGACTACCGAAGATAAAGGTGTAAGTGCGAGGTTGCTTCGCGCTGCCAAAATGTATGCCTTTATGAAAGGCATGGGTTTTGATGGGATTCACTTGGGAGGCCATAATATTAAATATGAGCAAGTGAAATATATTATTGATAAAGGTGAAGAACTTAGTACCGAATGGATGAAGTTGATACCTGAATTCGATTATCCACAACCCAATGGATTTTATTTTTTTGAAAAAGACTCGAATACTGGCCTTAATACGAATATAGCGTTTAATCGGACAAGCCTGCCGGTTGATCTTCCAGTGGGACTTAATTATCGTTTGATGCGTTTCATCCACCATCTGTTTTTTACTCCAGATAAAAACTTATTTCCTTTAATGAGCCGTTTGTACAACGGTGCTAAAAGCCCAAGAAAATACACATTTGAGCATATCCTTAAAGTGATTGGAAACGGTTGTAAGGATTGTGGCGATTGTGCATTACTGGATATCGCTTATCTCTGTCCAATGTCAGGGTGCCCGAAAAATCAACGTAATGGTGCTTGTGGAGGGAGTTATGATGGTTGGTGTGAAGTCTTCCCCAATGAAAAGAAATGTATCTGGGTTAAAGCTTACTCGATCCTTAAGGCTTATAACGAAGAAGAACAACTAGAAAACTTATATATACCTCCGGTTAACTGGGATTTATATCAAACATCTGCTTGGTACAATTACTACACAGGCCGGGATCACTCGGCAGCAATAAGAAAATGTAAATGAACAGATGAAAAAATCGCAGGGGGTGCTACTTTGTCTACGCACAAGTAGGCTGCGCAAGTGGGGGCGGTTTTTGACTTTAATAGGCAACTGTCTCCACTTGCGCAATGTTTACACTACGTCGCTGTGGGTATTGGCATTGCACTGATGAGCGAGTGATATTATTTGATCATATAATAAGAACATTCTTGGATAGTTTTTATCTACGGTTGCTTTTTCAATATAGGCCGCCAGTTCCGATATCTGAATGAAGCCATACATGCCAGCAGTTCCCTTGAGGCCATGACTTATATTTTTTACACCTTCCAGGTTCTTCATATCTATCGCATCTTTTAAATCATTCAGCATTTCATCTAGCATCTCTACAAATTCCGGTAGGAGATCAGCAATTAATTGCTGGGAAAGAGAGTCAAAATTTTTCCCTTTGATAAAGCGGTTTTTTAGATAAGTTCTTATCTCTCGTACTAGGGCTTCTGATTTAAAAGGCTTGGCTAGGTAAGATGAACAACCACAGGCCAGACATTTTTCGCGGTCATTGCTCATAGAGTTGGCAGTGATAGCGATAATAGGCAGTTCATCCCAAGTATGGTTCGCTCGGATGATGCGGGTTGCCTCATAGCCATCCATAAGCGGCATCTGCATGTCCATCAGCACAATATCAATGTCTTTGCGATGTAGTATATTCAAACATTCCAGGCCATTGTTAGCGGTAATAACCTCAAAACCATAGTTTAATAACATCTGGGCTACCAGCTTTTGATTAAGTTCATTATCTTCTACAAGCAACACGCTAATAGTTATGAATTCGGCAGATAGCTCTTCAACCGCAGCAATGTCTGGATCATGGGCTAAGATATGTTCATTCTGTATATCGAGAGTAATTTCTTGAGCGATTTCTAGAGGAATTTTGAAGCCAATGGTGGTTCCGCTACCCTCCTCACTTTGCACCCATATTTCCCCGTGCATCAGATCAATCAGCTTTTTGCAGATATAGAGCCCTAGGCCAGTTCCACCAAATCTTCTAGAGTTAGAACTGTCTACCTGCGTAAAGTAATTGAAGACAGTTTCAAGCTGGTCATGGGGAATGCCAATACCGGTATCAGCTACAGAAACCATGAGCCAGTTACGGTTGAGACAAGTGGTTTCGAGGCTGGCTGTGACTTTAATCCCACCTCGCAGGGTGAATTTCACGGCATTGTACAAAAGGTTGGCGATTATCTGTCTCAATTTTATATGATCAAGTACTACTGTATGGGGAAGATTTTTGTCGATATCCAGCTCTAATAATAGTCCTTTGCTGTGAAGATCAGCTTCAATAATCGAAGTAGTTTTTTTAAGGACCTCAAACAGATTGCATGAAGATGGGTTAAGTTCTAACAGCCCGGTTTCAATATTGGACACATCAAGTATATCGTTAATAGTATTTAGGAGTCGTTCGCCACAGGCTTTTATGGTATTTATGTTCTCAACTTGTTCCTGACTTGGATGACTATGTTCGAGTAAGTCCACAGAACCCAAAATGCCTATCATTGGGGTACGCAGTTCATGGGTAATATTAGCTAAAAAGTGACTTTTGGCAGCATTGGCTGACTCGGCATTCTGGCGAGCCTCGGTTAAATCACTGATATCATAAGAGATGACAACTATCGATCCTACTAAATCCTGTTTATATAAGGGATGAAAGCGGTGCATTATGGTTCTCACTTCTCCCTCTACCATAATAGTCTGTTCTTCCTTCCATGTTTTACCGGACTTAACATAGTCCTTGATTTTATCTACTTGATTATGATCAAAAGGAAAGTTGCTTGTAGAAAAAATACCTTCTTTATTACGTATGATACCAAACAGATTGGAGGCGTGTTCGTTGCAGTAGACAATTGTTCCATTCTCATTTATGACCATAATACTTTTGTGTAGATTGTCCAGAAGGTAAGCTTGAAATTCTAGTTGCTTCTGATAGTTTTCTGGCCCCGAGTTAAATCGTGCGGAAAAAGCATTATTAGAGTTCTGCGAATCACTATTTAAGGAAGAGCCAAAAAGGCCATCATGGTAAATCAACAGTGGAGACCCAAAATGGCGTTGGCGGATAAGTAAATAGATCAACACTAGCGTTGGTATCACTATTGTTGAGATTACTGAGTAGAAGACTGCCATATTCGGCAGATTACCCCACTTTCCTGACCCAGTGGATACTTTTAAAACACCCTCGTTCCATGTTAGTATGACAATTAGTATGATGATAAGCCACAAAAATGACGGAATTTTCTTGATTATATTGCTGAACATTTTAATTCTCCCCTCAATAATGACCCAAAATATGGAGATCATCTTTATTAGCAAGAATAGAATACAACATTTATTGTGAGAAAATTGTTATATTATGGGTATGATTGAAAAAAAGTTTGACAATTTACTGACGAATATAGTCTAATATTCATTTTTACTAGAGATTACCGTATATTTTCAGAAAGAAATAATTATTACAGCTGCTAAAAAAGGAAAATGAAAGATTTTCTCAGAATATACGTATATGAAAGAAGGTATCATTTTCCGGTAACCAGAACAACAATAAATGTAGATATTTAACGAAGTGTAGATTGGTGGATGTATATGGGCAATGTATCTCTTTTGTATAGTTGTTGCAATGCGAGGGTTTAATAGGAGAGTTTTAATAGGGAGAGGTGTAATATTGTTGAATAGGTTTAAATGCAGAGAGGTCATGGCGATAATGGCTATGCTGGTGATGGTGGTTTGTATCTTGGGAGGACAGGCTCGGGCGGAAGCAGGGCAGGTAATAAAGATATTCATTAATGGCAGCGAGGTATCATCGGATACCAGCCCAGAGCTTATTTCAGGAAGAACGTATGTCCCAGTTAGAGTTATTAGTGAAAATCTAGGAGCTAAGGTTGAATGGAAGCAGGAAACCGGGCAGGTTGTTATAAATTGGCGGAGTAATTCTAATTCTTCTTTACCTCCAAGTAAACAGGGAGAGATTCAAATTATCCTAGATGGACAAGCTCTCATTATCCCAACGGATTACGTTAAACCTTATATAACCAACGGACGTACTATGATTCCCCTCAGGGCTGTAGGCGAAGCCCTCAACTGTGAAGTGAATTGGACACAAGAATCTAACACTGTGGATATTAAGTCGAAAACAGCACTTCCTTTTATTTCGGTAAATGAAGCCATTAAGCCTTTGAATAATTCTGACATTAAGATATTTACAGTGTCTGCGGATAATAAATTATTAAATGAGTTGGCTAATTATAGGACTAATCTAAAATTAATGGATGGCTCGGTAATCAATTCAGAACAATTAATAAATAAAGATGCTTTCTCATATAGTGCGGAGCAGTTTGCCGTCTTTAAAACGTATCGTGACCAATTGGCCAAGTATCAGCAAATTCTTATTCTTCCTACCAGTGAGTCAATAAATGCCGCAGACTTAACCATTACAGGGAATTCCTATTTAACTGCTGACCAACTAAAAAAGTGGATTATTATCGAAACCCCAAGGATAAGAGCTAGCATGTCTGCGGAAGGACTCCAGTTCAGATCTATCCCTGAATTAGCAGAGCTGTACATAAAAATCGGTGCCGAGTATGGGATTAGAGGTGACATTGCTTTTTGTCAGGCGGCAAAGGAGACTGGATTCTGGCAATATAAAGGGGATGTCCAGCCATGGCAAAATAATTATTGCGGTCTATGGGCAATTGGCAGCCCGTTAACCGGACAAGAATCGTTCAATGGGGCTGACTCAAGTCTTGTACGGTTTGAATCAGGAGTACACGGGGCGGTCTTTGCATCACCGGCAGCAGGAGTTGAGGCCCATATTCAGCATCTTTATGCGTACGCCACCAAAAATACCTTGCCACCTGGCAAGGTACTGATTGATCCTCGTTATTCCTTGGTAAATCGAGGTATTGGCCCAACCTGGCTAAAGTTAAATGCACGCTGGGCAGTACCTGGTACAACCTATGGACAAAGTATTCTAAGTGATTATTATAAGAAGATATTTTAGTATATTGTAAGTTTTGAGTTAATTGATGAAGAGTTATTGAGAAAACGAAAATAGAGCGGGTTCAATAATTTAACTACATATGATCTGACCATATTATTCTGCAAACAAAAAAGCAGGCACCTAAATCTATGGCGCCTGCTTTTTTGTTTATATCTCAGATTACTTTTTTAACGCCACAGATTTGCGGTGCATAGAACCGAACGGAGCCCCTATTGGAAGTACGGAGTATCCAAAATGGGTATTCAATACGGTGGCAGCTACACCATAGAAAGAAACGATGGATATTAAGATTTCGGAATAAGCGGCTAACAAATGCCAACCATGTCCACCTACTAAGTTGTTCATGAACAGACCTAGGAAAAGCAAATCAATTAGGGAGAAAATTATGAAAAGCACCTTGTTGGTTCCCATAGATCCAACAGTCATAATAACTGTGAAAAGGAAATAACCAAGGAAAGCATAGCCCAGCTGATGAGCGTCAAAGCCGGTGCCTTTGCCAATAGTGCCGGTAGTTTGCATCCACCAGGTCATACCTACGCCAAACCAGAATAATCCATAACCGCAAAAAGCAGTAGCCCCAAAGGTATTATCGTGTTTGAAATCCATTAAGCCAGCTACGAACTGAGCAGCAGCGCCTAAAAAGATTGCCCAGGGAATCATATACGCTACGCCAGTAGTGAATTCTAGTTTTTGAGAAGAAGCGACCAAGGTAACAAGTGCTAGACCAAATAAGCCTAGGGGGGAAGGATTAGCGACCAATTCTTGAATGTGTCCCGTAACTTTCATTTCATTGCCATTGACAGTTGACATAATAACCTCCTCATAAATATAAATAGTGATGTTGATAATTATTTGAACAATCCCTATCTGAGCTGACTATCGCCCTCCTCTTCGTAGAACATCTACTTGAACATTTGTGAAATTCGACACAATTGTCTGAAATCCTGCTTTTAGGGAGAGAAATTTTTGGAATTATTTTATTCCAGACGAAAGGACTTGGCGGATAATTATTTCCCTTTCCAGAGTTGGAGTAAGGCATAAAGGCGAAATAAAGTCAGTTCGATTTGAGTTATTAGTGGTTCCTGAGATTGCCGGTTAGACGCTATTAGATGGTTCTCGAAATCATCTAATAGTCTCTGCTGGCACTCATTGCTTTTCATCATTTCATAAAGTTTCCCTTGACCGCCAAGGAGACGGCTATTAAAATCCATCGGTGCCGATGAAGCCCTATCTGGTTTACCTGGCCATAAATCGAGACCGAGTGATGCAGCAGCCATATCTAGATAAAGGTGCATCCGATCTGGCAGGTCGCTCTTAAGACTATCTATTTCTAAAATTAAGTTTTGCCTGGCTGTCTGTTCGTGCTGGCAGGACCCATTGCGGGTATCTAATTCGTAGATATGAAACTTGACCCGGTTTTGGTCGGTAACTAGGTTATATATACCCGAACTATCCAGGGTTAGTAGTTGGTAACTAGCTCCACACTCCAATTCTAAATTATCAGTATCAAAAGGAATCTTAACCAACTCAAAAGATTCTTGGTTCGGGTTCATTTTCTTTATGTAAAATTCATAAGGGTATATGAAGTTCATGTGGTAAGAAAGATTAGGGCTGTTTACTAGATATCCCCATGATAAACCATCTACAGTTGTAAATTGCAGATTTTGTTCGGAAATGATATTTACTTCCTTAGGGAGAGATCTTATTAATTCGTCTAAACACTGAGGATACGGGGGCTCTTCTCCCAACAATACAGAGTCTAATTTCCACCCTTCGGGGGAGTAAAAGCCAATTAACTCAGCTTCTTTTTGTGCCTGGGACAGACTGCCTGTAAATTGTTTTTCAAGGGTAAGGCCAGCAGTATCCATTATACTTAGAAAAGCAAAATGAAGTTCTGACTCATTAGTTTGTATCACCATAATATCACCAGTCAGTGGGAGTTGGGGATTCTGTAAATTATAGCCATGAACAAGGGCTAGCGGCTGGGGCATGATACTTACTTCCGGAAGCCCCAATACTTCTTCCAGAACATCCAATAGCATTCTATGGGTATTGAGGTTGAAGATGTAGGGAAGTGATACAGCAGCCGATTCTACCATAATACGGCTCGGCAAGATGTATTCCCGGTACAGGTGGTCAAGGTATTCCCTCATACCATCACGATCCCGAAAGGATTTAGAAGTGGTATAACTGAACCATGCAACCCCAGGGATCCTTACACTAATGCAGGCATCGGAAAGTGGCCTTCCTTTTTCCCAGCAGGCCAGGTAGGTATATTTATTTCCCAGGTCCATAGCTACGTGCATGCAACTAACCTTTCTCATGGCTTGTCGGGGATAACTGTATCAAGCATGCCGGCAGATTTTTCACCTTTCTTTGTTGTCGTCGGCTTAGATACGGTCAGTATCTGCGCCTCGTGCCGCCTCGAAAGACAAAAAATCTGCTCAGGCATCAGTTGACACATTTATTCCTCGACAAGCCCTAGATAAAATAACTTTGGGGATTAGTTCTTCCTGTAAATCGTCCATATTAATAATAAATATGTCTCCTTCTTCATATAAGATTTGAGTAGGAGGAGCATCTATTTCCTGGGTTTCAAAGGGTGTTTTATCCGTCAGATAAAGATAATCGGGGGGGAATAGCTCCCCGACATTCAAGGGTATATGTTTAATCTGTAGGTTCATGTCTTGAAAGTTTAGTTTGATATTACGGGGACTTAGCGTCTTTTCAAGTTCCTTCTGCATGTCTAGCAGCAGTTCCAAGTAGGATTCTAGCATTTCAAATACCAACTGGAAATTTTGAGAAGTCTGTAAAGAGTGCTCTGCTTTTTCATTCAACAGGTCTATGCGGCTCTCCTGTAGGGCTACTTGGTCTTTTAGCCTTTCCATTTTAGCCGCAAGTAATATACCTTGAGTCTTAACGTTATTATCAACTTGAAGCTTAAGAAAATGGTATGCTTCGGCAAGCAACTGGCTGCTACGTTGACTATGATACTGGTAATCGGCCTGGCTGGAAGAAGATAGAGTATTTGTTAAGTCTTCAAGGGATGGCAGGATTCGTGAGCTATAACTTGCCAGATCTCTAACATAATCTTTATCCATACGGGTTAAGAGGAAGGTATTGGCAGTTATTTCACCATCGCCACGGGATTTTAATAACAGGCTTTGCTCAAGGAGATATAGCAATGCCTTGAGCCAATCTTCAAATTGTCCAGCAACCTGAATGGTATGCTTGAGGTCATTTTTTTCACCGTACAGGTTAATTAATTCCATATAAAAGCTAAATGTTTTTTGTATGTATTGTTTATACCAGGAACGTAGATCAGGGGTAACTTTCCGGTTATCCCAGGAGACATCTATTTTCTCCAGTTCTATTTTTAAAGTCCGGGTGGCTTCCTTGGTGGGCGACTGATTTTCCTGCAGTTTCACCAGCAGTTTTATAGCTAGTTGCCATCCAGCCATTAGCCGGTTTAAATCGCGGTCTGCTTTTATATTGCCTGGTTCCCATCCGTTTATGAGATTAGCTACGGCAGCATGAGCGGGATATTGGTTCAGGGCAGCCAGCAGCTTTTTGTCCTCCAGCAGGGTTTGTAGCTTACTTAGCAGATCACGGAAATCAGTCCAGTCGTTTGTCAATTCCTTTAGAATATAGAGCAACTCCACACTCCGTTCGTCATTTCCTGGGTGGAATGTGAGCAAGAGCTGCTTTGTTTCCTCATGCTTAACTTTCAGGATTACGGAAATACCTTTTATCCTATTAAATAAGCGGGCATGTTGCTTGATACTCGTAATTATATCTTTTTTCAGGGTTTCCTCCTGCCGACTAATATGATATAGGGAGCGGGTATCCTCTTCTATGATTTGCCTATAAAGAGGGAAATACTTTCTGTGAAAGCTAGTATAGTAAAAGGTATTTAACTCCAGAAGATATTTGTCCAATTCTTTTAGGCCCGAGCAATAATCGGTAGTATCTTTGCTCTGCGAAAGTAATTCATTCTTTAACTGCAGAAGAAATTGCTCTAATTGATCCCCATACTTTTGTGCGTCTACTGTAGGGACAAGCATTATAACACCTCCATAAATTGGCCCATGAGTAACTGTTTATGCAAAAAGTTGTTTTCCTGAACATTAATACCTTGATTAGACTTATTCTTTGTCGATAGTTTGTCTAGAGAGGCTTCTTGTATGGCGGAAACGATTAGTTTCCCCGTATTTCTGGTGGATTTATTAAGCAAAGGGCCCAATTGCTGAAGCATTTGCTCATTTATAAAAGTCGAACCTGGTATCCAGTGAAAAAAGTGCTGGTAGTGTTTAAAAAGGCGAACTGCGACTTCCTGCTCTAACGTAAGTCTTTTTTCTTGTTGCCATAAACGCAAGAGTTCCATTATTACAAAAGACTCATGAGGCAAGGCTGTTGTTCTTTGGGTAATGGCTAGTTCCAATTCAGCTGCAGCTTCTTTGTTTGCTTTTTCGCCGGGATTCTGAAGAAAGCGGGCCACTAGGTCATCTGGGCGATAACTTAGAATCTTAACAGCCTTTTGGGTGAGTTCGTAGCGGGCGTATTGGTGATATCCTTGCAGATTGGCTACTATGATGGTATAGATGTCCAGATACAAAAGGGAAGCTGGGTCAGGATTAAAACCAGGGTAAAGACTTCTATAGAGTTCCAAGGCATACCAGTGAGGCTCTGCCGGGTTGACCAACAGGGTGTAAATTGGCAGAGTTTTACGAAGTAACTGGTTGATTTGTTGAAAATAAGGCTCTTCGCTGCACAGGAAAGGAACATTTTCATCTTCCTTCTGTTTAACCATCTCCGTTAGTATAGCTAGGCAGTCAGTAAGAAGCCCAGCCCTATAGAGCAGTTCTGCACCATCTAGGAGTGCTGGAATGGATTCATGGCGACTGGCCTTAAAGTATGTAATTGCTTCAGCCATGATCTGAATTTTGTCTCCATAAATAGTAGGATAATCATTATTGGGGTGGAGAGGATCAATAAGCCCGTAATGCACCTGTTGGGATTGTTTCGCTATTTGTGTCTGCCTGGATTTTATGAGCTTGCGTAAAGCCTTGTTGGTGGTTCGTGGTAGGAGATAGCTACAGAGCTCATTATCCATTGCGCCGATAACTTCTGCGAAAGAAGAGTAAAGTTCTTCCTGGTACATGTTGATTAAAAATAGCAGATCTTTGGACTGCGGTTTTTGATCAAGGATGTAATTAGTTAAAGAATGTAAGAAATTCACCTTGAATGCAGGGGTAGATTCCAGAACGCAATTAAGGATAGTTTGATTATGCATATTCTGGAAAAGTATCATAAAAAACTCAACCGGCTTATTACCATAATATAAAGAGCGTTTGATAAAACCAAATGCTTCAGCATTATCAATCTGAACTCCTTCCCAAGCCACGGAAGCAGTTCTGATTTCACTGCGCAGCCGGATTTCATCCTTCCAGGACCCAAATAAATCCTCATGGGCAAGGGTTTTATTAAATTCATTTATTACGGTTTGCATTGTATTATACCTCAACATAGCTCCCATACAGAGCCAGATTCAATACCCGGCAGGCATTTTGCGCTTTCAGAGCATTATTTTCGGTCAAAAATATATAGTAATAAATTGATTTCTCTTTGTTCGTGAAAATACCTCCCAGGCAATCACCAGAAAGCAATTCTATTTTATCTTCGCTAGCTTTGCTGCCGCTCAGATAACGAATACTCTGCAGGCGACTAACAAAAGAGTAACGACCGATTCTGTCAAAATGGCTTTTTAGCCCCGTTTCTTTATAAGGGTTAGCACTTTCATATTTATAGACTAAAGCCTTCTGTCGGGGTTCAGGTAATTCAAGACTGCTGGCATTATCAAATTTCATTAATTCCAGATGGGTAAGAATGGTGAAGTTATCTAAACCATAAGGGTATGTATATTCCAAATAGTCATGCAAGTAAAGGGGGAATGCACCGATAGATATGGAATTGCTTTTTAGATCTTCCGTGAGCTGTGGATTATTTAGAAGGCAATCATAAAAATCATCAATACCATAAGCAAAACGGGGTATAAAGGTATTATAATCCCGGTACAATATGGCAGCGAATCTCTCATAAAAGAGCAGATAGGACTCGGGAGATGAAGAACGCAACTTCTCAGCATAATGCATAAGATTACTATATTCTTCTTCGCTTAAGGCCTGTTGACGATACAATTTTCTGAAAATTATTCGCATATTCGCTACACCTATCCCCGTACACTTTACTTTGTCCCCTATCCACCAAATGTACTAAAAATATAGCCCTGAGCCTGCAGGTCGGTAATAATCTGTTCCAAGGCTTCAGTATTGCTTTGGGAAACCGCATGCAGCAGGATGACTGCACCAGGGTGTATATTATCTAGAACATGTTGGTGTGAAAATGTTGCTCCAGGTTGCTTATTGGGGTCCCAATCCTGAAAAGCCATGCTCCAGAAAACCGTAGCATATCCTAAATCATTGGTCCATTTCAGCGTGGTCGGTGAGTAGTTACCCATAGGAGGTCTTAAATATCTGGCCATTTGCCCGCCGGTCAGGTCGGAATATTTTTGTTCTAGAGATTTAATCTCCTGGTTAAACTTCTCCTGTGAAAGTGTAGGCAAATCAGGATGATTCAATGTATGATTACATACCAGATGCCCGGATGATTGCATTCTTTTGACCAGTTCGGGTTGAGTCTGAATAAACTGGCCGGTGATAAAGAAATGAGCCTTAACCTTTTTGGTGCTGAGTATATCCAGTATCTTGGGCGTATATCCTAATTCATAGCCGCAATCAAAGGTTAGATAGATTTTCTTACTATTATTAGGTTGAAGATAAAAGGCATTGTTTTCAGCCAGCAATGCAGCAATGTCTTTGTTTATTGAAGCCGGCTGGTGCTCTTGGTTTCTGGTAAACCACCAGGATAACGGCTTGCTTGATACCTGGGTCGGTTCTTTGGCCGGGTTTTCGACTGCAACAGGTGTTGGTGCTGGTTTGGGTTCTTCCGGTGCTGGAATAGAGACCTGGGGAGGATTTTGAATTGTAGGATTAGCACCATTGGATTTGCAGCCTGCCAGAGTGGCTAGTATAATCATTAATAAAATGAAGGGAAGATATTTTTTCATCGATCATTACTCCTTCTGCCTGATGTAAGAATATTATGCCAAACCGATTTCATTATTATATATACTATACTAATTTTAGACTTATCGCTTACAATTTAGCCATAGTATTCAGGGACTATCAAAAAACAAATCAACAGTTACTGTGTTCATATACATATACGTTAGTTAGGTGGATGGCTTTATGCAAATTATAAGTCTTATAAGAAATAAAAAATATCGAATGCTGTTATTTCCTGTGATCTTTTTAATATTACTGGCATTAATAGCTATGGATAACATACAACTGGCATCGGGGCGTAGAGATTCAGTCATTTATACCTATGCTAACAGCTTCTTAAAAGGCGAGATCGGGTCAGGATATGGGATTGCTTCCAATGATAAGGTTTCTTTTGCCGGTTTGGAACCGGGAGATATTGTGCTGGGCGGTTGGCCAAATTGCGCTTATGGTCGTTTTTCTCATGCGGGAATATATGTAGGTGATAATATGGTCTTAGAAGGCTATGTTGATTATGGGCTGAGCGCTCAGGAGCTTAGTCATTATCTGAATTATTCGGAACTATGCCTGCTGCGAGTCGAAGCTAGCCGCGAAATCAAAGACAAGGCGGTAGCCTATGCCCTTGCGCACCAGGGGCAAATGTTTTATCCGGTAGCTTTTAAACAGGGCGAAAGATACTGGAATTGCAGTAAAATAATCTGGCAGGCTTATAATGTGCAAGGAATTAATCTGGATATAATTAATGATTTGTGGATTGCACCAGAGAGTTTTTCCGCCAGCCCCAGTGTTAAAATACTATATGAAAAGGGGACTTAAAATACTTGTAGCAATACTCAGGATTTATTTCCTGCATATATTTGCCGTTTTGGCAGTGTGGTTAGGGATGTACTATCCGGGTTTGGATATTATTTTAGCTATCCTGTACCTAATTCTGTTGTGGGAAGAAGGAAAGCATAGCGCCCAGGTACTCCGTGATCATAAAAAACAAGGTTTAGTTGCAGTTTTATGGCAGCTGCCCGGGTTTTTTTTAGGGGCATCGGTACTGCTGGGATTGGATCGGCTGACTGACTTTGCTTATTATTTTGTTTTCATATTGGAATTATGGCACACTCCCGTCCTTCCGCTGGTATCACTTATACCAGCCTGGACGATTATAGATAAGCCGATTTACTATTATTGCTTGTTCCTGATGGTTCCAGTTCTGGCAATATTATATTACCTGCCTGTCCGTAAAAAAGTTAATCCGTTGGCTACATTGACATCCAAAACCGATTTAACGGTGATGATGTAACTTCACCAACGGATCTTTGTAGAAACAGTAACGGTTGTAATTCCGTTTAGGAAATTTTTGGTGTTCAAGTTTAAGATTTATCCCGTTAGGGGACTTAGACTTGAACACTACGGCTTCCCTGAAATAACCGTTACTGCTTCTAATCATAGAATGTGCAAATTCAGGTTTGATATACAGGTAAAATGTGGGAGGAGAAGTTGGTTGTGGGATTGTTCCTTGAAGATGGAATTTTATTAGTCAAAAACATTGACAATATGACCTGTAAGTTAGTAGAGTACAAAAAAATGTTGATATAGGCTTACAGCTACTTAGCTATACTAAAATGTTTATTGGGAGGGTGTTAATATGATTAATTTGTCCGTGCCCGGCAGGGAAATGAATATGGAATTGAAAAATCTGGTGCTCGATTTGAATGGTACGCTTTCGGTTGACGGTATACTGGCAGCGGGTGTTGAATCAAGGGTAGCTCTGTTAAAAAAAGAACTGAAGGTATATCTATTAACCTCTGATACCCTTGGCTGTGGTTCCACTGTAGCTGAAGACCTGGGGATATCCATATTTAAAGTGGGTAACGAGCACGGTGGAGAAGACAAGCTGGATTTTTTAAACACTGTGGGTGCCGAAGAAACGGTAGTAATTGGAAATGGTTTTAACGATCGACTCGTTCTCGAACATGCAGCTTTGTCCATTGCAGTTATAGGTGGTGAAGGCTGTTGCGTACAGGCATTACAGAAAGCAGATATTGTGGTAAAGGATATTCAGGACGCCCTCGACCTGCTCCTCAGGCCATTGCGTATAGTTGCTACGCTCAGGGATTAAGTTCACCTAACCGATTTTTCACACAAGTCTTTGGGCGAATTTCTCATCACTGTCTAACAGATAAATGATTCCTTCAATCAGGGAAACTAAAGCAGGAATGAAAGTCCAAAAGAATAACAGGTAAAGGATTCCCATTCCGATCTTTCCCATATAAAACTTGTGAATGCCAAAACCGCCAAGCAATAAAGCCAAAACTCCGGCCACGATGTGGTTCTTATCTGGAGCTGGGGTAAACTGCCTGATCCCACAACTTGTGCAAATTTCAGCTTTTTCACGAATGTTTGCACCACATTCACGGCAATACTTATCCATTCTATAGACTCCTCCTTCATTTACCAGTCAATAATATATACATATCTATGGTATCCTTAAAAATATTAATATTCGCTGTATAATAGAAAAATTCAACGAAATATCGGGGATTTCTCTCGGTTTTGCTAATTTATAATATATGATTTTTTATAACAATTGGTGCTGTTTTTATTATTGCTGCCATAGGCAGTGAAGGGTATTGCATTCAGGTAATATAGGGGCAAATGAAATAAACATATTATTAACGTGAATGTGAGTCATATATGTATTATAATTAAGGTTATTTACCTCCTATAAGACTGCATTCAAGGTTGTTGTACAATGAATACATTGTAAATGTGATAATGTTCTCAAACAAAAAAAGGTTTTAGTGTGCTATAATTACAAGAATTTTTACGGGAATCAATGTCGACAAATTGTCGATAGGTGATATTTATTTATTTTTAGGCGAGGAAAGGGGCGAGGACTTTGGGGAATGCCGTAAAACTGTCTCCGACCAGTGATAGCCAGAAGGCTCTAATTTCTAGATTAGAGAAAGAAGCAGGAACCAGCATTAATCTGTGTTATCAATGTGGAAAATGTACGGCGGGTTGTCCAGCAGCGTTTGCCATGGATTATCCCCCGCGGCAGGTTATTCGGTTATTGCAGCTGGGACTGGTAGAGGAGGCCTTAAATACTGAAAGCGTTTGGATATGTGCTAGCTGTGAGACCTGTTCTTCGCGTTGTCCACGTGGGGTAGACATTGCTGCCCTGATGGATGCGGTGCGAAGGGAGGCTCTATTGCAGAATCGGGTTACTGATAAGAAGGTGGCGGCTTTCAATAAGGCTTTCTTAAATGGAGTAAAGTGGTTTGGCAGAACCTACGAGGCAGGATTACTTATACAATACAATACTGCTACCGGCCAGTATTTAAAAGATGCAGAACTGGGTCTGCCTATGTTCCTGAAGGGCAAAGTGGGCATATTACCTGAAAAAATAAAGGGCCGTGATGCGATTAAGAAGATATTTGAACGGGCCCAGGAAAAGGGGGGTGAATAGGATGAAGCTAGCCTATTATCCCGGCTGTTCTCTGGATGGCAGCGGGGTGGAATATGGTCTATCTACCCGTCGGACTGCAGCCATACTGGGAATAGAACTGGAAGAGTTAGAAGACTGGAACTGTTGTGGAGCTACTTCGGGACATAACACTAATAAGATACTGTCCCTGGCACTTCCGGCGAGAAATCTGGCCATAGCGGAGAAGACCGGACTGGACATTCTGGCCCCTTGCGCGGCCTGCTATAACCGTTTTCGCACTACCGAGCATGCAGTGCGCCATGATCAGAATCTAAAAGAAAAAATAGAAGCCATAATAGAAATGCCCTATAGTGCCAAACAAGAAACCCTATCGATTCCCGACCTGTTAGCCAACAAAATAGGTATAGAAAAAATCCGGGAAAAAGTAGTAAGTTCTTTAACCGGAATGAAAGCGGCTTGCTATTATGGATGCCTGTTGGTAAGACCGGTTGAACATACTGGCTTCGATGATGCGGAAGATCCTCAGAGCATGGACCAGGTAGTTAAAGCACTGGGAGCCCAGGCTATAGACTGGCCCTACAAAACTGAATGCTGCGGGGCTGCTTTGGCTACTTCTCGGCCCGACGTGGGTACCAAAATGATTTATGAGGTTCTGTTGAATGCTCGGGAGACCGGGGCGGAATGCATTGTTACAGCGTGTCCGCTCTGCATGATGAACCTGGATATGCGCCAGAAAGCGGCTGAGAAAGCATACAACGTAAAATTTAATATACCCATATACTATATAACCGAACTTATAGCCATAGCCTGTGGAGACGCGCAGAAAACAGTTGGCATAGACAGACATTTTGTGGAAGCAGGCCAATATTTGGTAACTGTCAAGGAAAGAGCCGCCGAGGCCAAAATTGCTGCAGAAAAGGCCGCCCTAGAAGCGGCCGAAAAAGCCAAGGCTAAAGCCGCGGCGGCAAAAGAGGCTAAGGAGAAAGCAGCCCAAACCGGAGACGCAGCCGCCCAGGATAAAACCCCCAAGAGCGGAGAAACCTCTGCTGCGCCGGACACTAAAAAAATTGATGGTTTTGTAACTGCTTTGACGAAGAATCCGGAGAAGATGGCTGCCAAACTGGTAGCGGACTCTGCTCAGGCTGGTGTCCTGGCCTCAATTATGGATGAAAAGAAGATTGGCAAATTGGCTATTTTGATGGCGAAGGATATGGAATTAGCCAAAAAAGCAGCCGCTGCTTTCGTGCAACAAGAACTGAAACGGCAGGGTGAATGTCAGGATTAATTTGATCCAATGAGAAGGGTGATTCCACAAAGGAGGGAGACGGAGTAGATGAAAAAACGAGTAGGCGTATTTGTATGCGAATGTGGAACCAACATCGCCGCTACTGTTGATACTGCCAGGGTAGCTGAATACGCAAAAACATTGCCCGGCGTTGTTTATGCCATCAATTATAAATATATGTGTTCAGATCCGGGACAGGAACTTATCCGAAATGCCATTGAGGAACAACAACTGGAGCAGGTCGTGGTAGCATCATGTTCCCCGCGTATGCATGAGATAACGTTCCGCAAAGCCACTGCCGCCGGCGGATTGAATGCCTATATGATGGAAATGATTAATATCCGGGAACAGAATTCCTGGGTTCACCATGATCATGAGCAAGCCACCAATAAGGCCCAGTCTCTGGTCAGAATGGCGGTAGCTAAAGTCTTGCGTAATAAGCCCTTACAGGTATCAACTGTTCCCATTACCAAGAAAGCCATGGTTATTGGGGGGGGTATTGCCGGTATGCAGGCTGCTCTGGATATAGCTGAAGGTGGGCATCAAGTCATCATTGTTGAAAGAGAGGCCTCCATTGGCGGGAAGATGACACAGCTCGACAAGACCTTCCCCACGATGGACTGCGCAGCCTGAATAGGCACTCCTAAGATGGTTGCTGCGGCGCAGCATCCTAACATTGAACTCATGACCTATTCAGAAGTTACCAAAGTAAGTGGATATATTGGCAACTTCAAGGTTACAGTCAAACAAAAACCTAAATATGTTGATTGGGTCGCCTGTACTGGGTGTGGAACCTGTATTGATAAATGTCCTACCAAAAAACTGGCCGATGAATTTGATTTTGGTATGGGTAAACGACCTGCCATTCATAAACTATTTGCGCAGGCGGTGCCGGGCAAACCCTACATTGATGCTGAAAACTGCTTGAAGCTGACCAAAGATAAATGTGGGATTTGCGAAAAAGTTTGTCCCACAGATGCCGTCAACTTCAAAGACATGGCAGTTGAAAAAGAAATTGAAATTGGTGCGATCATCATGGCAACCGGTTACGATCAGTTTAACTGGAAAGAAGCTTATGGCGAATATGGTTATGGTAAATATCCTGATGTTATCAGCGGTCTGGAATTTGAACGGTTGGTTTCCGCAGGCGGCCCTACCAGTGGACATATTGTTCGCCCATCGGATGGGAAAGAACCCAAAAACATCGCCTTTATTAAATGCGTAGGTTCTCGAGATGACACGAAAGGCAAGAGCTATTGCTCTAGAGCCTGCTGTATGTATACGGCCAAACACGCCTATCAGGTAAAGACTAAGATCGAAGATAGCGAAGCCTACGTCTTCTATATGGATGTTCGTACCGCGGGCAAGAACTATGAAGAGTTTTATCAACGGGCGTTAAATGCCGGTGCCAAATATATACGCGGCCGAGTCAGCAAAATCTACCCACGAGGGGATAAATTGATATTAAAATCCGAAGACACGCTGATGGGTATGCCCATTGAAGTTGAAGCCGATATGGTGGTCCTAGCCACAGCCATGGTACCTTCAGCCGGTGCGGTGGAGCTGGCGAAAAAAATCGGCTTCTCTGTAGACAAAGACGGTTGGTTCCAGGAAGCTCATCCCAAGCTGCAGCCAGTGGAAACCTTTGCTGCCGGAGTTTATCTGGCTGGAACCTGCCAGGGACCCAAAGATATTCCCGATACGGTTGCACAAGCCAGCGGAGCTGCAGTCAAAGTTTTGGGTTTATTCTCAAAGACGGAACTGGCGACAGAACCTATGGTCTCGGAAGTGGATATTACGAAATGTTCAGGCTGCGGTTTGTGTGTGCCGATTTGTCCATATAATGCACTTTCCTTAAACGAGATTAACGAGCGGGGCGGACATGGACACGGCCCCTTTACCCGTCAGGTTGCGGTAGTTAATAACAGCCTTTGTCAAGGATGCGGTTCCTGCTTGCCGGCTTGCCGGACCCTCGCCCTGAACTTAAGGGGCTTTAGTAATGACCAACTAGTATCGGAGGTGGACGCAGTATGTCTATAGATTCACAGGCTGGATGGGAGCCGAAAATCATTGTATTTGCCTGCAATTGGTGTTCCTATGCAGCGGCAGATCTGGCCGGTTTAAACCATTTAGAATATTCAGCCGATGTACGCATCATTCGGACACCCTGTTCAGGACGAATGGATCCCATGCTGGTTTTAAGAGCCTTTAATCGTGGGGTAGATGGCGTACTCCTCTCCGGGTGACACCCTGGTGACTGTCACTATGGTAGTGGCAATTATTATCAACGCCGTCGGCAGACAGTAATGAAAAGCATGATGGAGTATATCGGTATCGAACCAGAGAGATATCAGGTTTCATGGATATCAGGTGCCGAAGGGATAAAATTTCAAGAAACTATGGGTAAATTAGTCTCAGCTGTGAAAAAGCTCGGACCCAACAGAAAGCTGAGGGATGCGCGATGAAAGAAATAACTAATAAAGTTCAAGCTATTGCGGCCAAGCTTTTTGAAGAAGGGAAGATCGACGTCTTCCTGGCATGGGAAAAAGGCGAGTTAAATTTTAAAACCAAGTCCTATGTTGCTCGCAATGCCCTAGATGTAAAAAATATTGTTTTTGACGAATACAGCATTTATAACGTATCCAATTCTCTTTTGAAGTTCAGAGACAGTCACGAAAGAATCGGTATAGCCGTTAAAGGCTGTGATTCACGCGGGATTGTAAGACTTTTAGAGGATCTGCAGATTAAAAGGGATCGACTCTACATCGTCGGTATTCCTTGCCCGGGCATGAAAGACCCCCTGGCAGCAGCCAGGAACCATGGCGGATTCAGCAAGAAGCAGGAAGAAGACGGGCTGGCTAAGAAATGCCTGGACTGCATCCAGCCTAATCCCGTCATTTATGACGAATTGGTAGGACCCGAGCAAAGCCCCAGACAGCAGGGTGACCGCTTTGCCAGAGTCAAAGAAATCGAACAGATGTCAGCCGATGAGCGTTATAAGTTCTGGGAAGACACCTTTTCCACCTGTATTCGCTGTTACGCCTGCCGCCAGGTATGTGTGGCCTGCGACTGCCGGACCTGTATTTTCGATGAAATGAAACCGCAGTGGGTGGGACGCGAAAATAGCTCTACTGACAACATGATGTATCATCTGGTCAAACATTCTCATATGGCCGGGCGCTGCATTGAATGCGGTGAATGTGAACGTGTTTGTCCGGTAAACATTCCCTTAATGCTCTTAAATCGGAAACTTATTAAAGACGTTGGAACATTATTTGGCGGGCCCGAAGCCGGCATGCAATATGTGGAAGGTTCTAAACCCCCACTCAGCGTGTACCGTGAAAACGACCCGGACAGCTTTTTATAGGGGGTGGGAAATGTGAAGGTATTAAGCAAAGCCAAGCTGGAAGCAGCTTTAAATAAACTAAGTGATCGCAATGAAGTCTTTGTGCCCATGCAAAAAGGGCAACAGAGCGGATATTTTACCTGGAAAAGCTTTGAAAACGGCCAAGATGAACTCATGCTGGACGCCCTGAACGTTTATCAGTCCCCCAAAAATGCAGTGCTGCCTCAAACTGAGAAAATGTACAGCATAAAAAGCCAAGGGGTGGAAGTCAATATAGATCAAACTTACGAAGACGCTCATCCAACCATCATTTTTGGAGCCAGAGGATGTGACGTTAAAGGTATAATTGCCATGGATGATGTATTTCTAACCAGAGGCTATGAAGACAGCTTCTACAAAGCTCGTAGAAGCGGAAATACCATCATTGCTAATGCCTGTTATGAACCTGGTGCCAACTGCTTTTGCAACGCTATGGAGGTTAATTCCCTGGAACCGGTCGGAGCGGATGTTATCCTTCGGGATGCCGGGGATGGTTATGTCTGGGAAGTGAAAAGTGACAAAGGCGAAGCGGTGACAGCTTTGATCGCAGATCTGTTAGAAGAAAAGGAAGCCAAATTGCCGGAAGTAAAACCCTTCATTCAGAAGGTTGATTATAGCGGTGTGGCCGAGAAGCTTAAAAGTATGTTTGATCATCCCTTGTGGGATAAGTTATCACAGCCCTGTATTAACTGCGGGATGTGTACCTATGTGTGCCCTTCCTGCTACTGTTTTGACATTCAGGTCAAGATGTGGGGAGAAGAAGGCTACCGTTTCCGAGCCTGGGACTCCTGTATGTTTGAAGAATATTCACGGGAAGCCGGCGGCGGCAACCCTCGAGGAGCCAGCAAAGAACGCTTCCGGCAAAGGTTCCTGCATAAACTGGAATTCTTTAAAGAAAGATATGGAACTCCTCTATGTACCGGTTGTGGAAGGTGTATTATTGTCTGCCCGACAGATATAAACATCGTGAGAATCATCGATGCAGTAAAGGAGGCAGAGATTAATGCCTGATCAAGATCATAAATGCACCTGCAGTGAACAACCTCTGGTGCCAACTATTGTCGAGGTAATTGATATTATTGACCGCACCCCGGATGTGAAAAGCTTCTTTGTCAGAAATGTAGATGGTAATGGAGTGCCTTTCCAGGTAGCTCCCGGTCAGTGTGGCATGGTCTCTCATTTGCCCATTGGAGAAGCCATGATTTCCTGCACCTGGCAGGAAGAACAGGAATACCTGGAGTTTGCCATAAAACGCGTCGGTCTCTTAACCGATGAACTTCATCAGATTGAAGTGGGACAAAAGATTGGAGTCAGAGGACCATATGGCAATGGTTTTCCGGTTGATGCCTGTAAAGGTAGGGACATGGTTTTTATCGCCGGCGGCATCGGCCTGGCCCCCTTGCGTTCCTTTATTAAATATTGTTTTAAGAACCGGGCTGACTATGGAAAGATAACCATTCTCTATGGCAGCCGAAGTAAGGCCGATCTCTGCTTCAAAGAAGAACTGTTCGAGTTATGGCCCCAAGAAACTAATACGGAAGTTTTTGTAACCATTGATAATGCCCAAGCAGATTGGGATGGCCATGTGGGCTTTGTCCCGTCTTATATGGAAGAAGTAAATCCCAGCTCCCAGGGTGCCATCGCCGTGGTTTGCGGACCGCCGATTATGATTAAGTTCGTCCTTCAGTCTTTAGAAAAGATGGGCTACAATGATGATCAGGTAATTACGACTCTGGAGATGCGCATGAAATGTGGTATCGGCAAATGCGGCCGCTGTAACATCGGCAGTGAATTCATCTGTCTCGATGGACCGGTCTACTATTTGAAACAGTTGAGAGACCTACCGCCGGAGTGGTAAGGATCAAAAGCTAAGCTGGAGTATAATAAATAAGGGATAAGCCAATTAGCTTATCCCTTATTTCATTCAACTAAGGTCCAGATTCCCTTTAGTCCAATAATAACAATCGAGAGAATTTTTATTTACATATGCGAAATAAATTCCCATTGGTCGGGAAGTAAATTCAAAACCATCTATGGTGTATTGGTGCCTAAGGTTTTGGTTATAAAAGTCGGAGTTGTTTATCGTGTAAGTCAAAATAGATGCATGGTAGCTAAAAACTAAATTTCCTAAGCATTCTTCCACTCCCTTACTTTTTAATAACGGAAATGTTGATTTAATTTATCCAATAATGTAAAGCAGTAGGGATGTGTAGCATCTCCTAACTGCTTTACATTATTAAAATTTGTTAAGGTCTTGCCATGAGGTTGGGCTTGACTTTAGTTAGCTGGTATCTTATATCTGCTTACCTAAATATTACTTCCGTTTATTAACGTAATTTCGTAGATCATTAAATTTATTTTTATTCATTTTTGACCAATTGATGAAGTTAGAGTAGTCATCATTAGTGAATAGGGCGATTTTACTATCTTTAACTAGATATTCAAGAGTATTAGCAATCTCTGGGTGCTCACCATTGCTCCCATCTAAGTAATCAATGATGAATGGAGCAGCAGGTAGGCCTAACTTCTTTAAGTCAAGTGCTTTATCGGCATCGGGCTTATTAGACTCTAAAATCTCAGTTGCTTTAGATGGAACAACCTTTAAATGCCTATCCCATTCTTTAAGGAACATTTTAGCAGTTGACCAGCCGTTACCATCAGATTTAAGATCTACCTTGGCAATTTTTTCAGAAGCAATCGCAAGCAAGTATTCTCTCAATCCGTTTTGAGTGCTTTTTTGGATATAGTCCTCAATTAGAGGAAGCGCAGGATATCCCATATCAACTATCTTTTCAAAATACATATTGTCTTTTGTATAGTCATAGGGATTTGAGCTTAGCTGCGTAGCCAAATCATTCTTGGCCCCTTTGTCAATTTCTTCCATCATACTGCTGATATTATTATTCAATTCCTTTGCCATAACTTTAGACGGAAAGTTGAATAAAAAAACACTCGCACTTAAAAACGTAATACCTAAAACGATTGACAAAGTTAATAAAAGTTTCTTCTTCATAATCGAGGCTCCTTCCCTTTCTAATATTAATAGAATCTCACTATTAGCGGACCATACGCGTTAGTGTATGGATTCAGATTGCTATGACTAAAAATCTCGTAACGACCCCATTTTGCCCTACAAGTTCCGGTAGCCCATGTGCTATTACTTGAAAGAACTCGTGCAAAATGCGTTACGTTGTTGCTCCAACCATACGCTGTAACACTACAAGTTTGGTATGGAGTTGAGCCATATGTCTGGCCAGTAAAACCCATAACCGATTGAAGCCAGTAAAGGGTTTGATTCAAATCGGGATTTGAGCCTCCCCAAGGCCAAATCCAATCCGTTTCATTTCCTATTGAATAAGCAAGACAGTTATTTTCTAAAAGCCCTTGCGCATAAAATGTCCAATTATACGCTATAGAATTTCGTGTAGCTGTTGATGAAGTGTAAGATGGTGTAGCAAAACATTCACCTATAAAAAGAGAGAGCATTAACATAAGAATAATAGATAAAATAAATTTATGCTTTTTTCTACTGATAATTCTAGACAAGATGTTAACCACCTTTCTTATCCTTAAATTGGGTAATAACCTACTGGGCCACAATTATTTTAATTTTGGGAGGGTATCTCGATCTATTCGAATAGATTGTAAGCATGTCATCACCTCCATCTTTGCCTCTCTAATTCTTTTCTTTCTCTACCGATACCTCCCAAATGTCGTGAATAGCCCCTTTGATGACGTGAATACCCGGCTTTCGAGCGTGAATGCCCAAAAGAAAGCAGGAATTATTCGATATGATGTCTAATATTTACAGGAGTTCTAATAAATAGTTTGTTTATGTAACTTTTTAGGAGTTGTATTTATGTTTCCGATACCTTGGTTCGCTGTATTATTTATTTCCATCCCGGAGACGGTTTTAATTATTCAGCTGGGTTTTGTACTATTCAACCTAAGAATTGAGTGGCGAGAAACAATCCTGGCATCCGTTTTTATGGGTATTGTTGCATATATTTTACTTCGACTACCGATCATTCCCGGTGCCCATACTCTTATGCTAATTTTTATTACTACGCTCATCATTAGCTGGCTCAGTAAAGTAAAAGTCTGGTACAGCCTCATTGCTGTTCTATGCGGGGCAATGATCGTGGGGGTAATAGAAAATGTAATTGTGCCTTTAGCTCTAATACTGATGTCT
The DNA here is from genome assembly GCA_002840245.1 of Firmicutes bacterium HGW-Firmicutes-15. Taxonomy (GTDB): domain Bacteria; phylum Bacillota; class Syntrophomonadia; order Syntrophomonadales; family Syntrophomonadaceae; genus PHAA01. The sequence goes on from PHAA01000014.1 coordinate 53,321, forward strand.
AAAACAATAAGCGATCTATCCACCCATCCCTGGTTGAATATTGGAGTTTCTTTGCCAACAACATTGCTAGCAGCCTTGTTATTTTTTCTAGTGAGGAGATTTAGGTTGGTGTTATACGATCTAAATATGAAAGGAAGTCCCAAGTGAATCGAAAACGAGATGTTCTAGTAATTTTGGTAATTCTCTCCCAGACTTTGGTTTCGGTTGTAATGAGTCAAATGATTCAAGCAAGCGATACCATTAAGATTGTTAAGGCTTGGTTGCCCTTTTGGGAAGTTTTAATCCTTGCCCTGGCTCTGTTGAGTATAGCTTCGATAAATAACATTTATAACAATGCGCGAGAAAGTATTAAGACAAGTTTAATCAATGCGCATCTACGGCAAGTTGAAATTCTGATGATAGTCTTGCAATCGGAAAAACATGAATTTAGCAGACACCTTCAGGCCTTGCAGTCATTGATTTATCTGAACCGGAGCCAAGAAGCCAAGCAGTACATAGACGGAATAGTAGAGAAATACTGGAATACCAATGATATTGTGTTTATTAGTCACCCAGTACTTAGCAATTTAGTTAATAGCAAGCTTAGTCTAGCAAAATCCCAGGGTATTGAATTTACAATAGCTTCAACCTGCGATTTTTCTCAGATAAAGGTTGAACCCTGGGATTTATGTAGTATTGTCGGTAATCTTTTGGATAATGCCATGGAATCGGCTTTGCTGGATAGGGTAAATCCATGGGTAGAGGTAGAGTTTGAATACCAAAATGGAGATTTTATTTTATGCGTCCGTAACAATGGCGCCACCATAAACAAAGATGATAAAGAAAGGGTCTTTGAAGCCGGTTTCACCAGCAGGGATTCAGTTGGACGGGGATATGGGCTGTACATAGTGCAGAATCTGGTGGATCGTTATGGAGGAGCAATAGAGGTATTCTCTGATAAGCAGACTAGCATTTTAGTTAAATTACCTGGGGAGGAAAAATGCGCATGATGTTATCAACTATTTCCAATCACATTGCTTCATACCTGGGAAAGAACCTAGAATCTGATCAGGTGAAGATTGAAATCTATGCTTACGGTCTAGAAATCTTGTTAGGAGCAGCTATTAAACTACTGATTATACTTGCTCTAGCCTGGACATTAAATGCATTAAACACTACCTTAATATTGTTAGTCACTTATGCGGCCTTGCGGTGGTTTGGTGGTGGTGCTCACATGAGCACTTATTTAAAATGCCTTCTGTTGGGTACAACGCTTATCGTGGGTATGGGCAGCTTGTCTCAGTTTAATCTGGGAACGCACCTTTTGGCTAATCTTTCAATGCTTACCCTGGCTTTTGCGGTTTTCGTGTGCTTTAGATGGGCGCCAGGCGATACCGAAAAGAAACCCATAAGCGCTAGGGAAATTCGCTTAAGGCAAAAGGGAAAAATGGCAGTTATGATAGCTGTGTGGGGCTTTGCTAATCTATATATGCTTCGATATAGTTTTAATACTTATGCCCTGGCAATGAACCTGGGATGTATAAGTTCAGTTTTTTTTATAACCCCCTGGGGTTATAAAGCGCTTGCATTGTTAGATAAATTGAGCAAGAGAGGAGGTGTTTATGATGAAAGTGAAACTGCAGAAGTTTGCTATGAATGCTCTGGCCGTAGCTCTGGTATTCATAGGTGGAACAGGAGCCAGTCTTAATTGTTGGTTTATTACGTATGAGCCAGATATCCCGGAATCATTAAAGAGGTAGGAATGATATCAAATGATCAAGGTATTACTTCTCGAAGATGAAGAATACAATAGAGAATTTTTAAAACAAATCCTAAAGGAAGTAGTTGGAATCGCAGAAATATTCGATGTTCAGAGTGGTAAGGAAGCTATCGACTGGGCCTTAGAAAATCATCCCCATATTGCTTTGCTTGATATCGAACTTACCAACCAGAAGGAGAATGGATTGGATGTTGCGCGAGCTATTAGCCAATCACTGAAAGACACCTATATAGTATTTGTAACCGGGTATTCCAAATATGCTGTAGACTCTTTTGATGTTCACCCTTACGGTTATATTCTAAAACCGATAAAGATTCCGAAATTTCAGGAATTAATTGCGGAAATTGTCTATAAAATCAAACATCAAAACCAACTAATATCAGATGTGTTTACAGTAAGGATCAAGAATGAAATGTTACACATAAATTATAAGGATATTATTTTTATCGAGGTTGAGAATCACAAATCTATTATTCATACTAAGGGGGCTACTTGGGAAATGCGCAAAGGCCTGGATGAAATTGAAGGAATGCTGGGACCAGATTTTTTGCGTGTTCACCGGTCATTTATTGTGAATTTGACCAAGATTAAGAAAACTAAAGAAACATACGACCGATCTTATGAGATTGAATTTATGAATTACTCAAAAACAGCCTTAATGAGCCGTTATTACTATCCAAAATACAGAGAACACTTTGAACCATGAACAAACTAGACCTGCAATAAAGTTAAGCTATTTAATGAGTGCCAACCGCTGAGCGGGTGGTACTCATTTTGTATGGGAGTGATTTTCTTACTTCGGAAATCAGCAATCAATAAGTCTACCATTCTATTATAGCTATATACTCCATCAACCTGTCGGTTGGATTTTAAATACAGGTCGTTGACATCATTGCTTATATTTCCCGCTATGCTTTCATGTTTTTTCAAGAAAACCGAGTAGTTTTTCAAGTCTTCCCTAACCCCATGGCTATACTTTTCCTGCAATTGGAGGTATCTTTCGATGTCATATTTTTTTAACATATTCATTGAAATAATAACCGCGAGCAGATTACCTGAATACTGGAAGTCAGGATTGGGATTCAGGTTGCAGGTAAGATAGGCTATATAGTTGGCTTCATCTTCCCTGGCAAAGCCCCACTGGTGTGCCATCTCGTGGGAAACAGTGCACGGCAGCATGGCATCAGGCAATGACATATTTATATTGGCCTCACCGGTAAAAGGGGAATACACCCCGGCAAAGCCCAAGTAGGACATGGGTTCACTTAAAAAGATCCCTTTGGGTTGGCCGTACCTCCCACCCATACAGGATATGAAAATTGCTCATATTGGTATCATTTACCTACAAGGCTCGTCTCGACTACTTTGGTTGTTTTGTTTTGAAAATCATACTCCAAATAGGTTGATTGACCATTAAGGTATAAATATTTGACCCGAATCTTTAGTTTTTGGTTCTCAACGATCGGCTGATATTTATTAGTAGGAACAGTCACCAGTTGAAAATGTGCTCCATTTCGAATTTTTGGCGACATGATATTCTGCTCAATTATAAGTTCTTTCTTTTCTTGGTTTATATAATAATTTTTAATTACATCTGATGCTCCACTCAAAAGGTAGAGAGCTTTAGCATTATGAATGATTGGATAAGCCGATCTGCTATCATTTGATTCTATGGCTGTAAAGCCGTCTTTATATACATATTGAATGTTTTCATCTCTAAATATCTCTGGAATTTCATTAGTCAATTCAACTCCGTTGGTTGTAATTAGATAAAGCACAAATGATGCTAGTGTCAAAGCACTTAGTATAATATATTTCCGCACCTAGAAGCCTCCTCGTCAATATAAAACTTCCACTTTATCCTTCCAAGGTGTAAAATATTCCATAATTGGTAAAAGAAATCAGTGAAATACATCTAGTAGTAATTATAAGCTAATTTGCCATATCTTTCGTCCTGTGCTTACAGCGTTCGAATTATTGTGGTAATTTTAAACATGAGGAGGGATCAAAATTACCGATCATGATATTATTATAAAGGATTTACGAAAAATATATCGTATAGGGCAGGAAAAGGTCATTGCCCTTGACAGTGTATCTCTTACTATTACACATGGAACAGTCTGCTGTATCCTAGGGACATCCGGGTCAGGCAAGTCTACTCTGTTAAACCTTATGGCGGGATTGGAAAAGCCTTCCCACGGAACAGTGAAGATTAATGGCCGATCCATCGGCAAAATGAACGAACACCAGTTAGCCATTTTCAGGCAAAAAAACGTCGGGTTTGTTTTTCAATCATATAATCTAATTCCTACTATGACAGCATTGGAAAATGTCAGCCTCCCATTAACCTTTCGAGGCTTAAGTAAAAGAATACGCGAACGACGTTCAGCCAGCATGTTAGAGGCAGTTGGCCTTAAAACCCACCTGAGGCACAAACCCACCCAGATGAGCGGCGGACAGCAGCAAAGAGTTGGAATTGCCAGGGCATTTGTGAGTAACCCTCCGATTGTATTTGCCGATGAACCTACCGGCAACCTGGACTCTCAAACCACCCTTGATATTATGGAACTTATTATTGGAATAGCTCGTACTAATCATCAGACCCTTATTATCGTGACCCATGATAGTGAAGTGGCTAGATATGCGGACCGAATTATCTATATTCGGGATGGCAGAATTACAGAAAATAACTAATTTAGTTGAGGTGAGGCAGATATAATGAAGAAATTATCCTTAATACTTTTTACCCTAGTTTTTATAGGCATTTTACACCCCCTTATATCACTGGCAGAGGATTACTTGTCAACAGAAGACCCGAACATCATTATTGCCAGTGATGGATGGATGCCGGTTTTTAAAGCCGGGGAAAATGCCACCTTATCAATACCTTATGAAAATACCAGTTATGGTTCGGCTAAAGATGCTACTATTTCAATTGTAATGAATGATCCTGAGAAGGTACCGTTTAAACCCGATAGGATGTCATTGACAAACTATGCTTTATATATTGGTAATGGTTCCTATTCCAGTAGCTTTAAAGTGAATATCCCTGCCAATACCAAACCAGGGATTTATCCTATAACCGTTACTATTAGCTATTCATCTGCAAGGGGAGCAAGGGGGAGTGTAAGCTCCACCGTTTACGTGAAAATTATTAATGAAAACAAACAACCAACCTTAAAACTCTTAGCGGTAGACCTTGGCGGAGATAATTTGCTGGCAGGTTCAAGCCGCGAGATAAACCTGCAATGCAAAAATGATGGAGACCTTAATATCAAAGATATTGAGCTGCGATTAAGTGGTTTCACACCTGAGGGTATTAATTTGGAAAAATCGTCTGATATCCACTACATAGATTCCATAAAAGCCAGAATAGTGAGGTCGGTGGGGGTTACGCTCCATGTTAATTCCAACCTGAAAACAGGAACTTATGCGCTTGACTTAAACATGAAATATAAAGATGACAACGATCGAGAGTATACAGAGACTATTAAGGTATATATACCGGTAGTGGGCAAGGGGGAACAGGACGATTCAATACCACGAATAATTATTGATCAGTATACATATGGGGGCGACTTTGTATTAGCTGGGCAGGATTTCGGACTAAACCTATCCCTTATCAATACCAGCCAGACCGCTGTGAAAAATATAAAAGTTAGCTTGACCTCGGATGGGCAAATATTTTCCCCGGTAAGTAACAGCAACTCCTTTTATATCAACAAAATCGAGCCCCAGGAACGAGTAGAGAAGATCTTGATGTTCCGGGCTAAACTAGGCGCAGAAAATCAAACCTATGTCATAAATACGAGTATAGATTACCAGGATAGCAAGGGTGAAAAGTTAAACGAAAAGGAAGTTATCAGCATTCCGGTGGTACAGCAAATAAGACTGATGGCATCAGCAGTTGAACTTCCTCCTGAAATTTTCGTTGATAACCCAATGAGCTTATCAGTAGAATTCTATAATGCTGGGCGGTCAATCATTCGTAACCTGACTATTCAAGCAGAGGGTGATTTTGAGAGCCGTGACGGCGAATTATATATTGGCAATTTAGAAGCCGGGAAAAGTGATACCTATGATGTAACCATTACCCCGCATATGGAAGGTAAACTTGAGGGAAGGATTCTTTTTAAGTATGAAGACGATGCCGGAAAGCCATATGAGCTGGAAAAGAAACTAAACCTGCAGGCAATAACGGCACCTGCAGGGCCCTTCATGGAGATGAATCAGCCTCCAGTGCCAAGCAAGCAAAAGTTGTCCAGTATTTGGATGATATCGATCGGGGTGGTAATTGTACTCCTCACTACTATTGCTATTATAATCATTCGCAAACGCCGCAAGGCCAAATTAGAGGAAGTGGACTTTGATGAATAGTAAAGACCTTTTTCTGATGAGTTTTAAGAATCTGCTTCAACGCAAGACGCGAACCATTTTAACAGTATTAGGGGTGGTAATAGGTACCAGCTCCATTGTTATCATGTTGTCCCTCGGAATTGCCATGGATAGTAGTTTTAAAGAAGATTTGGCTCAGATGGGAAGCCTGAATATAATTGAGGTACACCAGGGTTACAACGGATCAGGAATGATGAACAAAAAGGGACCGGAGGTAAAATTGGACGACAAGGCTGTGACCACATTTGAAAAAATTCCTGGTGTAGTAGCGGTTATGCCCCTGAAAAATGCTAACCTTAAGATGGGGGCTGGAAAGATGGTTGCTCACGTACAGATAATGGGGGTACGGCCACAGGACTTAAAAGAATTTGATTTTGAGGTTGAAGAAGGGCGGCTTTTACAATCATCTGATAAGGAAGCCATTATATTTGGAGCCCAGGTGCCATATAATTTTCGCAATCCTCGTTTGAAAAACAGTGGAGGAGGAATGATTATTGAGCGGGGAGGAAACATGGGGCCTGGAATGAACCAGTCCCGTCCTAAGCCTCAGGTAGATCTGCTAAAGAGCAAGTTAATTATAACCTCAGATATGGAATATGGCGAAAAGCGTACGGCAACTGGTGATCCCAATACTACACCACCCAAGCAATACGAGATAAAGGGATTAGGAATTCTGAAGGAGAGTAGAAACGAGAAGGATTATCAGGCCTATATGAACATTAGTCAATTGAATCAAATACTGAAAGAGGATACTAACTCCAAATCCAGAAAAGAGCCGGACGAAGACAAACAGTACAATAATATTAAGGTCAAAGTAAAGGACATAGAAAATGTCGAAGGGGTACAGAAACAGATTAAGGGCATGGGCTATCAAACATTCAGTCTCACCGACATGCTTGATTCTATGAAAAAAACCTCCCGCACTATTCAGGCGATTTTGGCTGGGATTGGGGCTATCAGTCTATTGGTAGCCGCTATCGGAATCACGAATACCATGGTAATGAGCATATACGAGAGAACGCGCGAAATTGGAATTATTAAAGTGCTGGGAGCGAACATTCGCGATATCAAGAAACTGTTTCTCATTGAAGCCGGTTTAATTGGTTTGGGTGGAGGTCTTATCGGCTTAGTGCTGAGCTATGCGGTATCAGTAATACTAAATAAAGTCGGCATGCAGCTAATGGGAGACATGGGAGTTAGCCGAAGCATATCAATCATATCTCCCGAATTAGCTTTAGGAGCGGTGGTATTTTCATCTTTGGTTGGTCTAGTTTCCGGTTATGCACCGGCAAGAAGGGCTATGAAACTCAGTGCTCTGGATGCCATCCGAAGCGATTAGAGCAGGGGCAATCAATCATCAAGGTGCAAACTCAACTAAAGCACTCCCTCCGGAGTGGTATAGATTAAAAGGGATAAGCGAATCGCTTATCCCTTGAGTTTCAGGGCATCCTCTTAATTCCTCCGAAAAATATTATCCTAATCTAGTTGGCTAGGATGGGAACATTTCCTCCAACCTGTATCGGTCCGGGAAGATTTATTTGTTTCATTTCAAATAAACCTACATAGTTCCATGTTATTGGCTTCAGGGCCTTCAAAAACATATTGGCTTCAGGGTCTGGACTGCTGGCATTTACTACGGCTTGAATAATCAATACAATAATAACAGCTATTACCGCACCTATAATACCAAAAATCATTCCAGCCAATACAGCCACCAGCCATACCCACCATTCAACCGTGGTTCCGTGACCGCTGCTATAGCTTTTTTGTTCATAAGATATAATCTGCTTGTCATCTTGGGTGGTAATTTTAAAAGTGTATTCACCATGAACCCAGTAATCAATATTTATTCCGGGGCTCGGGGTTACCGTTAATTTCATGTCAATCGTAAACGCATTATCACTAATTTGTATTTTAAGCAGAGTAACTTTGGGTGTATATCCTTTGACCTTTTCGTAATAGTCAAAGGATTTAGTATTTTGAATAACAGCGGGGCTACCACTTACCTGAAAATAGCTGCTGTCAACCTTCATCCCGCTTATCACCTGAGGTAAAACTACTTTTTCCATGAAGAGTTGGTTGGATATAATCAGGGCAGCTCTGCAATCATTGGGCACTGTGCCCATAAGTAACTGGTCAACTCCAGGAACCTTGCCAGTAGTAAGGGTTAACGCCCCCAAAACGTTGTCATCCGGATTTTTACTATCATTGATAAAAGCATACTGCACCAGGCTTGGGATCAAGTAGGGATAATCCTCATCTATCCCCTCCAGAGTAATTTCAAAGACTTTGTAGGGGTGTCCTGGTATTTGCTTACGCAGCAATTCAAGTAGAGCAGTTTCCAAAGCGGTTTTCTGCTCAATTAGATCTTTGGGTAGTTTTTCAAGATCAATACCCACAAAAGCCTCGGTGTTGCTGATATCGATCTGGAATTCATATTTATGTCCTTTTTCTGGTTGTACAGGGGATTTTACATAAACCAGGTTAACTGTCATAACAACCTGCACCCCGGTAAGATCAAATCCCGGTTCCTGATCCTGAAACCGGATAGTACCACTTTTTATAGGAATTATTAAATCAATATTTGAACCAGTGCCAGATTTTACCTGGGTGGCAGCAAAAGTACCTTTGATTTTGATAGGAATAGTAATAGGGCCAAATTTTATCTTATACTCGGCATCAAAATCTTTAGGCATCAAGCCTAAACTATAAGCAATTGTGAGTCCATTATTCAGTTCCTTCTGCCTTATAGCAGATACTATATCCCATCCCTGGGCAAAATCCTGGGCCAATGTATCGACCAAAGTGTGTAATTCCTGGTTAACATATTCATCTTGCCCATTTTCACTTACTACCGGCCATTGCTTCTGCATTTCTGCAATTTTGTTCAGCAAATTATTTGGAGCTCCTGTAGCACGCTGGAATGCTTTTAAGGGGTCTTCAGCAAAAGCTTGAGCATTGGCAGGATCATCCTGCATCCACTGCATTACTTTGTCCTGATAAGGATATAATTCCTGGTAAAGCAACCCCATATTATCACCAATATCAGGATTTGTACGGGAAAGCTGGGCTAGAACAGGATGATTGGCAGCATTTATGCTCGCTTTAGAGGCCTTGAATTCAAGCTCACAATACTGGCTCCCATCACTTGCCACGACGGCAAGATTACTAGGATTACTGGATGGCACCTTAATTTTTGTTCTAACACTTGATACGCTACTGGACAATTAGTCATCTCCTCCATTATTCTATTTATTAGCAAAATGTGTAATTGCCAACATCAAATATTATTAAGATATAGTTGTATATATTACATAATTTCACCAAAAGAAAGTGACGAAGAATATGGTGCGCATATTAGTCAAAGGTAAATTGAAAGAATTACTTAGTGTATTCGTATTCAAGTGTATAACTGCAGGGATGAAAGCCAATCGGTTTTAGCTGGAATAATTCATGGCGTCAATCGACTAATTAAACTATCGAATGGAAGCGAAAATTATCAGGAGGTATATAATGTGAAGCTGCTAAGGAAAGTTATCGTACTGGTTCTCTTTTTAGGATTGGTGTTATTATCGTCCGGCTGTGGTTCGAGTAAAGTACTGATTCCTGGTCAAACCAACGAAAACACGCCCACCCCATTGATACCAGTTCCTCAAACGACTAATGTCGCTGTTTACTATCTGAAAAGCACTGATAACGAGTTCTACCTAGTGCGGGAGGTACACCAAGTTGAGAAAACTCCAGCAGTCGCCCAGGCAGCAGTAGAGGAACTGATTAAGGGTAATCCAGTTACTCCCGGTGCCTATCGGGTCCTATCCCCAGATACTAAGGTTTTGGGGATAAATATTAACCAAGGGCTGGCTACAGTTAACTTCTCCTCGGAGGTGCTTAGGGCCAATGTAGGGTCAGTCGGGGAAGCGCTGGGAATAGTCAGTATTGTCAATACCCTGACTGAGTTTCCGACCATTCAAAAAGTTTCCTTTATGGTGGACGGTCAGGTTGAAAAAGCCATAGATTGGTGGGGACATGTTGGACTATCCGAACAACCGTTTAGTCGGAATTTGACGGTTGTTAACGAGCCAGTCATTTGGGTAACAGCCCCAGTTCCAGGTCAGATTATCAGCAGTCCTGTGGAGATTAAGGGGAATGCACGGGTTTTTGAAGCCACGGTGAGTTTTAGGGTTAGAGACACTAATGGCAACATATTGGCCGAAGGTTTTACTACTGCCAGCGAAGGTGCTCCCGGGCGTGGAGACTTCCTGGGGAGACTGGACTTTAAGCCTGCTGGTCCGGGCAAAGGTCAAATTGAAGTTTTTGAGGTAAGTATGAAAGATGGAAGTGATCGCAACAAAGTGATTATTCCGGTAGAATGGCAATAAGCCTTTGATAAAAGGTAGGGGGTGATAATGCTAATGAAAAAAATCATTTATGGATTGATAGTTGCCTGTTTATTAACAATTTTAGGCTGCAGCAACATTAGCCAGCCAGTTAGTACCGATAATACAAAAAATGAGTTTAATTTTTTATTGCAATACGGGATATCAGCCAGAAATCAGATTGATACCTTTAATGGAACCTATACCAAAGATTTGATTTCTGCTGGGACTAAGACAATAAAACTTAGGTTTAATGATACAGAATTATCTGACATTAAAAAACAAATGCAGCAAATAAGTATACTTGATTATCCAGAAAAATTTGTGCCTGAAACTAATAGGTATGTAACTCCCAATATTACATATAATCTGAAAATAAATATTGATGGAACTACTAAGGAAATTCATTGGGAAGATTATAATTGCTTTGATATTGATGGAATTGCTAAACTGGTTGAGCCGGTGGAAGCTACCAAGCTAAGAAATGTAATGGGAAATATAATAACAATTATTGAACAAAAAGAAGAGTACAAAAAACTACCGCAACCGGTTGGAGGTTATGACTAATAGTTATTGCAAATATCACCACCCTGAAACAACTAAAGGGTGCACAACTAAATCTTTGCCACAGCAACACTGAGGTGAGATCACTGTAGGTGTCCCGAGGAGCGGTTTTTGTGAGGGATACTATAAGAAAAAGGGGAGAAAGAAAAGTGAAATGTGTTGGGATATTTTATCAAATGTAAAATTCCAATGTAAAGAGTAATTGACTATAATTATTTTGCAGTTTATTGCTAGGTTTTTTGAAGGTGGATAGGCAAGCGAAATCTAACTGATCAACCCAACTTTTTATTAGTCGCTCGATTCGTGATCTTCTCGCGGCGATCATTTTTTTGGCCCTATTCACCTTTTCAAAGGAAATTCTAGCTTTATCTGCGGTAGTTACATCTAAATCATCCACGCCCAGTACATCTGGCCTCATGAGTTGCAGAGAGTCCCAGACTTCATTCACGGTATCTGCACGATCAGAATCCAATTTTTTTCCGCTTTTCTTTGCTTGGTCGTAAAGTTTACTGATATAATTCGTAAAATCCTTATCAGAGTTAAGACGTTTAAATGGAGTAGAGTACCCCTTTACTAGGGGTAAACCGAGCTTACCTCTTACTTTATTTTCAGTTTCGTACGCATTGCGCTCCATATCTTTTACAATCGAGTTGATTTCATTTTTTATAATCAGTCTATCTTCATCGGTCAAGATATCGTCCATTGCCTTAAGAGTTAATTCCTTCATTCGATCCAGGCAACTATCAGCCTTTGCTAAGCCGGCATCACCTATCAGGAGCAATTCGATATTCCACTTAGCTGTCATAGTAAGTTCTCTAATTTTAATCTGCATATCATCTGAAAGAGTAAAATCCTTAGAATTCTCATCGAGGACGTTGGTAGCAAAGGCTAGCAAAGGCTTCATCATTCTGGTTTGATTAACATAACTCCAGTTATGATAAACGGGGTTGATCTTATTTAGCGCTATTTGCATATTGACCCCTCCTATGATTGAGAAATATACCATTTAATTGTAATATGAGAAATAAATGGAGTCAATCCGTTTTTAATGGCTCGCATACCGTGCATTTGCTTCCTACAATATTTGATGATAAATGCCTATGGCGAGCAAATTATAAAGGCCAAAATGAATACCAAACAGGTTTTAAGATGTTATAAGAGCTAACTATATTTGCTTATATATAGACAGAACACAATCGCGGTGGGTAATACTCCCGCCAGAGTTCCGGCTAACATATTACCCAAAGTGTGTCGATCCTGTTTTATCCGGGCCCAGAATACTAAAGGCATCAGCAAAAACAGATACCATAACCTGCCGCTGCTTATAACTACCAGGAAGGTAATCGGCCCGGCCAAGCCGCAGGCATGACCGCTGGCCTTATAATGGAGTAATCGGTTTATAAGGGCCAGTGTCGAACCCGAGAGTAAATAGCCCCAGAACAGGTATCGGATTAGCGTGGGGGCATGTCCCGCCTGTCCAGCTACGACGCCAATTATGTATCCGGTCAGTGAGAGTATGAAGGCCAGATTACGCTGCCCTTCCCGTCCTTGAGCCCTTATATTAGGCAAGACGCAACTAAGTGGGTAAGCCAGCACTGGAACTACGGCTAGCAGTCCCAGAGTTATAAGGTACCAGTTCCGGCTAAATCCTTCTACACCACCATAGACCCAGATCCAGCTAACCATCAGCAACAAGAACAGGGGCGGTATTGTAATGATGCCAATCACTTTCGCTATCTTTTCAATCATGCAGTTTCTTCCAGTCTATTTTCTACCTATTATAACACAGGAAAAATATGGGGTAAAACCGTCCCCGATTTTAATCATTTATGCAGCAATCCTTTTATGTCTACTTAAAAAACGAACCGCCAAACAGCCATCCTGCATAGAATGTGCCAGCAATACCGATGATATGCAAGACCCACCAACCGGCTTTTAGAAAATGCCATGTACCAATATCATAACCATTGGTGCTTCTCATCTCGCTGCTTTCGATCCCAAGTCTTCCTTCCAAGACATAATGACTACGGTAAACATTGATTGTATTAAAGTGTCCAAAATATTTTACTGAAGAAAAAAATATGTATACTGCCTTTCTTGTTTGACAAAACTTGGAATAGATATAGAATAGATGTAGCCAGTTAAGTTGCACAAAGATGTGCACAAGAAGGAGGCTTATGATGACTTATATAAGAAAAGACCTGCTTAATCCTACACTACGAAAAATATTGGAGACCTTTCAACTCGATAAAAACTATACCCAGGGGGAAGGAAGCTATTTGACAGATGATGCGGGTATTCGTTATTTGGATTTTATAGCCCAGTATGGCGCGGTGCCCTTTGGATATAATCCACCCTTTATTTGGGATGCTTTGGAAGAAGTGCACAGAAAAAGTATGCCCAGCCTGGTGCAACCTTCATTGCCTGGAGGAGCATTGAAACTAGCCAATATACTGGCTCAGTGCTCTCCTGGTGATTTATGCTATTCGACTTTCTGTCAGAGCGGTACTGAAGCAGTAGAGGCAGCCATAAAACTTGCTCGTTCCACTACCGGTAAAGAACTTATTATATCAACGGCTAATAGCTTTCATGGTAAGACATTAGGGGCCTTATCTGCTACAGGGAAGGATTCTTATCAGACCCCTTTTCGAGCTCCGGCTCCTGGTTTTCTAAGAATTCCCTATAATGACATAGATGCTTTGCGGCAGGTTCTGGAAGATAATCATGGGAATGTTGCAGCCTTCATTATTGAACCGGTACAAGGTGAAGGTGGTATTGTGGTTGGACAGCCCGCTTACCTGGCTACAGCCCAAATAATCTGTAATGAGCAGGGAGTCCTATTCATAGTGGATGAAATACAGACCGGACTAGGGCGCACAGGTAAGCTTTTTGCTTGCGAGCACGCAGGTGTAAAACCGGATATCATGGTTCTGGCTAAAGCCCTTGGAGGAGGACTATTGCCCTTGGGCGTATGCCTAAGTTCTCCCAGGGTGTGGAATGAGGACTTTGGAATGCTCCATAGTTCTACCTTCGCCAACAACAATTTAACCTGCGCGGTAGGTGCAGCTGTTCTAGAAAAACTATGTCGAGATGAGCAGAGTTTTGTTAAAGAAGTCAAGGAAAAAGGAGACTACCTCTTATCAAGTGTTTATAAGCTAGGAGAAAAATATCCTGAGGTAATAAAGGAAGTACGGGGCCAGGGTCTTATGGTGGGCATAGAATTCTATTCCATGAACGATGTGGGCTCTTATGACATGGCCTATCTTCAGGATCAAGGAGGATTCACAGCTTTAGTCGTTGGATTTCTACTCAACGTTTACCAGATTCGTTTGGCTCCTTTCTTGAACAATTCGATGACATTAAGGTTGGAACCGACCTTAACCATAAGCTATCCGGAAATAGACTGTGTGATGGAAGCTTTGGAAGTGGTTTGCAAGATATTGACATATCGTGATTATGCCAGCTTATACCGCTATTTGATTGGAGACAAGCATCGACCTCAGGAAATTAGAGACTATAGGAATTGCAGCAGCATCATAAAATCCTCGGTCCTGGAGGAAGGTGAGCGTGCCAGTAAGAAGTTCGCTTTTGTCATCCATTATCCAGCTCCGGAAGATGTGGTATTAAACAACCCATCCTTTGTCACCTTCAAGCGGGATGAGCTATATCAATTTTTAGAGTGGGAAAGCCGTACTAGCGATCCTGGAATTGCTTGTTATATGCCTGCCATAAAATCGCTTCAGGGCACAATTGCGGAAGGTTGGTTGATAGGAGTACCGCTGGGTGCACGGGAAATCATGAGTTTGCCTCATGAAGAAACGGTTGAAATAATAGCCAAAGCTGTAGACATGGGACGGGACTTAGGGGCGGAAATTGTGGGCTTGGGAGCTCTGACCTCAGTCGTCACTAGTGGCGGACGAGCGGTAACGGGACGAAATGTGGCTATTACCAGCGGTAATAGTTTCACGACGTTGATGGCGGTAGAGGCATTGTTCCTGGGTGCTGAGAAGATGTATATAGATCCGATAGTTGCAAGGGGTGGTGTAGTTGGCGCCACTGGGTCAATAGGGCGAGCTTGTGCATTGATGGTGTCAGAAAAACTTAGCCAGATTACCTTGTTTGGTAACCCGAAACATCCGACCAGCAGTAAAATTAGATTGAACTCGCTGGCCCAAGATATATTCTCATACGCGCGTACAAGAATGCAGGCAGGTAAACGAGAAGGAATGAGCCTTTGGCTGAGCAGGTTGTGTACTATTCTTCAGAAAAAGGATGAAGAAATAGCCCAGGAATATCTACAGCGAATCATAGTAGAAGAGGAAATATCGCTGTCTTTTGTCAATGATGTATGTGGATATCTGGATATTGCTTGCCCGCTTGCAACCACCATTGATATTGGTGCTAAACTTGCTGAATGTGATCTGGTTATTGCCACCAGCAATTCGCCGGAATATCTAATCTACCCCGGTCATCTTCGCTCAGGGGCAGTAGTATGCGATGTAGCCCGCCCTGCAGATGTAGCACCGGAGGTATATGTGCAAAGAGATGATGTGCTAATCCTGGAAGGTGGTCTGGTGCAATATCCGGATACGGTTAGTTTTGGTCCGAACCTTGGCTACCGGGATGGTGTTAATTTAGCCTGCTTATCCGAAACTGTTTTACTGGCATTGGAAGGAGATTGTCAGGATTACAGCATAGGAAACAGACTAGCTCTGGAGACAGTACATTATTTGCGAGAATTAGCAAAAAAACATGGCTTTGGTCTGGCCGGCTTAAGAATGGGTAACCATGAAATAGATGAACAGGATATTGAAAGAATTTTCAGGAATTCTCTTCAATTCAAGCGGGCTGAAAACATGTAGGGAAGAGCAAAATCGTAACTTGCGCTTTTTAACGAGGGATTTTATGTTACTGTTTTACTGTTCCTAAACAAGCAGGAATTATCTTCAGTGACAGAGAAGATAATAAACATAAAATCATCCTTTCCCATTTTGATAGCGAGTTATGGGTCGTGATGAAGTTGCTTAAGGAGGAAGAGATATGGATGTACTTATACAGGATATTACCATAAAGGAAAATGGAAAATGGTATTTCGGTCAGGCGGAGATGTTTAGGAGACAGATACTCAATGTGCTGGCTACTAACCTGCACCGAAATCCTGATGGTAGTTATTATATTCAGATGGGCGACGATGAAAATCCGGTTATCGTGGAAGATGTACCTTACCTGGCCACGGGGATAATGGAAAACGAAAAGCCAATAAAACTAGCTTTTCATGATTTGCAGGAAATGATTTTGGATCATGAATTGAAGCTCTATTTCAAGGGTGATGTACCTTACATAACTTTTCGCCATGAGGCTGATACGCGGCTAAGTCGGGGTGTTTATTGGAAATTGAGTGATTATTTTGAATTTAGAGAAGAAGAAGTTTTTATCGTTCCTCCGAAATAATAAAACAAAAATATTATTTCCTGCGTTTCTATTTATTGCATTTATAAATCCCTTGCAACAGGAAAAGCTATAAGTGAACTTATGGTTTTTAATTTTTGAGTTTATTCAGTAATAAGCTTTAAGTAAGGGGGAAAGAAAATTGGCAAAAGATAAAAAGCAGCAGGCAAGGGGAGAAGATCAGATTTATAAAGACGGAACCCAAAGGGCAGTGGAAGATCACGAAAAACTGCTCAATCCTGAGAAAAAACAAAAAAGCAAAAAGAAATAAGATTGCCACATTAATAAAAGCGCCCTTTCAGGCGCTTTTATTAATGTGGCAATCTTATTTATAATCATGGACTTCCCATTTGACGCTCAGGAACCTTTGGTGAATGGTTGCAATACATAGAACTGGCAGAGTAGCTGAATAGGATTTATTGATTAAATAATTAATAAATCCACAATTTAAATTTACATGTAAATTGCAACTAATCTATTCTGAAAGGTATATCTCGTAGACTTTACAGAAAGTGGGCGAGATAAAAAATAATACGCGGGCAAAATAGTAACAGAACTTATTAGGAGGTGATATTTTGAAAAGCACAAAACAAACAGGGGCCAATTCTGATAAAAGTGAGATTAATCCAACCGAGAATCCAATCGGGGCTATTGACCAATATATGCCCCTTCCTGACGAAATATTTAAAAAATGGAAACAAAAATAAGATCAGTGAAAACGAGGGTAAATAACCCTCGTTTTCACACCTAAAAGACCGTATTTGATTTTTTGTGGAATAAATTCCAAACAGTAATGTTTCCCGCATCGGCGTATTTGAAAAGCCCCAAAAACACTTACACACATACTGCACCATTAAATGTATTCATTGCAAGGAAAGGTGAATAAAGAAAAGGGTGTTACAGAGTTTTCTTAGTTAACTATGACCCAGATTAGGAGTTCTAAAGCGGGATTCATCGATTTTCAGTGCTTTATCAATTTCTGCCAGCATTTTGTCACGATCATTCGGTATTTGACCGTTAATGTTCCAGTAATTCGTAACGTGGTCGCTTAACACCATGCTATTGTTGCAATTTAGGTTTTCGATCAAAACACGTATTTCTCTTAAAGCTTCATGGGGACTTAGATACTGAAAACTGCCTGCACGAATTTCTTCTAGAATCGGTGTATTGTGTTCAGGAGCAAATGTTCTCAGTCGAATAAAATCAGGGCTAAAAGCACTTAATACTCGGGCGCTATTTTCTGCGTGTTCTCTCCATCTCGCTTTGCCCGCTATTCCCACCAGGTAGTATTCGCTGGTTTGAATTCCGGCATTTTTCAACTTCAAGCCTGCCGCAATAATTTCAGCTGAATTTGTACCTTTGTTGATATTTTGCAGGGTAATGTCATCGCCGCTTTCCATACCCATATGAAGCCTGCTTAAGCCTGCCTCATGAAGACGTCTTAGGTCTTCTGGAGTCTTTTTGTTTACAAATCGGGCAGAACCATAAACGGTTATGCGTTCTAATTCGGGGAAAAGCTCATGAGCGTAATTGAAAATTTCCAGCAACTGCTCGGTTTTCATAATGATGGTGTTACCATCGGGAAAAAATATCGATTCTATATATTTTCCATAGTAATCACGAGCAGCCAGGAGATCTTCTTTAATTTCCTGCACGGGCCGAATCCTAAAACGAGTGTTTTTATACATAGAGCAGAAACTACATTTGTTATGAGGGCATCCTATAGTAGCCTGAATGAGAAGACTATGGGCCTCGCTGGGTGGTCGAAAAACAGTCCCTTCGTAACGCATAGAGACACCTCCTTAGAATGACAGATTAACAAATAACGAAGTAATAATTCAAGTCATAAATTTTAACCTATCATCGTAATATCTTAATAGGAAGTTATAGGGGAGGATTGAAATTATGACCAAAAGATTAATTGTTAGTTTGGCGGCAGTGCTCCTGATCATTTGCCTTTTAAGTGGCTGCTCCAAAGTGGATGAAAGCAAGGTCAAGGCCTGGAAGGATTTGATAAAGATACCGGCGTCGACTGAGAAAAGCGCCCAGAGTGATAAGGACATACTTACACCCGAGAATCAATCCCCAGAGCTAACCGAGAAGGTCACTGTGAAGCTCTATTTTGAAGATGACCAGCAACGTAAACTGGTGATTGAAGAGCGCAGCATTGAGAAGGTCGAAGGGATTGCCCGCCAGACTATGCAGGAACTAATAAAAGGTCCGTCTAATACGGAAATGCGGTCGATATTTCCTTTTGGTACAAAACTTCTGGATATTAATGTGAAACCCGAGGGGATGTGCATTGTGGATCTCAGCGGGGAGGCCAGAAAGGTCAGCAATAAGGAACAGGGAAAGCTTATGGTTCAGGCCATTGCCAATACTTTGGGTCAGTTTCCTTCCATTAGAGAGGTTAGTTTTTTAATTAATGGGGAAAAAGTTAGTGATTTAGGGGGGATGGTTAACTTTGCTAAACCGGTTCAGGCGGAGTATAACCTGCCAAAATAATTATTAAAATTATAAAATAACAGACAAAAACATATATATATATTTAGTAAGGAGAATAGGTCATGAGTTGATACTATTTCCTTATTTTGTTAGGGAGTATCAAGGAATAAAGGCAGAATACTCCGAGTATTTTTCGTGTTAGACAAGGCGTCACCCTCCGGGCACTACTGGTGCTCCCCAGCGGTCGCCAATAATGTTGCAAAGCGTGGTAATACTGGAGGGTATTACTACGTTTTGATAACGAAGTATAGCGCGAAAAAGACCGGAGTAAATGACTAGTTTATTTCTTGATAGTCCCTTAAGACTAAGAAGGAAGAACTTTACTAGAATATGGAGGGCAAAAGTGATACAGTATTTATTGGATTGTTAAACATCTGTTGCTTTGGAAGTGGCAGATAGGAATTAGTAATTGAGGTGTTCTATTTTGAAAACAAGACCGATCGGTATTTTTGACTCCGGGGTGGGTGGACTAACGGTGGTTAAATCACTTCTGGCTAGGCTGCCCGGCGAGAGTTTCATTTATTATGGGGATACGGCCCATGTTCCTTACGGAAGCAAAAGCCGGGAAGAGTTATTTAAGTATGCGAATGATATTGTATCATTTTTACTCAGCCGTGAGGTCAAAATCATAGTTGTTGCATGTGGTACCCATTCATCGGTAACCCTGCCGGAAATAGAAAAGACCTGTCCAGTACCTCTATTGGGGGTAGTCAAACCAGGTGCAAGGGCCGCGGCACAAGCTACCAGAAACGGTAAGATCGGTGTGATAGCCACGCAGGCCACCGTAAATAGTTGTTCATACTCTCTTAGTATTAACGCAATTGAACCGGAACACGAGATATTTTCTGCGGCGTGTGCGCGCTTTGTACCACTGGTAGAAGCGGGGATACTTGATGGAAAAGAGACTCGCCAGGCAGTGGAAGAATATATCGCCCCTCTTTTACAGCGGAAGATTGATACCCTGGTGATGGGATGCACCCATTATCCATTTCTGGCCCCGGTAATAAGTGATATTTCTGGTGAGGGGGTAACCCTTGTTGATCCGGCTACGCAAACCATTGAAGAGCTGATCGGGATACTTAAGCAAAATGATATTTTGAATGATAATGAGGCTTGCGGAACGCGGGAGTTCTATGTCAGTGGTAACGAGGAATCCTTTTACAGGGTAGGCAGGTTGCTTCTAGGGGACGTTATTCAGAAGGTTGATAGAATTGAACTGGATTAGGGAGGAATAATGAATAAAATCGGTTTTACCACCAGTATACCAATGGAGATTATACTGGCCGCCGGAAAGATACCGGTAGACTTAAACAATATTTTTATTGCTTCCGAGAGATCCCGCCAATTAGTGGATATTGCTGAAGATGCCGGATATCCTCGCAATACCTGTGGCTGGATCAAGGGGCTGTATTCTGTCGCCCTGGAAAATGATCTGGAAGCTGTGATTGCAGTAACGCAAGGGGATTGCAGCAACACCCAGGCATTGATGGAAACTCTGCAACTGAAAGATATTAAAACTATTCCCTTTGCCTATCCATTCGACCGTGATAAGGTAACTCTCCGGGAGCAGATGGACAAACTAATGCAAGCTTTTGGTGTTGGCTGGGAAAGTGTGTACCGGGTAAAGGCTGATTTAGATAGAATTCGGGTGCTGTGCAGGGAGATTGACCTGATGACCTGGCGGGATAACCTGGTGAGCGGATCGGAAAATCATTATTATCTGGTCTCGGCCAGTGATTTTAATGGAGACCCCCAACAATATGAGCGTGATTTGCACAGCTTTATTAGCCAGGCCCGGAGCAGGAAGCCTTATAAAGATGAAGTGAGGTTGGCATATATCGGGGTTCCGCCTATTTTTACTGATTTATATACCGGATTAGAATCTATGGGGGCGAGAGTGGTTTATAACGAAGTACAGCGGCAGTTTTCTATGCCTTTTGATACTACTGATATTGTGGAACAATACCGGCAATATACCTACCCTTACGGAGCATTTGCCCGCCTGGATGACATTCGTACTCAGCTTGAGCTAAGAAATGTGGATGGGCTTATTCATTATACGCAGACCTTTTGTTATCGTCAGATTGAGGATCTAATTTACCGTCAAAAGCTTAATTTGCCGTTTTTAACAATGGAGGGGGACAAGCCGGGTAAGATGGATGCTCGCACTCGGATGAGGATGGAAGCATTTGTGAGTATGCTGAAGAAATAATCAAAAATAACACTAAGGTGGGCATAATGATAGGATTGGATATGGGGTCGAGGAGTATAAAAATTGTACAAATGAATAAATCTACGGTGATTGATTCGAAGATATACGATACGATTAGTTTTTATCGTCGTTATGGCGGACAGGGGAAGGGGAATCTTAGGATTGATTTGGGTGAGCTGGGTTTCGAAGAAAGGGATAGACTAGTAGCAACCGGCTATGGGAAAATTACGGTGCAGGTGGAGGGGGCTATACATCTGCCAGAGATACAAGCACATGTAAAAGGTGCTGTTTTCCAGAGTGGCCTATTGAACTTTACTCTCTTGGATATAGGTGGGCAGGATACTAAAGTGGTTAAGGTAAGAGATGGCCGGGCGGTTGATTTCATGACCAATGACCGCTGTGCAGCTAGCTCAGGCAGGTATTTGGAGAATATGGCAGCTATTCTGGGTTTGACTCTGCAGGAACTTTCTTCTTATAGTGAAGACCCGGCGGAGCTTAATTCTACCTGTGCGATTTTTGGGGAAACAGAAATCATAGGCAAAATAGTAGAAGGATGCTCTCTTCCCAACTTGGCTGCAGGGGTAAACTATAGCCTTTATCGACGTTGCTCTAGTATGCTTGAACAATTAGAAAGTGATACAATTATTTTGGCAGGTGGAGTAGCGCTTAATGTTGCTCTTAAAAGGATCATTGAGAAAGAGACCTCGCGGGAAGTTTTATGTCTCCCGCAACCTCAGTTAAATGGAGCTATAGGATGCTGTATATTCGGAGAAGAAAGAACATCCACAGGAGGTAATCATGCGTCAAGTACATGTTGAGAATATTAGTAAAGCGATAGCAGAAGCAGTCATTGAGGCTAATACTAATTTACCCGGGGATATCAAGGATGCCTTGCAAGGGGCATTGGAACGCGAGAGCTTAGCTTCAGCTTCCAATTGTTTGCAAATTATTCTGGAAAATGCTCAGATCGCGGTTTGTGAAAAAGTGGCCCTATGTCAGGATACAGGATTGGTAGCAGTTAATATCGAGTTGGGGCAGGAAGTTCACATAGTGGGTGGTGAACTGGAAGGGGCCGTGAACCAAGGAATACGGGACGGTTACCAACGGGGCTATTTGCGAAAATCAGTGGTAAATGACCCTTTCGATAGAATCAATACCGGGGATAATACTCCTGCCATCATACATATTCATCTAGTCGCTGGAGACGGCTTGCATATGACTGTTTTTCCTAAGGGTGCAGGGAGCGAGAATATGGGCCAATTGGCAATGCTAAAACCTTCTGCGGGAATGGAAGGGGTAAAGAAATTTATCTTGAAGGTAGTTCGGGAAGCTGGAGGGAATCCCTGTCCTCCTATTATTGTAGGAGTAGGAGTGGGAGGCAATATGGAAAAAGCAGCCTTGCTCGCTAAACAAGCGCTTTTCAGAGAAGTGGGACAGAAGAGTTCGAGACCAGAACTAGCAGCTATTGAGGAAGAGATGCTAGTCCAGATTAATGCTATGGGGATAGGAGTACAGGGACTAGGCGGAGATACGACAGCCTTAGCGGTAAACATTGAAACCTATCCCACTCACATTGCATGTTTGCCGGTGGCGGTAAGCCTGGGTTGTCATTGCACTCGCCGGGTAACAGTTGATTTATAGGAGGATGTCTTTCCATGAAAATAATAAAAGCACCGCTTTCTACAGAAGATATAGAGCAACTGAAGATGGGAGAGGAAGTGCTGGTTGAAGGGGTTATCTATGTAGCCCGGGATGCCGCCCACAAAAAGATGGTACAGTCTATTCAGGTAGGGGAGGATTTGCCTTTTGATCTTCAAGGCCAGTTGATTTACTATGCAGGACCTTGCCCTGCGCCGCCGGGTAAGGTGATTGGATCTGCCGGGCCTACTACTTCGGGGAGAATGGATGCATATGCACCGTTGTTTATAGAACGAGGTCTTAAAGGCATGATAGGTAAAGGCCCTAGGGATAAAGGGGTAATTGAATCTATGCAGAAGTATGGCGCGGTTTACCTGGCAGCGGTTGGAGGTGCAGGTGCCTATCTGGCTCAAAGAATATTGGCAGCTGACATAGTAGCTTATCCCGAGTTAGGGCCGGAATCCATTTTGAAATTGACCGTGAAAGATTTTCCCTGCATTGTCGCCATTGATAGTCAGGGTAATGATATATACGACAGGCCTAATGGCAGCGAGAAAAAGTAAGGAGGGTAATATGACTAGACCAAATAACCGGCAAAATGATGAGATGCGTCCGGTTCGCATTACTCCGGGCTTTACTAAAAACCCGGATGGGTCGGTACTAATACAGACCGGAGACACGATGGTATTATGCTCAGCTATGATTGAACAAAAAGTACCGCGCTTTTTAAAGGGAACCGGCTCAGGGTGGGTGACGGCAGAATACTGTCTATTACCTTCATCCACGGAAACCAGAACTCAGCGAGAGGCTAGTAAGGGTAAAATTACCGGGCGTACTTCTGAGATTCAACGATTGATAGGAAGGTCCCTCCGAGCAGTCGTAGACATGAAAGTCTTGGGAGAAAGAACCATTTGGATCGACTGTGATGTTCTGCAGGCGGATGGAGGCACCAGGACAGCAGCTATCACAGGCAGCTTTGTAGCTCTCTGCTTAGCTCTTATGAAATTGAAGGCAGAAGGAATCATTGCGGATTTACCAATTATTGACTATGTAGCGGCAACCAGTGTCGGAATTGTAGATGGTGAAGTGGTCTTAGATCTTGAATATACGGAAGATTCGCAGGCCGATGTGGATATGAATGTGGTAATGACCGGAAAGGGAAATTTTGTGGAGGTTCAAGGAACCGCAGAGGGGAGTCCTTTTAGTAAGGAGAAGCTGGACGAGCTATTGGTTCTGGCGGAAAAAGGGATAAGGGAAGTAATTGCTTTGCAAGCGAATATTATTGGAAAGGGAATTAATTATGCCTCAGAATTTACTGATAGCGACTAGGAATAGTAAGAAGAAAAGAGAGTTAGAGACGATTTTAGGCGATTGGGATGTTAACCTGCTAACATTAGATAATATTGAAGAAATGCCTGAAATAGAGGAAGACGGAGCCACCTTTGCAGAAAATGCAATCAAAAAAGCACAAATCATCTCGGCTTTAAGCGGGTTTATCACCTTAGCGGATGATTCTGGCCTGGAAGTGGATGCCTTGGGTGGAGCGCCAGGGATATTTTCAGCTCGTTTCTCGGGGATAGACGCAGATGATGAGAAGAATAACCATAAACTTTTGGCACTCATGCAGAACTTAAGCGAAGTGAATAGAACTGCACGGTTTGTCTGCTTAATCGCAATTGCAACCCCCGAAGGTATAGTACAAACGGTAGAGGGAGTCTGTAAGGGAAAAATAGATATAACCCGCAGAGGTCAGGGCGGTTTCGGATATGATCCCTTGTTTATTCCTTCGGGATTTAATAAGACCTTTGCAGAACTTTCAGACGAGGAAAAAAATGAGATCAGCCATCGGGGAAAGGCCCTGCAGGAGGCAAAGCCTCTTTTGCAGCGAATATTGGGTGTGGAGGGAGTTATGTGATTGTTGCAGCAGTGGCAGATACCCACGGTAAGACTGAACTAATCATCAAAAAACTAAAACTATTTAATCCCGACCATGTATTGTTTGCTGGAGACTACTATGGTGATGGACGGAAAATAATTAAAGAACTAAATGTACCGGGTAACAGTGTGGCTGGCAATTGTGATAACAGTAATCGTATGCAACAGGAAGAAACAATTAATCTTATGGGTTACAGGATATTTCTTGTTCACGGTCACCAGTTTGGGGTAAAACGAGACCTTAACCGGCTTAATTATCGCGCCCAGGAGTTAGCAGTCGATGCAGTGGTATTTGGCCATACCCATAGACCGTTCTGTGATAAGATAGGTGAATTATGGCTGATAAATCCTGGAAGTCCAGTACATTCCCGTTTGTCAGGCCAAGGAAGTTTTGCGATAATAGAAATTGATAATCATGGATTAAAACCTAGCATTATAGATATAAAGGGCTATTAAGAAATAAACGAGGTAGAATACTCCGAGGATGTTTCGCGTTAGACAAGGCGTCAAATTGCAGTAATACGGAATGTATTTCAACATTATTGGTGAGTCGAAGCGAACACCGGTGGTACCCGCAACCTTAATAGCGACCAATGGGAGCATCAGTAGTACCCGAAGGGTGGAGGGTGCAAGATTTGACAACGAAGTATAGCGCGAAACAGACGAGTAAATGGTCGCTCCTTGCCATCCATGGCAACGGCAGCTCTTTGCCATCCATGGCAACGCTGCACTAGTCCTTCCGTGGACGTCGCGATATTGGTCCATCCTTGGACGTCACTAGTTTATTTCTTAATAGTCCCTAATGCAGGGGTGAAATATTATTTTCTCCTGTTTTTCTATTTTTGAAGCAGCTGGGTGATTTACTACTAAAAGCAGTCTACAGCTAGTTATAGAATGATGAATCTAATATCTGGAAGATAAATAACAGTAAGTAATCGGCAAAAATATTGGTTTTTTAGAGGATATATGTTCTTGCTGTCGAAGTATTATGAGGGCGATTATGTTTAAGGGGATTTCTATGCGCGAATATATTATTTATTCAACGATAATTTTTCTCCCCATTGGGGCAATAATGTCCTATCAACTCCGGCGGGAAGGCTTAATGGCAAGATTTATTGCTGTTATTGTAGCAGCATCATTGGGCATTATTGTTTCGTTCCCAATTGCTTTACAGCAATTGGGCTTATCCCTTACTTTAGTTCTTTACGCGCTCTTGTTAATCCTTTTAACTGGGTATTTCATGAAAACTATGCAGAATGATGATGAAATTTCCACGCCAATAAAAGGGGTACCTTTTATTAAGGATGAAATGGTTATAATGGCCAGCGGTCATCAAGTTGAACCGACGGAGATTGCCTGTGCAATTGATGAAGAGGGGCTTCCTCCAGTCAGTATTGAAAAGAAGGGCGAAGTTGAGATAATAGAGAATCATGTGAGTATTTCTAATGCCATAATTTCAGATCCGGACACTTTGTCGGGTGATAAAGTGAGTGAGCTGGAAAGATTAGATCAAAAGATAGCTGCTTTACTGAATACCATTACCGAGAAGAATCAAGAAATCGGGGAAGAAATATCGGAATTAAAATTGACAGTTGAGCTAGAACCAGAACTAGAAGCAGAACCAAAACCAGAGCTAGAACTAGAACCAGAACTAGAACTAGAACCAGAGCCAGAACTAGAACTAGAACCAGAGCCAGAACTAGAACCAGAGCCAGAGCCAGAGCCAGAACCAGAACCAGAACTAGAGCCAGAGCCAGAACCAGAACTAGAAGCAGAACCAGAACTAGAAGCAGAACTAGAACTAGAAGCAGAACCAGAACTAGAAGCAGAACCAGAACTAGAAGCAGAACTAGAACTAGAAGCAGAACTAGAAGCAGAACTAGAACTAGAAGCAGAACCAAAACCAGAGCTAGAACTAGAACCAGAGCCAGAACTAGAGCTAGAGCTAGAAGCAGAATTAGAACCAGAACTAGAAGCAGAACTAGAAGCAGAACCAGAAGCAGAACCAGAAGCAGAACCAAAACCAGAACTAGAACCAGAGCCAGAACTAGAGCTAGAGCTAGAAGCAGAATTAGAACCAGAATTAGAACCAGAATTAGAACCAGAATTAGAACCAGAACTAGAAGCAGAACCAGAAGCAGAACTAGAACTAGAACCAGAGCCAGAACTAGAGCTAGAAGCAGAACCAAAACCAGAGCTAGAACTAGAACCAGAGCCAGAACTAGAGCTAGAGCTAGAAGCAGAATTAGAACCAGAACTAGAACCAGAACTAGAACTAGAACCAGAACTAGAACCAGAACTAGAAGCAGAACTAGAACCAGAATTAGAAGCAGAACTAGAAGCAGAACTAGAACCAGAATTAGAATTAGAAGCAGAACCAGAACTAGAACTAGAACTAGAACCAGAACCAGAACTAGAGCTAGAAGCAGAATTAGAAGCAGAACTAGTTCAGCATGAAATTAACCAATTGATAGAGGCAGGCTTTGCATGTAAATTGGCAAATAAGCCCGAGGAGGCAGTTCGCAATTTTGCAGTGGCTTGGAAATTAACCGAAGATCCGGAACTGAAATATTTCTTAACCTTGGAAAATGTGAATTTCTATAAGAGATTAGGGAGATACGAAGAGGCAGAAGATCTTCTTGACATATATATTGGCAATAATAACCTGCGACCTGATATAATAGATAAAATAAATCGTCAGCTTTCTTATATCAGGATTTTGAAAGCGGAATTAACAAGGCTCGGCATACCGGATACGCCTTTAGCAGAGGTTCCGCGCTGGGTGCAGCTGAATGTGACCGAGAAAACGCAATTAGAAGAAAGCAGATGAAGGGAGTTTGAGAAATGAAGAGAAGCCAGGAGATCATAGGCCTGCCAGTTTTCTCGATTGTTGAAGGGAGAAAGATTGGACAGGTTAAGGATCTGGTGATCAACCCCGAAGAAGGGAGGGTGGAATTTATCCTGGTCAGCAATGGCAGTTGGTATGTGGGCGCAAGGGTTTTACCTTACAAGGCCGTAATGGGAGTAGGGGAACATGCGGTCACTACTGAAAGCGAGAATCTTTTGGCCACGATAAATGAAACATCCACTGCTAACAGCCTTTTACAGAGGAATATTGAAGTAAAAGGAAATCGGGTTCTGACCAACAAAGGAAATCTAATTGGAGTCATAAGTGAGTACGAAATTGACGAAACTACAGGTAAGGTTGTTAGGTTGGAGTATAAAACAGCCCAAAATGAAAGCTTGATTGATTCTGTTGAAGCCGATGAAGTGCTGACTTATGGAGCAGATGTAATCGTGGTTAAGGAAAAGTCAACAAACCCGGATCCTTCTGGGTCATTTCTATCTAGCGCTCCGGAAAGGTTGACACCAGTTCCCGAAGTAAGTGCTCCGGTTCCGCAGGTAAGCGTTCCAATTGAAAGACAGGTATCAGGTTATCAACCAAGTACTCCTATAGAAAAACCTACTCCAATTATCGAGCCAACTGATCCTATACAAAAAACAACTCCGGTTATCGAGCCGCCTGCTCCTATAGAAAAAACGACTCCGGTTATCGAACCAGCTGCTCCTATAGAAAAACAGGCGCCAACACCCACTGACGGGACATCCCTTTTTAAGGAGAGACAGAAGCAATTTTTGCTCGGCAAAAGGGTGATTCAGGATATCAGGGATGCCAGAGGGAGTGTATTAATCCAGGCCGGTACAATAGTAACCGAAGATATCTTTAACCTGGCAGATAAACAAGGTAAGTTTATGGAGCTTTCCGAGTTTGCCAAATAATTGATTTGGGAGAAATGATATGGCAGACGGAAAAAAGACCATCGCCAAGGTCATATCGCTTGTAATGGTAGCGGCAATTATCACTATACTTTTGTCATCACTGGCACTTGCGGCCAGGGACGAAAGGATATATCCCTCAAATATTTCGGTAGATGGTATTGCCATTGCCAACCAGACTCGCCAGGAAGCCTTAAGGAGTTTGGAGGGCGGAATGAATGAATGGGAGGGCATTTTACGTCTCAAAATCAGTAACGCCGGCGAAATTATTTCTATACCCATAAAGGATATTGGGATAAGTTATGATTTAGATAGGACGCTGGTAAAAGCAGATGACATTGTTGATAAATCCCAAGCAGCGGATTCGCTCTGGAAAAACGCAATGATAAGAGGGAAAGCAATCAACGTTAACCCTATCCTGAGGCTAGACGATAAGGAATTGCTTTATTCAAGACTGTTGGAAATCAAGCAAACAACTGATAAACCAGCTATCGACGCCCGGGTTTTATATAAAGATGGACTTCTAGAATATATAAGTCATGAAAAAGGATCGGCAATGAACATAAGCGTTGCTATTAAAGAGATTAACGATGCTCTGGCTGAAGGTGATTTGGGGCCAGTAAGTCTTACGGTCAATGAGTTGTCACCGAATGTCAAAAATGAAGATATAAAAAATGTTAAAGAATTAATAGGTGTTTACATTTCCAAATTGGATAGAAGCCCAATAATTAATAGCGACATGCAGTTATTAATATCTCTTTTAAATGGCAATATCGTTATTCCGGGTGAAACATTTTCTATGATTAAGACCTTGAATCAAAAAGTCCCCCAGAGTCCAGCTGCTAATACTCTTTCTGAGGCGATTTACCAAGCATGCCTGAATGCGCACATTCAAGTGGTGGAGCGACCTGCTCAGACAGCGGCTTTCAAAGATGTTGCCTTTATGAACAACCTGGGTAATCCGGTTTTATTGTATTTAGCTATTGAGGACAATAAACTGCTGGTAAAGATTTATGGTTGTCAAACTGAAACGGGAAGGGAAATTTCTTTGATCAGGGAACAGACAGTGTTGACTCCTGAGATTATAGAGAAGGTAAGCCTTGGGCTTAAACCCCAGGAGAGGATAGTGCAGCAGGAAGGGAAAAATGGTATTCAGTTAAAAACGTATCGGCTGGTAAAGGAAAATGGCAAGGAAGTTGCCAAAGACCTGTTAGCCGAGGAAACTTACCCTCCCCTAAACACTATAATACTAACGGCTCCAGGCAGTATCATCAAATAGTAGGGTCGTGTTTTGAAGAAAAGGCGATTATATTGGAAAACCTGTAAAGAAAGAACAATGATTGATATAGATTACTGTGATATAATACTTAGGATTTAAGGTGTAGATTACATAAGGATATCTATTTAATGATATAAAATAATTTCGGGGATCATTATAAATTGTATTAGAAAGGGGAAACTATTTAATGGAGGAGTTAACAAAACAGGTTAAAAGTGAATTGCTAAGAACCATTATATGGTTACTGGTTTCATTGGGTACAGGGATAGGAATTTATTATATGGTTTGGAAATAAGTTTTATTTTCAAATGGAAT
>PHAA01000078.1 GCA_002840245.1 Firmicutes bacterium HGW-Firmicutes-15
TGGAAAATCGTGACCAGGAGACCTTCATCAGGCAGTATTGATAAAAGCGGTACTCAGCCGGCAGCAAGGTGCCCGCCGGAAGGAATTTCTTCCATATTGCTGAGGCGCACCATGTTTCGCCCAGGTAATCCGTGACAAGTCGCAAACAGATGCCCAGCAATTTGCGGCAGTCAGGCGATGATGCTGTTCTGTCTATGTATTCCCAGTCAAGTTCACCGCTGAACCTTCTGAGGAAGAGGCCAAGTTCCACAAACCACCGGAGTCCCGTGTATTGATGATGAAGGGCAAAATGCAGTGCCAGATGAATGAATTGCATCTCGGGTGACAGTCTTCTTGCAGGCGTGCCTCCTATCAGAACAGTACTGCAATTTTCCCACCAGGGGAAGCCGTCCATCGCAAGGTAGTCATTCATGGGGAAATTTGCCCGAAACTTCCAGTGCAGGTCAATATTCGCCACCAGCGCTCCGATCTTTTTTATGAAATGCGCCTCGCCTTTGATATCTGATAAGTTAATGAAATCATTCTGATTACCTCTAAATGACGGAGTAACATACTCCGAATAGCCTTCAGCCCGAAGATACTCCATCACTTTTGTCCGGTCAGCCGGCCTGATGAGCAGGTCTATGTCGCTCATTCTCCGGGCCGCAGTGTTGCCATAGATGTCCTGCATGTACGAAAAACCCTTGAGCAAAATATTCTCGATACTTGCATTGTTTAATTTTTTCAGGATTCTTTCGCATTCAAACTTATAAAAGGCGTTCCTGGCGGCAATACGGCGAGCTGCATTCTTGAGCGACCCGGCAAATGCCGGAGGCAGTTCCAGGCCGGTTTCGGTTTGCAAAAGGAGAGTCGAAAAATATCCAGCCATGCCAGCATTTTCGACAGCACTGGCCATTGCCGACCAATCCAAATTTTGCAAGGCTGATGTTTTGTCTGAAAGGATTTTTTTTGAGTATAAAAGCGCAATAAGCGACAATATTTTTTCGTTAATGTTTGATCCGATCATTCCTCTTCCCCGGGTCATGGCAAGGATATCTTTTGAATGTCAACGGGATGCTATTCTTTCATGACTTCAACTATTTAAATCATGAAAAAATTTGTTTTTACCAAGACGGACTTTGAGGAAAATTTCCAGAATCATACAATGACCGATTTTCTGGAGATGTTCATCACCGTTTCTTTTGAAAAAATCCCCTTTATTTGAACACTATAGGAATATTCGGCATCGTGTCAATGGAAAATAGCCGCCACAATACAAAGTCCGGAAAGAAAGTTTTACTCCCCGTTTCACGATACACGATGATGATGGTTCTGTTGTTTTGTCCGCCGCGACATGCGAGGGGATTTTTTTCGGGAGAAATCCCCATCCGGTGTCCGGTAGTGGATATTACAGATTTCTCGTCACGCAAATATTTCAGTACTCATTGATATAATTACACAAACCTGATTAATCACAAATTTCACCAGAAGAATGACCATATATGGTCATTCGCGACAGCAAACACCATGACATCGTAATACTGAATGAAACACACGTATTTTCAATTAAATAGATCATTTACGACTATCATATAGCCAGAAAGC